>URSD01000006.1 GCA_900550395.1 uncultured Porphyromonadaceae bacterium | reverse complement strand
GCGGTACCAGCGGCGGAAGGGATATGTGCTTGAATGTTTCATGATGCTGCAAAGTTACAACACGAAATACCCCTTGGGACTATGAAATGAACCACCCCCCGGTTCATTTCATAGCTAATAAATGTTAAAATCGAGGATAACTCACTGAGGGATAGTTAGAAAAAAATTGCATTTTGGTGAAAAAAATTTTAGGCGAGGGATAAGCCCTATAAGTCCAATAAGTCTTATAAACCCTATAAATCGACGCAAACGCTCCGAGCTTGCCGCACCCGATGGGCAGGCAGAGAATAACAAACCCCGCTGCCGGGAAGGCAACGGGGCTGTGTTTGCGGGACAGAGGTACTGTCCTCAGTGTGTCGCTAAAGCGTTGTTCAGGCGTTCTTCACCTTGTCGACAATAGCCTTGAAAGCGGCGGGATTGTTGAGGGCGAGGTCGGCGAGCACCTTGCGGTTGATCTCGATGCCTGCCTTGTGGATAAGACCCATGAGCTTGCTGTAGCTGAGGTCCTCCAGACGAGCAGCTGCATTGATGCGCTGAATCCAGAGAGAACGGAAGTTGCGCTTTTTGTCCTTGCGGTCGCGGTAGGCGTAGGTCAGACCTTTTTCCCAGGTGTTTTTTGCTACGGTCCAGACGTTGCGGCGGCAGCCGAAGTAGCCGCGGGTGAGTTTGAGGACTTTCTTACGACGTGCACGCGAAGCGACGTGGTTGACTGATCTTGGCATGTTCTTTAATGGTTTTGAGCGCCGGCGGCTGTTTTGCTCTTTTGTGCCGGAACACTCGGTTGATAGAAAGAATTAAAAAATCACGAATTAATTGCGGGGCTGAAGTGTCCCCTGTGAAGGCATCGGCGCTTACTTCAGGCCGAGCAGCTCCTTAACGCGGCTTTCGTCACGATTGTCCACAAGACCGAAGTGAGTGAGGTTGCGCTTCTGCTTCTTGGACTTTTTGGTCAAGATGTGGCTCTTGAAAGCGTGTTTACGTTTGATTTTTCCTGATCCGGTAAGGGCGAACCTCTTTTTGGAACCGGAGTTAGTCTTAATCTTGGGCATTTGTTTTACTTTATGTTGGTTAATTCATGAATGATGCTGTGTGGCCGACCCGCGGCCACGAAGACCATTGTTTTTTACTTTTTCTTGGGCGTGAGCATGATAATCATGCGCTTGCCTTCGAGCTGCGGCATCTGTTCTACCTTGCCGTATTCCTCGAGGTCGTTGGCGAAACGCAGCAGGAGCACTTCGCCCTGCTCCTTGAAGAGGATGGAACGGCCCTTGAAGAACACGTAGGCCTTGACCTTAGCGCCTTCCTGGAGGAAGCCGACAGCATGCTTGAGCTTGAAGTTGTAGTCATGCTCATCGGTCTGAGGTCCGAAACGAATCTCCTTCACCACCACCTTCGTGGCCTTGGCTTTGATTTCCTTGGCTTTTTTCTTCTGCTGATAGAGGTACTTCTGGTAGTCCAGAACCTTGCAGACGGGCGGCTCAACCTGTGCGGAGATTTCCACCAGGTCAAGTTCGAGCTCGTCGGCTATCTTCTGAGCTTCCTGAATGGAGTATATGCCCGGGGTGACGTTGTCGCCAACAAGTCGCACCTCGCGTGCGCGGATGTGCTCGTTGATATTGTTGGGATAGGCGTTACGTTCGGGCGGACGCCTTGGCCCGCGAGGGCCATTGGCCGCGCCTGCCGGGCGTTTGGGCGCCATGGGGCGCGGTGCGGGACGGAAAGGTTTTTTCTCCATTCAGGGGTTTTATTGTTGTATCATTTGTTTGACCTCACGAGTCAAATTTTCTGCAAAGGTAGCGATTTTCATCGAACCAAGGTCACCTTCGCCCGATTTTCTTACGCTGACTTCGCCATTTTCCTGCTCTTTTTCGCCGACGATGAGCATGTAGGGCATGCGGCGGAGCTGATTGTCGCGTATCTTGCGGCCGATTTTCTCGTTGCGGTCGTCGACGGTGGCACGGATGTCGGCTTCGTCGAGCTGACGTGCGACCTCGCGTGCATAGTCGTTGAACTTCTCGCTGATGGGCAGAATTGCCACCTGCTCCGGCGCGAGCCAGAGAGGAAGATGGCCGGCGGTGTGCTCGAGCAGCACGGCGACGAAACGCTCCATAGAGCCGAAAGGCGCGCGGTGTATCATGACCGGACGGTGCTTCTGATTGTCGGCGCCGGTGTATTCCAGCTGGAAGCGCTCGGGGAGGTTATAGTCGACCTGGATGGTGCCGAGCTGCCAGCGGCGGCCGATGGCGTCCTTAACCATGAAGTCGAGTTTCGGGCCATAGAATGCGGCTTCGCCGAGTTCCACGCGGGCCTGAAGGCCCTTTTCGGCGCAGGCGTCGATGATAGCCTGCTCGGCGAGGTGCCAGTTTTCGTCGCTGCCGATGTATTTCTCCTTGTTGTTGGGGTCGCGCAGCGAGATCTGAGCCTCGAAGTTGTCGAATTTCAGAGCGTTGAAGATGTAGAAGATGATGTCCATCACCTTGAGGAACTCATCCTTGATCTGCTCGGGGGCGCAGAAGATGTGGGCATCGTCCTGCGTAAAGCCGCGCACTCGCGTCAGTCCGTGGAGCTCGCCACTCTGCTCGTAGCGGTAAACGGTGCCGAACTCGGCAAGACGCAGCGGCAGGTCGCGGTAGGAACGCGGATAGCTGCGGTATATCTCGCAGTGATGCGGGCAGTTCATAGGCTTCAGCAGATATTCCTCGCCCTCCTCCGGGGTATGGATGGGCTGGAAAGAATCCTTGCCATACTTGGCATAGTGGCCGGAAGTGACATAAAGATTCTTGTTGCCTATATGCGGGGTTATGACCTGAAGATAACCGTAGCGTTTCTGAATCTTGCGGAGGAACTGCTCCAGACGGTCGCGGAGTGCGGCGCCTTTCGGGAGCCACAGGGGCAGACCTGCGCCTACGTTGGCAGAGAAAGCGAAGAGTTCCATCTCCTTGCCGAGCTTGCGGTGGTCGCGCTTCTTGGCTTCCTCCATCAGAGTGTTGTACTCGTCGAGCATCTTCTGTTTGGGGAACGTGATGCCATATACGCGTACAAGCTGATGGCGGGTAGCGTCGCCGCGCCAGTAGGCACCTGCGAGAGCTATTATCTTGACGGCCTTGATGGGCGCTGTGTCGGGAAGATGCGGACCGCGGCAGAGATCGGTGAAGGCGCCTTGCGTGTAGGTGGTGATTTTGCCGTCCTCAAGTTCGCTGATAAGCTCGCACTTATACTCCTCGCCGCGCTCGCCGAACATCTTCAGGGCATCGGCCTTGCTTATCTCCTGACGCACGATGGGGTGCTTGGTGCGTGCAAGCTCAAGCATCTTCTTCTCTATTGCGGGGAAATCGGCCGCGGTGATATTATGGCCGTTGGGGTCGATGTCGTAGTAGAACCCATTCTCAATAGCCGGACCGATACCGAACTTGACGCCGGGGAAAAGCTCCTGAAGGGCCTCGGCGAGAAGGTGGGCCGACGAGTGCCAGAATGCGTGCTTACCCTCGGGGTCGTCCCATTTGTAGAGACGGAGCGAGGCATCGGCCTCGATGGGGCGAGACAGATCCCACTCCTGCCCGTCGACACTTGCAGCGAGCACTTCCTTAGCCAGCTGCGGGCTGAGCGATTCGGCCACCTGCAGAGGCGTCACACCGGCCTCAAAAGCCTTGACGCTATTGTCTGGAAACGTGATGTTTATCATATTCGTTTAAAGCGTTAGAAATCAGCCGCTTGACGTCACAAACGCGCAAATCGGCCAAAAATCACGCGCAAAGATACGCATAATTTTTGGAAAATCATGAGTTTTGGGGGATTATTTTATTGCGCTTCGCTCAGTGAAGAGTGAGGAGTGAGGAGTGAGGAGTGAGGAGTTTTAGCCCGCCCCTCCCGGGCTCGGCCGCATAGGGCATCTTTGCCCCGCGTTACGCTGCGCTCCACGCGGGGTTAATCATGGATTCGCGCGTCCCGCGCTTCCCTTTTCTTTGGTTGATAGTTTATAGTTTAGAGGTAAGAGGGGGAGGCGGGCTGCGATTCTTTTAGTTTTTACTCCAGGAATACAAAATAGACGGCGGCGACAAGGCAGAGGAAGGCTGCGGCGTGGTTCCATTGCAGGCTTTCGCCTTTGAAGAATACAACGGTGAACACTGCGAAAACCATCAGAGCTATTGCCTCCTGTATCACCTTGAGCTGCGGGAGCGTGAAGGCGCCGCCGTTGCCCTGATAGCCTATACGGTTGGCCGGCACCATGAAGCAATACTCCAGCAAAGCTATGCCCCAGGAGATAAGTATAACCACAAACAACGGGGTTGATGATCCTATCACTTTCATTTCCTGGAGCTTAAGATGACCGTACCAGGCAAATGTCATGAAGACGTTGGAAACCACCAGTAATAAAATCGTCAGCCAACCACTCATAATCGTTCAGTCATTTTTGCGCATACTCAGACCTGCGCCATAAAAAATCCGTTGTGCTAAATGTTCGGGCACCACAACCATACAGCCACCACCTGATACAGGCCTGTTGACCACAGGAGTATTGACAACCTCGCCGTTGACGGCTACAGCTATACGGTGACCGACCCGAGCGCGCGTCAAAAATTCCCACTCGTGGCGGTTGTTGAAACTGAAAGCCACCATTACGCTCTCATCGCCATCCGGACAATCCGTTATCTGACAGGCATGTATGGTGTCGCTTAACAAAGCATCGGAATCAAGGAGCACAAGAGAGACATTGGCGGAATCGCCGCACGGCATCCATGCGGCATTGACCCCGAGCGAATCAAAGACCTCGATATTGTCGCGTATCGCTCTGTTGACCCGAGCTGTATCGGACAATGGAGTGCTGTTGGTGTAGCGAAATGCCTCGCGCATTATTCTATCGTCGGCAGCCGCTATGCAGTCAGTCATGATTTCATCATAATTCTCCAGAGCATATACGTCCACCGTCCAGTCCTGACGTGCAGGTACGAAAGAACTGTTCCCGGCGTTGTTGCCGCCGCAGGCTGAAAGAATGGCCAATACAAGAATCGTGATTGCCGTATGTTTCATAATTCAGCTACTCTGGAGCGCAAAGTTACAAAATATTTTTAAATCTGTAACCATTTTTAAACATATTTACAAATCAATGACAAAAAAATAATGTAATCAAGCCTTTTCCGAAAGTTCGAGCCAGCGCATTTCCTTTTCGTCGAGCAGCTCCTGAACCTCTGCAAAGCGGGCCGACATGGCGGCAATATCGTCGATGGGCTCGCCGGAAGAGAATTTCTGCGCGAGAGCCTCTTTCTCGGCCGTGAGAACGGCAATCTCCGCGTCAAGAGCCTCAAACTCCTTGCGTTCGCGGAAATTCAGTTTCTCCTTGCGCTGCGTCTTAGGCTTCTGAGCCGGTGCCGCAGAAGCCGGTGCCGCAGCCGAATCCCGACGTGCAAGGTCGCGGACGTAACGGCGATAGTCGGAATAATTGCCCGGGAAATCCTTGACGCGGCCGTCGCCCTGCATGGCAAATATATGGTCGACGATATTGTCGAGGAAGAAGCGGTCGTGGCTGATTACAATCACGCAGCCCTCAAAATCGACGAGATACTGCTCGAGTATGCCGAGGGTCATAATGTCCAGGTCGTTGGTAGGCTCGTCGAGTATGAGGAAATTGGGTCGGCGCATCAGCACGGTGGCGAGATGCAGGTGGCAACGCTCGCCTCCACTGAGCGTAGAGATATACTTCTGCTGGTCGGCCGGCGAGAACAGGAAGCGCTGGAGCCATTGCAAAGGCGAACGCACCACACCGTCGCCGTCGTCTATCTCCTCGGCCAGACGCGTGACCGCGTCTATCACCTTCATGCCAGGGTCGAAAGCTATGCCGTCCTGACTGTAATAGCCGAAACGGACAGTCTCGCCCACGTTCCACTCGCCCGAGTCCTGCGCGACAAGTCCCTGAAGCATCTTTATAAATGTGCTCTTACCTACCCCGTTCGGTCCGACGATGCCCACCTTCTCGCCACGGGCGAACGTGTAGCTGAAATCGTCGAGGATGACCTTGTCGCCAAAGCGCTTGCATATATGCTCAGCCTCGAAAATCTTCGAGCCTATGCGCTCCGAGCGTGTGTCGAGCGTAAGTTCCTTCTCGGCGCGCCGTCCGCGGGCACGTTCGCGCAGGCCGTAATACTGCTCGATGCGGTAGCGCGCCTTGCCCGCGCGGGCCTGAGGCTGGCGGTTCATCCAGTCCTGCTCCTTGCGCAGCAGGTTGCGGGCGCGGGCAGCCTCTGCCTGCTGCGCCTCTATGCGCTCGGCGCGACGGCGCAGGAAATAGTCGTAATTACCGTCGTAGAAGAACGCCTCCTCATTGTCAATCTCCAGGATGCGCGAGCACACGCGGTCGAGGAAATAGCGGTCGTGGGTCACCATGAGCAAGGTGCAGCGTGTGCGGCCGAGATAGTCCTCCAGCCATTCGATAACATCAATGTCGAGATGGTTGGTGGGCTCGTCCAGCATCAGCACATCGGGATGGGCGAGAATGGTGCGCACCAGAGCCACGCGCTTGCGCTGGCCGCCCGACAGCTTCTCCGGCGAGGCATCATGGTCGGGCAATCCGAACTGCGTGAGCAGGCGTTCGCATTCAAGCTCCGCCTCAGCTCCGTGCTCCGCCGCGCCCTGCATGGCGGCATCGCGTACGGTGGCGGCATCGCCGAAGTGCGGTGTCTGCTCCAGAAAACCAACGCGGGTGTCGCGCCGCCACGTCACGGTGCCGCTGTCCGCCGCTTCCTCTCCGCAGATTATCCGCAGGAGGGTGGATTTGCCTGAACCGTTGCGCGCGACAATGCCTATCTTGTCGCCCTCCTCCATGCCGAAGGTGACGTCGGCGAAGAGCACTCTGTCGCCGTAGCTTTTGGTGAGATTTTCTATCTGAAGTACGCTTGCCATGATGATTCGCAGTATTTGCAGCGCAAAATTACGAAAAAAATTAGTAGATTTGCAGACGAATAAAGAATAGAGATGTCAGCCATTATAGAATATAGAGATGTAGAGCTGCTGCGGAAAGAGCATGTTGTGCTCAAGCATGTCGATTTCGACGTGAATCCCGGCGAGTTCATCTACCTTATCGGCTCGGTGGGTTCGGGCAAGTCCACGCTGCTGAAGTCGATGTACGGCGAAGTACCCGTAGAGTCCGGTCAGGCGCGTGTGTTCGACTACGACCTCACGGAGCTGCGGCGCAAACAGGTGCCTATGCTGCGCCGCAAAATAGGCATCGTGTTCCAGGACTTCCAGCTGCTGATGGAGCGCAACGTGTACGCCAATCTTGACTTCGTGCTGCGCGCGACGGGCTGGAAAAACGCCGGCGAGCGCGACGAGCGCATCAGCAAGGTGCTGACCGACGTGGGAATGGCCAACAAGAGCTACAAGATGCCGCACGAGCTCTCGGGCGGAGAGCAGCAGCGCATAGTGATAGCGCGCGCACTGCTAAACAGTCCGCAGCTCATTCTGGCCGACGAGCCCACCGGCAACCTGGACCCAGCGACGGGAGAGCAGATCATAAGGAGGCTGTACGACATATCGCAGAACGGCACGGCCGTGATAGTAGCCACGCACAACCTGTCGCTCCTCGACCATTTCCCCGGGCGCGTGATGCGCTGCGGCGGCAAGCGGCTGGAGATAGAGGACGCAGGATTT
This sequence comes from uncultured Porphyromonadaceae bacterium, assembly GCA_900550395.1. Lineage (GTDB taxonomy): Bacteria > Bacteroidota > Bacteroidia > Bacteroidales > Muribaculaceae > CAG-873. Next base: position 72,755 of record URSD01000006.1, on the reverse strand, counting down.
GAAATTTAACGCTATAATATAATATGAGAAAATTGTTATCTATTGCAGCACTCGTGCTGCTTGCATTCGCTGCGGCTCCCGGAGCCGGAGCGCAAAACGCACTCGACGCACTCAAGGGAGCCTTAGGGGCCATCACCGGCGGCACATCCTCCACCATCAGCGCCGGCACGTGGACGTACACAGGTCCGGGCGTAAGTTTCAAGAGCAAAAACGCGCTTCAGAACCTCGGAGGAGCCGCCGCAGGCACAGCCATAGAGGCCAAGCTAAAGCCGTATTACGACAAGTTGGGACTTCAGAACATGACTTTCACAGTGGCGGAAGACTCCACCTACACAATGAAAGTGAAGAAACTCACTTTCAAGGGCAAGATAATCTATGGCGAGAAAGGCGAATGCACGCTGCAGATGCAGGGCCTCGGAAAGATAGCCGGCGGCTCGTACAAGGCACAGTGGCAGGTGACGGGCAATACGCTGCTGCTGACATTCGACATAACCAAGCTGGTGGCAATTATCGAAAAAATAGCCAACGTAAGCGGCAAGAGCAGCCTGCAGGCCGTGTCGAAGGTGCTGAAGAGCTACGACGGCATCTACGCCGGATTCCGTTTCAGCAAACAGAAATAAATACGCATGACGGGGCGGAGCTCACGCATAGCTCTGATATGGCGGCGGATGCGCTACAGGGGGCATCTGTCGCTGTACCGCTTTGACCGCTTCCGCAGGAAGTTCGCCCCGGCCCTGCGGTTCGGCACGTCGACGCTGTGGGCACTGTCGCTGGTGGCGTCGCTGCTGTGTGTGGTCGACATGCTGCTGTATCTGGGCTTCGACCATAATCCCGGCGACATAAGACTGCTGACGCGCGGCCTGAGGGCCGTGCAGGCGCTTTTCGCCGTGAACGTGGTATATAATCTCGTCTTCAATCCCGCCACGACGCTGCGCTCCACGCGCTGGCCCAAATGGATTGTCGACATCGCGCTGCTGCTGACGCTGCTGCCGTGGATATATCCCCGCCCCGAGCATCCCTGGATTCCGTGGCTCGACACGGTGCTGTACAGCCACTGGATACTTTTCTGCACACTTGCTGCCTACTCGCTGCTGACCCTGAGCGCAGGCGCGCTCAAACTGATGAGCCGGCGCACCAACCCGTCGCTGCTGCTGTCGGCGAGCTTCCTGTTCTTCATTCTTACGGGTTCGCTGGTGCTGATGCTGCCGAAGTGTACCGTCGTCCCGCTGAGCTATACCGACTCGCTGTTCGTCAGCACATCGGCCGTGTGCATCACCGGCCTGTCGAGCATCGACGTCTCGGCCACGTTCACGCCCTTAGGGCTGCTCGTGCTGGCGCTGCTGATACAGATAGGCGGACTGGGAGTGCTCACGTTCACAAGCTTCTTCGCAATATTCTTCAGCGGCGCGCAGAGCATCTACAGCCAGATGATGCTGCGCGACATGGTGTACAGCCGCAGCTTCAACGCCCTGCTGCCGACGCTGCTCTACGTACTCGCCTTCACGCTGAGCATAGAGGCCATAGGGGCGGTGGCGATATACTTCACAGTGCCGCCGGAGACCGGCTTCGACATACACGACCGGATCATCTTCTCGATGTTTCTGAGTCTGTCGGCGTTCTGCAACGCCGGCTTCACGAATATCCACGACGGGCTGTCGAACCCCACAATCATGAACGGCGACCAGACCATATATCTGGCCGTGTCGGCCATAGTGATAGCCGGAGCCATAGGATTCCCGATTCTCGTAAACTTCAAGGACGCAATACTGCTGCGACTGCGCACACTCGCCGACAGAGTGCGGAAACGCAGACGCCCTACCCCCGTGCATGTGTACGACCTGAACACCAAGCTCGTGCTTATCGCCACGACTGCCGTGTTCCTTTTCGGCTGCGTGGCATTCTTCGCGCTCGAATACGACAACACCCTGAAGGGGATGCCGCTGTGGCAGAAATGCGTGCAGAGCGTGTTCAACGCCGTCACGCCGCGCAGTGCCGGATTCGCGTCGGTCAGCCCCTCGGCGTTCGTGCCGGCAACGCTGCTGATAGTAATGGTGCAGATGTGGATAGGCGGCGCGTCGCAGTCGATGGCCGGCGGCATAAAGGTGAACACGGTGGCCGTGGCGGTGCTGAACCTTCGGTCCGTAATCCACGGCCACCGAGGCGTATGCGCCTGCCACCGAGGCATAGCCATTCCGAGCGTGCGGCGCGCCAATGCCGTCGTATTCCTCAGCATACTGGCGTATACGCTCTACACCTTCATCCTGCTGGTGCTTGAGCCGGAGCTACCGGTGCGCGACGTACTGTTCGAGGTGCTTTCGGCGCTATTCACGGTGGGTTCTTCGCTCGGAATAACGGCCGAACTGAGCGACGCCTCGAAGGTGGTGCTGTCCACGGCCATGTTCGTAGGACGCGTAGGCATCCTGTCGCTGCTGATGGGACTCGTGCGCACGCGGCGCGACAGCACCGAACTTTTCCCGAAAGAACACGTAATAATAAACTGACAAACTCTCCCCCGCGACATGAAATATATAGTAATAGGACTCGGAATATACGGCAGCAATCTCGCGCGCGACCTCACGGAAATGGGGCACGAGGTAATAGGCGTGGACAACAATCAGACAAATGTCGATGAAATCAAGGACTATATCTCGACGGTCTATCTGATAGACACTACGGAGGAATCGTCGCTCAACGTGCTGCCGCTGCGCAACGTGGACGCCGTGATAGTGGCAATAGGCGAGAATTTCGGAGCAAGCGTGCGCACAGTCGCATTGCTGAAGAAAGCCGGAGTGAAATGCCTGTATGCCCGCGCTATCGACAAGCTGCACGAGTCCATTCTGGAAGGATTCAACATAACGCGCATAATCACTCCCGAACAGAGAGCAGCCCGCGACCTGGCCCACGAGATGGAGCTGGGGGCTCGTCTGCGGTCGATGGAAGTGGACAGCGACCACATGGTAATGAGTTTTGAAGTGCCGGAATACTTCACAGGTCTGCGGGTGACCGACCTCAACCTCGAGACGAACTTCCGTCTGCATCTCGTGGCGCTTTGCCGCCGGTCAGAATCCACCAATATTCTCGGTATAGCCGGCAATGAGATGCGCCTGATATATCCCACGGCCGACGCCGCGGACGACATCACCGTGGAACGCGGCGACATGCTCACGGTATTCGGCGCGCTGCGGGATTTCCGCGCTATGTACCGGCATATTTCCTGACAGATTCCCGCATGCTCCAGCGTTGTCGCGGAACTTTTTTGCCGTTTGTTTTGTTAAATAAAAAAAGAATAGTAATTTTGTGCCGTCAAAGGCGCAAAGTGGCTGCTCCTTTGTTTTTCATCCCCCCTTTTTAACTAAACAGACGCTGCACCGCAGCGATGAAGGCCGTAATCCCGGAAGAAATACCCGATTACTGTTTCCGAGGGCCGATACTCAAGCATCACCACATACATTTTTATGTATAATATTTCCGAACTGAACCAGATGGACGAGGCCGCACTGCGCGGCGTCGCCGAAAAAATGGGTCTGAAGACTACAGACACTACCAGCAAGCAAGATCTTATTTATACCATACTCGATCAGCAGGCCGTGGACCGCGCATCGGCAGGCGCCGAGCGTCGCCGCCAGACTGAAAGCGAGGCTCCCGCCCAGGAAGCGAAAAAGCGCACACGGCGGAAAAAGGCTGCCGACGAGACTCCGAAGACAGTCGAAAACCCCGACGAGGAGAAAAAAAATGCCACGACGGAGGCCGCAGCGGAAACGCCAAAACGCCGCCGCGGACGTCCAAGCAAAAAAGAACTTGAGGAAAGGCACAAACAGGAGGACGCTACCGCACAGGACACTGCGGATGAGACTCCGGCAGCCGCAGAACCTGCCGCTGCAAGCGAGCCTGCTACAGAGGTAAAAGATACTGAAACTGTCGCCCCCGAACAGACGCCCGAATCCAGCGAACCCGCAGCCGACGCTCAGCCTCGGCGTGACTTCCGCCCCGGAGCCAACGGCGACCTCGGCGAATTCTTCCCCCGCAGCGAGGGACGCAAATTCGTGCCCCGCAGCCAGCGCGAGCGCGAGGAGGCTGAGAAAGCACAGGCCCAGGCGCCCATCACCATCGCCGAGCCCGGTCAGCCGCTGCCGCAGCAGCAACAGGGCAAGAAGTTCAAGAACCGCAAAGACCGCATGCAGCATCCGGCCGGACGATTTGACTTCTCCGGTCTGCTTGAAACCGCCGGTGTACTCGAAATCGAGCCGCAGGGTCACGGATTCCTGCGTTCCAGCGACTTCAACTATATGCCCAGCCCCGACGACATCTACGTCACGCAGCAGCAGATAAAAAGCTTCGGCCTGAAAACGGGCGACGTGGTTGAAGCCTCGGTACGTCCTCCGCGCGAGAACGACAAGTATTTCATACTCACCAACGTGCTGCGCGTGAACGGCCGTTCGCTCGACTTCATCCGCGACCGTGTGCCGTTCGAGCACCTCACCCCGCTGTTCCCTAACGAGAAATTTGACATCACCAGCGGAAGCACCTGCAACATGTCGACACGCGTCGTGGACATGTTCGCACCCATAGGCAAAGGTCAGCGCGGCCTTATAGTGGCTCCTCCCAAGACCGGTAAGACTCTCCTGCTCAAGGATGTTGCCAACGCCATCGCCGAGAATCATCCCGAGACGTATATCATAATCCTGCTCATCGACGAGCGCCCCGAGGAGGTAACCGACATGCAGCGCAGCGTCAACGCCGAAGTAATCGCCAGCACATTCGACGAGCCGGCCGACCGCCACGTGCGTATAGCAGGCATAGTGCTCGAGAAAGCCAAACGTATGGTGGAATGCGGCCACGACGTCGTGATACTGCTCGACTCCATCACCCGCCTGGCCCGTGCCTACAACACCTGCGCGCCGGCCAGCGGCAAGATACTAAGCGGCGGCGTGGACGCCAACGCCCTCCAGAAGCCCAAACGCTTCTTCGGTGCCGCACGCAACATCGAGGGCGGCGGTTCGCTGACTATAATCGCAACGGCGCTCACAGAGACATCGTCGAAGATGGACGAAGTGATCTTCGAGGAGTTCAAGGGCACAGGCAACATGGAGCTTCAGCTCGACCGCAAGCTCTCCAACAAGCGCATCTTCCCCGCCGTAGACATCATGGCATCCAGCACACGCCGCGACGACCTGCTGCTGCGTCCCGAAACTCTCAACCGCATGTGGATACTGCGCCGCTTCCTCGGCGACCGCAACAGCGTGGAAGCCATGGAGTTCATGAAAGACCGCATGGAGCGTACGCGCGACAACGACGAACTTCTGCGCACCATGGGCGACTGACGACAGCACCAACAGTAACGACTTAAAGCGCATGGCGAGGGGACTCTCTCGCCATGCGCTTTAAGTACAAGATGCCTACAATACGTATTGTACGATAAAAACCTGTACAAATGCGAAAATTCATCACCACCGCCGCACTTCTCTGCATCATGTTGCTTGCCGGAGGCAACCGCACTATCGCCGCCACGCCGACCTTTGACTTCGTCACGGGTGAGGACGGCAAAAGAGCATGCATACGTCTGCCTCGCGGACAGAGCAGTGTAAAAGCCGTACTATACTGCCACCAGAACATGACCGAGGAAGTGCTGTTCCGCAGCGAGCGTTTCTGCACGGCAATGGACAGTCTCGGAGTGGCGATGACCTTCGTGCAAAGCGGTTCGCAGAACTGGGATGTCAGCACAGGATGCCAGGAGCGCTTCGACAGCATAATGGCTGCGCTCGCCGACAGCACCGGACATCCCGAGATAGCATCGGCGCCGGTAATACCTTTCGGGCACTCGGCGCAGGCCACATTCCCCTGGAATTTCGCCGCGTGGAATCCGGACCGCACACTATGCATCATTTCCTTCCACGGCGACGCCCCGCGCACCAATCTCTGCGGCTACGGACGCGAGAATGTGGAATGGGGACGCACACGCAACATCGACCGCATACCCGGGCTTATGATCGAAGGCGAATATGAATGGTGGGAAGCGCGTGTGCGTCCGGCTCTGGCGTTCAGAATGATGTATCCCGACAGCCGCATCTCCTTTCTGTGCGATGCCGGCCGCGGCCACTTCGACCTCTGCGAGCCGACACAGGACTATATAGCCATGTTTATAGCCAAGTCCTTGGCTGAACCTCGGCCGGAAGGAGGTGTGATGTACTCACGCTGGCTTGAGGACGGAACCGAGAGCGACGACCCGCACGATATGTTCTGGTATCACGACGAGGAGATGGTGGAACTGACCCGTGCGCGCTATGAGGCCACACGCGGAAAAAAGATGCAGTACCTTTCGGCTACAGTAGACGGCACACCGGTGACCTATAACGCCGACAGCCATATCAAAATTATAGTCCATTCCGACAAAAAAGAGTTCACGGTGCGTCCTGTATTCACAGACGAAACCAGGAAGACAGCCTCCGACAAGCATGCGGCCGTCACGCCGAAGGTCAGCATCATCTCCGGTCCGGCGGTCCAGACAGGCGAGTACACTTTCCGTTACGACCCCGATTATTTCGGCCGCGACCCGCGCCGGCTGTGGAGTGGCATCACACTCTGTCTCGAAGCCGACGGCGATGACGAATACAAACCCGCCGTGCAGGAACTGAATATCCGCATCAAGGAATAAAGAAATGCAATTTTTTGCGCTGATTCACGTTAATATGAGTATCATGCGCAGATTATTACCCATCATCATATTCTCGCTGCTGCTCGGTATCCCTGCGGCAGCTCTGGCGGCAGTCAGAATCCAGGGAAAAATCACCGACGAGAACAACGAACCTCTGGAATTTGTCTCCATACGCGTGCAGGGAAGCGCCATCGGAGCCACCTCCGGGCTTGACGGCACCTTCAAATTCTCCGTAGCCGAGACCGACACGCTCCGCCTCGTGTTCACATGCATAGGCTATCAGGAGTCACGGCGTAAGCTCATTCGCCCCAAGGGCGACGTGACTGTAAACGTCAAGATGGAACCCGCGAGCTATGCCCTGAACGCCATCGAGGTCACCGACTACCGTAAGCAGACCGACGCCCTGCAGCGCATCGACGCCGACAGCTACCGTCTTGCGCCTGACGTCAGCGGCGGGTCCGTAGAAAGTCTCATATCCACGATGGCAGGTGTCAGCGGCAGCAACGAAATGTCGTCGCAATACTCCGTGCGTGGAGGTTCGTACGACGAGAACAGCGTCTACATCAACGGAATAGAAGTGTACCGTCCGCAGCTCATCAGTTCCGGGCAGCAGGAAGGCCTCAGCATCATCAACCCCGACATGGTGGGAGCCATCGGCTTCTCCACCGGCGGCTTCGGAGCGCAATACGGCGACCGCATGAGTTCCGTACTCGACATCACTTACCGTTCGCCGGAGGCATTCGAGGGCAGCGCTGCCCTGAGCCTCATGGGCGGCAGCCTTGCCATAGGCAGCGCGTCGGGACGCTTCACACAGCTTCACGGCGTACGCTACAAAAGCAACGCATCGCTGCTCAGCTCCATGGAGGACAAAGGCGAATACGACCCCAAGTTCTTCGATTACCAGACTTTCATGACCCTGCGCATGAGTCCGAAGTGGAAAGCCAGCGTGCTCGGCAACATCTCCATCAACAACTACCGCTTCGTGCCGCACGACCGCAACACCGCCTTCGGCACATCCACCGATGCCAAGCAGTTCAAAGTGTACTTCGACGGACAGGAAAAAGACCGCTTCGAAACCTTTTTCGGTGCATTGTCGCTGAACTATACTCCGAGCAAGCAGTCGACCTTCGACCTGCTCCTGTCGGGCTATCTCTCCAATGAGCTCGTGGCCTACGACATCAGCGGAGAATACTGGCTCGACCAGGCCGGCACCTCGGGCGGCGACAGCGGCAGCATAGGCGGCGAGCTCGGCGTAGGCAAATACCGCGAACACGCACGCAACCGACTCAAGGCAAGCGTATTCAGCGCACAGCTGCGCGGTGCCACCAAGGTACGCCGACACAACTTAGCCTACGGAATAGGCGTAAACTTCGAGAAGATACACGACCGCACGCGCGAATGGGAACTGCGCGACAGCGCCGGATTCTCCCTTCCGGCCGTGCCCGACCAGCTGCGTGTGATCTACAATCTGGACTCGCGCCACGACATCAGCAGCGCCCGCTTCTCGGCCTACGTGCAGGACACCTACCGCCTCTCCACCAAGGCAGGCTACGTCAACATCAACGGCGGTGTGCGCATGAGCTACTGGGACTTCAACCGCGAGTTCCTCGTCAGTCCGCGCGTCAGTGTGGGCTTCGTGCCTGATGCCGCGCCGCGCTGGGCATTCCGCCTCGCCACGGGCCTTTACTACCAGTCGCCGTTCTATAAAGAGTTCCGCCAGCCCGTATCGGACGCCGAAGGCAACACCATAATCCGCCTCAACAGCGACATCCGTTCTCAAAGGAGTTTTCAGGTCATAGGCGGTGCCGACTTCACGTTCAGGGCCTTCAACCGTCCGTTCAAATTCTCGGCCGAGGCATACTACAAGAACCTCGGCAACCTCATACCCTACGAACTCGACAACCTGAAAATAGTCTATGCCGGACAGAATCTCTCCAGCGGCTTCGCCGCCGGCGTCGACTTCAAGCTCTTCGGGCAGTTCGTACAGGGTTCCGATTCCTGGATCAGCCTCTCGCTGATGAAGACGCAGGAGACACTCAACGGAGCGAAGGTGCCCCGTCCGAGCGACCGGCGCTACAGTCTGGCACTGTACTTCACCGACTATTTCCCGAAATTTCCGAAACTGAAATTCAGTCTGCGCGGCATTCTGAACGACGGACTCCCGATGACGGCTCCGCGCAGCAGCCGCGACAAAGGCTACTTCCGCGCGCCGGCCTACAAGCGCGTCGACATAGGCCTCAGCTATGCCCTGCTTGCCCCTGCGGCAGAAGGCGCACCACGCCGCACAGGCATCGCCGGAAAGCTTAAAAGCATATGGCTCGGCCTGGACGTATTCAACCTGCTCGACATCAGCAACGTCAGTTCCTACTACTGGGTCACCGACGTAAACGACATACAGTACGCCGTACCGAACTATCTCACGCGCCGGCAAATCAATCTGCGTCTGAGTGTAGACTTCTGAAATGTTTGGTCTAAAACGGCCAAAAATAGTGATATTTGGCATTTTAAGGGAAGTATTTTATGGTATGTTCAAAAAAAATTGTAATTTTGCATGTTATAAAACATAGCGATACAACATACGAGCATGATTAAAGCAGCCCTCGAAAAAGTTATCAATGAGGACATGGCCGAAATTTGGACTCGACTGAACAGCGACGAACGCCGACTGGTGGTCGAGAACATGGAGGTACATACCTACAAGAAAAACCAACTGATTTACGCCGAAGGAGACCAGCCCGAATTCCTGTGGGTACTCCTGAAAGGAAAAGTAAAGAAGACCAAAGAGGGCGTTGGCGGCCGAGTTCAGATATTGCGTCTCATTCGTCCCGTGCAGTATTTCGGTTATCGCGCCTTCTTCGCCGGAGAGAGCTACGTCAGCAGCGCCTCGGCTTTCGAGCCGTCCATGCTCGGCGCCGTGCCCCTGACCCTCGTCCGCGACATGATCAGCAACAACAACCAGCTGGCATGGTTCTTCATTCAGGAACTCTCGCGCAACCTCGGCGGCTCCGACACCCGCATCGTGAACCTCACGCAGAAGCACATCCGCGGCCGTCTGGCCGAAGCCCTCATAGTGCTTCTCGACAACTACGGCTATGAGGACGACGGTTCCACCCTGCGCATCTACATGGCCCGCGAGGATCTCGCCAACCTCTCCAACATGACCACCAGCAACGCCATACGCACCCTCTCCACATTCGTAGCCGAGCGTCTGGTAGTCGTAGACGGCCGGAGAATCAAAATCATCAACGAATCTCAACTGCGCAAAATCAGCAAATACGGCTGATGTCGGCGCTTTTTTCATAAATAACCAACGGCTGCTCCTCTCGCAGAAGCAGCCTTTTGACACTTCACAATGCTTGTAATGAAATTCGGCGGAACCTCGGTAGGTTCGGCAGAACGGATGCGGGCCACCGCCGAGATAATCCGCCAGAGTACAGACGACCATACCGTCGTCGTGATGTCGGCCATGTGCGGCGCCACAAACGGCTTGATTGACATAGCCGACAACGGCGTCTCGCCGGACCGGTTGCTCGAACGCCATGCCGCCACCGTCGAAGCCCTCGGGCTACCGTCAAGCGTCATGAGGCATATCCGTGACGTACTCGCCGCGGCCAGCACCCGCAGCGAGACAATAGCCTGCGGCGAACTGTTCAGCACCGCCATCATGCTTGCCTATCTCTATAAGCAGGGCATGGATGCCGCCTGGCTGCCGGCTCTCGACTACATGCGCATAGACCCCGACGGCAATCCTCTCGTCGAGGCCACTGCCGCACGCGCCCGCGCGCTGCTGAGGCAGAAAGGCGCCCACCGCATATACATCACTCAGGGATTCATAGGACGCGACGGTGAGGGCCGCACAGCCACACTGTCGCGCGGAGGCAGCGACTTCACGGCAACCCTGCTGGGCGAGGCACTCGGCGCCGCCGAGGTACAGATATGGACCGACGTGGACGGCGTCTATACGGCCGACCCGCGCATAGTGAGCGCCGCACGCTGCATTCCGACCCTGAGCTACAGTCTGGCCGACACGGCAGCCCGCCTCGGAGCAAAGATACTGCACCCCGACTGCGTGCGTCCGGTCATGCGGACGGGATGCAGGCTGCGCGTGCTCGACTCGTTCCACCCGCAGGCGCCCGGTACGCTCATACACGACACCTGCGACGCCGCAGGCTTTGTGGCCGTGGCATGCGCCGCCGACGGCGCCACGGCCCGCGTCAGCATCATAGGCAGCCGTCCCGACGTCAGCGCCTCCGACGTCAGCGAGCTGCTCGGCAGCGCACCTGCCACAGCCGGTGCCGACCACATCACGGCCACCGTCGACGCCGCAGACGCCGACGAAGCCGTGCGTACCCTTCACAAGTACTTTATAGAACAACGTAAACCGATATGATTACAGTCAGCAACTTGGGCATCCAGTTCGGCAAACGAGTGCTCTTCCAGGATGTCAACCTCAAATTCACACCCGGAAACTGCTACGGCATCATAGGCGCCAACGGCGCCGGCAAATCCACCCTGATGCGCATGCTCAGCGGCGAGCTCGCCCCCACACACGGCACGATAGCGCAGGGCAGCGGCGAGCGCATGAGCGTGCTCGAGCAGGACCACTACAAATTCGACGACTGCACGGTGCTCGACACCGTGCTCATGGGCCACACAGTATTGTGGGATATAATGAAGGAAAAAGACGCACTCTATGCCAAGCCCGACTTCAGCGACGAGGACGGCATACGCGCTTCGGAGCTGGAGGAGAAATTCGCCGAGCTCGAAGGCTGGAACGCCGAGAGCGACGCCGCCGCCCTGCTCAGCGGCCTCGGCATCAAGGAGGACAAGCACGGCCTGATGATGCGCGACCTCAGCGGTAAGGAGAAGGTGCGCGTGCTCCTTGCCAAGGCACTCTTCGGCAATCCCGACAACCTGCTGCTGGACGAGCCTACCAACGACCTCGACCTCGACACCGTGGCATGGCTCGAAGATTATCTGTCGAAATTCGAGAACACGGTGCTCGTCGTGAGCCACGACCGCCACTTCCTCGACTCGGTATGCACCCACACCCTCGACATCGACTACAGCCGCGTGCAGCTCTTCGCCGGCAACTACAGCTTCTGGTACCAGTCGAGCCAGCTCGCACTGCGCCAGCAGCAGCAACAGAACAAGAAAGCCGAGGAGAAGCGCAAGGAACTTCTGGAGTTCATCCAGCGTTTCAGCGCCAATGTGGCAAAGAGCAAACAGACCACCTCGCGCAAGAAGATGCTTGAAAAGCTCAATGTGGAGGAGATACAGCCTTCCAGCCGCCGCTACCCCGGCATCATCTTCACCCCCGAGCGCGAGCCCGGCAACAAGATTCTCGAGGTATCCGGTCTCAAAGCCGTAGCCGACGACGGCACTCTGCTCTTCGATGACGTGAACTTCCAGATCGAGAAGAACGACAAAGTGGTGTTCCTCAGCCGCGACCCGCGCGCCATGACGGCCCTGTTCGAGATAATAATGGGCAACCGCAAGGCCGATGCGGGCCGTTTCGACTGGGGACAGACCATCACCACAGCATATCTGCCGATGGACAACACATCGTTCTTCCGCACCGATCACAACCTCGTGGACTGGCTGTGCCAGTTCAGCTCCGACACCAGCGAAATCTACCTCAAGGGCTTCCTGGGCAAGATGCTGTTCTCCGGCGAGGAAGTGCTCAAAAAAGCGTCGGTACTCAGCGGCGGCGAGAAGATGCGCTGCATGATAGCGCGCATGATGATGACCAACGCCAACACTCTCGTGCTCGACTCCCCCACCAACCACCTCGACCTCGAGAGCATCCAGGCGTTCAACAACACCCTGCAGACCTTCCGCGGCAACATACTGATGGCGTCGCACGACCACGAGTTCATTCAGACCGTATGCAACCGCGTCATAGAGCTCACCCCCGCGGGCGTCATAGACAAGCTGATGGACTACGACGACTATATCACCGACGACCGTGTGCTCGCCGCCCGCGAACGCATGTACGCTAAACCCTAAACTATAAACCCTAAACTCTATAAACTCCAATGGTAAAGCACATAGTGATGTTCCGCCTCAAAGGCAGCGCCGAAGAGCGCCTGCAGGTGGCACGCCGATTCAAGGCAGCCCTTGAAGAACTTCCCGGCAAAATCGACGTTCTCCAAAGCATCGAAGTCGGCATCAACGAAAACCCCGCTGAAAGCTGGGACGTAGTCCTCACCGCCATCGTACCGACCATGGCCGACGTCGCCGTCTATGCCGCACATCCGGCACACGTGGCAGCCGCTGCCCTGCTTGGCGCCAACAAGGACATGCGCGCCTGCGTAGACTATGAGTTCTGACACCGACACCTCCCGCCTGCAGCAGATCTACCGCGTCACCATCATCGGGAGCGTGGCAAATCTGCTGCTGGTTCTTTTCAAATTCTTCGCCGGTATAGCAGGACGCAGTTCGGCGATGCTTGCCGACGCCGTCCACTCTCTCAGCGACCTTATCTCGGACGTGATAGTCCTGCTGTTCGTGCGCATCTCCGGTAAACCCGAGGACGCCGACCACGACTACGGCCACGGGAAATACGAGACTCTGGCCTCGGTGCTGGTCGGGCTGCTGCTCGGCATCGCCGGCGCACTGATAGGCATCGACGCCGTGCTGCGCGCCCTCGCGTGGTGGCGCGGAGATGTGCTCGCGGCCCCCAACGGATGGGCGCTGTCGGCTGCCGTAATCTCGATAGTCGTCAAGGAAATCCTTTTCCGTTACACTATCCGGCAGGGACGACACCTCGAATCGCCGGCACTCGTAGCCAACGCCTGGCACCACCGCAGCGACGCCTTCACATCCATAGCAACACTCGTGGGCATCGGCGGCGCAATGCTGCTCGGGGACAAAGGCCGTGTGCTCGACCCCATCGCCGCCTTCATCGTCAGCGGGTTCATTATCCATGCCGCCTACACCCTGACGCGGCCCGGCATCGACCAGCTGCTTGAAAAATCGCTCTCGGCCGACGACAAAGCCGCCATCGCCGAGATTGTAACTTCACCCCCAGGCGTCGTCAAGTTCCACCGTCTGCGTACACGCAGCATCGGCTCGCACCGCGCCATCGAGCTGCACATCAAGATGCCCGGCGACTACACCCTCCGGCGAGCCCACGAGATAGCCTCCGATGTGGAACGGCGCCTCAAGGAACGCTTCGGCCCTGCCACTCACATCGCCATCCACATGGAGCCCGCCGACTGATACATCCCCACCCTATGAGACACTTGTTGTTTGCCACATTCTGCATCCTGCTTGCCTGCTGCGCCGAATCTCCGGTGGAGAGCACACTCCGGCATGTATCCTCACTCCTGCCGGACTATCCTGACAGCGCGGAGGTGGTCTTGAATTCCATCCCGGCCGGCAGCGGAGAAGCCGAGGACGCACGCATTGCCCTTTACCGGGTATGGATTGCCAATCGCCGCGGCGACAATCTCAGCAACGATTCGTTGCTTGAAACCGCAAACACCTATTTCCGAGATCATCGCGACGAATTGCCTCGAGACCGCATGATTCTGAATTATCTCAAAGGACTTTCCCGCCTTGAACGTAAAAATTATGGCGGTGCAATCATCTCCCTGCTCCAAGCCGAAGAACTCGCGCAACAACTTAACGACAATCACCATTTAGGACTGATTTACAGGTATATGTCCGACATATACGACCATACATATAGCCAACGGAATGCATTAAAATACAGTAGACAATCGTATGATTGCTTCATTAAAACCAATAATCGTTTATATATTGATTATGCTTTAAATGATTTGGCCACTACATATGTAAATTCGCTAAAACTTGATTCAGCTCTAATAATTGCGAAAAAAGTTTATAAAACCGGAAAGGAAAACAACGATACAATTCTTGCAGTTTCAGCTTTGTCTATAATGGCAAATGCCTACGTCGGTCTTGAAGACTACAAGGCAGCGTACAAAGTAATGTCTTATATGGAACAGACATATGGCATCAAATCACAAGATGAGAATAAAAGCATGGCAAACATATGTATGCACATCGGTAATTACCCACTTGCCGAGAAACATTTGCAGCGACTTGATAACAGCTTATACCTTAACTTGCTGAAAAGCCAACTATATGAGTCTAAAGATCAATATGAAGACGCTTACAAATCTTTAAAATTGGCTTACAATAATATAGACAGTATTTTTGAGGATATTATACATGAGTCTACAACTAAACAGGCACAAGATTACTATCGTATCAAAGAAAAAAGGACCAAACGCATATTGAGGAACGATAGGATTAAGATTGGCATTCTCCTAACATTAATCCTAATTGTTATTTTATTCTCTATCACAATATTATACTTTCGTAATGCACTCCACAAGAAAGATGTCAACGAAAAAATAATGCTGATATACCAATTAAGTGAATCTCTTAAGTATAGCAACAATGCACTTATTGACAAGGAGGCATACATCCAGTCAAAAGAGGATAGCTTTAAAAAGGAAATATTAAAGGTTTTTGCTTCTAAATTTGAAATACTGGATAAATTATGTAACAGCTACTACGAGGTTCATGGTACATCGGGTGAAAAGAACAAAATATATAACCGCGTTCTTAACGAAATACAAAGCATTCGCAATAATAGCGAGGTAATTGCCACCATTGAACGTAACATCAACGAAAATATGGATAACATTGTTGATAATATTCAAAAGGATATTCCTACATTATCGTCCGATGATAAGATGCTCTTTATGTATATTTGTATAGGATTATCCTCGCGTTCCATAAGCACAATATTTGATATTAAGATTGAAGCCGTTTACAACAGGAAAGCAAGACTTAAAAAAAAAGATTGAGACGCTGAATAAAGATAGCAAGTATTCATACCTAAAAATCATACAAACATCTGATTCTCAGTGCACTGCGTAACGCGTTGAATTTCAATATCTTAAATCCTGATAGATTTTCGGCATATAACTAATACATAAATATCTGGTTATCAATAGACTAATCCATTTCAGTGATAGGTTTATTAAACCAAATTTTTAAATTCATAGCGTGATTTGATTGTAATTTTGCATTGTCAAAATCAAATATAAATCACATGAGACTACCAATCATTTTCTGTCTAATTCTATTTAATTTACTGCCATTCGCCGTGGATGGGAAAAAAGACGTAATACTTATACGCAAACCCAAAACCACAACGCGTCCAACAAAGCCATCTAATACCCATATAGATTGTTCTTACGAAAATGGACGACTATCCTTCACCTCAAATTTCGAATTGGCGTCAATGAACGTCTCATTATCAGATTCCGAAGGCTACTATACAGAATTTGAAATCGTATTCGAGAATAATTACGCTCAAATCGACATCCTCATTGATAACGGCGAATACAGCATTACATGTGAGACCAACAACTACGGAACCTTCGAAGGCTATATAACAATAACCAACTAATCACACAAAACAATGAAAAAAAATCTTGTTTCTACTTGCCGTTATAGCAGCGGCAACACTGGGGTCATGCACCCAGGGCGACGAACCCGTCACGCCCCTTGCAGCCGAAAATGGCGTGAAAGTAGTCTCTCTCGGCGATTATCTCGGCAGCCGTTCCGAGAGCGACTCACTCTCCAATGAAGATGTACTTTGGTTTGATGATGATCTGGCATACCAATCAACCATTCACAAACTGCAAAGTATGACCCCGGACGAAAGAGACAGCTACTTCAACGAAATCGGTTTTGAAGGCGCATATACTATCGTTCGCAAAGCGGAAATGAACCTCGACTCTATATTCGATATGGAAGAAGCTGATTCTGTCAGTATAAATCTTAAAGTACGCGAATATCGCACAAGATATGCTAATGTGCTTGAACTTAATACTGAGGATGAATACGACCTGACACCTTATCTGAAATTTGTCGATGACACGCTTGAACTTGTAGGAAGCGCGCACGGATATATCGTTGTCGGTAATAATGTAATCAGCGCTCCCCACCAAAATAGAAAAGGTCCCAAACCAGCTTATGACGGGAAATTCATAGAGTTCAAAAAGGCTACTGTATCAGTAAAGAACAAGAAATACAAGAGCGAACTGACACTCGGACGCATGGGCGATAAAATGGCTTTCAGAGTCAGGACATTCCGAAGCATATTTTTTTGGAAGAAATACGATAAAGGCTGTGGACATGACGGTACACTTGAATTCTGGAGAGGGAATGTCAAGTCGATGATAAAGATACATCATAAAAAAGGGGACTATATAACACCTGCTATTGCTTCAAAATATTCGCCATATGTCAATATGAAGGTCACAAACTTCTCATGTACGAGAAACAGCAATAACAAAGTCACCAAGACCATCAACAGTATTCTTGTAAAATGAAAAAGCTTTTATTGTTACTATTGCTGATTGCCGGGAATTCGATAGCAGAAGCTCAGAGTCTGCGGCATGGAGTAGAGGCCGGAGTCGGCCTGTCCAAACCGGTAAACAGTTCGGGCGACGTGCAGCCGGCATTCAACATTGCATATCGTCTGGAGTATAATTTCGGCAAAAACAATACAGGATGGTATTTGCGCTCAGGTGCAGGTCTCCACTATAAACCCGGCAAAGACAGTTCTGTATTCGACGGCGAAGACGACGGCTATATCCATCAGAACTACAGCAGCACTTTCCGGCCCTGGTATCTGCAAGTACCTCTGCAGGCCGGATACCGCTTCCGGCTGTCAGAAGCCATGAAACTCCAGCTCGAAACCGGTCCCTACCTTGCCGTCGGTCTTTGGGGCAACGCCCGGACAACCGATGCGAAAAGCGGACTGACCGAAAAATATCACTGCTTCGGAGATGACGGTGCCTACCGTCGCGTAAGCTGCGGCTGGGGCTTCGGAGCCGCCATGCAGTTGCGAAACCATCTGCAACTGGGCCTTAACTACGGAATCGACTTCACCGAACAACACAACAGCCTCTACAATCAGACATTGGGAATATCCGCCGCCTGGATATTCTGAATACCCCGACAAAAGCGTCGGTCATGCCGTCCAAAGACATGACCGGCGTTGCCGTATGCTCTAAAATTTGTATATAAGAGCTGAAAATGCTAATTTTGCAATAATGAACATCGAGGAATTGCGAGAATACTGCATGGCAATGGACGGAGCCACCGAGAAAACTCCGTTCGGCAAATTCGCGCGCCGATATGAGTCGATACTTGTATTCTATGTTCTCGACCATATGTTCTGTTACACCGATATGGACGATTTTTCATGGGTCAACGTGAAATCCACACCCGATGAGATAGAGGAACTTAAATCGAGGCACATGTCGGCAGGTAATCCTCTGAACATGGACCCGCGGCACTGGGTACGGCTCGACCTGAACGGCGACATCTCCGACAAAGATGTGCTGCGGCTCATTGACAGGTCATACGAACTCGTCAGGGACAAATACACGCCCAAAAGCAAACGAACAAAACACTGAACCACATATTATATATATGAAGGACTTCAAACCCAAAGCCTGGATGCTTCCGCAGCCGGTACTCATAATAGGCACATACAACGCCGACGGCACTCCCAACGCAATGAACGCCGCATGGGGCGGTCAGTGGGATGCAACAGAGATAATGATTTCTATGGGCAGCCACGCAACGACGGCCAACCTGAACCGATGCGGCGACTTCACCGTGGCATTCGCCACCGCCGACACGCTTGTGGCATCGGACTACGTAGGCCTCGTGAGCGCGCGTACGCATCCCGACAAGATGGCACGTACAGGATGGGAATCGACAAAGGCCGCCAACGTTGACGCGCCTGTATTCAGCTGCTTCCCCATGACCATGGAGTGCCGCATTAAGGAAAAGCTGTACGAATCGGAAACGGGCTACTACATCGTGGCCGAAATTGTCAACATCGTCTGCGACGAAAACTTCCTGGCCGACGACGGCAAGCCAGACGTGGAGAAAATGCGCCTGATAACATTCGATCCCGTCCATAACGGCTACATTGAGCTCGGGCGGCGCATCGGCAATGCTTTTGCCGACGGCAAAGCGTTGAAGAATGAATAATTCCGTGACCGGTCGCTGCCCCTGGTGCGGCGACGACCCGCTATATATAAAATACCACGACGAGGAATGGGGACGTCCCGTGACGGACGACAACGTTCTTTTTGAATTCCTGCTGCTTGAAGGCGCACAGGCCGGTCTGTCATGGATAACAATATTGCGCAAGCGCGAGGGCTACCGCCGTGCGTTCCATAATTTCGACTACAGACGTGTGGCTGAAATGACGCCGGACGACGAGGAGCGTCTGGCCCGTTGCGACGCCATCGTCCGAAACCGGCGCAAGATACATAGTGCCGTCGCCAACGCGCGGCTCTTCGGCGAAATAGTGCAGGAATTCGGTTCCTTTTACAACTACATCGCGGGCTTTCTGCCGGGAGGCAAAAGAATTGTCAACGATGTGCCCCACCCCGGCGCAATGCCTGTGACTTCGCCACTGTCCGACGCCATCAGCTGCGACATGCGGCGCCGCGGATTCCGCTTCTTCGGCTCCACCATCTGCTACTCTTTCCTCCAGGCCACAGGCTTCATCGACGACCATCTCAACAGCTGCCGATGCAAAAGCAGGCATGATATTTAAACGATATTTAAAAACGTGTTTAATAACAATTTACCCCTATTCTGCCGCTAATTCAAAATTTATTCGTAACTTTGCAGTCCCAAACCGATAATTGATGACAGTCAAGAACAAAGACATCGACCTTATCTTTGAGACGAGCTGGGAAGTCTGCAACAAAGTGGGAGGCATCTACACCGTGCTTTCCACAAAGGCGAAGACCATGCAGGAGGCTCATAAAGACAAGGTGATATTCATAGGCCCGGACGTCTGGACCGATGCGAATCCGTCGCCATGGTTCAGCGAACAGCGTACCAAGCTCTCGGTCTGGGCAGCGGATGCCGCACTGCCTTATGGCATAAAGGTGCGCACAGGACGCTGGGAGATTCCCGGTCGTCCGCTTGCCATTCTCGTCAGCTTCGACACCCTATACGCTTCAAAAAATGATTTTTATTCCCACATGTGGGAACGCTTCGGCGTAGACTCGCTGCACGCCTACGGCGACTACGACGAAGGTTGCGCTTTCGCACGCGCCGCCGGCATCGTGATAGAGAGCATTGTCAACTTCCTCGGCGACAAGGCCCGGAACGTGGTGACTCACTTCGACGAATGGACCACAGGCATGGGACTGCTCTACGTGGCCGACCGGCTGCCGCAGGTGGCGACCGTGTTCACCACACACGCCACGAGCATAGGCCGCAGCATCTGCGGCAACGGCAAGGACCTGTACCGCTACCTAGACGCATACGACGGCGACCAGATGGCACGGGAGCTGAACATGGAGGCCAAGCACAGTCTGGAGAAGACCGCCGCACATGTGGCCGACGCCTTCACCACAGTGAGCGACGTCACGGCCGAGGAGTGCGCCCGCCTGCTTCAGCGACGCCCCGACGTAGTTACGCCCAACGGCTTCGAGCCGTCGTTCGTGCCGGCGCCCTCACGACGCAAGGCCGCACGACGCGACGCCCGCCGCGCAATGCTCGACGTGGCCCGTGCCCTTACCGGCGACACGCTGCCCGACAACGACACATTCATCGTCATAAGCTCGGGGCGCTGCGAGTACCGCAATAAAGGCCTCGACGTCTTCCTTGACGCCATGGCTACGCTCGACGCGCCGGACAAAGATACCCATATAGTTGCCTACGTAATGGTCCCCGCATGGGTTCAGTGCCCGCGGCCCGAGCTCCGTTCTGCCCTCGACGAGCACCGCTACTGCGGTATGCCCGACCCCGTGCTGACCCACTGGCTAAACAACTACAATGAGGACCCCGTCAACGCCCGCATCCACGCCCTGGGATTCGCCCACGGACGCCACAGCGTACACGTGATATACGTGCCGTGCTATCTCAACGGCACCGACGGCATCTTCAACAAGACCTACTACCAGCTGCTGCCCGGCGCCGACGCCACCGTGTTCGCATCCTACTACGAGCCGTGGGGCTACACGCCGCTGGAAAGCATAGCATTCGGAGTCCCCACAGTTACGACCTCGCTCAGCGGCTTCGGCCAGTGGGTACGGAGCGCCTGCCGCGGAGGCATGGAGGATTGCGGAGTCGAGGTGATAGAACGTAACGACGACAACTACGCCCGGACAGTGGACGGTGTAGCCGAGGCCATCAGTTCCCTGTGCGACTCCTCGGCCGCACGACGCGGCGAAACCGCCGAGCGCGCCCGCGGCACAGCCGACCTTGCCCGCTGGAGCCACTTCCACACACACTACGACAAGGCATACGCGCTCGCAGTAGGCAAAGCCGCCGCGCGCGTCAAGAATAACAGAAAACAAACCAATAACAAATAAACACTCATGAAACTTCCTGTCAGCGACACTAATACGCCCGTATGGCGCGACATTATTGTCAAGTCAGAACTCCCCTCGCCTCTCAAGCCCCTCGAAGAACTCGCAAAGAACCTCTGGTGGGTATGGAACAGCGAGGCCAAGGCCCTCTTCCGCGACATCAATCCCGACACATGGCGCAACACGGGTGAAAACCCCATTATCGTGCTCCAGCAGATGAGCTTCGAGAGAATTCAGGAACTCATCGCCGACTCCTCCTTCATGGCACGTCTGAAGAACGTCTACAGCATGTTCAAGGACTACATGAAAGAGCCGATGCGCACTGACGTGCCCTCCGTCAGCTACTTCTCGATGGAGTACGGCCTCTGCAACTGCCTCAAGATCTACTCCGGCGGTCTCGGCGTACTCGCCGGCGACTATATAAAGGAAGCATCCGACAGCCGCGTCAACATGACCGCCGTCGGCTTCCTCTACCGCTACGGCTACTTCACCCAGAGCCTCAGCGTCGACGGTCAGCAGATTGCCAACTACGAGCCGCAAAACTTCAACCAGCTTCCCATCGAGGCCGTACTCGACAAGGACGGCCACCCCATGATTCTCGAGGTGCCCTATCCCGGCCGCAACATCTACTGCCACATCTGGCGCGTAAACGTGGGCCGCATGAAGCTGTACCTGCTCGACACCGACTTCGACATGAACAGCGAGTTCGACCGCAGCATCACCCACCAGCTTTACGGCGGTGACTGGGAGAACCGCATCAAGCAGGAATACCTCCTCGGCATCGGCGGCGTGCTCATGCTCAAAAAGCTCGGCATCCACAATACGCTCTACCACTGCAACGAAGGCCACGCCGCGCTGCTCAACCTCCAGCGCCTCGTAGACTACGTGCAGGAAGACAAGCTCGACTTCAACGTTGCCCTCGAGCTTGTGCGCGCATCGTCGCTCTACACAGTACACACTCCCGTGCCCGCAGGCCACGACTACTTCGACGAAGGCCTCTTCGGCAAATACATGGGCGAGTTCCCCGCACGCCTCGGCATCAGCTGGAACGACCTCATGAACATGGGCCGCGAGAACCCCGACACCAACGAGCGCTTCAGCATGAGTGTGTTCGCGCTGAACACCTGCCAGGAAGCCAACGGCGTCAGCTACCTCCACGGCGAGGTCAGCAAGCGCATGTTCGCCGGCATCTGGAAGGGCTACAGCTGGGAGGAGAGCCACGTGGGCTACGTCACCAACGGCGTACACATGCCCACCTGGGCCGCATCGGAGTGGAAGGAATTCTACGCCCAGAACCTCGGACTCCAGGTGTTCTCCCACCAGAGCGATCCTGAAGCATGGAAGGGCATCTTCAACGTCAGCGACGAGGCCATCTGGAACATGCGCTGCACGCTCAAGAACAAATTCATCAACTTCGTGCGCCGCGACTTCAAGGCCAAATGGCTCGCCAACCAGGGCGACCCCTCGGCCGTAGTGCAGATTCTCGAGCGCATAAACCCGAACGCCCTCATCATAGGCTTCGCCCGCCGCTTCGCCACCTACAAGCGCGCACACCTGCTCTTCACCGACCTTGACCGTCTGGCAAAAATCGTCAACAACGAGAAATTCCCCGTGCAGTTCGTATTCTCCGGCAAGGCACACCCCGCCGACGGTGCCGGCCAGGGACTCATCAAGCGCATCATGGAGATTTCGCGCATGCCCCAGTTCCTCGGCAAGATCATCTTCCTGGAGGACTACAACATGGTTGTTGCCAAGCGTCTCGTCACCGGCGTCGACATCTGGCTCAACACCCCCACCCGTCCTCTCGAGGCTTCCGGCACATCCGGCGAAAAGGCTGAGATGAACGGCGTGCTCAACTTCTCCGTGCTCGACGGCTGGTGGTACGAAGGCTACCGCTTCGACGAGAAGGCCGGCTGGGCCCTCACCGACAAGCGCACCTACACCGACCAGGCACAGCAGGACAAGCTTGACGCCGCCACCATCTATTCCATGCTGGAGAACGAGATCATACCTCTTTACTACAACAAGAACTCCCGCGGCTACTCGCCCGAGTGGGTACAGTACATCAAGGGCTCCATCGGCCACATCGCTCCGCACTTCACCATGCAGCGCATGATCGAGGACTATATCGAGCGCTTCTACGACCCCGAGGCAAAGCGCTTCGGCCGTCTCGCCGCCGACAAGTTCGCCCTCGCCAAGGAAATTGCGGCATGGAAGGAAAAAGTCGTGGCAGCATGGCCCGGTATCAAGATTCTCGACATGCACCGCAACGGCAACGAGAAGGGAGTCACCGGCGAGCCCTACCAGATTCAGGTAACCGTCGACACCAACGGTCTCGGCTCCAGCCTCGGCCTCGAGCAGGTGATCTACCGCGTTGAAAACGGTCAGGAACACCTCGCCTACACGCCCGAATTCAAGATCATCAAGCAGGACGGCGACATCGTCACCTACGAGCTCAACGAGCATGTGCGCGACGCAGGCGTATTCCGCTACGGCTACCGTCTTTTCCCGAAGAACAACCTGCTGCCCCACCGCATGGACTTCGCTCTCACGCGCTGGTTCTAAGCCCCCGGGACACCGCCATAAAAAGAGCCGCACTTTTTTGAAGTGCGGCTCTTTTTATGGCGGCTGTCAGGCGTCAGCGGCCCGAAGCGGCAATTGACGAGCGAAGGATGTCGTTGAAACTGTCGGCGCGCATCAGGTCCTCGATGGTAAGATGCATCCTGTAGCGCCAGTAATGGCGGGAGTTGGCAGGCACATTGATCTGTTCCTCGCGCGGGTCGGTGCGGCGCAGGTCGCCGTCGATGCTGAGCCAGTCCTGCAGCGGCAGTATGCAGAGCATGGAAGGCGACTTGAGGTGCAGGTCGACAATGCGGTTGCAAATCCACGGTTCGCAGAAATACGGAGCGCCGCCGGGTTCGTGAAGAACCTGATTGTAGAAGCGCTGTGTGGCGCCGCGATCTTCCTCCCACCACTGGCGGATGCCTCCCATGTCGTGGGTCGACGTAGTGCAGACACTGAAGTAGGGATAGTGCCACGTGTCGCCGAATTCCACCTTCGGATCCTTGGGCATGCGTTGAATCTCCAGCGAAAGCATCTCGAGGCGACGCATCACCTCAGGCACACAGTGGGGAATCATGCCAAGGTCTTCGGCACATACCAGCATATCGGTGCTCTGTAGCAGCGGCGGCAGCTTCTCCATGGCTTTTTCATACCAGAAAGCGTCATGACGGTGGTAGAAGAAGTCGTTGTACAGACGGTTGAAACACCATTTCTCGTAATCGCCGAGCGACTGATATATCTGGCTGAACTGGGCGGAGATGCGCGGATGGTACTTGCCGCGCTGCACCGGATCCTCTATGAACAGCACATTATCAATCAGCCCCATCAGGCCATCGCGGATGCGGTTGTTGTGGTCGCCGGCCTCCAGCGAGGCAAAATGATCCACAACCTTACGCTGTGTGTCGTACTCGGGAAGCAGGCTGTAGCGGCCGTCGCCCTCGGCATGCAGATAGCGTGCGCGCACCTCGTCGGTAAGGTCGCCGAAATAGTCGCCGAGGAACCAGTCCATGATGTAGGGACGAGTGAAGCGATCGGCATCAAACCAGAAGTCGTAGCCCGAACGCATCTCGTCGGGCGTGAAGGGCAGAGCCGGATTGAAGATGCCGAGAAGACCGTGCACGGCATCCATAGGTATCTGCCATATACGGAAGAAGCCGAGCACATGGTCAATGCGGTAGGCGTCGAAATAGTCGCTCATCTTGCGGAAGCGGGCTTTCCACCATGCATAGCCGTCGCGGGCCATCACGTCCCAGTTGTAGGTCGGGAAGCCCCAGTTCTGACCCAGGACTGAAAAATCGTCCGGTGGAGCACCGGCCTGCGAATCCATGTTGAAGAGCTCGGGACTCTGCCATGCGTCGGCGCTCGTACGTGAAATGCCGATGGGTATGTCGCCCTTGATAGCCACGCCATGTTCGCGGGCATAGGCGGCAACCTCCTTCATCTGTCTGTCAAGATGGTATTGCAAGTAGTAGACATACTCCATCTCCTCGCGGCTTGCAGCGGCGAAGTCGGCGATGCGCACAGCATCGTACGTGGCATATTCAGCGGGCCACAGAGTGAAGTCAGGAGTGCTGTAACGGTCGCGGAGCACACAGAACGCGGCATAAGGCACAAGCCAGGACCGGTTAGCCTCGAAGAACGCCCGGAACTCATCCGTAGCAAGGTCGGTGGCGCCGTTCTGCGCGAAAATCTCATGGAAATACGCTATCTTGGCATTGTTGACTTTCTCGTAGTCAATCTGCATGAGCTCGTTGAGGCTGTTACGAAGACGCGCGTAATGTTCGCGTCGAGCATGGTCCTTGAGCCGGCCGAGGGCCTCGAGACGCAGATACATGGGATGCAGAGCAAAAGTGCTGTTGGCATTGTAGGGATACGAGTCCTTCCATGTATGCGTCATCGTGGTGTCATTGATAGGCAATATCTGGAGGAAGCGCTGGCCGGTGGAGGCCGCCCAGTCTATCATCCGCTTCATGTCGTAGAAATCGCCCACGCCGAAGTCCTCGTCGCTGCGCAGAGAGAACACGGGTATCGCCACACCGGCGCCACGCCAATGGCCGAACGGATTGTGCATACGCAGTCCGGCTATCACGGTAGCCTCCCCGATTTCAGGCTTAATACCTACACGACGGTTTTCGCCGGGTTCCCAGGCTACGAGACTGCCGTCGCGGCTGTCAAGCACAACGAACTTGAACTCGCTGGCCTCGGTGATGTCGCGGCAATCAACGGCGCAGCGCCACAGCGGGTAGTCGGCATCGCTCATGCGGACGGCCCTGGCCGGCTCCCACGAGCCCATAGATGGCGTACTGCCGCACACGGCCACGACATGATCCGGGGCCACCAGCGGTGCCTCCACTTCCAGAAACACACGTCCGGCCTCGGCACTGACAGGCAACTGTCTACCGGCTCGACGGAAGACACACTTCGTGAAAGCCGATGAATAGAACGGCTTGTCTTCGGGCATGTCGCACCAACGGTCGACTATGTTGACACCATGTACGCCTGGCTGCAGAGGCAGGATGTGCCCGTCGCCCCACTCGCGGCGCACCGTGTGGCCGTCGCGTTCCACAATGTAACGGTACTCCAGCCGGGTCTCGCCATCGGGAATGTCAACGTGCAGCGTCCACATGTCAGAACCCTCTGCCGGCGTCATTGCCGCCGCCATGTCCTCCATGCCTGCGCCGAGAGCGCGTACTTTGCCGCACACACGGATGGTCTCGCCCCACTGCGTATGGTAACTGATGTTTAAACTTAACTTCATGGCTGTTGGATATGTAGTATGATATAACCTTGATTCAGATTGTAAAAGTAACAAAAACGGACGAGAAACCCGTCCGTTTAAGTTTTTTTAATAAAACACAGTCAATGTAGCTGCTCAGCCGCACTTGCTGGTGCCGCAAGAGGTGCAGATGAGGCATCCCTCCTGATATACCAGAGTCTCCTGTCCGCACTTCGGACACTTCTGTCCGCTGGCCTGCATACCGTTGGGCAGGTACTTCTTGAGCGCGCGTTCCACGCCCATCTTCCATGTGTTGATGCTCTGCGAATCCAGCTCAAGGCTACCCACAAGTTTCAGCACCTGGTCCACGGGCATGCCGTAGCGCAACACACCGGAGATGAGCTTCGCATAGTTCCAGTACTCCGGATTGAACTTCTCGCTGAGGCCCTCGATCGTTGTCTTGTAGCCGCGCTTGTTGATGAACTGGAAGTCGTAGCGCTTGTTGCCGTTCTCGTCCACGGCCTTGATAATTTTGCCGTGTGTAACGCTCTTCGGGCAGAAGATACCGTCTTCATCGTCAGTGAGACCGGTGAAAATCTCATAAGGCTTGCCGTCGCGCAGACCAATGAACGCAATCCACTTCTCCTTGTTGTTCTGGAAGCGCACCACGTCGGCCTCGAGTTCAATTGGTCGCTTGCCTACGTGCGGTATTTCCGGCACCTCGGCCTTAGATTCTTTCTTCTTGCTCTCCATGGCAATCAGCACGCCGGAACGGCTGCCGTCGCGGTAGACGGTGCAACCTTTGCAGCCTGCATGCCATGCCTCCAGATACAGACGGGCGACAAGCTCCTCGCTGACGTCGGAAGGCAGGTTTATGGTGACGGAAATGCTATGGTCGACCCACTTCTGGATGCGACCCTGCATCTTCACCTTCTCAAGCCAGTCAATGTCGTTGCTGGTGGCTCCGGCATAGGGCGAACGGGCCACCAGTGCGTCGAGTTCTTCCTGCGTGTAGTCCTGACGTACCTCTATGCCGTTGATCTGCATCCAGTCGACAAACTTCGGATGGTAGACAACGAATTCCTCGAAAGCGTCGCCGCTATCGTCCACATAGTCCACATGCACGTCGGTATCGTTGGCGTTGACCTTGCGACGGCGCTTGTACACGGGCATGAACACCGGCTCGATGCCGCTGGTTGTGCGCGTCATGAGGCTGGTTGTTCCGGTGGGCGCAATAGTCAGACATGCGATGTTGCGGCGTCCGTGCTGCTTCATCTCGTTCTCCAGTTCCGGCGATGCTGCGAATAGACGCTGGAGGAAAGGATTTTGCTTCTCGCGGGCGGCGTCGTAAATCTCGAAAGCACCACGCTCGGCGGCAAGACGCACACTGGAACGGTAGGCCGCGATGGCAAGCTCGCGGTGCACGCTTTCACTGAAATCGGTAGCCTCGGGAGTGCCGTAGCGGTAGCCGAGAGCAGCGAGCATGTCGCCCTCGGCGGTTGTACCTACGCCCGTGCGACGTCCTTTCAGCGTCTTGGCCTTGATTTTCAGCCAAAGGTTGCGCTCGGCGCTCTTTACCTCCTCCGTCTCCGGGTCGGAGTCGATCTTCTCGAGGATGGAGTCGATCTTCTCCATTTCAAGGTCGATGATGTCGTCCATTATGCGCTGAGCCTTGCCTACATGCTCGCGGAACAGGTCGAAGTCGAAGCTTGCCTCGGGCGTAAACGGATTGCGCACGTAGCTGTACAGATTGATCGCCAGCAGACGGCAGCTGTCATAGGGACAGAGTGGAATCTCGCCGCAGGGATTGGTGGAGATGGTGCGGAAACCAAGATCGGCGTAGCAGTCGGGAAGGCTCTCGCGCGTTATGGTATCCCAGAACAACACGCCGGGCTCGGCCGATTTCCAGGCATTGTGGATAATTTTGTTCCATAAAGCACGGGCATCGATGTGCTTCGATACCAGCGGGTCCTTGCTCCCGATGGGGAACGTCTGCTCGTATTCCTCGCCACTCTCCACGCAGCGCATGAAATCGTCGTCTATGCGCACACTGACGTTGGCGCCCGTCACCTTGCCTTCCGTCATCTTGGCATCAATGAACGCCTCGCTGTCGGGATGCTTGATGCTCACAGTCATCATCAGCGCACCGCGGCGGCCGTCCTGCGCCACCTCGCGGGTACTGTTGGAGTAACGCTCCATGAAGGGGACAAGGCCGGTGCTGGTGAGCGCGGAATTCTTCACGGGCATTCCCTTGGGACGTATGTGCGACAGATCGTGCCCCACACCGCCGCGACGCTTCATGAGCTGCACCTGTTCCTCGTCGATGCGCAGCACACCGCCATAACTGTCGGGCTGACCGTCCATGCCAATGACGAAGCAGTTGCTCAGCGACCCTACCTGATAATTGTTACCGATGCCGGTCATGGGACTGCCCTGAGGCACTATGTAGCGGAAGTCTTTCATAAGGCCGAAGACCTCGTCGTGGCTCATGGGATTAGGATACTTTTTCTCGATACGGGCTATTTCCGACGCGATACGGTGGTGCATATCGTCGGGTGTAAGTTCGAAGAAATGTCCGAACGAGTCTTTCAGCGCATACTTGCTGGCCCATACCCGCGCGGCGAGTTCGTCGCCGCCGAAGTAGTCAAGAGTGGCCTTGTTGGCCTCCTCGTAAGTGTAAGTCTTAGGGTCTTCCACAGTTGTAGATGATGGAAAGTGTTGTGTATAATAATTGTCACTGGTTGATGTCGGCCTCGATGGCGAGAACGTCGTCGGCCAACTGCTTGTCAAGCGGGATGCGCTCTTCAAGGTTCTTGCAGGCATAGAGCACGGTGGCATGTGTGCGTCCCAGCCGCGCGCCTATGGCCGTAAGAGGCATCCTTATAAGTTTCTTTGCCAGATACATCACCACCTGACGCGCATCGCTGATCTCGCGCTTTCGGCTCTTGGTGAAGATCAGGTCGGGGTCTATATTGTAGTGCGAGCACACGGCTGACGTCACGACCTCGAAGTTGACCTGCCTGCGGTTTATGCGCACGGCATTCGCAACGACGTTGCGCGCGAGGTCTACGTCCACGTCTATATTAAGAACGGCGGCACGGCCTATGAGCGACACGACGATGCCCTCAAGCTCGCGGATGCTGTCAGTGACGTTGGCGGCGATATAGTCTATCACATCCTCAGGCAACGACAGACCGTCCTGCTCGGCCTTGTGAATGAGCACGTTGCGGCGCAGCTCCATATCTGGAGCGTCAAGCTTGACGTTCATACCCCAGCGGAAGCGCGTCAGCAGGCGTTCCGGGAAGCCCTCCATCTCGGCCGGCGAACAGTCGCTCGACATTATTATCTGACGGCCGTTCTGGTGCAGATGGTTGAATATATGGAAGAAGGTATTCTGGGTCTTGGGCTTGTCGCGCAGGTCCTGAATATCGTCTATGATAAGGGTATCAATGCTCTGATAGAAATGGAAAAAGCTGTTGGTCGTGCCCTTGGCCTCTGCGGTGGTGTACTGGCTCTGGAACACGCGGGCGGTGACATACAGCACCTTTGCCGCCGGGTTGCGCTCCTTTATGCGTATGCCTATGGCCTGTATCAGATGGGTCTTGCCGACACCGCTTGCACCGAAAATAAACAGAGGATTGAATGTCTTTATCGATGGGTCGTCGGCTATGCTCTGCCCTATCCCGCAAGCCACCTTGTTGCTCATGCTGCGGCAGTAGTTCTCAAAATTGTAGCGCGGGTTGAGCTGAGGGTCGATGTCGTCCACCGGTTTCTCGGCAAAGGGATTGTCGGAACGCTTGTTCAGTATAGCCGGCGACTGCTCGGCCGAAAGCATTTTTACCGATGTATCCGGCTCGTCCTTTACCTGATTGAAATGGTAATACAGGTTGACACCGTCGCCGTACACCTTGTGTATGGCAGCTACAAGTATGGCAAAGAAACGGCTCTCCAGCTGCTCCATGATGTACTGCGACGGCACCATGAGCGTAAGGCTCTTGCCGTCGAAGCCCAGCGAGTCGACGTCGCGGAACCACGCGTCGAATTGTGCAGGAGGAATATTGCCTTTAATGAAAAGACGACATTCCTCCCAAAGCTGTTGATGATTCTTTTCCATCTCGAAAGCTTAAGGGAATTCAGCAGATGTGCTTTTCCTTGATATGCGAAAGCAAAATTGACAATAATTTTCCAAAAAAACAATAGTAAAAAATTTGGAAATTACGATTATAGCGCAACTCTTTGATGCCCAAAGATATAAATCGTCAAAAAAAATTAAACTCCCGAGGCGGCGCGACACGCATCCCCGGGAGCTTATAATGTCGTTAAGTATTAGAGGAGCTTGATGCTTATGTAACGTTTGGGATTGCGTTTGATGTCGACGAATAGCGAATCCAGACTGCTGACCGTGGAGTTGAGATTGTTGTAGAGCTCGGGGTTGTTCATCAGCATTCCGAGCGAGCCATCGGGATTCTTGAGCTGTGCGCTCAGTTCGTTCAGATTGGCGATTGTGGCGGCAAGGTCGGCACTGAGCGAATCCACCGGCAGTTCCCGCAGGCGGGCGGAAAGATGCGTCAGGTCGCCGGTAATCGTGTCCATATTGGATGTGATGCTCTTAACGTCGCGTGCAGCGGCTGGCATAGTCGCCATCACGGCAGACAGACGCGCCGTAGTTGCAGCAAGATTGGCGGTAATGTCATCGAGCCGCTTCACAGCTATTGTCAGTGAGGGGTCGGACACTATGGTGTTGAGGCTTGTAAGCAGAGTGTCTATCTTCGGGAAAATAGCCTCAACGGTAGGCATCATTGTCCCCACTCCGGCCATCAGACCCTTGTCGGTGGTGCCTTCGAGGGTGTCGCCGACGCTGTGCATGTCGCCGCCTCCGTTGCCGGGGCGCAGTGTTATGGTTGCGGTGCCGAGGAGATCGGATGTCAGCACGGCAACCGTGCCGCAAGGCAAGCGCAACTGCTTGTCGAGGCTAATTTCAACCTTGACGTGACCCGGATTGTCGTACTCGTAGCTGATCTCACGCACCTGACCCACCTTAAAGCCATTGAGATTGACGGGTGCCGAGATGGCAAGACCCTCCACATCGGTGTACTGCACGTAATAGTAGTTGGCAGCCTTGAACACGTTGATGCCCTTGAGAAAGTCAATTCCGAAAATCAGCAGGGCCAGGGCCAAAATAGCCAGGGCTCCTATTGTAAGTTCTTTCTTTATCGCACTTTTCATATTATTGTATTTTTCTAATTGTCAGATACGTTTATCTCCGGCAAGTTTTATGATGAATGCCTCGCCATGGACGCGGCGCACGTTGCCGAGATGCTTCCGCGCCTTTGCAAGTGTCGGATAGGTGCCGCTGTAGTACTTATATAATTTACCCTCCCGGTAATAGCCGACGTCCTCCACTCCGCGCAAGCGCTCATCGTCGGGGTCAAGCAACCGTGGCGACGTGAGTATCTGTATGTGGTAAGTGGGCTTGACGTCAGGTTGCGTTTCGGCTTTCTCCTCCGGTTGCGACCTCTCCTCTGCCGGCTGCGGACTGACGGTCCTCCCCTCCGGACGATGATGACGGTAATAGGTGTTTATGGCATTCGCGAGCGCTCGCGCACACTTGCTGCGACCGGCATCACTATTCAGGAAACGCTCGGCTTCGGGATTGCAGATAAAGTCCAGTTCCACGAGCACCGACGGCATCGCCACGGCCCAGAGCACCCAGAATCCGGCCTGCCGCACGTTCTTGTCGGCACGTCCGGCAGTGGACACCAGCTCCGTCTGCATCTGCGACGCGAGTTCGATACTGTTGCTTACGTGGCTGTTCTGGTTCAGCTCGAACATGATGTAGCTCTCGGAAGAGTTAGGGTCAAATCCCTGGTATTTCGCAGTATAATCCTGCTCCAGCTCCATCACGGCATTCTCGCGCATTGCGACGCCGAGATTGCTGTCGCTCTTGTGGAGACCGAGGGTGTAGACGCTTGCTCCATGTACGCTGCTGCGGTTACGAGCACGGCGGTCAACACTGTTGACGTGGATTGATACGAAAAGGTCGCCGCGCGCATCGTTGGCGACGTCGGCCCGTTGCTGCAAAGTAAGATAGCGGTCTGTATCGCGCGTATACACTAATTTAATTTCAGGATGCTCTTTCTTTATAATCTCGCCGAGCTTACCTGCGACATCAAGTACGATTGTTTTCTCGTTAGTAAGCTTGCCTGAGCATCCGTAGTCGCGTCCCCCATGACCCGGGTCAAGCACTATAGTGAACGGCTTCTGCGACGCATCCTTTGCAGGACGGCCCAGCACACCACACGCGCACAGCAGGCACACGGCAAGCAGACAGATACGGATTTTGCGATACATAGTGCAAAAGTAAGCAAAAAACTTCAGTCAGCCCAGACTTTTGCACATTCTTTTTATCGACGCATTACAAAACGGAAAGAATTTTAGTCCATACGACTAACCGGCCGAAATATCACTTATGATAAAATCGAGCATTCCGTCGGCCGAAACCGCCAGTCCTTCGGCATCGGTATCGGCACCGGCTATCTCCATCGCATGCATGCAGTCGAGGGCGAAAGTCTCGAGCAACCGGCACCGGTCGGCCAGGAACACCCCGCTGTCGATGCCCTCCTGAAGAAGCAGATGCAACAGGTGGCGCGCCCTCTCACGCACCATACGCCTGATGCGGCCCATGCGCCTGATGTCGGGTTTGTACAGCGCGCGCAACGCCGCCACCACATTATGCTCCTCACGGCGCTGGGCCAGACGCACCGACAGAAATTCCCTCACCCGCTGCTCCACGGGAGCGTCGGCGGCGCTGATATCCTCAAGACGCTTTATCAAGGCATCGCTCTCGCTGCTCAGCACGGCGTCATAGACGTCCTTTTTGTTCCTGAAATAAGTGTAGACCGTGCGTCGCCCGCGGTCACTGGCCGTGGCGATATCGCCCATCGTGGTCGAGTCCACGCCCTTGCGGGCAAATAGCTGGCGGGCTACGTCGATGAGCTGTTCGCGGGTACTGCGTGGCATGGGATTGCGGATGTGATTCTGTTTTTGAGTTGCAAAGGTAAGGATTTTTTGGAGTATTTTTGTACTTTTGCACTACAAAACTATGCGATTATGGCAAAAGCGGCAAAAACCAACGCTTCGCGCCTGCTGGAGGCGGCGGGAGTGAAATTTGAACTTATACCGTACACCGTCGACCCCGACAATCTGGCTGCCGACCATGTGGCCGCCGAACTGGGCGAGGACATCAGGCGTGTGTTCAAGACGCTCGTGCTTCGCGGAGAGCGCGTGGGCCACTTCGTCTGCGTCGTGCCCGGCGACTGCGAGGTAGATCTGAAAAAGGCCGCAAAAGCTGCCGGCGACAAGAAGGCCGACCTGATACACATGAAGGACCTGCTCGCCACCACAGGCTATATCCGCGGCGGCTGCTCGCCCGTGGGCATGAAAAAGGCTTTCCCGACTTTCTTCCATTCCTCCGCCACCGACTTCGACCGAATCTATGTCAGCGCCGGCGTGAGAGGATTGCAGCTGGCCATAGCCCCGACCGACATCATAGCCTACACGCACGCAACTGTCACGGATCTCGTGAAATGAACACCTTCGGACACATATTCCGCCTTACCACATTCGGGGAAAGCCACGGCACAGCCATAGGCGGCGTGATTGACGGCATGCCGGCAGGTCTCGCCATTAACACAGAGGAGATAGACCTCGAGATGGAACGACGGCGCCCGGGCGCGTCGGCTCTGACCTCGCAGCGACGTGAGTCGGACCGCGTGCACCTGCTTTCAGGAATCTTTGAAGGAACGAGTACCGGCACGCCGATAGCGTTCACGATCGATAACACCGACGCGCGTCCGCAGGACTACGACCGGTTCCGCGACGTACTGCGCACCGGACATGCCGATGCCACATACATATATAAATATGGAATACGCGACCACCGCGGCGGCGGACGGGCAAGCGCGCGTGCCACGGCGGCGGTCGTGGCGGCAGGTGCCATAGCCCGTCAGTTCATAGGACTAAGCGGCATCAGCGTGCATGCGTACGCATCTCAGATAGGTAAAATCGCCATCCAGCGCGACTACCGCGAACTTGACCTCAGCGACGTATACGCATCGCCTCTGCGTTGCCCCGACAATGAGATAGCGAAGGCGATGAGGCAGGCGCTTGACGAGGTTGCCGTACAAGGTGATACCGTGGGAGGCGTAGTATCCTGCATCGTGCGGGGTTGCCCTCCCGGCCTCGGCGAACCGCTGTTCGGCAAGTTGCAGGCCATGCTGGCAGCAGCCATGATGAGCATAAACGCGGCAAAGGGATTTGAATACGGCGACGGCTTCGCATCCGCGGCACAACACGGTTCAGAACTATATTCAGCGCCGGACACTGCCAACCATGCGGGCGGAATCTGCGGCGGCATCAGCAACGGCAGCGATATCGTCATGCGGGTGGCCTTCAAGCCCATAGCCACCCTGATGCGACCTGTACTTGCAGAACGCACCGACGGCACCGTCGCCGAATTCCACGCCACCGGCCGACACGATGTATGCGCCATACCGCGCGCCGTGGCGGTGGTCGAAGCCATGGCTTGTCTGACATTGGCCGACGCTCTGCTGATGGCTCGCTGCAGTCGCATATAGGTTAAAATAGGTTAAAACACTTGCGCGGTATTGAAAAACTCCCTACCTTTGCACCCGTAAAACATCGCGGGGTGGAGCAGTGGTAGCTCGTTGGGCTCATAACC
The DNA here is from genome assembly GCA_900550395.1 of uncultured Porphyromonadaceae bacterium. Taxonomy (GTDB): domain Bacteria; phylum Bacteroidota; class Bacteroidia; order Bacteroidales; family Muribaculaceae; genus CAG-873. The sequence continues at coordinate 37,680 of URSD01000006.1, read as the reverse complement.
CAAAGGTCGTAGGTTCGAGTCCTGCCCCCGCCACTAAAAAGAATCGTCCGAAGCTTCGGACGATTTTCTTTTATATACACATGGCGCCGAAGCGTCACAGTTTCTCCTCGTTGTACGATTCCACGATATAGGGCGGACGTTGCTTTGTCTCGCTGAAGATGCGGCCTATGTATTCGCCTATTATGCCAATGGCCATCAGTTGCAGCCCGCCGAGCAGAAGGATAACACACAGCAATGTGGGGAAGCCCTGAACGCTCTCGCCGTATATCAAGGTTTTGAATATCACGAATATCAGATAGATAAAGGCACACAGCGACACCAGCAGACCGGCGACCGACGCTATGCGCAGCGGAGCCGTGGTATAGCACGTAATGCCCTCTATTGCCAGATTCAGCAACGACCGGAGATTGAACGACGACTTGCCTTCAACACGGTCAGCCTGGTCGAAAAGCACCTCTTTCTTATTATAGCCCACCCAGCAGTAAAGGCCCTTGGTATAGCGCTGCGTTTCCCGAAGCGAGCATATGGCACGGACCACCCGTCGGTCCAGCAGACGGAAATCGCCTACATTCTGAAGCACCTCGATGCGTGTGGTACCCTGAAGCATGGAATAATAAGCAAGCGACAGACGTTTGCGCAACCACGACTCACGTCCGCGGCTGCGGCGGCGCCCGTACACGTCCTCATATCCCTGTTCCCACCATGCCAGCATCTCGGGGATTGCCTCCACAGGGTGCTGCATGTCGGCATCCATTATCACCACGGCATCGCCTGCCGCATAGTCCATGCCGGCGAGCAGGGCATTCTCCTTTCCGAAATTGCGCGACAGATTCACCACACTGACCCGCGCATCGCGGCTGCGCATGTCGCGGAGGACTGACAGAGAGTCGTCCGAAGAGCCATCGTTAACAAACAGAAATTCCCAGTTGTATTGCCCGAGACTATCGGCCAGACCGTCGAGAGCCGCCTTCAGACACGGCAGATTGCCACTCTCGTTGTAAACCGGTATAAGTAAGGATATTTTTTTCTTCATTGCATCGGCAAAGGTACATAAAAAACATATCATTAACGCAATTACATCCAATTTTTTGGAATATCGGAGGAACATCAAAATTGCTTATTTTTGGTAATATAGCCATTAATGAGTAATTTTGCGCCTATATTTGAATATGAGAGTACAGATCTTAGCCATATTACTTCTGGGAACCATTTGCGGGCAGACGTATGCCTCCGAAACGGCTGATTCCACTTCTTCCGAGACTCGAAAAAAAGGACTCGTGGCACGCATCATCGACTACTTCAGCAAAGCCAACGACGAAAAGCCGGAGAAAGCGTTCGACTTCAGCGTAATCGGTGGTCCGCACTATTCGTCCGATTCCAAATTCGGCATAGGACTGATGGGAGCAGGACTATACCGCACTTCGGCAACCGATACGCTCACACCGGTGTCGCAAGTGTCGATATACACCGACATCACCACCGCCGGACATTTCAAAGTAGGCATATGCGGCACGCATATATTCCCCGGCGACCGCCGGCGCCTCACCTATGACGTGAATTTCTCACGCATTGCCACTGACTTCTGGGGCATAGGCTACGAGGAATGCCGTCACGACTACAACGAGTCAAAATACAAATATCTCAACTCGCAGGTTCGTCTCAACTACCGCTGGCGCCTCGGCAGCCACTTCTACGCCGGCCCACTCGTGGCAATGGACTATATCAAAGGAAGCGACTTCGAGCGCCCCGAGCTGCTGCACGGCGAGGACATGCGCACCTTCAACTTCGGCGTCGGAGGACAGATAGAATACGACAGCCGCGACAACCTCAGCAGCGCCCACCACGGCACGTTCGTAAGCGTGCAGCAGCAGTTCAACCCGCGTTTTCTGGGCAATAGCTACGCGTTCTCGTCCACCAAAGTGCATGCGTCACATTACAGCGGCCTGTGGCGGGGAGCCATCCTCGCCTTGCTCCTGGAAGGCAACTTCACCTACGGCAACACTCCCTGGGGACTGCTAAGCACCTTCGGCGGCAGCCAGGACATGCGCGGCTACTTTGAAGGTCGCTTCCGAGACAAATCGGCCATCATCACCTGCGCCGAACTGCGCCAGCACGTATGGCACCGCAACGGCGTGGCGCTATGGATAGGCGCCGGCACCGTGTTTTCCCGTTTCAGTCAGATAACCCACCGCACCATATTGCCGAACTACGGCATCGGATACCGATGGGAGTTCAAACACCGCGTCAACGTGCGCGCCGACCTCGGATTCGGCCGCGGCGTCACCGGCTTTATATTCAGCATTAATGAAGCGTTCTGACATTACGCGGCATCTGCGGTCCGCGCTTCCGGCCACAATCCTGATGTGGCTCTATCCGGTTCTGCTGCTCGTGGCAAACGTTGCATTGTGCTTCACGGAACACTACTCCGCGGCATCCTGCGCGGCCAACGTGCTTCTGCCCGGCGGTATCTTCCTGCTGATATGCGCATCGTCCCGTAATGTGGGCCGCACCGTGCTGCTGTGCCTGCCACTGAGCATCTATGCCGCTTTCCAGATCGTGCTGCTGTTCCTCTACGGCGAGTCGCTCATTGCCATAGACATGTTTCTGAACGTCGTCACGACCAATCCCGCCGAAGTCAACGAGCTGCTCGGCAACCTCGGGAGAGCCATACTCACGGTGGTTATCATCTATGTGCCGCCCATCGCATGGGCAGTATGGCTGCTATGCACGCACCGCGACGTTCCTCGTCGCGCCCTGCGCACGGCCCGACGTACAGGCGCCGCCTTGGCGGCAGCCGGAGTGCTTGCCACAATAGCGGCCTACGCCACCATTCCCGGCTACACCGTACGCCGTCAGCTGTTCCCTCTGAACGTGATGGACAACACCGTTCAGGCAGTGGTCCGCTTCCACGCTACCCGTGACTATCCGAAGACATCGCGCGATTTCACATACCACGCCCAAAGCACACGGCCCGACTCGCTTCCGGAGGTATATGTACTCGTCATCGGAGAGACATGCCGCGCCGACAACTGGCAGCTCCTCGGATACGGACGCCCCACCAACCCGCGCCTGGCACAACGCCGCGACATCATCGCTTTCTCTCACGTCCTCAGCGAGAGCAACACCACCCACAAAAGCGTGCCGCTGCTTCTGTCGCCGCTGACCGCCGAAACGTTCGGCGACTCCATCTACACGGTGAAGAGCATCTTCCGGGCTTTCCGCGAAGCGGGATTCGCCACAGCGTTCTTCTCCAATCAACGGCGCAACCATTCGTTCATAGACTTCTTCGGAGAGCAGGCCGATACATGCCTTTTCATATCCGACACTCCCGGCGCCCTGCGCAGCGACAGCGCTCTCGTACCCATGGCGCGGAATTTCATCCGCGCCAATGCCGGCCGGAAAATTTTCGTCGTGCTCCACACCTACGGTTCGCACTTCAACTACCGCGACCGCTACACAGACAGCCACCGGCGTTTCGTGCCGGACGACAACACCAGCGCCTCGCGCGGAAACCGCGACCAACTCGTCAATGCCTACGACAACACCATCGTAAGCACCGACGCGATGCTTGCCGACCTTATCGAATCGCTGGACGCACAGGGGGACTCCGTTCCGGCAGCAATGCTGTTCATCCCGGACCATGGCGAGGACATCTTCGACGACGACCGCGAACGCTTCCTGCATGCATCGCCGGCACCCACCTACTGGCAGATACACGTGCCTTTGCTGATCTGGACTTCATCCTACCACCGCAGCGCCTACCCCTCCCTGACCGCCACAGCCTCGGCAAACTCCGGCCGACAAATATCGTCGAGCCGCACCGTATTCGACACTATGCTCTCCCTTGCAGGTATCCGCACCCCGGAAGCACGGGCATACCGGGCACTGACGGACAGCTCATACCGCGAAGAGCCGCGCATGTACCTCAACGACTACAACGAGGGACTTCCGCTGTCGCAGTCAGGGCTGCACGACGAGGACACCGAGATGTTCGTTCGCAAAAACATCTCCGCCGAATAATACCGCCGATTTTTCATTTTCTTCAACAAATTATTTTGACAAGTTTTCCAAAATAATTTGTATATAGCTGTTATTCAACGACATAATTTTTAAATCTCGTCGAAAAGTTTTCCAAAAACTAAAATTTTCTCAAAAATAAAACGCATTTATGTTGTTCGTTTGAGTTATTGTGACTACCTTTGTAAACGTCTTCGGACATCAAAAACAAAAACACTCAAGCTAACAAAATGATACAGACTGTGGTGAAACGCGACGGGCGCGTCGTAGGGTTCAACGAAGAAAAAATCAAGGCCGCCATACGCAAGGCCATGCTCACTACCGAGCTGGGAGAGGACGAAGCCCTGATATGCAAAATCTGCGACCGCATCTCGTTCAACGGCCAGGAGCGCATGACCGTGGAGCAAATCCAGGACATGGTGGAGCTCGAACTGATGAACAGCCCGCGAAAAGAAGTCGCCAAGCGATACATCGCCTACCGCGACCAGCGCAGCATAGCCCGGCGCGCCAAGACCCGCGACATGTTTCACGAAATCATCGAAGCCAAGAATAACGACATCACCCGCGAGAACGCCAACATGAACACCGACTCGCCGGCAGGCATGATGATGAAATTCGCAAGCGAGACCACCAAGCCTTTTGTCGACGACTACCTGCTCACGGCCGAAGCGCGCGAAGCTGTACGCTCAGGCTACATACACATCCACGACAAGGATTACTACCCCACCAAGAGCCTGACATGCGTGCAGCATCCCCTCGACCGCATTCTCCAGCAGGGCTTCATTGCAGGGCATGGCGAAAGCCGTCCCGCCAAGCGCATCGAAACAGCCACAATACTTGCATGCGTCTCGCTCGAAATAGCACAGAACGAGATGCACGGCGGACAGGCCATCCCGGCATTCGACTTCTACCTCGCACCGTTCGTCCGCGCCACTTTTATCGAAGAGCTGAAATTCGTGGAGCAGATGCAGGGCGTCGACCTCTCACATTTATATAATAAAGAGCTCAAGGACTACACCGCCATGCCGCTTGACGGCCTGTCGGGCGAGGAACGTATGCTCCAGCACGCCGTCAACCGCACTGTCAGTCGCGTACATCAGTCGATGGAGGCGTTCATCCACAACATGAACACCATCCACTCCCGCGGCGGCAATCAGGTGGTGTTCTCCTCCATCAACTACGGCACCGACACCAGCGCCGAAGGCCGCTGCATCATCCGCGAACTGCTGCACAGCACCTACGAGGGCGTGGGCAACGGAGCCACAGCCATCTTCCCGATACAGATATGGAAGAAAAAGCGCGGCGTAAGCTACCTCCCCGACGACCCCAACTACGACCTGTACAAGCTCGCATGCAAAGTGACGGCACGGCGCTTCTTCCCGAACTTCGTAAACCTTGACGCCACATTCAACGTCCATGAGAAATGGCGCGCCGACGATCCCGAGCGCTACCGCTACGAGATTGCCACCATGGGTTGCCGCACACGCGTCTTCGAGGACCGTTTCGGCGAAAAGACATCCATTGGCCGCGGCAACCTCAGCTTCACCACAGTCAACATCGTGCGCATAGCCATCGAGTGCATGAACATACAGGACCGTCAGGAACGCATCGACACTTTCTTCCGCCGTCTCGACAATGTCCTTGACATAGCCGCCCGCCAGCTCAACGACCGTTACAATTTCCAGAAAACGGCACTCGCCAAGCAGTTCCCCCTCGTCATGAGCAAACTCTGGAACGGCGCCGAGGCACTCGGTCCTAACGACCATGTGGAAAGCGTCATCAATCACGGCACTCTCGGCATCGGTTTCATCGGCCTTGCCGAATGTCTCGTAGCCCTCACCGGCAAGCACCACGGCGAGAGCGAGGAAGCCCAGGCTCTGGGCCTGCGCATCGTAGGCCACATGCGCTCCCGCGCCAACGAGTTCAGCGAGAAGTACGGGCATAACTACTCCGTTCTGGCTACTCCCGCCGAAGGACTTTCCGGCAAATTCACCGCGAAAGACCGCAAAAGCTTCGGCATTCTGCCCGGCATCACCGACAAGATTTACTACACAAACTCCAACCACGTGCCGGTCTACTTCCACTGCTCTCCGCGCCACAAGGCCGAAGTGGAGGCCCCCTACCACGAGCTCACACGCGGCGGACATATATTCTATGTGGAAATCGACGGCGACGCCACACACAACCCCGAGGCCATATCGGACATCGTGGACCTCATGGACCGCTACAATATAGGCTACTGCTCGGTCAACCACAACCGCAACCGCTGCATGCAGTGCGGCTACGAGGACGCATCGGCCGACCTGCACACATGCCCCAAATGCGGCAGCACAGCCATCGACCGCCTCCAGCGCATCACCGGTTACCTCGTAGGCACCACCGACCGCTGGAACACAGCCAAGCTTGCCGAGCTAAACGACCGCGTGACCCACAAATGAACATACGCATAATGGACATCGTCGACGGCACAAGCGTCGACGGTCCCGGGCTGCGCACATCCGTCTACACCGCCGGATGTGCGCATGCTTGCCCGGGATGTCACAACCCCACGACATGGCCCTTCGATGCCGGCCGTGACATCACGCCTGACGAACTGCTGAGCCGCATCCGCGCCAACGACTTCAACGTCACCCTCACCGGAGGCGACCCCATGTATCAGGCCGAAGCCCTGCTGCCGATCGCCCGGGCGATAAAAGATGCCGGTTATACATTGTGGTGCTACACCGGCTTCACATTCGAGCAACTGCTGGAACGCCCAGACGCCACGGCTCTGCTTAGCTACATAGACGCACTCGTCGACGGTCCCTTCATTCAGTCGAGGCGCAACACCGACCTGCGCTTCCGTGGCAGCGATAACCAGCGCATCATCGACGTTCAGGCATCGTTAGCTCTGCCTCACGGAGTAGTGGAGCTGACGGAATACTACAGCTGAAGCTTATCTCCCGACAATATATAGGCACAAAAAACGAAATCGTAACTAAACAGTAACAAAAATCCGTAAATTTTCATAACGAAACATGCTCCTGTTTCAAAAAATTGCCGTACCTTTGCACCAAATTTTTACCAAAGGATGAAAGAAGTGACATACGAGGGACACACCTTCGTTCCCTACATCTCCAGAGATTCCATCGACGCCCGCATCAAAGAGCTGGGTAAAGAAATAGTGCGCGATTACGCCGGCAAAACGCCCCTGTTCATATGTGTTTTGAACGGGGCGTTTCCTTTTGCCGCCGACCTGTTCCGGGCATCCGAGGGCATTGACTCGGAAATAACCTTCATACGCCTCAAAAGCTATGCAGGTATGGGCTCGACCGGTACTATCAAAGAAGTGATCGGCCTGCAGGAGGACATCAACGGCCGCGACGTAATAATAGTGGAAGACATAGTCGACACCGGCCACACCATCGCACACCTGATCGACGGTCTCGGCAAGAAAGGAGCCAAAAGCATTAAAGTCGCCACACTGCTTTTCAAACCGGAAGCACTGGAAGAAGAAAACGTCGATCCCGACTACGTCGGATTCAACATTCCCAAGAAATTCATAATAGGTTTCGGCCTCGACCTCAACGAGCGCGCCCGCGATCTCAACGACATCTATGTGCTGAAAGATCAGGCATAGCACTCCCCGGAGGCTCGTGAGCCTCACCCCCATAAACCAAAAGTAAAGATGCTTAACATCGTCATATTCGGTGCCCCCGGCAGCGGCAAGGGCACACAGAGCGAGCGCCTTATAAAGGAGTACGGACTTTACCACATCTCCACCGGCGAAGTGCTGCGCGACCATATTGCACGCGGCACCGAGCTTGGACGCATAGCCGACACATATATATCCAAAGGACAACTCATTCCCGACGAACTGATGCTTCAAGTCCTGGCAAACGTGCTTGACGAGAACCCGGACAAAACTGCCGGAGGCGTGATTTTCGACGGATTCCCCCGCACCATTCCGCAGGCCGAAGCCCTCTCCGAATTGCTGAAGGAGCGCGGCACACGCCTGCACGCCGTAGTCGGTCTTGAAGTGCCGGAAAACGAACTTGTAGACCGCATGATAAAGCGCGGAAAGGACACAGGCCGTGCCGATGACAATCCTGACACCATCCGCGAACGACTCAAAGTCTACCACCGACAGACGCAGCCACTGCGAGACTTCTATATAAAGGAGGGCAGCTACCACGCCATCAACGGACACGGCGAGCTCGACCGCATCTTCAGCGACATAAAGGACCAACTCGACAAAATCGAGAAATAACGACTGAAAATCCGCGCCCTGTGTCACCGAAGCCGCAGGGCGCCTCTTTTTTACAACATCACCTGCCATGAAAAAAATCATTCTCCTCCTCGCGGCGCTCACGCTCTCTGCCGGCGCCAACGCCAGAAAAGCACCCCTGCACATCGTCAGCGGCACGGAAGTGTCTACAACATCTGCCGCACACACCGTAGTAGGAATCACCGCCCCGGGAGCCAGCGCCTCCGTCAACGGTCGGGCCGTCAAAGTCTATTCCAACACCGGATGCTTCGGCACAGAACTGGATCTCACGCCGGGCAAAAACAAAATACACGTAAAAGTGCGCCACGGGAAGCTCTCTGCCGACACCACATTCGAAGTGACACTCGTGGAGGCGCAGCATCCTGTTCCGAAAGCAAAAAAGCCGGCCAAACGCGAGACCATATACCCCGAACCTTTCGCTGTGTCCACCGACTCCGGTGCCTACCTGCAATACGGTCCCGGCAGCGACCGCCTCGGCGGCTCGAAGATGGGATTCCTCGACCGCGGCATCATACTTACAGCCACGGGCGAATACGGCGACCTTTACCGCGTACGACTCAGTGACAACCGCTACGCCTACCTTCCCAAAGACTATGCGCACCGCACGGAAGACAACGCCGTGCGCCCCACCCTCACCACAGGCTCGTGGACAATACAACGCCGAGAAAACTGCGACCGTGTCACCATAAGCCTTCCCGCCCGCCTGCCCTACACCAGCTGGACCGACGACGGAGATCCCTCCACAATATGCGTTGAACTCTACGGCGCGGCCGACAACAGCAACTGGATCACCCAGCGCACACTCGACCTCGGCATAATAGACCGTGTGGACTTCCGTCAGGTAGAAAGCGACGTCTACCGCATGCTCATAAGGCTTAAAAGCAGCTATGTATGGGGGTATACCGCAAGCTATGGCGACGGAGACGGTTCCGTGCTACGCATCGACGTGCGCCACGCTCCACAGACACGCAGTCTGAAAGGGCTCCACGTCGGGCTCGACGCAGGCCACGGCGGCAAATACCCCGGGGCACGTTCCGTCTCCGGACTCCTCGAAAAGGACATCAACCTCGACATAGTGCTCAAACTCCGCGACATGCTTGAGCAGGCCGGCGCACGTGTCACCCTCACCCGCGACTCCGACACCGAGCCGTCCATGACCGAACGCAAGCGCATCCTGCGCGACGCCGGCGTAGACATTTCCATCAGCGTACACAACAACGCCGGCGGCGGTCCACTGGCTTCACCGGGCACATCCGCGCTCTACAAGCACAGTTTCGACCGTCCGCTGGCCGTGAGCATAGCCCGCCGCCTGCTTGAACTCGATGTTACTTTCTACGGGCTCGTCGGCAATTTCAATTTCTCTCTCAACGGTCCTACCGACTACCCCAACATGCTTGTGGAGGGACTGTTCATGAGCTCGCTTGAAGAGGAAAACCTGCTTGCCGACCCCGAATTCCGCACCCGCATGGCCCGCCAGATAATGCTCGGACTTGAAGACTATATGCGCGAGGCCAGATAGCGCTCGACGCAGTTTCCAAAATCATTTTGTCGCAGTTGCATATAAATTATAACAATTTTATGCAACTGCGACATTTTTTTATTAATTTTGCAACGAAAAACCATATTTACTCACATAATGTTTATGCTAATGAAACATTTTTTACTCCCCGTTCTGCTCTCGGTTTCCGTACTCGGAATGGCAGCAGCCACACCGGACGAAAGCGCCATACGCGTCAACACCGTCCGGAACGTAAAAATCAGCAAGACTAAAGACAAAAGCGTCATTGCCGGGTCCCGCAAGCCTGCCAAAGGCATTGCTATCACTCACGACAAGCTGAAGCGCATCGACAACCGGCTCGGTTCCGCCATCATGAAGCCGGCCACGCGCAAGGCTCAAAACAGAGTGGCTCCCGACGGAGCACCCCTCTACGAAAGCTTCGAAGGCTGGGACGGCACGAATGCCGAATGGCTTCCTGAGGGATGGACACGGAAGCAGACGACCGAAGATTTCAAAGAAACATGGGGCATATGCCCGAAAACCGATGGCTTACCGGTTCCCAGCGACGGCGACTATTTCATGGCTATCAATTTCGGCTTCGACCAGGACGAATGGCTGATTACACCGCCCTGTGAGGTTGCCGACGGCATGGTCTTCAGCTTCATGGCCTATATCGACCCCATATTCCTGTTCAGCATGGAAAACATAAATTGGGAAACAATGGAATATGAGGGCGACAAGATAGTTGCCGCCACTCTGCAAATTATGGTCAAGGCCGAAAATGACACAGACTGGACCATGCTGCACGACTTCGCCGATGACTACAAGGACACGTCTTTAGCCGAGCTCTTCAATCTCACGCCCACCGCATTGCAGAGGAAAAGCTTCAGCCTCAGTGACTACACCGGCCAAAAAGTTCAGCTGGCATTCCGCTACGTCGGCGACGACGGAAACGCAATGTTTCTCGACGAAGTCACCATCGGCTATCCGCAGCTCGATGGCATAAGCTTCATGGAGCCCTTCGACATACAGTACTGGGGCTTCGATCGAAGCGCCGACCTCTCGGTACTGAGCTTACCGATAGCACAGATTCCCGTATTCTCCGACGAGACCTGGGTCAATACCTCGTATATCGACGGTGCCGATTTCGCCTGGAGCTACTGCGATCCTGTCACCGCAGAAATGGTAGACGGGGGCAGCGACGAGACTCTCACCGTGCAGTATATTCCCGACTATTCCAGCGACAACACAAAGCGAAACAATTTCTTCTATCCGCCTGTCCTTACAGGCACTGCGCCTCACACGTCGCCCGGCACCGCAACGTCGGCCTACGCAGTCTTCCAGGCCGGAGGCAAACCCGAGTACAAGCTGTCAGACGGTATGTTTGAGGCGTCGCTGATGCCTTTCCTATACGCCTACAACGACATAACCATTGCCGTCGTAGACTCTGAGAAATTCGGCGATGCCACTCTCCCGATTTTCGGACACAATGCCAACACAAACAAATATTGGCTTGACTATACACTACGAGGCGACGAACCGGAGGAAGGCGACGACGTGCAGCTCGACGGCATCCTCAACTTCATCTACCCCTCGCAGGCTCCGATGGTTGTGAACGGCGCCGACGTCTTCGCAAAAGGTACCATTGCCGATGATGCTGTCCTCACACTGCGCATCTTCGCTCTTGATGATTCATATGTCTTTGACCCCGATGTGCAGACACCCGTTGCCACCGCCACATGCACAGGCGCCGACATCATCAGGGACGACGTGAACGGCGGACACAACACCACGCTGTGCATTCCCTTCAACTTCGACACACCGGCCATAGTTCAGGCTACCGACGAAACCGTTGCCTATGTCGTTTACCTCACCGGATTCAACAGCGACAAGGTGGAATACTTCGCTCCCATGCAGTCCTTTATTCCGAACGCCAACATGCTGTGCCATGGCTGGATAACAAAACGCATACGCATCATGGGCAACACGGCATACCGCTTCAGCGCCACACCTATCGCCGATCAGGAGGGTCCGCTGGGCGAATACTACAACGCGTTCGCCATCGGCCTCCACGCCGAGCATCCCTGGCTCACCTGCGAGACCAAGAACATCGAGCTGCCCGGCGACGGCACAGCTGTCAACGTTCCCCTCGGCAGTTATTTCGACGGTGCCAAACTCAGCGTAAAGGCTCCGGCTGGCGTCACGGCCACCGTAGCCGGACGCTATGACGAGTGCGTGCTGACGCTCGCTCACGACGATACGGATGTCATAGCCGAAGGCGATGTCACCGTCAGCGGTCCCGGCGTAGAAGTGACAGTGCCCCTCAAGCAGCAGGCAGGCATCAGCGACATCACAGCCGCACCGGAAGGCTCCACCGTCACCGGCATCTACGACCTTAACGGCCGCCGCGCCGACGGCGTTGTCCCGGGTATGTACATCGTCCGCTACTCCGACGGCACCGCCCGCAAAATGGCAGTGAAATAATCCACCATACACCCATAAAAACGCCCCGCGGCCTTTGTGACTGCGGGGCGTTTTTTACGGACAAGGCAACCGATATCAGACAGCCTGCTCGATATTCCAGACAAAGGCTCGGAGGCCGAGTTTGGGACGTTCGGCATCAAGGGCACGAAGGCGGTCGAGCAGCATAGCCACACGTTCGTCAGGCACAACGGTTATTATGGCCGAAGCCATCGAGGGCCACGCATGCGAACCATAGTGAGGCTCGCCGTCGACACTCCCGCGTCCCTCCACCGTCTGCCAGGCGGTGAACCCGCGGCAATTGCTCCGGTCAAGGATTTCGATGATGCGCTCGCGGTGAGCCTGGTCGAATGTTATAAGTATCGATTTCATTTTCTGTCGTTTTTGTTTATGAGAAATGCCTTGCGCAGCTTCTTGCGGGTGTTGCGTATGCCGTTATGGGCGAACACACAGTAGAGCATTGGCACGAAAAGAAGCGTCAGCACGGTAGAGAACGTAAGACCGCCTATCACGGCCGTACCCATCGGGCGCCACATCTCGGCACCCTGACCTGTGCCGACAGCCATAGGCACCATGCCAAGGATGGTTGTCAGCGTAGTCATCACCACGGGACGCAGACGCGATTCACCGCCAAGTATCACGGCGCGGCGGATGCTCATGCCGCGCTCGCGGTTGAGCGTGATATAGTCGATGAGCACGATACCGTTCTTCACCACGATACCGATAAGCATAATGGCGCCGATCATACTCATCACGTTGAGCGTGTGGCCGGTGAGCCACAGGATAATGAACACACCCGAGAAGGCGAAGAGCAGCGACGTCATGATGATGGCGGGATAGGTATAACTCTCGAACTGTGCTGCCATCACTATGTAGACGAGTATCACAATGAGAATGGCAAGCATGAGCAGGTCGGAGAACGAGTCCTGCTGGTCCTCGTAGCTGCCGCTGAGCGAGATGGATATGCCCTGGGGTATGTCCATACGGTCGATTTCCTTCTGTGAAGCCTCAACTATCTGACTCATGGGTACATCCTGCACGGTTGTTTTCACCGTCACGATGCGCTCGCGGTCCTTACGCTCGATGGTGGGCGGCGTGGAGCGTTCCACCACTGTGCCGACGTCGCGCAGGCGCACACCTTTGCCGGCTGCGTTATATATCAGTATGTTCTCGATGTCGTCTATGCTCTGGCGATGGGCCGGGTCGTACATCACCATGATGTCATATTCCTCACCGTCCTCGCGGAAGCGCGAGGCTATGGTGCCGTTGATGCGGTTGCGCAGATATGTGGCGGCGGTCTGGAGATTCAGGCCGTAGATAGCCAGCTTCTCGCGGTCGAAGTCCACCTGATATTCAGGCTGATAGTCGGAACGGCTGATGAACACGTCGGCCGTTCCTGGTATGCCTTCGAGTACCGTCTTCAGGCGTGCCGCCATGCTGTCGGTAGCTTCGAAATCGTAGCCGTATATCTCATAGTCGATGGTGGCCTGACCGCCCATGCCGGCGCCGCCGCCCACCTGCACCTGTGCCTTCTTGAACTGCGGATACTGCCTGAGGTCGCGGCGCATGCCGGCGGCAATCTCCGTGATGCTGCGCTCGCGGTCGCCGGGATCGCTCAGGCGGATGTTCATGGAGATGATGTGCGGACCGTTGTCGCGCAGCGAGGCAAAGGTGTTGTCGCTGTCGGCCGAACCGGTGGTGTAGTTTATAACCTTGATTTCCGGATATTTCTCGCGCCATTCCTCCACGAGGCGTGCCGTGAGCTCCTGCGATATCTCCACGCGGGTGCCTATCGGCAGCTCGAGGCTGACGCTGAGACGGCCGTCGTCGGCGGTCGGGAAAAATTCCGTACCCACGCGTCCCAGAAGTACCAGCGAACCGAAGAAGGTAGCCATACATGCAATGCCCGTAATGAGCTTGTGCGATACCACCCAGGTGAGCAGACGGCCGTAGCCGCGGTCGAATGCGTCAAGGCCGCGGTTGATGGGAGTGAAGAATATACGGTAGATTTTGCCGTGCTTCGTGTCGCGGCGCAGCAGCAGGCTGCAAAGCATGGGCGTGAGAGACAGCGCGCAGGTGGTGGATATTATCATCATGATGGTTACCATCCAGCCGAGCTGACGGAAAAGCACGCCGGTCATGCCCGTGACGAGTGTCAGCGGGAAGAATACGGCAATAAGAGTAAGAGTGGAAGCGATTACACTGATAGCCACCTCATTGGTTCCGTGTACGGCTGCCTGTTTCGGGTCTGAGCCGCGTTCTATATGGGTAGTTACGTTCTCAAGCACCACAATCGCGTCGTCGACCACCATACCGATTGATATAGACAGCGCCGACAGCGAGACGATGTTCAGCGAATTGCCCGTGATGGCGAGATAGATGAACGAGGCTATAAGCGAGATAGGAATGGTGATGGTGATGATGAGCGTGGCGCGCCAGCGTCCCAGGAAGAAGAACACCACGATAACCACAAACAGCAACGCGTACAGCACCGTCTCCACCAGAGAGGCTATGGTGTTGCGGATATTGTCGGAGGTGTCGACAATGATTCCGAGCTTGACGTCGCTCGGCAGTCGCTTCTGAAGCGAGGGAAGCATCTGGAGTACCTTGTTGGAGATCTCCACCGAATTGGCGCCACTCTGTTTCTGAATGATAACCATGGCACCTTTCTCGCCGTCGTTGTAGGTCTGCTGCGCGCGCTCCTCAAGCGAGTCGTCGATGCGGGCCACATCGCGCAGATACACGTTGCGTCCCTCGTGGCTTCCCACCACAATGTCGGCCATCTGGTCGGACGAGCTGAACTCGCCCTGCACACGCATCGAATAGGTGTCGGAACCTATGTCGAACGAGCCGCCGGGGATATTGCGGTTCTCGGCCGCCACCACCTGCGCTATCTGCTCGATGCTGATGTTGTAGGCTTCCATGCGCGTAGGGTCGGCGTAGATATGTATCTCACGCTTGGGCGCACCCGATATGCTCACGGAGCCGACGCCGTTGATACGCGCCAACGGATTTGCCACGGCCTCGTCGAGAATCTTGTACAGGCCGGGCATGCTCTCAGATGCCCTCACAGAGAGCATGACAATGGGAATCATGTCCGACGAGAACTTGAAAATCGTAGGATTCTCGGCATCGTCCGGGAGAGCCGACGACACGAGGTCGAGCTTGTCGCGCACGTCGTTCGTGAGTACGTCGATGTCCTTGCCGTACTCGAATTCAAGAGTAATCACCGATATGCCCTCGCGGCTCTTGGATGTGATGTGCTTGAGGTCGTTGACGGAGTTGAGCACGTTCTCCAGAGGGCGGGTGACGTTCTGCTCTATATCCTGGGCGCTGGCGCCCTGATACGACGTCATCACCATCAGCGTGTTTGTCTCGACATCCGGATAGAGGTCGATAGGAAGTGTTTTTAGCGAAAAGAGGCCGAGGATGACTACCGCCACAAAGCAAAGCGTAGTCATGATAGGCCGCCTGACAGCGCTGCCGTATAGACTCATATGAGTGGTGAGTTAAGAGAGTTTTATTTCAGAATTTCTACCTCTACGCCATCGGCGAGACGCGACTGTCCGCCCACCACCACGGTGTCGCCGTCGGCCACACCGCAGAGCAGCTCGTAGGCATCGCCGAGACGGCGTCCCAGCTCGACACGGTTATAGCTCACGCGACCGTTGCTGTACACGTACACATAGCGGTTGCCGCTGCCGGTCTGCTTGACCACGGCGCGGTCGGGCACCACCACGCGCTGCTGCGAGCCGTGGTCGAGCGTCACGCGGGCAAACATGCCGGGGCGCAGTCTCTCGCCGGGATTCTTAATCTGTATTTCGGCTTCAAAGGTTCGTGTCGTGGGGTCGACGGACGGGTACACACGGGCCACGGTACCTTCAAACTGCTCGTCGGGAAGAGCGTCGAAAGCTATGCTCACCTGCTTGCCGCGGGCAATCTTCGTCAGATCGCTCTCCGAAGCATTGATGATGATCTTCACTACAGGCGAGAGCTGGCCGACGGTCAGCACCGGCTGCGTGCCGGTCATGTCGCCCGGGTCGTAGTTGCGTGCCGTGACTACACCGCTTACGGGCGACACGAGCACGGTGTTCTCCCGGGCGTTGTTGTACTGGCTGCGGGCAGCGTCGAGCTGAGCCTTGAGCTGGTCGACGCTCTGCTGCGTGCCTGCGCCTATTTCAAGCAGTGTCACCGCGCGGTTGTAGTCGCGTTCGAGCTGGTCGAGATTGATCTTCAGCTGCTCGAGCGACGCACCGTCAAGAGTGACGAGCACCTGGCCGCGGCGCACCGGGTCGCCCACCTCCGCGGCTATCGTCTTTATGCGGTTCGGCGCGGACGGTGAAATATTGTTCACGTTGTAGGCCTCGACATTGGCTGTATATTCCTTGGTCTGCGGCACGTCCCGGACTTCAGCCTTGCCGATTTCCACCATCGGCAGTTCTTCTTTCTGCGCCTGGGTATTCTTATCGGCGTCGGAGCAGGCAGCGACGGAGACAATTGCGGCAGCGCCGGCAAGAAAACGGATTAATGTATGGTTCATGGAGGTTTATTGGTTAATCAGGTTTTTGTAGCTGTCGAGGGGAGCCGTGCCACGCAGCAACTCGAGCTGGCTGGCGGCCACAAGATAGTTGTAAATGCTCTGGTAATAGGCGAGCCGCGAGCGCGTGAGCGCGAGTTCGCTGTCACGCAGGTCGAGATAACTTGCGGCACCGATGGCAAATGATTTCTCCATAATGTCGTGGGCGCGCGTGGCCTCGTTCACGCTCTCGGACGACGATGAAATCTGGCGCATATTCTGCCGGATATTGTCAATTGCAAGGTCGACCTGCATGCCCACGGTATGTTCGAGGTTCTGACGCTGAAGCACCGACTCGGTGAGCTGTACCTGCGCCTGGCGCTGGCGACTGTAGCGCGCGCCGCCTGTAAATATCGGCAGCGACAGCGACAGCCCGAAGGTGGATGAATTGCTCCACCGGAAGTTCTTGAAAGGCGAACCGTTACTGTAGCTATTCCAGTAGTAATTGAAGCTGGCCGATATTGTCGGCAGCCACGCCATGCGCTGCACATCGAGGGCATCGCGCAGCGAGCGCTGTTGCAGAGTGTTGAGCATCAGGCTGCTGTTCTGAGAGTAATCGCTCTCTATCTTCATAGCCTCGTCGAACATGGTGCTCTCGTAGTCCGAAAGCTTTCCGCTGATCTCGAGAGGGAAGTCGGCCTCGACTCCCATCAGCACCAGCAACTGCAGCCGCGCCTGCTTGATGGCTATATCGGCCTGAATCAGTTCCGGCTCTATGTTCTTCATGGCTACGGAGCTGCGCAGCACATCATAGTCGGATGCGGTTCCGGCCTGAAACTGTTTCTGATAAGTGTCGTGCGTGAGGGCGGCCATATCGTAGCTCTCCTGCACCACCCTGCGCGAGTCCTGCGCCAGCATGAGAGCGTAGTAGGCGTCCTTCACCTGGTTCACGAGGTCGAGGCGCGATGCGCGGGCCTGTTCTACCGATTGAAGTATCTGCGTATTACTGAGTTTCAACGACTTCCACAGCTGCGGGGCTATCAGCGGAACCGATGCAGAGAAGCCGACCTGATAACTGTTGTCAAGACCCATCTTGATGCCGTTCTCGTTGCCGCCCTTGCGCGATGCGGCACGGCTTTCGGTCTCGCCGCCATCTTCGCTGCCGTCGCCGTCCGTTCCTCCGCCGAGTCCCGGCACGTCCATGCTCATATACATCACCTGCTTGGCGAGCATACGCGAGTAATTGGCTCCGAAATTAATTTGAGGCAGCAGCTGCGACAGGGTCTCGTCATGCGAATAATCGAGACGTTTTATTTCCATATCGGCCACGCGCACCGTAGGATTTTCGCTGAGGGCCACAGCTATGCACTGGTCGAGCGACAAGGCATTCTGCGCGACGGCAGACACCGAGAGCGCCGACGCCACAGCAAAAGAAATGTTGCGTAAAAAATTCATGTGTGGAAATGCGACAAAAACGTTATGGTTTGGGCTTGCAAATTTGCAAAAAAATACACCAAAAATCAGCGTGTTGCACGCATTTCTAACATAATTTAATACATCCGGAAAATAAGTTGGCGACTATGTCGCAAAAATTGGCAACTATGCCGTCAGTTCATCCACCTCGCGGAGCCACAGCGCGGCCGAGGCATCGGACGGCATGCGCCAGTCGCCGCGGGGCGACAGACACACAGAGCCCACTTTCGGACCGTCCGGCAGACATGAACGCTTGAACTGCTGGCCGAAGAAGCGGCGGTAGAACACACGCAGCCACTTCAGCAGCGTGGCGTCGTCGTAAGTGCCAAAAGCTTTCCGGGCCATCGCATACACGCGCGACGGACGGAAGCCGTAGCGCAGCATATAGTAGAGGAAGAAGTCGTGCAGTTCGTATGGACCCACGTTATCCTCCGTCACCTGTGCTATGGTGCCGTCGGCCCGCGGAGGCAGCAGTTCGGGCGACACGGGCGTAGCCACTACGTCGAGCAAGGTTCGGCGTATGGTCTCGTCTTCGCTGCGCTCGGCAATATACTTCACAAGGTGTATCACCAGCGTCTTAGGCACTCCGGCGTTGACGCCGTACATCGACATGTGGTCGCCGTTGTACGTAGCCCAGCCCAGGGCCAGTTCGGAGAGGTCGCCGGTGCCGAGCACCATGCCGCCCTCCATATTAGCGACATCCATAAGTATCTGTGTGCGCTCGCGCGCCTGCGAGTTCTCATATGTGATGTCGTGATTGTCGGGCTCCTGCCCTATGTCGGCGAAATGTTGCATGACGGCGGCGGCGATACTTATCTCCCTGACGCTCACTCCAAGGCTGCGCATCAGCGCCACCGCGTTGTCGTGCGTGCGCGAGGTAGTGCCGAAGCCGGGCATAGTGACGCCGAGAATGCCGGTGCGGGGCAGACTAAGCCGGTCGAACGCCCTCACGGCCACCAGCAGCGCCAGCGTGGAGTCAAGGCCGCCGCTTATGCCCACCACAAGGCTGCGGCACCGTGTGGCCTCGAGCCTGCGGCACAGTCCGGCCACCTGAATGTTGAGCACCTCGTCGCAATGGTCGGCAAGGCGCGAGTCGGCCGACGGAACGAACGGATGTGGGTCGATATGGCGGAACTCCATGGGGTTGTCGCGCAGCACGGGGCCGCATCCCGATTCAACTGTTGCGTAAGGCTCGCCGATGTTGACACGGGCGCACGCGGCGAACGAGCCGAAGTGCATGCGGTCGCGGCGTATGGCCTCCAGGTCAATATCGGCCGCACGCCACTGCGCACCGTGCTGCCAGCGTTCGTTGCAGGCAAGGAATGTACCGTTCTCCGCTATCATCGTCTTGGCATCGAACACAAGGTCGGTCGACGACTCCCCGTATCCTGCCGACGCATACACATAGGCGCATCGGGCCGACGCCGACCGGGAGGCCACGAGGGAGCGCAGATAGGCATACTTGCCTGTAAGGTCGTCCGACGCGGAGAGATTCACGACGACATCAGCCCCGGCAAGTGCGGCAAGGCTGCCGGGCGACACCGGCGTCCACATGTCCTCGCATATCTCAATGCCCACCAGCGCGTCGCCGCAGCGCAGTAGCTGGCGGGTGCCGAAAGGCACGCTTCCGAAAGCGGCCGAATCGAACGTCCCCATAGATGCCGGCGCAGGTTGCCACCAGCGGTTTTCGTAAAACTCATTGTAATTCGGCACATAGGTTTTGGGGACGACACACAGCAGGCGGCCTCCGCCCACGGCGGCCGCACAGTTGTACAACGCGCCGCCCACGCGCAGGGGCAGCCCCACGACGGCTACCGAGCCGGTGGATGCCGTAGCCGCCGCTATGTCGCGCAACGCTCCTAAAGCGCCTTCAAGAAGCGTCTCGTTATGGAAAAGGTCGCCGCACGTGTAGCCTGTCACGCACATCTCGGGAAAAACAACGATGTCGGGATGCACGGCTGCATCCGCCTCCTGAAGCAGGGCGATGATTGCGGCAGCATTGGCGGCCGGGTCGGCGATATGTACGGCCGGTGCGGCGGCAACGGCACGGAAAAAACCAGAGTTGTTCATTTTCTTTTCTTTTTTCGCAGCCGTGCCGCGAGGGCACGGTGCATGTCGGCTTCAGCGCTGTCGTCTATGCTGTCGTAGAGGTCGGCCAGCGCCTCGTGTATCTGCGGTATCTTGTCGTTTCTGTCCAGGGCTGTGAGCAGGCAGTCGAGAGCCTCGGCCTGCGCTCTCGTGGCATTGTAGACGCCTGCCAGACAAAGCAAAGCCTGCCAGTCGGTATCATCGGCCTCGGCGGCACGGCGAAGCGACTGCTCTGCCGCGTCAAGCTCGCCCATGTCGGCAAGGACGCGCCCTCGCTCGTAAAGCGCCACGGCGTGGTCGGGACACAGGCGCAGCGCCTTGTCGTAATTGGCGACCGCAGCCTGCGGATTTGCAGCATCGGCAAGGCACTGCCGCCCCAAAGCCACATATTCGTCGGCAAGACGGACGAAACGTGCATGCGCTTCGTCTATCTCCAGCTGCAACGCCTCTATTCTGTTCTTCAACTGTCCGACTATTCCAAGGCGGCGCGCTGCAAGACGTCGCAGAGGCGCTCTGTGCAGTATGGCCGGGCGCAAGGAGGCCGCAAGCGCCATGTGCTCGACGGCCCGGTTCATGTCGCCGGAGTCGAAAGCGGCAAGAGCCGACGCAAGCGCGGCATCGGCACGCGCATTGTCGATGGCGGCGCTGACTATCTCGCCGCTATTGAAGCTACGGCTGAAACGTATCACAGCCGGATGCACATAAATATCTCTGTCGGCCAGCGGATTCAGCAGTTCTATTCCCTCCAGGCTGCGGCAGCGGCTCAGAGCCACGTAGGCCTGACCGCCGGTAAAAGCTCCGCGCCCGAAGTCAAGGACCACACGGTCGAAGGTCATACCCTGACTCTTGTGTACTGTCATCGCCCACGCCAGCTTGACGGGAAACTGTGTGAAGCTGCCCAGCTCCGTCTCCGTCACCTTGTGTGTCTTCTCGTCGTACTCGTAGCGGATGTTGCTCCATCGCTCACGCTCTACGGTGTGCAGGGCATCCGGCGCTGTGCGCACGGCTATCTTGTCGCGGTCAAGACTCTCAACGATGCCTATTGTGCCGTTCACCCAGCGGTGCTGCGGGTCGTTGCGCAGAAACATCACCTGCGCACCGGCCTTAAGCGTAAGCTCCATGTCGGTGGGCAGCGAGGTCTCGGGGAAATCGCGTTCTATGGTACCTGTATATGTCCGTTCCGGCGTCCGCAGGCTTTCGAGGCGTGCGGCGTTTATGCTGTCTACGGTATCGCGCCGCGTGGCGATGGTGACGGGCAGTTCGCCCTCCGCATCGCGGCTGCCGTCGCCGGAGCCTGCGACACGGCTGTTGATAAGGCGCAGGTCGTCGGGCGTGGGATGGCCGTCGCGCACCCTGTCGAGCAACTGCACGAAGCCGGCGTCGCTCTGACGGTAGACCTTGCGCAGCTCTATCGGCACAATCTGCATCTCTTCGAAGATGTGTGCGCTGAAGAAGTGCGGCGTGGCATATTGCCTTCCGATTATGTCGCGGGAGTCGGGTCCCACCACCGGCTCCAGCTGGAAGATGTCGCCCACCATCAGCAGCTGCTTGCCGGCGAACGGCCGGCGCATCTCGCCGCAATGCACCCGCAGTATCTTGTCTATAAGGTCTATGGTATCGGCGCGCACCATCGACACTTCGTCGATGATGATAAGTTCCAGCTCGCGCAGAAGTTTCACCATATCCTTGCTGTAGCGCATGCGCTGCCGAAGTTTGCCGGTAGCGAACTCCGGGTCGTCGGGCATGACGGGCTTGAAAGGCAGATGAAAGAAGGAATGCAGTGTCTGGCCGCCCACATTTATGGCGGCGATGCCCGTGGGCGCGAGCACCACGTGCTTCTTCTTCGTGTTAGCCTGGATGTAGCGCAGCAGCGTACTCTTGCCCGTGCCGGCCTTGCCGGTGAGGAACACCGACTGGGAAGTCTCGCACACGAGCTGCCACGCCGTCAGCATCTCGGCGTTGTCGGGGTCGAGTGGCAGGATGCCGTCGCCGCTTTCGCGCTTCACATCAGAGCAGTTTGCGGGGCTTTATATCGAGCTTGACAGGACGGATCATGTTCTCCGGCGCCAGAATGGTGTCAAGTTCCTCCTTGCTGAGGATTCCGTGGTCGAGTACCAGCTCGTAGACGCTGCGTCCGGTCTCCAGGGCTTCCTTGGCAATCTTGGTAGAGTTCTTGTAGCCGATGACGGGATTGAGAGCCGTCACCACGCCTATGCTGTTATGCACGTACTCGCGGCAGCGCTCGGCATTGGCGGTAATGCCCTCCACGCAGCGGGTGCGCAGGGTCTCGAAACCGTTTATGAGGATGCTCACGCTCTCGTAGTTGCACTGAGCTGTGATGGGTTCCATAGCGTTAAGCTCCATCTGGGCGGCCTCCGAAGCTATCGACACGCACACGTCGTTGCCCATGACCTTGAAGCATATCTGGCTGACGACCTCGGGTATCACGGGGTTGACCTTGCCGGGCATTATCGACGAGCCGGGCTGCATGGCCGGCAGATTGATTTCGCCGAGGCCGCAGCGGGGACCGCCGGCGAGCAGACGCAGGTCGTTGCATACCTTGCTGAGCTTGGTTGCAAGGCGCTTCAGGGCCGACGAGTATCCCACCATGGCCGAGGTGTCGGAAGTGGCGCCCACGAGGTCCTCGGCGTTGCGGATGTCCCAGCCCGTGATCTCGCGCAGGGCGGCTATACACTTCTCGGCATAGCCCGGTTCGGCGCAGATGCCGGTGCCTATGGCCGTGGCACCCATGTTGACGGTGAGCAGGTCGGCGGCAGCCTCGTCAAGGTGCTTGATCTCGTCACGGAGCACCCATGCGAAACCGCCGAAAGTCTGTCCCAGAGTCATCGGCACGGCATCCTCAAGCTGGGTGCGTCCCATCTTGATAATGTCCTTGAATTCCTCGGCCTTGGCGGCGAAGGCGTCCACAAGCGTTGCGAAATGCGCCTTGAGGCGTTGCATCTCTATATAGAGGCCTATGTGGATGGCGGTAGGATAAGCGTCGTTGGTGGACTGCGAACGGTTCACATGGTCGTTGGGAGAACAGTACTGGTACTCGCCGCGCTTGTGGCCCATGATCTCCAGCGCACGGTTGGCGATGACCTCGTTGGCGTTCATGTTGGTCGAAGTGCCGGCGCCTCCCTGTATCATGTCTACGGGGAAATGCTCGAGGTGCTTGCCGTCCATTATCTCGCGGCATGCCTGAGAGATGGCGGCGAACTGTTCGTCGGTCAGCAGGCCGAGCTCATGGTTCGCCATGGCGGCACCGAGCTTGGTGATTGCCAGACCTTTGACGAATGCCGGATAGTCCGAGAGATGAAATTTGCTGATTTCAAAATTCTCTATGCCTCGCATTGTCTGTACGCCGTACAATGCACATTCCGGCACCTGCTTGGTGCCGATAAGGTCGGACTCCGTGCGGAATCCCTGTTCACAGTTCTGGTTCATATTTGAGTTGTTTGTTTTCAGAGATTTTTGGCACTACAAAGATAAGAAAAGAATCGGACACTGCAAAATTTCGCCGCCTCTACAATGCACCCAGCGAATACAGCAATGTCGCATACACGCGACTAAAGCGAAGTACATCGGGATTTCCAACTATCGTGAGGTACTCGCGCGCACGCGTCAGCGCCACATTGAGGCGACGGTCCACTATGCAACCATCTATATCTGTCATCGTGCTGTCGCAGAGGAAGGCAAGCTGAGCCATATCGTTCACGGTCGTACCATATATAATGTGTTCCCTCTGGCTGCCCTGATAACGTTCAACGGTGTCAATCGTGACAGCTGTTGCCGCACCGCTGCCGCAGCGAGCAACTATGGCTGCACGCACCGCCGAAATCTGATTGCGGTACGGCACAATCACCCCTACGGTGGCTGCCGGGTCGAAGGCATCCCCGTGCTCACGCCACAGCCGCACCACAATATCGGCTATGACCTCAGCCTCGGCCTGATTGACTTTTCCGGCGCCTCGCCCGTCTCCCCTTACAGGCACGAACCGAACGCGGGACTGCGGGGAAGGTTGCTTCTGATGGGCCACGGGCACAGGTTCCAGCAACCCGGCATAGAACGCCTGCGACGGGAATGCGGCAATGTCGGGATGCATGCGCCCCTGCCGTGTCAGCATACAGCTGTGCTCATCCCGGCCGGCATATTTCCGGTACAGACGCTCGAATAGCGATGTACGGCAGTTGTCGAAGCCTATGGCTCGCAGTTCGGGCTCGTCGATTCGGCTCTGACTGACACTCTGACGTACCACGGCGGGAAGCTGCTTGTGGTCGCCAATAAGCACGAAACGCCCGATGGCCGAACGGCCGCAGCCGTCAACGGCGGCAAAAAGGGCGGCGAGCTGAGGCTCAAGAATCTGCGAGGCTTCGTCGACTATCGCAAGTGAGAAACTGCGCATGCGCAGCAACGCGGGATTGCAATTGAATGCGGATACCGTGCCGGCCACTACCCTCACCGTCTCCAGCCGGCGGCGCACGTCGCCGATTCCGGCGGCCGCCTCCACTATCGCGCTGACGGTATGGCTCCGGCAGAAATCCGGACATGCATCGCCCCCGATGCGCACGAAGTCAATGCCACCGTCGTGCAGATTGCGGCATATCTCGTCGACGGCACGGTTGGTGTAGGCGGTGAGCAGCACCGCCGCACCCGCGTCCATCAGCTCCTCTCTCAGTATTCCCATGAGGGCATGCGACGTCTTGCCGGTACCGGGAGGACCCACCACGAGGTATATGTCCCGGGCCCGCATGGCGGCCGTCACTACAGGATTGAATCCTCCGTAATCGCCGCGGATGCCGACGCTACTGTCTACCTCGGGCATGCGCATCCCCAGCAGCAGGCGCCGTCGCTCCGCGGGGGCGCGAAGCAGAGCATGAAGCCCGCGCAGCTGCGCGTCCGTGCCCGACTCGATGAAGTCGTGCTCCATGGCCCACAGCGCGTCGCTGTCGCGCAGGAGCACACGGGCGTCGCTCTGCGGCGTGCGTAGTGTAAGCGTCAGCCGCGTGCCCGACATGTCGCGCATCACGCAGCGCAAGGGCAACGCCCGCCGCAGGTCCGGTGCCTCACCGGGCAGGTAGCTGTACAGCAGCACGACGTCGCCGGGCCGAAAGTTGGCTGCGTCGTTATCCCTGTCGTCGCCGATATTCAGTTCTATACTGCTCACGGAGCCGCTGTGGCCGGCCGTCGGGCTTACCAGCTTCATGCCGTCAAGCATGTTGCCGGCGGCGCGTCTTGCGGCCGCCGGGGCCTGCCACGTGGAGGCAAAACCGGTGCCGTCGCCGGGCGTTACTCCTGTCTTGGCTATGCGGTGTTCCAGCGCCACAAAGCGCATCATGCGCAGGAAATACAGCTGCTCCACCCTGTCGGCCCTGCCGAGAGGAGCAAGTACCGACTCCAGTTGCGGACACTGATAGGCATGCCAAAGCCGTCCTGACCGCCTGCGGGTATTAAGCATCGCGGGCGTAAGCGTAAGCAGCATGCCGAAGCCATGCTCGGCATAATCCATCTCGGCGAGGGCCAGACGGTTGCGCAGCGCCATCGCCTCCTGCGTGAGGGTCTCCGAACGGCCGGCGCGCACCAGCGGCTCGGCATAACCGGAATACAGCAGAAACGCCTCGGCTTCCTTTCCGGGACATCCGTAGCGCAGCGCGGCGCGGTAGAGAAGAAGCTGCGCGTAATGCTCGCGACGCAGCAGAGGAGCGATATCGTCCTTGCTTCCGAAAGCCCCCTTGCCCGATTTCTGCTCCACCACCACGGTGCCGTCGAGCGTAAGGCAGTCCATACGCCCCTGCAGCCCGAGAACCTCACAGAAAAAGCTCGGCTCGACCACCGCCTCGCGGGGCGAGAACGGGACCAAAGACGGCAGCATGCGGTCCACCGCCGCATGGATGTTCTGCAATTGCCGGTGTGCGTCGGCATGGAATTTGCGGCTATGGAAGTCATCTCCCAGTGCCATGATTGGGACGGCCGATGTGCGGAAGAAGTCCCTGACGCTCTCGGCATAAGGCTTGTCGCGGTTCTCGCTGTGCAGCGACTCGTCCAGCAGCTGACCGGCAAAATTACCCATCAGCAGGGCCTGGCCAGACGGCGCGGGGGCGATGCGCCGGAGAAGCCACACCGTGGGGCCGTCGCCGTAGTCGGCCATGCAGCCGCACACGGCCGTGACGTTGACAAGATAGTCCGGTTCGGCGACAATGAAGCGGGCGTGCAGCTGACCGTCATCGTCCAGGCGGCAGTCAACAAGGTTGACACGCATGCCGGGGCGCAGCACGCCCCGGAGGTAGCCGCTGTCGAAGGTTTCGTCAGGCAACCCCGTGGTATAGCTCACGCGCAGCGACTCCGCGTCCGACGCGCCCGCGCACACAAGGGCGTCGGCACCGCAGCGCACCACGCGCACACGCATCACACTGTCTTTTCCGTCCTGCATAGTCACGCAAAGGCCAAAGGCGACTTTGGCTTAAGTCACCTTTGGCCTTTAATGGGTCAGTGAATTCTTACTTCAGAGGAGCATCGCCGAAGCGGTTGGCGCCGGGTTCGCCGGGCTTAACGGCGAGGATGATGTACCAGATCCAGCCGATCAGGGGCACAAAGTTGATGAACCACCAGCCGCCGCCTTTGCCTATGTCGTGCATGCGGCGCCAGCTCACAGCCAGAGTGGGCACGAGCAGAGCCAGATTTGCGAGCATAGCCAGATACTTGATGTAAGGTACGTAGCCAAACAGGCCCACGATAAAGCAAAGGAGCATGAACCACCAGAATTCAGCACGTGAAGCACGCCCGGTGAAGTCGGCGTACTTGTTGAGGCAGACCTTGATTGCCTCCTGGAAGGTCATTGCGGGACCGGCAGGCATGTTTTGATATTCCATAAATTGAGTTTATTGGTGTGTGATTGGTTGATTACAACGGCAAATATACTAATTATCGCCCACATATCGATTTTTTTTTGTGAAATAATGTAATTTTTTTCTTTTCCATGCGTCTAATAGTTCAAAAACTTATCACAACTTACATGGACAATATCATCACAGTAGAGGAAGTGAGCAAGGCGTTTTCCAAGCACGTCGCGCTCGACCGTGTGAGCCTGAGCGTGCCGCGCGGCTGCGTCTACAGCCTTCTGGGCCCGAACGGCGCCGGCAAGACCACCCTCATACGCGCAATCAACCATATCACGGCACCCGACTCGGGCACCATCACCTTCAACGGCCATGTGCTCACGGGTGCCGATACGGCACACATGGGCTACCTCCCCGAGGAACGCGGACTGTATAAGAAGATGAAAGTGGGCGACCAGGCCCTCTTCTTCGCACGCCTCAAAGGCCTCGACCGCAAGGAAGCCACCACGCAGCTTAAAGCCTGGTTCGAGCGCCTCGAGATTTCAGACTGGTGGGACAAGAAGGTGGAGGAGCTGTCGAAGGGCATGGCTCAGAAAGTGCAGTTCATCGTCACGGTGCTGCACCGTCCCGAGCTGCTGATTTTCGACGAGCCGTTCTCGGGCTTCGACCCCATCAACGCCAACGTGCTGAAACGCGAGATCCTGCATCTGCGCGACCAGGGAGCCACCGTCATATTCTCCACCCACAACATGGCAAGCGTGGAGGAACTCTGCGACGAGATCACGCTCATCAACCACTCGCACAACATCCTCAGCGGCTCGGTGCGCGAGCTGCGCCGCCGCTTCGCCGACAACAATTACGAATTCACATTCAGCGGAGCGCACGACGATTTCCGTTCGGCCGTGGCCCCCTTCGCGTCGACGGTAGAGCCCACCTCGCCCGACCGCGAGGGCCTCAGCCGCGCCATCCTGCGCCTTAACGACGCCGGCACGCTGCCCGCAGCCGTAGCCGCAGCCAACGGCGTGGTACGCCTGGAAGGCTTCCATGCCATCCTGCCTTCAATGGACGAGATATTCATAAAGACCGTAGAAGCATCCAACCTCAAAACACCCGCACAGCAATGAAATCACCACTCGCCATCATTATAAGCCGTGAATATCTCGAAAGAGTAAAACGCAAAAGCTTCATCATCAGCACTCTGCTGATGCCGATACTTATGATAGGCCTGATGTTGGCTCCGGCACTCATCATGGCTTTCAGCACCCCCGACGACAAAACGGTGGCCGTAGTCGACCAGACGCCGGAGCAGATAGGCCGGAAGCTCGAAAAGGAAGCGGAGCTTACATTCGTGGATGCCGGCAATGACTACAAGGCAGCTATGGCCGACGAAGACTACGACGCCGTACTTGTAATCAACAAGGATGCCGTCAGCCGCCCCGACGGCATACGCCTCTACAGCCGCGAGGCAGCCTCCATGCAGGCCGAGAGCGCTATCAGCGGACAGCTGGAAAGCATCATCGAGAAAGAACGCCTCAAAGCCTACGATATCGCCAACCTCGCGCAGATAATGAAGGAACTCGACGTCGATGTGACTCTCGAGACTTTCCGCATCACCGACGGCGAGGACGCGTCCGAGACGTCGTCGATTGCCAGCTATCTGATAGGCATCATCATGTCGCTGATGCTCTACACCTTCATCATGCTCTACGGACAGATGGTCACCACCAGCATCATCGACGAGAAAAGCAACCGCGTACTTGAAATCGTGGTGAGCAGCGTCAGCCCCAACGCACTGATGATGGGCAAGATAGTCGGCATAGGTCTTGTGGCTATCACGCAGATACTTATCTGGGGCGTACTCCTCACGGGATGCAGCTTCTGGATCATGCCTCTTGTCAGCAACGCCGCTGTTGCCGCCGGCGACGGCGCCCTCGACCTCGGTATGCTCGGCTCGCCCTGGTACATCGCCGAACTCTTCGGCTACATTGCCCTGTTCCTGATCGGAGGCTATCTGTTCTACTCCTCCATCTACGCCGCCGTCGGCTCGGCCGTCGACAACATCCAGGACGCCTCGCAGCTCCTCAGCATCGCCATCATTCCCATCATCCTCGGACTCCTGCTGAGCATGCAGGCCGCACAGGACCCCTCCTCCGGCCTCGCATTCTGGGCCTCAATGATTCCGCTGACGTCGCCCATGGTGATGATGTCGCGCATTCCCTTCGGCATACCGGGCTGGCAGATACTCCTGTCGCTTGTAATCCTCTACGCCTCGTTCGTGGGCATGGTCTGGATTGCGGCCAAGATCTACCGCGTGGGCATCTTCATGTACGGCAAGAAGCCGACCGTAGTAGAACTCATACGCTGGGCTCGCTATAAATGAAGAATGTCATACTGACGAAACTCTACAAGGCTCCCTGCGGTGTACTCACGCTCGGCTCGGTCGGCGACAGACTATGTCTGTGCGACTGGCCGGCGGAGAGGCGCCGCAGCCTTGTGCAGCGGCGTCTGGAAACAGCGCTCGGTGCTTCGTTCGCCGACGGGACTTCGGAGGTGATCGAGCAGGCAGCCCTCGAGCTTGACGAATATTTTGCCGGACATCGCCGGACGTTCGATGTTCCTCTGCTGTTCGCCGGAACCGATTTTCAGAAAATGGTGTGGACCGAACTGCTGAACATTCCCTACGGACAGACAGCGTCATATGCAGAACTTGCCCGCAGAATAGGCCGTCCTGAAGCTGTCCGCGCCGTAGCCAACGCAGTCGGTGCCAACGCACTGTCGGTCTTCATTCCCTGCCATCGCGTCGTCGGCAGCGACCGGTCGCTCACCGGCTACGCCGGCGGTCTGGAAGCGAAACGCGCCCTCCTCACGCTCGAATGCAACAATAAATTCGACTTAGAGGGTGCATCATAAGAAAGATTGCGAATCCCCCTACTCCGCCGCAGCTTCCACAGGCGCATTGGCGCGGTGGTCGCGGGCGGTCTGCAAGGTGCGTTCGAGGCGTTCGCGCTCTATCTGTGCCGACCGTAGCTGCTGACGGGCCATGGCATACTGCCAGGAGCGCACAAGTGCCGTGCGCAGTGCGGGCGTAAGCTTCACCTCCACGCTGCCGCGGGAGCCGTCGAGATGGATTTTCACAGGGCCGTCGCCCGCGGCCTCGAGGGCCTGCATGATGTCCGTGACTTCCTCCTGACGGAAACTGGTGAGTTCTGTGCCCTCGCTGTTGATGCTGCGCTCGCCGCTTACGGGCTCCACGCGCCACGTGCCGGCGCCGGTAGTGGCCGACATGGAGTTCAGACCTATCCTGCGCCCCTTCACTACGGCCGCGATGCTGAGATAGCCCTGCGCGTCGACGCGCGGCTCGATGCCTGTGCCGTCTGTAACATCGTGCCCCTTCAGTTCGCGGGCCACATAGTGCCCTTCGAGTCCACGGGGACCGTCCACGTAGACGAACAGCGCGCCGAGGCTGTCGGCACGCAGCTGCGACGCGGCAAGCAGGCTGTCGGCCGGGCCTATCTGACGCAGCGAGCGTGCCTCGATGGCTGTGGCGCGGGTAGCCATGGCCTTGCGGCGCACTGCCGTCTGCTCGTGATATGCGCTGTCTATGCTGTCGAGCAGCGCGAGGCTCTGTTCGTAATCGCCTGAGGCGGCGAGCGTTTCGGCCTCAATGCGCATGGCTTCGGCGCGCTCGGCCCGGCGCTCGCTCTCCGACTTGCATCCGCCCAGAATGGCTGCGGCTGCAAGGGCGGCCGCTACGGTAAGTTTACTTGCTGCGTTGTACATCTTTTACTCCTTTTACTGTTTTCAGTTTCTTGATAAGCTGGTTGAGGGTGGCGGTGTCGTTCACGCCCACTACCACAAAGCCCTGGAAAAGACCGTCGTTGCTGTCGATGGAGATGCTGCGCAGCGTCGAGTCTTTCTCCTTGTTGATGATTGAGGTGAGATTGGTGACGATGCCGAGGTCGTCCTGACCCACGATGCGCAGCGTGGCCGCGAATTGTGTGCCGGTCTTGCCGTTCCATCTGGTGCGTATCAGGCGGTAGGGATAGTTGCTGCGTATGTTGGCGGCGTTGGGACAGTCGGTGCGGTGTATCTTGATGACACCCTCGGCCGACACGAAGCCGAACACATCGTCGCCGAATATGGGATTGCAGCAACGCGCCATGCGGTAGTTGATGCCCTTGATGTTGTCGCCGATGACGAGGATGTCGCCGGAAGCGGAATCGCGCTCGGCGCTGACGCCGGCTGTCTCCGGCATCACATACTCGCTGGCCGACACGCGGGACGATTCTGCGTCGTCGGCCGCGCGGTCGAGGTTGACATAGGTGTCTATGACGGCCGCCGGGTCCAGGACCTCGTCGGCTATCGCGGTGTAGAAGTCGGTGACGTTCTTGTAGCCGCTGCGGGCTATCGTGCGCGAGAGGGTCGATTCCTCCACGTCTATCTTGCGGTTCTTGAAGCGCCGCATCAGCAGTTCCTTGCCCAGCTCGGCGCGGCGTCCGGCCTGCTCCTTCAGCGCCACGCGTATCTTGTTGCGGGCCTTGTTGGTGACGGCTATGTTGAGCCAGTCGGGCTTCGGGGTCTGCGCCTGAGCCGTGAAGATTTCCACCGTGTCGCCGCTGTGCAGACGGTAGGTGAGGCGCTGATTCATGCCGTTGACGCGTCCGCCGGTGCAGTGCGAGCCCACGTCGGAGTGGATGCTGAAGGCGAAATCCAGCAGCGTGGCGCCCATGGGCAGCTTGTAGAGGTCGCCTTTGGGCGTGAACACGAACACTTCCTTGTCGTAGACGTCCATGCGCATGTTCTTCATCAGCTCCATGGGGCCGTCGGCGCCGGCCTCCAGGATGTCGCGCACATTGTTCATCCACGCGTCCAGGCCGCCCTCGGCCTTGATGCCCTTGTAGCGCCAGTGGGCGGCGAGGCCCTTCTCGGCCACGAGGTCCATGCGCCGGGTGCGTATCTGCACCTCCACCCAGCGTTCCTCGGGACCGTACACCGTTATGTGCAGCGACTCGTAGCCGTTGCTCTTGGGGATGCTGATCCAGTCCTTCATGCGCGCGGGATTGGGGCGGTACATGTCCGTGACTATGGAGTACACGAGCCAGCACTGGTTCTTCTCCAGCTCGGGCGGCACGTCGAGTATGATGCGGATGGCGAAGAGGTCGTAGATGTCCTCGATGTCGTTCTTCTGCTTCTTCATCTTGTTCCATATCGACGATATGGATTTGGTGCGCCCCTTGATGTCGAATTTCAGGCCCTCGGCCTCCAGGCGGCGGCGCAGCGGCGCTATGAAGTCGGCTATGTACTTCTCGCGGTGCTCCTTGGTCTGGTTGAGCTTGCGGGCTATGCGGGTGAACATCTCGCGGTTGCTGTACTTGAAGGTGAGGTCCTCCAGCTCGCCTTTTATCGAGTACAGGCCCAGGCGGTGGGCCAGCGGCGCGTATAGATAGCCGGCCTCGGCGGCGACATGGCGCACGGCCTCGGCGTCGGGATGATGGTTGATGGCCCGCATCAGCACGAGGCGGTCCACTATCATTATTATTATGACGCGGATGTCGCTGGCGAAGGTGAGCAGCAGATTGCGGAAATTGTCGGTCTGCACGGCCGCACGACGGCTGTACAGCGAGGCCACGTTATTCAGGCCCTCGACCATGCGGGCCACGTCGTCGCCCCACTCCGCCTCCAGCTGTTCGCGGGCGATGGCGCCGTTGCGCACGAAGTCGTATAGCATGATGGCGAGCACCATGTTGCGGTCGGCGTCAAGGCGCTCGGCGAGCATGGCGGCTGTGTCGAGATGACGCAGCAACGGATGCAGCCCGAAGCGGTCGCGGTGCAGGGAGTCGAAATGCGTGCGTACTGTGCGTGTCAGCGCGGCAGCGTCGCCGGCGTGGGCCACGGGGGCCATAAGCCGGTGCAGTCTGCGCGTCAGCTGCAATAGCAGGGGGCGTTCGTCGGGAGTGAATGAAATCGGGTCCATACCTATTGTCTCTTTGCGATGTCAAATTTACGATAAAAAACCGAATCGGCGCCCTGCATAACAATTTTTCACACATCATTTTGCCTCTCCATGCCATGAAATTCCCGATTTTACACCGCTTAACGAGGAAATTTTTGCAGGGATTAAAAAACTATTGTACTTTTGTAGTTGAATTTCACATCAAACCTCTTTCGATACCAAAATACACATAAATATAACTACCAAGTTATGGCAGAAAAGAAAGAAAAATTGTTTGACCAGTTTCCGGGCGTAAGCTACGAGGAGTGGCGCGCCAAAGTCGAGACCGACCTCAAGGGCGCCGACTTCGACAAAAAACTGGTCTGGCGTACCAACGAGGGCTTCAACGTTCAGCCCATCTACCGCGCCGAAGACATCGCCGACCTCAAGACCACTGGCTCGTTGCCCGGCGAATACCCCTATGTTCGCGGCACCCGCACCGACAACGACTGGCTCACACGCCAGGACATCGTGGCCGATTCGGCTGCCAAGGCCAACGAAATCGCACTCGAAGTGCTCGGCAAGGGTGTCACATCCCTGGGCTTCCGCGTGGAGTCGGCCGACGAGGTGGCCGTAGTCCTCAAGGGCATCGACCTCGCCAAGGTTGAAATCAACATCAACTGCTGCAACTGCAAGGCTGTCGACGTAGCCACGGCTCTCGTGGCCTGCATCAAGGCCGCCGGCGCCGAAGCCGCTTTCCGCGGCTCGGTGGGCTTCGACCCGCTGCGCAAGCAGCTCGTCAAGGGCAAGGAAGGCATCGACACCGACGCCATCACCGCCACAGCCGTACGCCTCCTCGCCATCGTTGCTCCCGTCCCGGGACTCCGCTGCCTCAACGTGGAGAGCAACCTGCTCGGCAACAGCGGCGCATACATCTATCAGGAACTCGGCTACGCCCTCGCATGGGGCGCCGCATGGATGACGGCCCTCACCGACGCCGGCCGCAGCGCCGACGAGGTGGCCTCACGCATCAAGTTCACGATGTGCGTAAGCAGCAACTTCTTCATGGAGCTCGCCAAGTTCCGTTCGGCACGCATGCTCTGGGCGCAGATCGTGGAGCAGTACAAGCCCGCATCGGCCGACGCCGCCAAGATGATGGTGTGCGCCAGGACGTCCAAGTTCAACCAGACAATCTACGACGCACACGTCAACCTGCTGCGCTCGCAGACGGAAACCATGTCGGCAGCTCTCGCCGGAGTCGACTCCATCGTGACGACGCCCTTCGACGAGCCCTACAAGACTCCCGACGCATTCTCTGAGCGCATAGCCCGCAACCAGCAGTTCCTGCTCAAGGAGGAAAGCCACCTCGACAAGGTGGTCGACCCCGCCGGCGGCTCCTACTATGTGGAGACCCTCACGGTCAACATCGCCGCACAGGCCTGGAAACTCTTCCTCGAGACGGAGGAGGCCGGAGGCTTCTTCGCCCTCGTAGGCGAAGGCAAGGTGCAGGAGGCCGTCAACGCAAGCTGCGCCAAGCGCCACACCGACGTAGCACGCCGCAAGGAGATTCTGCTGGGCACCAACCAGTACCCCAACGTCAACGAGATGGCCGCATCCAAGATCGAGACCAAGGGCGCATGCTGCTGCCACGGCGGCGAGAAAGGCCCCAACGCGCTGGCAATGAAGCGTGCCGCCACCGATTTCGAGGCACTGCGCCTCGCCACGGAGGCCGCCGCCAACCTCCCCAAGGTGTTCATGCTTACCATCGGCAACCTCGCCATG
Organism: uncultured Porphyromonadaceae bacterium; assembly: GCA_900550395.1. Classification (GTDB taxonomy): domain Bacteria; phylum Bacteroidota; class Bacteroidia; order Bacteroidales; family Muribaculaceae; genus CAG-873. The sequence goes on along the minus strand of URSD01000006.1, from coordinate 2,790 downwards.
CGTCTGGCCCGCGCCCAGTTCTCCACCAACTTCTTCGGCTGCGCCGGCTATGAGATCATCGACAACCTCGGCTTCGACACCGTGGAGGCTGGCGTTGACGCCGCCATCGAAAAAGGCGCCGACGTGGTCGTCCTCTGCTCCAGCGACGACGAGTACGCAACCCTCGCTCCCGAGGCATTCAAGTATCTCGCAGGCCGCGCCGAGTTCGTGGTGGCCGGCGCTCCCGCATGCATGGAAGAACTCAAGGCAGCCGGCATCGAGAACTTCGTGCATGTGCGCTGCAACGTGCTCGAAACCCTCCAGCAGTTTAACGCCAAACTTCTCAAATAAGGTACAGTCATGAAACCCGATTTCAAAACCATCGACATTAACGCCGGCGCTCTCGGCGCCGGGCACAAGGCTGCACCCACGGCCGAAGAATGGCTTACCCCGGAACTCATTCCCGTAAAGCCCGTTTATACAAAAGAAGACCTCGAGGGTCTGGAACACCTCAACTACGTCAGCGGCATACCGCCCTTCCTGCGCGGCCCGTACAGCGCCATGTATCCCCTGCGCCCCTGGACCATCCGCCAGTATGCCGGATTCTCCACCGCCGCTGAGTCCAACGCTTTCTACCGCCGCAACCTGGCTTCCGGTCAGAAGGGCCTCTCCGTGGCCTTCGACCTCGCCACACACCGCGGCTACGACGCCGACCATCCCCGCGTGGTGGGCGACGTCGGCAAGGCCGGCGTGAGCATCTGCTCCGTCGAGGACATGAAGGTGCTCTTCGACGGCATACCCCTCAACAAGATGTCGGTGTCCATGACCATGAACGGCGCCGTGCTCCCCGTACTGGCATTCTACATCAATGCCGGACTCGAACAGGGAGCCAAGCTCGAGGAAATGGCCGGCACCATCCAGAACGACATCCTCAAGGAGTTCATGGTGCGCAACACCTACATCTATCCGCCGGAGTTCTCGATGCGCATTATCGCCGACATCTTTGAGTACACCTCGCAGAACATGCCCAAGTTCAACTCGATTTCCATCTCCGGCTACCACATGCAGGAAGCCGGCGCCACATGCGACATCGAGCTGGCATACACTCTGGCCGACGGCCTCGAATACCTCCGCGCAGGCGTGAACGCCGGCATGGACATCGACGCCTTCGCTCCCCGCCTGTCGTTCTTCTGGGCCATCGGCATGAACTACTTCATGGAAGTGGCAAAGATGCGCGCCGCACGCATGCTCTGGGCCAAGATCGTCAAGCAGTTCAACCCCAAGAACCCCAAATCGCTCGCTCTGCGCACACACTCGCAGACGTCCGGCTGGAGCCTCACCGAGCAGGACCCCTTCAACAACGTGGGCCGTACCTGCATCGAGGCCATGGGCGCCGCACTCGGCCACACCCAGAGCCTCCACACCAACGCTCTCGACGAGGCCATCGCACTGCCCACCGACTTCTCGGCACGTATCGCACGCAACACGCAGATCTACATCCAGGAAGAGACTCTCGTCACCAAGCAGATCGACCCCTGGGGCGGCAGCTACTACGTGGAGGCGCTCACCAATGAGATCGCACACCGCGCATGGGAGCACATCCAGGAAATCGAAGCCCTCGGCGGCATGGCTAAGGCTATCGAGACAGGTCTGCCCAAGCTTCGCATCGAGGAGGCCGCCGCACGTGCTCAGGCACGCATCGACAGCGGACGCCAGACCATCGTGGGCATCAACAAGTACCGCCTCGACCATGAGGACCCCATCGACATCCTCGAAATCGACAACACCGAGGTGCGCCGCGAGCAGATCGAACGCCTCAACGAGGTCAAGGCCGAACGCGACGAAGCCAAGGTGAAGGAAGCGCTCGCAGCCATCACCGAGTGCGTACGCACCAAGAAGGGCAACCTTCTCGACCTCGCCGTCAAGGCCGCAGGTCTGCGCGCCACCCTCGGCGAGATCTCCGACGCCTGCGAAGAAGTCGTGGGCCGATACAAAGCCATCATCAGAACTATCTCCGGAGTGTACAGCAACGAAACCAAGCAGGATCCCGAATTCCTGCGCGCACAGCAGATGTGTGCCGACTTCGCAAAGCGCGAAGGTCGCCAGCCCCGTATCATGATCGCCAAGATGGGCCAGGACGGACACGACCGCGGCGCCAAAGTGGTAGCAACCGGCTATGCCGACTGCGGCTTCGACGTCGACATGGGACCGCTGTTCCAGACGCCCGCCGAAGCCGCCCGTCAGGCCGTGGAGAACGACGTCCACATCCTCGGCGTCAGCTCTCTGGCCGCAGGCCACAAGACCCTGATTCCGCAGGTAATCGAAGAACTGAAGAAGCTCGGCCGCGAGGATATCCTCGTGACTGCCGGCGGCGTAATCCCCGCACAGGACTACGACTTCCTCTACAAGGCAGGCGTATGCGCCATCTTCGGCCCCGGCACACGTATCCCCGATTCGGCTATCAAAATGCTCGAAATCCTCAACGAGACCGCTGAATAATACGGCACGTTGACAACATTATGACAACGGCACCGGCGAACCAAAACGCCGGTGCCGTTGTTATCCTGTATATGCTTAAACCAAAACTCAAGATGAAAAAATTTATTCTGCTGACATGCACAATGCTGCTGGCCCTCGCCACCGTATGGTCGTGCTCCGACGATGACGATCTCATCATACCCGGCGACCTCCCCCAGACCGCACAGGCTTTTCTCAACAAACACTTCGCAGGAATGGAAATCTACAAGGTGGAGAAAGACGGCGCCCACTCCGGCACAGACTCCACCCTCAAATACCGCAACAGAAACGAAA
>URSD01000005.1 GCA_900550395.1 uncultured Porphyromonadaceae bacterium | reverse complement strand
AACACGAAATACCCCTTGGAACTATGAAATGAACCACCCCCCGGTTCATTTCATAGCTAATAAATGTTAAAATCGAGAATAACTCATTGTGGGATAGGAAGAAAAAATTTACATTTAGCGAGAAAAAATTTGCATTTGGCGAGAAAATTGTCCTTTAAGTCTTATAAATCTTATAAGTCTTATATACCGTCACCGGCGCAAGCTTTACGAGCTAAGACAGACGACGCGAGTGGGGGTGGATGCGGAAGCGGCAGCCTTCGTCGAGGAGGCACTCGGTGATTTCCTTAAAGCAGTTGCGGACGTGGCGGAAGCCGGGATTGACGATGTGCGTCCACCGGTCCATGCACTCGCCGATACAGTCGGGCAGTTCGGAGAGCGTGACATCCAGGCGTTCGGCGAGGCGCGAGGTGTCATCGTCGGGCACGACGGCCAATGTGGATCGGTTGCGGCGCGCGCTCTCGTAGTCGGTATGGTCGAGGCGCACGACCAGTTCCTTGCGCATGTTGATGTAGACGATCAGGTCCTCCACGGCGGTGCGGTCCTCGTCGCTACACATGACGTGGCATATATGAGAGTTCCTATTTTCCATATCTATCTTTAAATCAAATGTTTTACAATTACACGGAGAAGCCGACGCGGCGGCGTGTCTCGGCGGGACGAGCCTGAGGCATAGGGATGTCGGAGGGCTGTATTTCCGTGAGGTCGGCGCCGTCGCAGGACGAGGTTACTCTTACGGCCATTGCGGGAATGATCTCGGTCTGGATGAGGTTGATGACGTGCCGGGCGTTGCCGAAGTTGCGTTCGCGGGCGCAATAGTCAGCGTTCAGGCGAACGGCCAGCGCACGGCGAGCGTCGGGAGCGAGCGTGTACATATTGCGGGAGAAATACTTCTCTGCAATCTCCAGCAGTTCCGGCTCGGTGAAATCGTCGAACACGTAGACATTAGAGTCGGGGATGCGCGAACGGAATCCGGGATTCATCTCGTAGAGGCGCCTTGTCTCGTCGGGATAGCCGGCGAGGACTAGCATCCAGTCGCGGCGGGACTCGTCGGCCAGGGCAGTCAGCAGGGTCTCTATCACGAACTTGCCAGGGTCGCGTGGGTCGTCCGGCTGATATAGCTGGTATGCCTCGTCGATTAGCAGAATGCCTCCCTGCGCGGCTTCGATGGCCTCAAGGGTATTCTCCGACTCGGAGTTGTAGTTGCGGCCGAGGAGCGTGGCACGTTCGCGCACAACGACGTGGCCCTTCGACAGGAGTCCGGCACGATGGAGCATCGCGCCCATGAGTTTAGCCACCGTGGTTTTGCCGGTGCCCGGCGAGCCGAGAAACATGGCATGAAGCGGCGCCGAAGCCACAGGCAGATTCATGGCCGAGCGCATACGGTTGAAGCGCACCACACGTTCGTAGACCGTGAGTTTCTCCTTCACAGCGCGCAACCCCGTGAGATGCTCGAGCGAGGGCAGCAGCGGACGGTCGGCAGGTTCTTCGGCCGCCGTGTCAGCATCTTCTTCGTCCGCGTCCTCACCGCCGGAGCCGAGCTCGGCAGTCTCCGAAGCGATGAAACTGTCAAGGAGGGCATCGAAATCTTCGACGTCGGCCAGGGGAGCATCGGGCAATGCGTCGGCAAGTCGCTCCGCTGCGGCTTGCGGGGAATATTCGCCGAGAGGCGCAACACCGTCGCCGAACCAGTCGCCCGGCGCAGACGCAGCGTTCGTGGCGAAAACGAATCCGCCGAGGGGATACTGCATGCACAGCAGTTCGGCATAGTGCGCGCCATCAGGGGCCGAGCCGGGAAGGAACGGAATCTCGGCATAATAGATATTGCTGTCGAAGTCGGCGCAACGCGGTTCAATGAAGCGCACGTGAGGTGTACGTCCGTCGGCGTAGTGGATGCGTATCTCCACCTCCGGCAGTATGGGCGGCACGAGTCTGCCGAAATTGTGCGAGAGGCAGAAACGCGCATGATATAAGCCGTCGTTCCGGGCATCGACAGTCTTGTAGAGGTTGTCCTCCCAGTCGGGGCGGATTCCGGCCGAGTCGACGGTGTACCACCCCGAGGGATGGCCGAGTTCGTCGCGGCCGAAAGCATGGAACACGAACTCGCCGAGGGTGAGGCCCGCGCGGCTGTCGCGCACGACGAGCCGATATGTGTGGCCGCTGCGGAAGCCAAGCTCCGGCTGCGGGAAGTCGGCGTAGAGGATGCGGACATACTCGTCGCGGGCGATAGCGACCCGCAGGGTGCGCACAGCCACCTCGCAGCGCTCGGTAGCGTCCACGAGCACCGCCTCGACACTGCGGCGCAGACCGCGGGGAACGGCGTCGGCGAGCCGTTCGTTACAGAAAACCAGTCGCACGGCCACGCCGGCGAAATCGGAGTCGAGGAGGAAGTCGCGGCGCTTGTCGAAGTCAAGCAGAAAAAGGGAATCGCCGAGTTCTTCTTTCTCGGCGACGGTGTAGGCGCTGAAAAGCACCTCGTTGATATTGAGTGGGGATTTATTTTTCATATTTTACTACTTAGGATTAGGGCGGAGAAGCCCAGAAGCCTCTCCGCAATTAATAAATCAGGAAAATTCATAACCGGAGGCCTTCCTCCGGAGCCATTACCAACATGTCAATGTGCTCCCGCACCGGACGGGGCCAGGGATGCGTACGACAAGACGCACCACGGGCTGTCCGGGGCATTTCTGCGGTTGAAAAATGTTGGTGAAAACTACTATGCGCACCTCATCTCCGCGCTACCCGGAGGGGCAGCACCGCCGAACTTGCAGTCTGTGAGATGTAGTTGCTTCATAGCTTCGGATAGATATCCTTTAGTAGTAAAATCGCGGGGCATAAGAGTCCCATTGTGCCGCAAAGATAGCGAACGGATTTTAATCCGACAAATTTTCGGGCCAAAAAATTTTGCAGCCATAATTCTTTTCGTATCTTTGCGAATCCACATAACAGAAATAACCATGAATCACTCAGTACACAAGCTCGCCTCTATCTTTAAAGAAATGGTGAAAAACCGGCAGACAATGGGCTGCCAGTGGAAGAACATCGCACTGGGCAAGGAAGCATTCGGAATCATGAAGCAACTGCCCGACACGCTGCCCGGCGAATACGACTCGCCCGAGAAAAAAGCCGAACTGCTCTCGCAGATGCTCGACCAGATGGAGGAAACGGAGTCGGCGAGATTCTGCATCGAAGTGCGCGAGTATATCGCCTTGCTTTCCCCTCAGGACGAACACAACTTTGCAGAGCTGCAAAAGCTGCGCGACTACACAGACCCGTCGATGCCGATGGAGGAATACTGCAAGCGCTACCGGCGCCTGCTGAAATTCGACCCCGTGGAGCGCACAGCCGAATACGAGGCCGTACTTCCCGAAGTAGAGGCAGAGGTGAGCAAAGAGCTGAAAGGCGCACCGCGCGGCATGGGCTTCTGTTTCGGCTACTGGGCGGCCAAGAGGTCGGCACTGGCCGAACGCGGCATAGAGTGGAACTCGCCGGCAGCAATGAATCCACGCGTAATGTTTGACTGAATGACGGCTATGGAAAACGATATTCCGAAACGGGTGGTGACGGTAACGGCCACACACTACACGTGCGACATGGGCATAAACAACCGCTACGAGCACTCGGCCACAGTTGACGCCACGGAGCTTAAACCCGGCGACCGCATAGAGCCGGACGACCCCGACGTACACAGTATCAGAGTGCTGGAAATCAGCCCGGACAGCGTCACACTTGAGTGCGACGGAGAATTCATCACCGTAGAGGCCAACGGCGAAGTGAAGGGCCGGCGCGTGCTGCTGCCCAATCCATATCTGCGTGACGAGCTACAGATTTCCGTGAAATACACATCGCGGACACTCTTCGACATCACAATAGGCGCGCTGATGGAGATAAGCGCCGAGCACGACGGCTGCGACGGGGAAAAATGCCCCGCGACCGCAGCCCGGGAGCAGGCGGTATTAGAAAACATCGACACGCTTATCGCCCTCGGCAACACAGGCCTCTATCCGCTGAAGGCACTGCTTTCAGCAGCGGACAACTGGTGCGCAGACACCATAGTGCGTCCGGAGCTCTTCCGGAAAATATTTCTTGAGGGCGTCGAGAAAGGCGCCTTAGCTCCCGACCGCCACGAGGGATGGTCGTGGACGAGCTATGCGGCCATGAACAACAACCCGATGGAGTTCATGGCCGACAGCAGTCGGTTTCTCCGTCTGCTTGAAGCGGCGGAGGCCGACAAGGACAACGAGGAGGCGCAGACAGTGCGCGAACAGATGCGCGCGCATGCACAAAGAGAGGCCCACGCACCGTTCTACCGACTTGTGACAGTAATCGGCAATGCGCATGAGGCAGGGATATTTTCGGCGAAGCTTGACGAAAAGAAAAAAGAAGCGCTCGCGCTGCTCGACGGATTCATAGCCGCGGGAGAAACGGAGTTCTATCCTCTGAAAGCGCATTTAGCCTCGTCGGACAACTGGAGCGCCGGCATAATAACGCGGCCGGAGCTTTTCCGCGAGATTATGCTTGAAGGAATTGAGAGAGGCGCCCTTGCACCGGACAATGAGAACGGGTGGCGCTTTCTGAAAGCTGCTGCCGACTATAACGACCCGACGGAGTTCATGACCGATATGGACCGTTACTTCGACCTGCTGATGTCGGCAGTGGAGGAAGGCAACGATGACGCCCACGTCATAATGGACATGATATGGGAACCCGAAAACTGCATTGAAGAAGACTGACATATGAAACCCGTATATCTGAAACTTTCCAAACCGTTCGAGGAACTGCCCGCGGAGGCATCGCGCTTCTGGGGCAATCCGGCGCTACCCGAGGGCATGCCCTACCCCACGTATATAGACGACGAGGGGGACGAGTATCCCTACGTATTCGTATGCCAGATCAATCTGGGCGCCCTTGCCGAATTCTGCGGCAAGGACGGCAATCCGCTGCCCGCGAAAGGATTGCTGCTGTTCTTCGCAAAAATAGACCATTATCTCGGACTTTTCGCAGCAACCGACTGCGTGGGCGGCTACATCAGCGAGCCGGAGGCCGTGAAAGTGGTATATATAGAAGACTGCTCCGAGCTTAGGGAAGTGGTGCTGGTGGATGACGACGACCGGGAGCTCTCGCCCGAGGAGATGGAAATATCGTTCACGCGCGAGCACGAACCCCTCGGCGACGACCACGCCCTCTTCGCCCGTCCCGACCACCGGGAATGGGAGACGTGGGACGCGCCATACGAGGACTGGGAAATACTGCTGCAAGTGGACTCCTTCGCGGGGATGGACTTCAACCTCAACTTCATGGACTGCGGCGTGCTGGACTTCCTGATAGCGCCGGAAGCTCTGCGGGCCCGCGATTTTTCGTCGGTGCGCGCGATTGTGCTGTCAACATGAGCCAATGTGTCGCAAAAATACGTATATTTGTACATGAAAAAGATATTCGCCCTACTGACAGCCATAGCGTGCTGCACGATTGTGGCTAACGCACAGTGGCACAGGTTCAACCCATACTTCGTCGGACCCGACGCCGTGTATTTTGAGGGACGCGTGATAGAGGACGCGTCGCCGCTGTCGTTCAAGATTCTGCCCGACGGATACGCCGCCGACGACTGGAACGTGTACTATTTCGGGCAGAAAATCAGGGACGCGTCGGCATCGTCGTTCGCCGTGCTGTCGTGGGATTACGCAAAAGACAGTTTCAACGTTTATTTCAAAGGGAAAAAGATACCCGGCGCATCCGTCAGTTCTTTCAAGGTGCTTGGCGACTGGTACGCGGCGGATGCTTTCGCCGTCTACTTCGGGCCGGACAAGATAAGCGACGCATCGCCGTCGAGCTTTCAGGTGCTTGGCGACGGGTATGCCAAAGACGACTGGAACGCTTACTTCGACGGCGTAAAAATAGCGGACGCGTCGGCCGGTTCATTCCAAAACCGTGGCAACGGCTATGCGACGGACAACTGGAACACATATTACATGGGACAAAAACTCAGACACTGATATGACAAAAGAAGAGGCGGCAAAACTGCTCGACAAGGCTGCGTATATATGCGTGACGCGTCATGCCGGCCAGCGCGACAAGGCAAGTGAAGCTTATTTTCAGCACCCCATGCGTGTGGCGATGCGATGCGCCACGCCGGAGGAGAAGATGGTGGCACTGCTGCACGACACCATCGAGGACTGCGGCGTGACGCCCGACGAGCTACTCGGCGAGGGGTTCCCGCAGGACATCGTGGACGGAGTGCTGTCCGTGACGAAACGCGGGGGAGAAAGCTACGAGGACTTCGTGGCACGCGCCGGACGTAATCCGCTGGGGCGCATGGTAAAGCTGCATGACCTTGAGGATAACCTGGACGCGCTGCGCCTCTACAGCTTCGACGCGAGGATGGCGGAGAGGTATAACAAGTATCTTAAGGCCAGGAGGAAGTTGAGAGGGGAGGAATAAATAATAAATCGCCTTACGAATGAAAAGAAATGTTGAACTGAGTAGCTACTGCTGGATTATTTCTTCGCTGTCAACCGCACTGATGTGCGGAGTCCTCCTATACGCGCTGAAACAACCTGAGCACAAGTGGGCCATAATAACTATCGGGATAGTCATCATCAGCCTATTGCTATCTGCATTATTCTACATGCCGGTGTCAATCGCAGTTGATGACAAAGATTTGAATATAAACCGTTCTCTGCGGATAAAGAGTATCCCCTTGGCGGAAATAGCCGACGTAAGGTTGTGCCAGCCGACAATGGGTGCGATCAGAATCTGCGGCAGCGGCGGATGGTTCGGTTGGTACGGCTGGTTCCAAGAACGTGACCTCGGGAAATATTTCGCTTATTACGGGAAAGCCTCGGACTGCTTTCTTGTCACTCTTAAGGATGGCCGAAAATACATGCTCGGCTGCAAAAGACGCGCCGGACATGGTCGCAAAAATCCGTTCCAAACTCAGCTAAAAGTTCAGTAGCGTAGTTTCAGTTTGAAGCACTGCCGGAATTATGACTCGCAGGGACGGGTACAGTCAATTCCTGAGACTTGTACCGGCCGCGTATATAATATATAGGTATAAGCCTATGCAATACCGTTGAGTCGCTGAACGAACGGACTACTTTATCATCGATAACAGTATCTCCACAGCTGCGTACGACCCTGACTTCATAGCCCGTCGGGGTTCCTTTTTCGTCAAAGCCGCTGTAGCCAAGCTGCAAGACAATCCTTTTGGGAATGAAGCCGAGATTGAGGGAGTCGATGACCTTTCTAACATCGCCGTCGCTGACACGGTTGATGGCCCGATTCTTATAGACAGTCCTATCTTTTACCAGTCCGCCCTCAACCGTTACAAATTCTTCGTTTTCCCAATCTGACGCCCAACCCATATGTACATAACGAACTATGTCGCCCGACACGATCCGAAGCGTGTCAGTAACCCAGTCTGCAAAATAGCCTGACGGCGTGCGGCGTGCGGCGTAGATGTCATCAATCACAGCCGGGATAAACCGAAGGGTATCACTTGAATTATCACTGACAAGAACACTGTCAAGAAAGAGAGAGTCGTTCTTAATCTTCCAATGACCTATATATCCACGCCATAATGCAGTGCTGACCATACCGGCCGGGATACGTTCCTTAAGTTTGGAAAAAGAGGAATCGTCAAGCTCAAGCAAGCGCCCCGCAAGACCTTTGTCAATTCCATTTTCATTGATTCGCTCCGTGATTTGTCCGGTAGCGAAAGCCGTAACTACAGTGACGAATATGAGAAGAATGGATGATAACAGATGCTTCATAAAGGTAGGACAGGGCTCTGAGATGTTGAAATCACTAATAACCTATATTATTTAAATTCCTTGAGATAGCCTTCTAAAATAGGAATCATAGGAGGGATGTCATTTTGAATCACATCCCAAAGGTCTTCAGGAGTGATTTTAAAATAGCCATGTACCAATATATGCCTCATACCGATAATTTGTTTCCAAGGGACTGCGGGATGAGCATCAATGAATTCATGAGTGAGTTTGTAGGCAGCCTCTCCGATTATCTCGGTCATTTTTGTCAATCCATAAAATAGAATTTTATCGTTAAGGATATCCTCAAACGTATGATATGACTTAGCTTCCTGAAGGTTTCGCGCCATCTCAAGCATGTGCTCAATTCGGCCCCTATCTTTAATTGCCTCTCTCATAAATCAGAATTTTATCTTTATCAACGCTCTTTCTCGCAAACTCCATAAGGCCACGGTTATCCACCAGATCGACTTTACATCCGGCAATTTCTGATAAATCCATCAACATACCTCCCATCTGAAAAAGAGAAACGCGACTATGAGTTCTATCATAGTCTACCAATATATCAATATCACTACTGGCAGTCTCTTCTCCACGAGAATAGGAACCGAACAACCAAGCTCTCAAAATGGGTGCGGTTTTAAAGTATTTTCTGAATTCTGGGAGAAGATCCGATATTTTTTTATTGATCATATGTGCTTAAGATGTTTATTAATGGCAAAAAATCCCGCAGGCAATACTGCTTGCGGGATTATAAGTTAAGCGGAGCGACCGAGATTCTTGCTGCGCAAGCGCCTGAAGGCGATGACGAACTCTCCTCGTTCTCATCTCGGCGTCCTTAAAAAAGGACTGCGTCCATTTTTTTGCGGAGCGACCGAGATTCGAACTCGGGATACCCTTTTGGGGTATACACGCTTTCCAGGCGTGCCTCTTCAGCCACTCGAGCATCGCTCCTTGCTTTATTTGCTCTGCAAAGGTACGCATTATTTTTTAAGTAAGCGCTGTTTTTGGGAATATTTTTCTTCAATCGCTGAATTTTTTGTTGTAACGCATGTTAATTAAAGAAATTTTTCCATAATTAAAATAAAAGCGTTATATTTGCACCCATATACAGCATCAGTTATCTAACTTACAAATAGACGATGGATATGCGAAAACTCAAAATTCGAGACCTTACGCTCCGCGACGGTCAGCAATCGCTCTTTGCTACGCGTCTGAGCCAGGCAGAAATAGACAAACTTCTGCCGTACTACGAGAACGCCGGCTTCTACATCATGGAAGTATGGGGCGGCGCCGTGCCCGACTCTGTAATGCGCTATCTCGACGAATCGCCCTGGGACCGCCTGCGTGCATGCTCGAAGGCCATGAAGGGACGTTCGCTGCTGTCGGCGCTGTCGCGCGGCCGCAACCTTTTCGGCTACAAGCCCTACCCCGACTATGTGCTGGAGGGATTCTACAAGGAAGCCATAGCCAACGGACTGAATGTGATGCGCATTTTCGACGCGCTCAACGATATTGACAACGTGAAGGAAAGCATACGTCTCATCAACGAGCTCGGCGGAATAGCCGACGGCGCCGTATGCTACACCGTAGACCCGAAAGTGGACCCGGCTTCGCTGCCGAAGCCCGGATTCTTCGCACGCCTGCTCGGCAAGAAGCCGGAGGAGCCCGAGAAAATCTTCACCGACGAATACTTTGTGGAGAAGGCCAAGCAGATGGAAGCACTGGGCGCGAAGATAATCACGCTCAAAGATATGGCCGGCCTGGTGAACCCGCTGCGCGCCGCATCGATAATCGGCAAGCTGAAAACCGCGCTGAAGGTGGACGTGGACTTCCACACGCACTGCACGCCGGGCTACGGTCTTGCTTCGAGCATCATGGCCATCATCAACGGAGTGGACATTCTGGACACGAACATATGGTGGTTCGGCGGCGGCTCGGCTGCTCCCGCCATCGAGCTTGTATACCTGTTCGCCAAGAAGCTCGGCGTAGAGATAGATGTGAACATGGAGGCCGTGGGACAGATACGCGACCACCTGCTCGAAGCACGCCACTCGCTGGCCGCCTTCGACCTGAACAAGGACAAGATGCCGCGTCCGTTCGATCCCCTCAAGGACACGCTGCCCGCCGAGGTGGAGGCACAGGTGGACCGCGCCGTCGCTGCCGCCAAGGCCGGCGACGAAGCCACGCTACTTGAGGCATGCCACGCCGTGGAGCAATACTTCGGATTCCCGAAGCCCAACGAGCTCGTCAAAGAGGCCGAGGTGCCCGGCGGCATGTACTCCAACATGGTGGCCCAACTCAAGGCACTGAAGGCCGACGACCTGCTGGACGACGCCATGCGCCTGATACCCATGGTGCGCCGCGACGCCGGACTGGTGCCGCTGGTAACTCCCACGAGTCAGATTGTCGGTTCGCAGGCCGTGATGGTGGCTATCGACCGCCGCGGCGGCAAACCTGACTATACGACCAAGAGCAACGAGTTCATATCGCTCGTAAAGGGCGAATACGGCCATACGCCCGTTGCGGTGGCTCCCGAATTCCGTGAAAAAATCACCGGTTCGCCCATTGAGAAGCCATACGACGTCAGCACCTACAAGCAGCCTGAGAATCCGGTACTTCCCGAAATGGGAGGCGTGAAACTTGCGCAGAACCGCGAGGAAGAGCTGCTGCTGGCCCTGCTGCCGAACGTTGCGAAGCCCTACCTCACCAAGCGCCGCGCCGAAGCTTATCAGGCTGAAGAAGCCGCACACAAGGCCGAAGAGGCTGCCGCTGTGGAGGAAACGCCGCAGGAGCCCGTTACCGGTCCCACGCTGTCGGCACCTATGGGCGGACGCATAATCGAAGTCAACGTGAAGCCGGGTCAGAAAGTCGACAAGAAGACTGTCCTGCTCGTCTACGAGGCAATGAAGATGGAGAACGACGTAACGGCCGACCGCGAGGCCACCGTAAAACGCGTCTTCGTAAAGCCCGGCGACGTGGTCGGCACCGACGCGCTGCTCATAGAATTCGAGGACTGAGCCAAATGCACATACGAATCGCCCCGGCCGAGAAGCCGGGGCGATTCTTTATATACCGCCGAAAAGCGTAGCAAATATTATTCTGACGAACCTCAAGCAGTGTATTTGCGGCCGAGATAGTCGCTGAGCCAAAGGCCGAAGAGGATGAGGGCGCAGCCGGTGTAGCCTACGGCGCTGACACGCTCGCCGAGCACGATGGCCGAAACGACGAGCGTGACTATGCTCTGCATATATATGTAGTTGTTACTGGTGATGGCGCCAAGGCTCTTGACGCTGCGGGCCCACATCAGATAACCGATGACTGAGGCGCCAACGGAGAGGAACAGCAGGTTGCCCCAGATCGCCGGCAAAGCTACTATATGGGCGGGGCTCATGATCTGCGGCTCGAAATACAGGAACGGGAGTGCCGTCACGAGACCCCAGAAGAATGTCTTGCGTGTGACAAACCAGGCGTCGTAACTAACGTTGAGTTTGCGCAGGACCAGCGAGTATATCGCCCAGCCGAAGGCTGCGGCAAGCGACAGGAAATCGCCCACGGGATTGAGTTGCAGATTGAAACTGCTGTTGAATATCACGCATGCGACGCCGAAGAAGGCCACAAGCGACCCTATAATGACGCCACGGTTGGGGCGCTCGTCGCGGTAAAGCAGCCCGACGAGCATCACCACAATCAGCGGCGACGTGCTCGTGAGCAGCGAAACGTTGCTTACGAGCGTGTATTCCAGCGCCGTGTTCTCAGCAATAAAATAAATACTGCCCGCACACAGGCCGCACACGGCAAACAGGCCTTCATCCCAGAGATTACGGCTCATAAGCCGCTTGTGGCAGAAGCACAGCACAAGCAGATAGGCTATTATGAAACGGTAGACATACACCTCCACGGGATGCATGCCATTGTCCAGCAATACTTTGGTGGATACGAAAGAAACGCCCCACATCGTCACCGCCACAAGAGCCCCCAGGTGTGCGAGTAGCATTGCTCGTTTTGTCTTCAATCCTGTTGACGATCTTGTGTTAGGGCTTTCAGGTAACATAAAATGTTTCTTCGTTCGACTTCGTAATGCAAAATTAGCATAAAAAACGACGCTCACAAAACAATTAAGCCACAAAATTTGTACTTTTGTAAAAGCATATGAGAGTCACAAATTAATCCATAACCAAAATACTCATCATCATGAAATTTCTGAAAATCGCACTTATCGCAGTGTTAGGTACTTCGCTCCTGGCAGGAGAAACTGCATGTAACTCTATGAACAACACCGGAAAAGGCGCCCTGATAGGCGGTGGAGGCGGCGCAGCTCTCGGCGCAGCCCTCGGCGGAATCATCGGCGGCGGCAAAGGCGCCGGCATAGGCACAGCCATAGGCGCGGCCGTAGGCACGGGTGCAGGCGCACTCATAGGACGCCGCATGGACAAACAGCAGCAGGAACTCGAACGGCAGCTCGCCAATCAGGCAAAAGTGGAGCAGACCACCGACCAGAACGGTCTGCAGGCCATCAAGGTGACATTCGACGGCGGTATCCTCTTCCCCACCGGCAAATACACTCTCAATCCGCAGGCCCAGACCGACCTCTCACAGTTTGCCGTCAACCTCAAGAACAATCCCGGCACTAACGTGCAGATCTACGGATTCACCGACAACACAGGCAGCTATGCCGTCAACGAGCGTCTGAGCAACCAGCGAGCCGACGCAGTCATGACCTACCTCGTGAACAGCGGCGTCACCCCCACGCGTCTGAGCGCAAAGGGCATCCCCATGGCTGACTATGTAGCCAGCAACGACACTCCGGCCGGACGGGCACAGAACCGCCGTGTGGAAATCTACATTACGGCATCTCCCGAAATGGTGCAGCAGGCCGAAGCAGGCACACTGAAATAATTACAGCTATTCAAACAGAAAGAAGCGACGCATTTCTGCGTCGCTTCTTTCTGTTTTTGCCTGTTTTAACTATTTATTGTAGAACTCTACTATGCGGGTACGAAGTATGCTTTCGTAACGGGCCTGCACCAGTTCGGCGCGCGAACGGAACCACGCGCTCTTGGCCTGCTCAAACTCGGTGGCGGTGGCGCGTCCGTAATTGTACTTCTCCTGCATGGCATCAAGAGCCGCGCGCGACGAACGCGCCGCAACCTCGCTGCTGGCACACTTGCGGCGCGCGGCCACAGCCTGACTGTGGGCCTGACGAATATTCTGATAGAGCTGCGAGCGCATGTCATCGAGTTGAAGCTCGGCACTCAGCTGCGAGGCCTTGGCCCGGCGCACGTTGTTGCGGGTGCCTAAAGCATCGAAAATAGGAACACTGAGAGTGAAGCCCAGGCTCTTGCTGAAGTTGTCGCGCATCTGACGGCCGAAGCTCTGGCCGTCAATGCCGCTAACCTTGTAATAATTGGAACCAAGTCCGGCATTGAACGACAGCGTAGGCATATAGCCTGTGCGCGAGAGCGACACATTCCGTTCGGCGGCCTTGACGTTCAGTTCGGCAGCCTGCACTCCGTGGTTGGAGCCGAGAGCATGCGCATATACCGACTCGACTGAAGGCAGCGGAGTCTCGGCCTCCTCCAGCGGAAGGACCTCAAATGTGCCGTCCGGGTCGGGCAGCATGAGCAACCGCGTCAGAGCCACGAGCGCAAGACGGTAATCGTTGTCGGCATTTACCTCCGACAGTTCGTCGCGTGCAAGCTGCGCCTCAGCCTCGAGAACATCGAGTTCGGCAATCTTGCCGGCATCGCACAGCTCACGGCGGCGTGCAAGTTCCTTGGCTGACAGGGCCGTCTGGTCGGCCGACACCTCCAGCATCTCCTTGCAGTACAGCACCTGAAGGTACTGCGACATGACGTTGAGCGTCACATCGTCCTTGGTGGCCTCATACTGCTCCACGATAGCGCGGAGATTGGCCTTGGCATAAGCCAGGCGGCGCACACCGGCAAGCCCCTGGAAAATCGGCACATTCAGCCCGGCGTTGACACCGAAGTTCTGAGTGTTGCGGTTGGCATAGGTGTTCTCCGATGTCAGACCGCGGCCGAACGAGAAACTTTGCTGCGCTCCGGCCGAAAGCGTGGGCAGGAAACGGTCCTTGGCCTCCGTAACGCCATACTCGGCATTCAGACAATCCACGGCGCGCTGGCGCACGCTGATATTATTGCGATGGGCATAGCTGATGCAGCTGTCCAGACTCCAGGTCTCGCCGCGAGCCGCGAAGGCCGAAGCCGCAAGGCATACGGCAAGTGATAAAACATGTGCTTTCATAGCCTTACATCTCCTGTATTTTCGCACCGCGCAGCTGTGCGAGAGAGTCGATACCTTCTTTTATTTCAAGACTGATACCGTCACCGAGGCCGGTCTTGACGGCCGTACGGTTCCACTTCTGCACAGGCACTGTGTCCGTCAGGCAGTACACAAAGGTGCTGTCGCCGGAGTATTCCACCACGCTTTCAGGCACCGTTAGCACGCCCTTCACACTGCTGAGCGTCACCGTGCCGTTGGCCGAATAGCCTGCGCGAAGACCCTTTTCGGGCAGATTGGACAGTGCGGCCTTGATCTCGAACGTGTTGGCACCGTTGGAGCTTGTTCCCTTCGGCGAAATATACTCGATGACAGCCGTCGGCTCAGCCTCGGGCATGGCGCCGATCGACACTTTCATGGGCATGCCGACGGCAAGCTGACCGACCTCGGTCTCGTCCACATTGCCCTTGAAGATAAGATTGTTCATATCTGCCACCTTAGCGATGGTGGTACCGTCGTTGAAGGTATTGCTCAGAATTACCGACGTACCTACCTTTACCGGCACGTCGAGCACGAGACCGGAGACTGTGGCACGCACCATAGTATTACTCTCCTTGGCGTTCAGTTCCGACACACCCTCGCGCACAATGCGCACGGCATCGCGGGCGCCGGCAAGCTCTTTCTCGGCCTGACGGTAGGTTCTCTCGGCCGTCTCGAACTCCTCGCGAGCTATGACTTTTTTGTCGTACAGCAGTTTGCAGCGGTCGTACTTGGCGCGTGCGTCGTCCAGCGCGATTTTGGCTATATCCACCCTGTTCTGCGCCGACGAGAGCTGCGAGGCCTCGGGGATAACTTTGATGCGGGCTATCACGTCGCCCTCCTTCACCAGCTCACCGGCCTCCACGAGCACTTCAGAAATGATACCGGAAATCTGCGGTTTGATCTCAATCTCGTCGCGCGGTTCGATTGTGCCGGTCAGCACCGTGGTGCGCACAATGTCGCCTGTCGACGGCTTCACCACGGCGTAACGTTCCTCCTTGGGCCGTGAGTTCATGAACAGATAGACAAAGGTGCCGACAAAAATGACGCCGACCAGTGTCCAAAGCAGAATTTTAAAAAACTTCTTCATATAATTGTATTTATTTTATTCCACATATTTAAACCTAATACTTTATACTTCATACTTTAACTACTTGTCCTTCATAGCCTCAACCGGCTTTATGCGCATGGCCTTTACCGCCGGAATAAGTCCGGCCACCGTGCCGAGCAGCAGGAAGATGACGAGAATAGACACTGCGGCACCGAAGCCGAGCTGGAAGCCGGCTTCGGCCATGCCGGGAGCTGCCGTCATGCGGTCGGCCACATACAGCACCAGGCATGCGAATGAGATACCGGCGGTTCCGGCCACAGCCGTCAGCACCATGCTTTCTGAAAGAATCTGCACAATAATATCGCGGGGCTTGGCACCGATAGCGCGGCGAATACCTATCTCACGCGTGCGCTCACGCACTATTATCCACATTATGTTGCCGACGCCTATTATACCGGCCATGAGCGTTCCTGCGCCCACGAAGAGGGCCAGAAGGTCGATGCCCGTGAAAATATTTCCCACCATCTCGAACATCTCGCTTATGTCTATAACCCAGAATGCCTTCTCGTCGTCAGGATGAATGGGATGGCCGGCGCATATGGCCCGGCGGATGTCCGGAACAACATCCTTGGGAAGATAACCGGGCTTGGCAGTAAACAGCATGAAGTCAATCTTATTGCCTGTATTGTAGTTCAGCTGCATGGTGGACAGAGGGATGTATGCGCTGTCGTCGACACGGCCGTTGATGGACGCCTCGCTTTTCTGCGCCGCCACGCCCACACACTTATAGTACATCCCGTTTATGTTCACATACTTGCCTATGGCAACCTGCGGATTGGGGCCGAAAATCTCGTCGCTGACGTTTTTGCCGATTATAACAGACTTGGCTTTCGTCCGTTCGTCAGCCTCATTGAGGAGGCGCCCCGCTATCAGTCTCACCTCCTGCACATGCCAGAAATCGGGCGTCGCACCCGTCAGCTGTCCGGAGGTGCTTTTGCTGCCATAACCCATAGACGCATATCGCCCTATAATCATAGTGGTAAGGTCGATGCCCTGCGACATACGCCGTGCGCGCTCCACATCGTCGGTGGTAAGGCTCCAGCGCATACCTTTGTTGAAGCCTTTGTAGGAGATAGACGTTTCACCGGGAATGATACCGGCCATATTTGTAGCGAAGCCCTCGAAGTTGCGGGACATCGTGCCGGCAAGACCTATGGCACCTCCGTGCAGCATGGCAAGCATGGCCGTGCCCCAGAATATGCCGAAAGCGGTCAGGAATGTGCGCGTCTTGTTGCGCGACAGTGTGGCGCCGATCTCGCGCCAGTTGTCAAGGTCGAAAATTGCAAGTGTCATGGCTATTCGTCGCGCAGGGCTTCTACGGGTTTGACTTTGGTGGCCTTGATGGCCGGGAAAAGTCCGGCCAGCGCGCCGACCACTATCAGCACTATCGTAACCTCTATGGCGACGCTGATGTCGACGCGCGGATTATACAGGAAGTCGGTGTTGCCGAACAGTTTGTCTATCACCTCCGTCACCAGGATTCCGAAAAACACACCGATGTAGCCGAAAATGGCGGTGATGGCAACGCTCTCGGCGAGCACCTGCATCAGAATACTGCGGGGTTTGGCACCTATGGCTCGGCGTATGCCTATCTCGTGCGTGCGCTCGCGCACGCTCACGAACATTATATTGCTCACACCCACTATGCCCGAAAGCATCGTAAGCAGACCTATCACCCACACCACTATCTCCATGATGCTCATAGCCATATTCTGCTGGAGGTAGCCCTCGAATCGGTTCCAGATGTGGACGGCGCCCTGGTCGTCGAGAGCGAAATCGTGGCGCTGAGCAAGTACGCCGCGCACACCTGCCTCGCCCTCCTCGGCGTCGGCCATGTCGTGCATATCAGTAAGGCGCACGGAGATATTGTCGACGTGTCCGTCGTTGCCCTGAAGCATCATGGCCGTCGAGAACGGCACATAGGAGGTGCGGCTCCATGCGTTCTTATATACGCCGACAACCGCCCACGAGAGACTCATGCAGTCGACACGGCGCCCCACGGCCGAATCGGCCGCGCCGAAAAGGAGGCGGGCGTTGTCCTCGTTCAGCACCATCACCTTGCGTTTCTCAGTAAGGTCGCGCTCGTTGATGAAACGGCCGTACAGCATCTCCACGTGGTCGGGCACCACCTCACCGGGATAGACGCCGTCGATGCCGCCGGTGAGGAATTCGCGCATCGTGGACACGGTAGCCGTGTCGATGCTGACCGTGGCCGTGGCTTCAGCTACCTTGCGGCCGCCGTGCGTGGCTACGGGCTCGAGGTCGTCCTCTTTCAGTCTTATGCGGCGGCCTTCCTTGTAGCCCTTGTGTGCCTTGCCGGTCCAGCCGCCCCACACATTGGCATAGCTTGACGACTCGATGCTGTTGTTGCGCTGCATCGAGTTGTACATGCCGCGGCTCATGCCCAGCAGCACTATGAGCATGAATATGCCCCAGGCCACGGCAATGCCTGTCA
Source organism: uncultured Porphyromonadaceae bacterium (assembly GCA_900550395.1). Lineage (GTDB taxonomy): Bacteria > Bacteroidota > Bacteroidia > Bacteroidales > Muribaculaceae > CAG-873. The sequence goes on along the minus strand of URSD01000005.1, from coordinate 64,841 downwards.
GGGCCGTGCGCAGCTTGTTGTGGCTGAGTGTCTGAAGTATTTCCCGAATCAGGTCAATCATTGTCTTCTCCGTTTTCTATCCGGCCGTCGCTGATGCGTATGACCCGATTGGTCTGCTCGCCCACCTTGGGGTCGTGGGTCACGATGACGATTGTCATACCCTCGGCATTAAGCTCACGAAAGACGTTCATCACCTCTCGTGAGGTATGCGAATCAAGCGCGCCGGTTGGTTCGTCGGCAAGGATTATGGAAGGCTGCGTGATGAGCGCGCGGGCTATGGCCACACGCTGTTTCTGTCCGCCCGAAAGTTCGCCCGGCAGATGGTGCGCGCGGTCGGCCAGTCCCATTCTCTCGAGCTGCTCCATAGCCATGGCATTACGCTTGCGGCGCCCTATGCCACGATAGAACAGCGGGAGAGCAACATTTTCCACCGCGTTCTTGTAGCCGATAAGATTGAAACTCTGGAATACAAATCCTATAAGACGGTTGCGCAGATCGGCCGCACGATTCTCGCTCAAATTGCGGATTAAGGTTCCGTCAAGCACATACTCTCCGCTGTCGTAGGTGTCGAGTATGCCCAGTATATTCAGAAGAGTGGATTTCCCGGAGCCGGAAGCGCCCATGATTGAACAAAGCTCGCCACGGTCAATGGTGAGGTTTATGTCCTTGAGCACGTGCAGCGGCACCACGCCGGGGTATGTCTTGTTTACATCAGTAAGCTGTATGATGTGACCCATAATGTGACTTATCATTAATTTCAATCATACATAAGACGCGTGACGATGCCCCATAATTACAGCCGGAGGATCATTTTAACACTATTTTAGCAACAGCCACAAAAAAATGCAACCACCCTCACGAGCGATTGCATCCCTAACCTATGATTCACTTATTGTTATACTATTGCTATTGCTTATGCCATTTTTACGATGCAAAAGTATATAAGAGTTTTGAATTGGAAAAATATTTTTAGATTATTTTGCATTTATAAACATATATTCAGCATTCAGCAATTGCGTTGCTACTTTTTGCCTTTATATGCAAAAAAGTCAAAAATTAATATTAACTTTGCAGCGCACTCAGGTGTATACCGAATGCGAACCGATTGCATCCCTGAGCCTAAAGATTCACTATATTATAAACTTACTAACAAAGCAATGCTATGCGCCTGATAATCGAACCCGATTACGACCAGCTGTCGCTCTGGGCAGCAAACTATGTGGCAGCCCGCATCAACGAGTTTAAACCCACCGCCGACCGTCCCTTCGTGCTGGGATGCCCCACCGGCTCGTCGCCCCTGGGTCTCTACCGCAATCTCATCCGTCTTTACCGCGAAGGCAAAGTTTCCTTCAAGAATGTCGTGACATTCAACATGGACGAATATTGCGGAATACCCCGCGACCATGAGCAGAGCTACTACAGCTTCATGTGGAACAATTTTTTTTTTAATTATTAGTTGACCACCGAGAACGTCAACATCCTCAACGGAAATGCCGAAGATCCCGTGGCCGAATGCCGCCGCTTCGAGGAGAAAATCAAAAGCTACGGAGGCATAGAGCTGTTCATGGGCGGCGTAGGTCCCGACGGACACATCGCATTCAACGAGCCGGGCTCCTCGCTCACCTCGCGCACACGCCAGAAAACTCTCACACACGACACCATCATCGCCAACTCACGCTTCTTCAACAACGACATCAATCTGGTGCCCAAGACAGCCCTCACCGTAGGCGTCGGCACCGTGATGGACGCACGCAGCGTGCTGCTGATGGTCAACGGCCACAACAAAGCGCGCGCACTGCGCCACGGCGTGGAAGGCGGTGTATCGCAGATGTGGACAATCTCGGCACTCCAGCTCCATCCCAAGGCCATCATCGTGGCCGATGACGCAGCATGCGGCGAGCTCAAAGTAGACACCTACCGCTATTTCAAGGATATCGAAGGTCCGAACCTCGACCCCGCGACCCAGTTCTGAGCATCTGAATGAATCTCCGCAAGGTCATATCGGCAATGGCTCTGTGTGTCGCTTTTTCCGCGACAGCACTGCGCTTCGGCAACGAGGCCACCGACACGACGCGCATCAACGACGTGCTCGTCGACTTGGTCGCGCACAATTTCGCCTCGCCATCCGAACGCACCGCCTATACCGCAAAGAAATTCGTGGGTACGCCATACGCTGCGCACACCCTCGAAGGCACTCCGGAGCAACTGACCGTACGCCTCGACTCGCTTGACTGCACGACCTTCGTGGAGACAGTGCTCGCACTGAGCTATACCGCGGCAGAACGCCGCAGCTCCTGGCGCGACTTTGTCTACAATCTCGAGCGCATACGCTATCGCGGAGGACATCTCAACGGATACCCCTCGCGGCTGCACTATATCTCGGACTGGGCTCTCGACAATTCGCACCGCGGCAATTTTGACGAAGTGACCGACCGGGTGCCGCACTGCACGCATGTGGTCCGCACCATCGACTTCATGAGCACTCACAGCGATCTGTATCCGGCGCTGAGCGACTCCGCCACTCTGGCCGCAATCAAGAGTGTAGAGGCCGGCTACCGCAGCCACCGATTCCCCTGCGTACGCGCCACCGACCTGCGTCGGCCGGAAGTGCAGAACGCACTCGCCAACGGCGATGTGGTAGCCCTTGTAGCAAAACGCACCGACCTCGACGTCACCCACATGGGCATCATAATAAAAGACGAAGACGGTGTTCCGCACCTTCTTCACGCCTCGTCGTCGGGCGGACGTGTCATGATTACCGAAGGCTCCGTCGCTGATTTTTTCAAACGGAATCCGAAGCTTATGGGACTGAGAGTCTTCCGATTGCGAGAATAGATATGCACCAGACATGATTATAACGACGCGCCGCGCCCGACACCGCAACCCGGTGTCCGAGCGCGGCGCGACGCATAAACTTTTTACCTATTTATATTTATACCTTAACACAAGCTTTTATGAAAAAATTCCTATCACTTGCTCTCGTGATGCTGACGGCCGCCACAGCGCAAGCGGCAACAGGCTCCGAGCAGCAGCCCCTCAGCGTGGCACAGCTTATCGAGCAGGGCGTACCAGCCGAGCCGGTGGCCGACACCTACGTCCAGGGCTACATCGTCGGTTGCCTCGACAAGGTCTTCGGCGTTTACCAGCCCAAGTGGGACGTACCATCGGCTCCGGTGACCAACATGCTGCTGGCCGATGCCGACAATGTGCGCGACATCTCCCGGTGCATCACAGTCCAGCTTCCAAAAGGCGACATCCGCACCGCACTCAGCCCCTACGAGATCGGCAATCTCGGACGCAAAGTTATAGTGCGAGGCATCAACGACAAATATCTCGAATATAACGGCCTCAAGAGCACCGACTGGTACAAGTACGTCACCGAGGGTGGAGGCGGCGGAGATCCCGTTGTACCGGACGATGCCGTCAGCATCTTCAACAGCCTTAACGAGGACGAATGGACGATGGACCCGTACTGGAACGAGGAAGTCGTCAGCATGCCCTCTTCCATGACCTATGTCTGGCACTGGAAATCGCGCGACGGCCGTAATTTCATGAACGGTTCGGCATTCATCAACGACACAGACAATGCCGCAGAATCGTATCTGGTATCGCGCAGCGCTTTCAACCTCACAGGCTACAAGAGCATCAAGGCTACATTCGAGCATGCAGCCAAATTCCAGACCACACTGCGCCAGCTCTGCGGATTCTATGTACGCGAACAGGGAAGCGCCGAGTGGGAGAAAGTTGAGATACCCGTATGGCCCGATGCCGGGACATGGAACTTCGCCTCAAGCGGCGACATCGACCTCTCGGCCTATACCGGCAAGACAATCCAGGTTGCATTCCTTTACAAGTCGACCGAACAGGGAGCCGACACCTGGGAAATCAAGAATCTCAAAATCTCCGGCGTGCCCGACGGACGCGAGCTCAAGGACGCAGGCCTCACATGGCCGCTTGCCGAGGCCACGGCCATAATCGGCGAAGACTTCGACAGCCCCGTTCTGCAGTTCGCTACCACGGCTCCCATACGCTACACATCGTCCGATCCATCCATCGCATCGGTCAACACCTCCGGCAAGATTTCCGTATTTGAAGAAGGCACTGTCACCATCACCGCCGCCTGCGACGCCAACGGCGAGTACAAGGCCGACGAAGCTTCCTACATTCTGCATGTGGAACAGCCTGCCGAGCAGGAAGTGATGTTCCGCCTGCTGCTCGACTACGACGCCGCCGAGTGCGACTGGACGTTTGAGAACGAGCATCTGGCCGAAGGCCTCTCCTATGTATGGTCCTGGCGCACACTCGACCGCGACGGCTCGCACTACCTCAACGGCAGCGCCTACGTGGGCGGCAACGTCTTCGAAGCTGTATCCTACGCAATTTCTCCCGTCATCGACCTCTCCGGCTACCGCGACATCAAGGTATCCTTTGAGCATGCTGCCAAGTTCCAGACCAACCTCGCATCGCTCAGCTCCTTTCTCATCCGCGAGGAGGGCGCGCAGGAATGGACACGCCTACATATCGCCAACTGGCCCGAGCCAGGCAGCTGGGCATTCACCAACTCCGGGAAAGCCGACATCAGCGACTTCGACGGCAAGCGCGTACAGCTCGCCTTCCAGTACGGCTCCAATGAGTACAAGGCCGACACCTGGGAAATCCGCAACGTACGCCTTTACGGATACGCCAACCAACAGGGCGGCATCAGCGACATAGAGAGCGACAGCAACGCTCCGGTGCGTTACTACGACCTCAGCGGACGCCTCGTCTCCGGCGCACCCACCGCCGGCCTGTACCTCCGCGTGCAGGGTTCGCGCGTCGAGAAGGTGACCGTGAAGTAATACCACATTGTATATAGAAAAGCGACAGACGGTTTGAATCTCCGGCTGTCGCTTTTATTATATAAAGAGATAATTTACTTTACGGGAATTTTAGCGACGCGCCTTTCGTGACGGCCGCCCTCAAAGCCTGTGTGCAGGAATGTGTCAAGTATCTCTATAGCAAGCTCGGGCGCGATGAAGCGTGCGGGAAGCACAAGGCAGTTGGCGTCATTGTGGCGGCGGGCAAGGCTGCCGAGCTCGACGTTCCAGCACAAGGCGGCGCGCACGCCCTGATGCTTGTTCATTGTCATTCCGATACCGTTGCCGCTGCCGCAGATGGCGATAGCGGGGTACACTTCGCCGCGCTCCAGCGCATATGCGCACGGGTGGGCAAAATCGGCATAATCGCACGACTCGGCGCTGTGTGTGCCGAAGTCCCGATAGGCTATGCCCTGCGATTCAAGCCAGCCCTCCACTATGCTCTTCAACTCATATCCGGCATGGTCGCTGCACAGGCCCACCGGAACATCTTTCTTAAGTATGTCCATAGTTCTATAGATTATATCTGCAAAGATAATACTTTTTCCGTCGCAAAATTTGCTTAACACATCAAAATAAATTAATTTTGACGCAAATGGAGCGACTGATGCACTATGTGTGGCAACACCGCCTCGTGTTGCAGGCCGATATGGTAACTACCGACGGCGAGCGCGTGGAAATTGTCGACCCCGGACAGCTCAACCATGATGCCGGGCCCGACTTCTTCAACGCGAAGGTGCGCATAGGGGAACGCATGTGGTGCGGCAATGTGGAGATGCATCTGCGGGCTTCCGACTGGCACCGCCACGGACACGACGACGATCCGGCCTACTCGTCGGTCATCCTGCATGTGGTCGGCGCCGAGGACTGCCGCATAACGGTTGCCAACGGTCGCACGCTGCCGCAGATGGTGATGCGTTGCGCTCCCGATTTCCATAATCGCTACGTGAATATGGTCGACTCGCCCACCGACCGCCTCGCATGCTACAACGAGCTGAAAGAAGCGCCGCGCATCTACATCACCGACTGCATCACGGCGATGGCCTTTGAACGACTGTACGAGAAGTCGGACCGCATAACGGCGCTCGTAAAGCGTCTCGACGGCAACTGGACCGAGGCATTCTACGTCACGCTTGCCAGAGCGTTGGGCTTCGGACTCAACGGTCAGGCATTCGAGCAGCTCGCGCTGGGCGTACCGCTGCGCACTCTGCTGAAGCACCGCGACGACCCGGGCGCCGTGGAAGGGCTTCTGTTCGGACTTGCCGGCCTCCTGCCCGACGCGCCGGAAACCGGGGACGAGGAAGACACATACGTGCGGATAATGCGCCGCGAATACACATTCCTGCGCCACAAATTCAACCTCACGCCGCCGGACGGCGTGGTGTGGCGGATGTCGCGCACACGTCCGCACAATTTTCCGCACCGGCGCATAGCGGCACTCGCGGCGATGGTGACAGAAGGCTTCACCATCGCCTCACGTGCATGCAGCGTCTCAACCCTTGACGAGGCGAGGGCCCTCTTCGACATAACACTGCCCTACTACTGGGTGCGCCGCTACCACTTCGGCGCGCCATCGGGGTCGGCTCCGTCGCGCGCCTTCAGCAAGCAGAGCATCGACATACTGGTAATCAACGCCATAGTCCCGCTGCTGCATGCCTACGGCACATTCTTCGGCGACGAACGCCTGCAAAGCCTCGCCGTAACCCTTCTGGAACAAATTCCGGCCGAGCAGAACACCATCACGCGCCTCTTCGAGGGCGCGGGCGTACACTGCACCGACGCGTTCACATCGCAAGCCGTGATACACCTGCGCCGCAACTACTGCGAGACCCGCAAATGCCTGTACTGCCGCCTGGGACATCAGTTCCTATGCCATAAAGCGAAATACACTCCCGCCTAACACATACGACATGATAGAATTCCTGCAAAGCCATAATCTGCTCGGCATAGCCATCGGAGCATGCACTTTCCTCATAATAGGTCTGTTTCACCCCATAGTAATCAAAGGCGAATATTATTTCGGCGTACGATGCTGGTGGGTGTTCCTGCTGCTGGGCATCGTGATGCTCGGCGCATCCATAATCGTGGCCGATGTGTTCTGGTCCTCTCTGCTTGGCGTCACGGCCTTTTCGTCATTCTGGAGCATCCTCGAGGTCTTCGAGCAGCGCCAGCGAGTACGCAAGGGATGGTTTCCCCGCAATCCGCGCCGCACCGACTATTGAACGACTAAACGCCAGCGGCGAGGCCCCGTCCGGAGCCTCGCCGCATCAATGTATCTTTTCGTTTACATCAGAGCATGCCGGTGATGATGGCTTTTACATCCTCGCCGAGCGTCTGTGCGGCCTCGGGAGTGGCGGCTTCGGCGTAGACGCGGATGATGGGCTCAGTGTTGCTGCGACGCAGATGCACCCATGAGTCGGCGAAATCAATCTTGACGCCGTCGATATCGGTAATCTCCTCGCCTGCAAAGCGTTTCTTCACGGCATCGAGCAGCGCGTCGATGTAGAGCGTGGGAGCGAGCGACACTTTCGTCTTATAGATGGAGTACGGAGGATAGGTGGCGCGCAGCTCGCTCACTTTCTTGCCGGACTTGGCAAGCAGCGTGAGGAACAAGGCCACGCCCACCAGAGCGTCACGGCCATAGTGCAGTTCGGGATAGATGACTCCGCCATTGCCCTCGCCGCCGATCACGGCGCCGATCTCCTTCATCTTGGTGGTTACATTCACCTCACCAACGGCGGCGGCCTCGTAGCGGCAGCCGTGGGCATGGGTGACGTCGCGCAGCGCGCGCGACGAGCTAAGGTTGCTGACCGTCGCACCGGGTGTCAGTCCCAGCACATAGTCAGCCACGCTGACAAGAGTATATTCTTCGCCGAACATCTCGCCGTTCTCCTGCACGATGGCAAGACGGTCCACATCGGGATCGACAACAAAGCCCACGTCGGCCACGCCTCCGCGCATCAGGTCGGAGATGCCTGTGAGGTTTTCGGGAATAGGCTCGGGAGTATGTGCGAATTTTCCGTTTGGCTCGCAGTTGAGCTCCACCACTTCCGAAACGCCCAGCGCACGGAGCAGCTGTGGAATCACCGTACCGCCGACGCTGTTCACCGCATCTACAGCGACACGGAATCCTGCGCGCCGTATAGCCTCGACATCCACGGCGGGAAGAGCCAGTACGGCGTCGATGTGGCGGCGGTTGTAGGTATTGTTCACGTACTCGTGGCCTATGCCGTCAATCTCTGCATAAGTGTATTCGCCGGCATCGGCGATGCGGAGCACTTCGCGGCCCTCGGCGTCGTTAAGGAATTCGCCGCGCTCATTGAGAAGCTTAAGGGCGTTCCACTGGCGCGGATTGTGCGACGCAGTCAGTATGATACCGCCACAGGCGCCTTCCATCGTCACTGCGAGTTCGGTTGTAGGCGTGGACGCAAGGCCTATGTTCACCACGTCGAAGCCCATGCTCATGAGTGTGCCAGTGACGAGACGGGCCACCATGTCGCCGCTGAGGCGGGCGTCGCGACCCACCACGATGAGACGCGACGTGCGCGTGGTGTTCTTTTCTATGAATGCCGCATATGCTGCGGTGAAGCGCACAATGTCCTGCGCGGTAAGGGCGTCGCCGGGACGGCCGCCGATTGTGCCGCGGATACCTGAAATTGATTTGATGAGTGTCATATCTTCGGACGATAATAACGGATGTGATACATATAGGGCACGACCTCTGCAATCTCGTTGGTCAGTCCGTACTGCGACTTGATGATGATGTTCACCTCGCAGTCCACCGGGAGCAGCGACAGCGGATACTGTATGCCGGCTCCCCACTGACTGGAGCTGGTGAGCTGATAGTTGCCGTAGCGGAATGACGTATTGTTGAAACTGAGATCATTTTCGTTGCCTACGCCACCGGTGAGCACGCCGCCCTTATAGCCATAAAGCGAGAAGCGGGTGAAGCGGAAATATATCAGCTCATCGTCTTTCACCTTATTATCCTTTGTACCCGCGTCGAGCACCTGCATGTAGAGGTTGCCGTCCTCGTCAAGACGATAGTAAGGAGCATTGGGACCGGTCTCGAACACGGTGTCGGCCGGAATCTTCGGCTCTACACGCTGGTTGGCGAGATACATGTTCACATAGTGGTTCTCGTCGTCAAGAAGCTCGGCATAGCTTTTGGAATCCTCGCACGACGAGGCAAGCGACGCGCCGGCAAGGGCAATCGCGGCAAGCGCTATGTTTCGGAGTGATTTATGCATTGTGCTTGATGTATTTGTTCTTGTTGTCAGTCATAAGTTTGCGGAAAGCCTCGGCGGCTTCCTCAAGAGTGCCGTGGTATTCACCGCCGGCGGCATTGATGTGTCCGCCTCCGCTGAAATGTCCGGCACATATTTCATTCACGGGGAAATCGCCCTGACTGCGCATCGACACCTTGATGTAATGCTCTTCCTCGCGCATGAAGCACGAGTAAATGACGCCCGGAATGGCAAGCGGCCGGTTCACGAGGCTTTCGGTATCGCCCTTACAATAGTGATAGCGATTAAGCTCGGCACGGCTGAGGGTTATCAGCGCGGCGCCCATGTCGGGATACACCTCCATTTTTTTATCTACTGCGTACGCGTTCAGACGCATGGCATTTTCGGAAACGGTGTTGAAAAGCAGTTTCTGAAGAAACGGACGGTCGGCTCCGTGGCGCATCAGTTCGGCCACGACCTCATATAGTTCAGGGTCGTCGCAGTTGTAGGAGAAACCGCCGGTGTCGGTCATGATGCCGGCGAGGAGCTGTGTCGCCGCCGTAGCATCAATATAAGGAAGCAGTTCCAGGCGGCAGAGCACACGGAACAGCAGATAGCACGTAGCAGCCATCTCAGGATGCGATATGGCCACAGTGGCGAAATCGGCAGGATTCTCATGGTGGTCGATCATCACCTTCGGCGCCTTGGCAGCCAGCAGAGTATCGGCCATGCGGTCGACACGCCGCGGCTCGTTGAAGTCAAGGCAGAATATCAGGTCGGCATCCAGAAGGAGAGTACGTGCGAAATCGGCATGCCGGCAGGCATCGACCAGTTCCTTTGCCTCGGGCAGACGCATCAGCAACGCCGAGGTGGCGTCAGGGATTATACAGCGGGCCTCCTTGCCCAGTGTACCGAGCACATGAGCCAAGGCGAGCGACGAACCCACGGCATCGCCATCCGGGCCGACATGGCAGATGATAGCCACTTTGCGGGCATCGGCAAGCAGGCGGTGCAGCCTGCGCACATTTTCTTCTTTAATTATTCGATTTATCATCGTTCCAATTATTCGACAAAGATACACAAGATTTTGCAATCAACGGTCAAACGATATTTTTTTTCACAAAAATTTGCGTAACTAATTTTTTAGTTATACCTTTGCCACATCAACTAAAAGATTAGTTATGGCAAAACACAATAAACTTACAGAAAAGGAACAGGAGATAATGGGAATGCTGTGGCAGTACGGTCCCCTGAGCGTTCGGGAAATGCTCACCCACTACCCCGATCCGCGTCCACATGTCAACACGGTGTCGACTACAGTGCGCATTCTGGAAGAAAAAGGATTCGTAGGACATGAAGCCGTAGGACCCGGCTACCGCTACCATGCCACCGCCCGTCCCGAAGATTTCCGCGATCGCTCTTTGGCACAAGTTGTCAAAAGCTACTTCAACAACAGCTACGCCTCAGCGGTATCGGCACTCGTAGAGGAAGAAAAAGTGTCGGTCGACGAGTTGCGCGAGATAATTAAGATGATTGAAAAAAGACGAAATTCCTGAACCATGGGCGCACTCCTTTCCTATTCGCTTTACAGCAGCGTGTTTCTCCTGTTCGGCTACGCTACATACCGTATGTTGCTCAGCGGAGAGAAACAGCCGGGACTGAACCGCGCGGCACTCCTTACCATATATCTTGCGAGCTTCGCCGGCGTTGCGCTGTCCTCCCTATGGCCCGAGATGCTGCATCAGCCGCTGTCGGTATCTGCCGTCATCGCCACATTCGACATGCCGCAGGCAGCTGTTGAGGCTGCTCCCGCGCCAGCCCAATGGTTCGTGCGGATATTACCCGCGATATTTCTCGCAGGCATGGCCGTCGTCGCCGCACTCACCCTTCTTTCTGTCGTCCGGCTCGCCCTGATTGTGCGCATGGGCAAGCGGACACGCCACGAGGGCGTCACGACCATCGTGCTGGAAAACTGCTCCGTACCGTTCAGCTTCATGCACTACATAGTGCTGGGTAAGAACGACATGCAGTACAATGCCGACATAGTGACCGCACACGAAAGCGCCCATATGCAGGAACATCACTGGATAGACCTGATACTGGCACAGGCCGCATGTATCCTGATGTGGTACAACCCGGCCGCGTGGCTCATGCGCCACGAACTGCGCACCGTCCACGAGAACCAGGCCGACGAGGCCGTGTTGCGCCGTGGCTTCGACGCCGCGGAGTATCAGAAACTGTTAATAGAAAAGGCTGCCGGCGTGAGATTGGAGTCGCTCGCCAACAGCCTGAATCACAGCAATATTTATAAACGTATCACTATGATGAACAAACAAACCAACCGTGCCGCGCGCCGTCTGCGCGTGCTGGCACTCGCGCCGGCTCTCATGCTGGCGACAGCGGCGACAAGTGCGCCCACTGTAGCTTCGGCAATCGGCAGCATTGAGGCAGAAAGCGCCTCAGTCCTCGCCATGCCTGAAACTAAGGGCAAAGTTACAAACATTTCCGCATCCGGGCAAGCAAAACCCGAAAAGCTGCCGCAATATCCGGGCGGCGAGAGTGAACTTTACCGCTATATCGCCACCAACATCAAGTACCCGGCCGAAGCCATGAAGCGCAACGAGCAGGGCCGCGTGGTTGTGCGCTTCATGGTGGGAGCCGACGGCCGCGTGAGCGATGTGTCGGTGCTTCGCGGCGTATCGTCGGAGCTCGACGCCGAGGCCGTACGCGTCGTAGAGAATATGCCCGCATGGATTCCCGCCAGCGACAGCAACGGCCGACCTGTGGCATGCACCTATTCCTTACCCGTGCATTTCGCGCTCAGCGGAGGCAATGAAGAGAAAGCGGCCGAAAAACCTGCCGACAAAACTCTCGACGAAGTTCAGGTCATAGGCTACGGAACAATGAAGAAAGCAGATGGCACCGTATCTTCCGCAAAGCCTGCCGACAAAACCGTAGTTGTCAACCTCAACACCACCGACGACAAAAACAAGCCATATGTCACCGTCGACGGCAAGCCTTGCTCCGACATGAAAAACATTGATCCCAACACAATCGAAAGTATCACTGTGCGCAAGGAAGACCCCAACTATCCTAACGGTGTTGTCGAAATCAAGCTGAAGAAATAGAAATTAGCTGTATATATTGAAAATGCACGGGAACAGTATCTGCACCCGTGCATTTTTTCATTCCTATGCCGGGCATTTGCGAATTTTGTTGTAATTTTGCGGCATCAACCAACATGCAATTGCTCACTACCTTATGATTCGCAGTCTTACCCAGCAAGAGATCAGCGCGATGGAAGCACAGGGTTGCACCTGCGCCGACTGGTCGCGCGTACGTGTGGACAACGACTTCCGCCCCGACTACATCCGCAATGTTGAATTTTCCGGCGACATCCGCCTTGGACGCTTCGAAGGCACATTCACCATGGCGGGAGGCCTGCAACGCCACAGCGCCATCACCGACGTCACGCTCCACAATGTCAGCGTAGGAAACGACGTACTCATACGCCGCGTGGCCGACAGCATCAGCAACTACGACATAGCCGACGGCGTATGTATAGAGAACGCCGATGCACTGATATGTACTCTCGACAGCAGTTTCGGCATAGGCACGGAAGTGTCGGTGCTGAACGAAACCGGCGGCCGCGAAGTGCCGATATACGAGAACATGTCGGCGCATACCGCTTACCTGATAGCCATGTACCGCGACCGCCGCAAGATGGTGGAGCGCCTCTGCACCATAATCAAGATACACGCAGGGAAACTTTACGGACAGCGCGGACGCATCGGCACCAAGGCCCGCATCGTAAACACCGGCTCCATAACCAATGTCAACATCGGCGCGTACGCCACCGTCAGCGGCGCCACGCGGCTGATGAACGGCACCATCACCGGCTCCGAGGCCGACCCCGTGCGCGTGGGCCGCGACGTCATCGCCGAGGGATTCATATTCGCCTCCGGCAGCTGCGTGGACGACGGCGCGCTCGTCAACCACTGCTTCATCGGCCAGGCCACACGGCTGGCCCACCTGTTCTCGGCGCACGATTCGCTTTTCTTCGCCAACTGCACATGCGAGAACGGCGAGGCGGCGGCAATTTTCGGCGGCCCCTACACCGTGACGATGCACAAGTCGAGCCTGCTCATAGCCGGCATGTTCTCTTTCCTTAACGCAGGTTCCGGCTCCAACCAGAGCAATCATATGTACAAGCTCGGCCCCATCCATCAGGGTGTAGTGGAGCGAGGCAGCAAGACCACGAGCGACTCCTACATTCTCTGGCCCGCGCGCATCGGAGCGTTCTCGCTGGTGATGGGACGCCACGTCAACCATCCCGACACCTCGCGTCTGCCGTTCTCCTATCTTATAGAGAACCGTGGCGGCAGCTTCCTCGTACCGGGCATCAACCTGCGCAGCGTCGGCACAATACGCGATGCGCAGAAGTGGCCCAAACGCGACAAACGCCGCGACCCGCACCGCCTCGACTGCATCAACTTCAACCTCCTCAGTCCCTACACCGTGGGCAAGATGATGGGCGCCATCGACCTGCTCAACGCGTTGGAACGCACAGCAGGCCTCACCGCCGAACGGCTCGCGTTCCAGTCCATGACTATAGACGCACGGGCGCTGCGACGCGGACGCGAATACTACTCGCTTGCCATCGACAAGTTCATGGGCAACTCCATCATCAACCGTCTGGGCACCACGCCGTGCGCCGACGAAGACGAAATGCACCGTCGCCTGCGCAGCACCCATCTGGCAGGACGCGGACAATGGGTGGACGTGTGCGGCCTCATAGCACCGAAATCCGAAGTAGACGCTCTCTGCGAAGACATCGAACAGCAGCGCGTCACAACTCTTGAAGAAATAGAAATTCGCTGGCAGAGGCTGCACAAAGAGTATTACGACATGGAATGGACATGGGTCGACGAGCACTTCGCCGACTGGTACGGCAAAGCGCTCGACGAGCTCACACGCGATGACGTCGCCGCCATCATACACCGCTGGGAACGTAGCGTAACCACTCTCAACGACCTGCTGCTGGACGATGCCGCCAAGGAATACTCGCTGCGCTCACGCACCGGCTTCGGCATAGACTCTCCGGACGATGCCGCCGACAACGACTTCGTGAGCGTGCGCGGCTGCTTTGACGCCGACCCGTTCGTGGCGATGGTGAAACGCCACTCGGAGGTCAAGCACAAGCTCGGCACGGATACTCTGGCTATCCTGCCGAAGTAACTGTTATTTGAGTGTTTCGGCCCACGCGGCAATGCGCGTGTCGGTCAACTCCGGATGATTGACCTCGTCGAGCATGAGACCGGCGTAGACACCCGGAGCAATCTCGGCCTCCGTGGTATCGAACACATAGCCCTTGGCATCGAACTGCCCCACCTGCTCAGCACCTGTGGGCGACATTGCTTTCGCCATGTCACCCACAGCGCTGCAGAAGCTTAGGTTCATGGTCTCGTCGCCAAGACCGAAGAAAGCCAAACGATGGCCTTTCAGGTCGAGTGCCGATGCTCCGTCCACAAAATCCTCCATAGTGTACTGCATGTCGCCGGAAGCATAAGTGGGCGAACCAAGTATGCTCAGCTCATAATCGCCAAGCACCGAGGGGGCAGTCTCCGCCACGTTGTGAACGTCGTCTTCGGGCACGCCGAGCGCGGCGGCTATCTTGTGCGCCACCTTTGCAGTGTGGCCTGTGCTTGAAGCATAAAAAATGCCTGCTTTTTTCATAATCGAATGTTTATGATATTTATTTCATAACAAGCACATCGTACAGATGGTTCTGAATTGCCCGGTAACCACGCGAAAGAGGAGTCCAAACTATTTTTGTAGTTAATGAAGGTTAAAAATTGCATATGCGGTTTGTAACTACAAAAATAGTTATTACCTTTGCCGTGCAAACTACAAAAATAGTTATGAAGAAAAAAGACCAACTTACGCCCAAAGAGGAAGAACTTATGCAACTGCTCTGGGAGTACGGCCCGATAGCTATAAGCAAGCTTGTAGAACTGTATCCCGACCCTAAACCGCACTTCAATACCGTGTCGACAGTGGTGCGCCGGCTGGAGGCAAAGGGCTTCGTGAGTCACGACGAGACCGGCGGTTCTTTCCAATACTATGCAATAGTAAAAAAGGAAAGCTTCAGAAGTCGCAGTTTCGGTAATTTTATCAGGGACTATTTCGGAGGAAGCTATTACGGCGCTGTATCGGCTCTGGTTGCCGAAGACAAAATATCCGCAGACGAACTGAAGGAGTTGCTCGAACTCATTCAAAACAAAGGAAAATAAAATGGGAGGATTTCTGTCATACTCGATTATAAGCGGCCTGCTGATGCTGGCGATGTACCTTGCCTACCGCCTTTTTCTGGCGAGGGACAATCAGCATGGCTTCAACCGCGGCGTACTGCTGCTCATATACGCAGTGTCGTTTCTGACGTTGCCTGCGATTTATCTGCTTCTCATACTGAATGCACCGGAAAACGCTCAACCGCAAGCCACGGAAAGCGCAGAGGCTCTCGCAATGGCTGCAACACCGCATTCAGAACCGCTGTGGGGCACCGTGCTTGTGTGGATATTTCTGTCAGGGATGATTGTCGTGACCGTCAGGACAATTGTCACGTGGGTAAGGCTCACCAACGTAATCCGTACCGGAAAACGAATCGAAAAGGAAGGATATACGTTAGTGGTAACCGACGACGAACGTTTCGCCCCATTCAGCTGGATGCACTACGTAGTGCTCAGCCATAAAGACTATGACAGTCATTGCCTTGCGATAGCCACGCACGAGTTAAAGCATGTAAAGTCACGCCATTGGATCGACCTGCTCATAGCCCAGGCCGTATGCATTGTCAACTGGTTCAATCCGGCGGCATGGCTTATGCGCGACGAGCTGATGCTCGTGCATGAATATCAGGCCGATATGGCCGTAATAGACCAAGGTCACGACCCGCAGGAATACCAGATGTTATTGATAAAAAAGGCTGTCGGCGCCAGATTCCCGTCCTTAGCCAACAGCCTGAATCATAGTAAACTTAAAAAACGTATCACCATGATGTACAAAGAAAAGAGTGGTGCGGGGCGTAAATTGAAAGCCCTCGCACTTGTGCCGATGCTCGCGTTGGCACTCGGCGTGGCAGGGATGCCGGCCGTGCGCGCTGCCGTGTCAACAATCAGCAGTTGCGATGTTTCAGTCAGCAAAGATAACGAAAATCCGTCAGTCACCGGTACTTCCGTCCAGTTTTTTAAAGTCACGAACATCAACAACAACGGAAACGCAACCACCGTCACCATCAAGGGCAAGGGCCTTGGTGACAATCTTACGGTATCCGGCGGCACATTCACAACGGCAGGCAAAACATATAAGGCCAACGGGCTGAATTGCAGCATGACTGACGGCGAGGCCGTCATCACGGCCACATTCCCGTTCATAAGCGTATTTGAGAACACCTCCATGACCCTGACGGTAAACGGGTTCGAGATTCCGTTCAACCTTGAAGACTTCTTCAATAACACTCAATCCTCGGCAGTGCGAGTTAGCACGACCCAGGCCGGCACTAAGACCATATCCATAGGGCTCAACGGGAAACAGTCAGCCCTACCCGAAGGCATGAAGATTTTTCTTGACGGAAAAGCCATAGGCGTATCGGAACTGAACGCGATGAGTCCGGGCGATATTGCGTCGATCACCGTCGACACTCAGAAAAACGAAATGAGAATCACAAGCACTAAGTAATACAGCATTTACATACTTATCCGACGAGAGATGCGCCGTTGCAGACGCATCTCTCGTTTTTATGCTTATTATGTTATTGAACATTTTTTACATTTTTTGCATACGAACTACTGTAAAAATCATGAAAATTGTGCTAACTTTGTTTTTTGCATGGAGCAGATATTGTACATATTGCCGCGAGGGCTTCTCATCGGAGTGCTTATCTCGGCGCCGATGGGACCCATCGGCATGCTCGTAATACAGCGGACACTCAGCAAAGGCCGCTGGCCGGGCATGTTCACGGGCGTCGGCGCGTCGGTGAGCGATCTGTTCTATTGTCTGCTTACCGGCTTCGGCCTGAGCTTCATCACCGACCTTATCGACAAGCATCAGCTGTTGCTGCAATTCGTCGGCGGATTCGTGCTGGCCGCATTCGGCATATACCTGTTCCGCAAAAATCCCACGCGTTCGCTGAAAGCAGCGCCCGGCACGGAAGCCGTGGTGAAAGCGGCCGGTAGCAGCTACTGGGGCGACCTCGTCAGCGGCTTCCTGCTGACATTCAGCAATCCGCTGATACTCTTTTTCATAATAGGCCTATTTGCCCGCTTCAACTTCATACTGCCGGAATTCGGCGTGCACCACTACATATCAGCCTATCTCTCCATCCTCGGAGGCGCGTTGGCGTGGTGGTACGGTATCACCTGGATAGTCAACAAGCTGCGACGCCGCTTCAACGTGCGCTCGATGTGGCTCTTCAACCGCATTATCGGCACCATACTCATAGGAATGGCTCTCGTGGGTGTCGGCGTGGCCCTTAAAACCTACTTCTCGCTCTGACATGGATAACATCAACTCTCTCACAGTCCCTTTCCTGCCCGCCCTGGATGCGTGCGACAATCCGGACACAATAATAGCCACCCTCGAGGCAGGAGGCGAACGCCGCATCATAGGCTGCAACAACTGGCCCGGCATGTTTCCGTACCATCCGCTGTCGTCATTCACCATAGCGCACAGCGGGAAAAACCTGTACATCGATTTCTTCTCACGCACAAATTTCCTGCGCGCGGAGGTGTACGAGGATTTAGGACCCGTATGCGGCGACTCATGCGTGGAATTTTTCGTTCAGCCGCATGAGGGCGGCGAATACTGGAACTTCGAGTTCAACTGCATAGGCACACTCAATGCCTCACACCGCGTGACACGCAACGAACCGGTGCGCCTCACGCCCGACGAGCTCGCGCGCGTGCAGCGCATAGCAAGCTGCGGCAACCGGCCGTTCCGGGAGCTGGAAGGCATATTCTCGTGGAATCTGCTGACGGTCATTCCGCTTGACCTCATAGGCGTAAGCTACGAAGGCAAACCGGTGGAGATGCGCGGCAACTTCTACAAATGCGCCTCGGCCACATCGCAGCCACACTACCTGAGCTGGAATCCCATACCTACTCCGACGCCCGATTTCCACCGTCCGGAGTATTTCGGTGTCATGACACTGCAATAAAGCTAACACCTGAATGAAAAACGCCATCCTCCCCGCAATTATCGCCATCGCCTCGTCTGTCACCGCCGCAGGCGCCCCACCCGCATGGCTCGAAAACGACTCAGCCGCCGCAATCGAGGCACGCACACGCGCCGACTTCAGCCTCACACTCAAGGAAGGCTCAAAGCGCGTCAGGCAGCTGCACCCCGGCATCACCGACGCCGACATCAACCGCTTCATCGCCAAACGATACCTCGAGGTACGCGACATAGACGGACAAAAGCGCATGCACGTAAAATCGCCGCGCAACCTCGCGCTTGTCAATCCCGACATGAACGGCGGCTACACGGGACGCACCTCCCCGGCATCGGAAGATCGCATCAGCGAGGTCGACAGCCTCCTGGCCGCCATCGACGGGAAAGAGGGGAGCAGCGCCGCACGCCGCATACGCTACCGCTATAGCGTGGATGTGCCCTACTCCGACGAGCTCCGGGGCGACACTCTGCGTCTGTGGCTGCCCATGCCACGACCGACGCAGCGCCAGTCGGGCATACGCCTCGTGGAGAGTCATCCAGCCGCACACAGCATTTCCGACCCGGGCGCAAGCGTTCACCGCAGCGTTTATCTGGAGCAGCCGGTAAGGGAGGGTGAGGACACGCATTTCGACATAACAGTCGAATATATCGCCTCGGCCGAATACTACTCGCCGGATGCGATACTCGCCGCGATGCAGCCCTACGACAAGGAGAGCGACACATACCGCCGCTACACGGCCATGGAGGCGCCCCACATAGTGCGGCTCGATTCGCTGTCACGTGCCATCGTGGGAGACGAGACCAATCCCCTGCGGCAGAGTGAACTCGTCTACGACTACATCTACCGCCGCTTCCCGTGGGCCGGAGCACGCGAATACAGCACACTGGAGTGCATACCCGAATATGTGCTGGCGGAAGGCCACGGCGACTGCGGCCAAGTGTCACTGCTGTATATCTCGCTGATGCGCTCGCTCGGAGTGCCCGCCCGCTGGGAAAGCGGATGGATGATGCATCCCGGAGCCGTCAACTACCACGACTGGGCCGAAGTATATTTTGAAGGTGTCGGCTGGGTGCCCGTCGACGTGTCATTCGGACGCATGGAAAATGCCGCCGACCCGCGAACCCGTGCATTCTACTCCACCGGCATGGACCATTACCGCCTCGCCGCAAACAGCGGTGTATGCGGTCCGTTGGTTCCGGCCAAACGTTTCGTACGCAGCGAGACCGTCGACCAGCAGGCCGGCGAGCTGGAATGTTCCCGCGGCAACATTTATTATCCGGGGTTCCGCCGACACATGGAGATACTGGAATGTTCTCCGATCGAACGCCCCGCCGATGTGGCTCATAGCATAGTCGACAAGGCCATACGGCAGTATGCCCCCGACAAGCGTCAGGCTCTGGCCGACATCCACGCCCGACAAAATGCCGACGGCGTCATAGAATTGAACGGAACGACCACTGAGGCAGTCCTGCGGCAAGCCATCGACGAAGAACTCCGACAGACAGGCTTGGCATACATTAATAATATAAAGGTGTACGCCGACACGCTGTGGGCGCTTCCGCGCATATCCGTAACCAGTCTGCGCACAGGCCCGCGCCACGCTGCCGAAATGGCCTCGCAGGCCCTTATGGGAATGCCCGTGCGCCTGATAGGCGAGCGCGAAGGCGACTGGCAGCGCGTGCAGACACCCGACGGCTATATAGCCTACTCGCCCGTTTCGTCGCTGACGGCTATGTCAGATTCGGCAATGCATGCGTGGCGTCATGCGCCGAGGCTAATAGTCACGGCGCCCTATCAGCTTCGCGCCTACAATTCACCGACGGCTACGGGTCCGCGCGACGTAGTCACTGACCTCGTGCACGGTTGCATAGTGGAAGGCACTTTGGACAAACCGCGCCACGGACGCGTGGAGATCAAGCTGCCCGACGGACGCCGCGGATGGGCCGATGCCAAAGCATTCTCCACTGTAGAGCAGTGGGCCGCACAACCTTTCGACGCCGACCTGATTCTCGACATCGCTTACTCCACGGAAGGTACGCCCTACTTGTGGGGAGGCACCTCGGTAAAGGCGCTCGACTGCTCGGGTCTGGCAAAGACAGCCTATCTGGCAAACGGAATAATACTGCGGCGCGACGCTTCGCAGCAGGCACTCACGGGCACGCGCATAGAACCCGGCGACTGGCGCACGTGCCGCGCCGGCGACCTCCTTTTCTTCGGCAATGCCGATACGCGCCGCGTGACCCACGTCGCCATCTACGACCACGACGGCCACTACGTACACGCCTCCGGCCGGGTAAAGCGAAACAGCATCGACCCCGCGGCCGAGGACTACCTCACCACCCCATTCCTCCACGCCGTGCGCATCCACGGCAACGAGGGAACCGACGGCATAGTTCGAGCCGCCGACCATCCATGGTACTTTGACAGATAAACAAAATCAACTCTCCACAAACATCAATCCATGAACCGACGCAACTTCCTACGCACATCCATCCTTGGCTCAGCACTTGCCATGTCGCCCATATCGTTCTCCGCATTCGGCTCGCCGACAAAACAGACAGGCAAGGCCGGATGCCTCAATCTCAGATTCCAGCCTTACGAGCTGAAGCTGCGCCATGCCTTCAACCTCGCAAAGAACAAGCGCACAACCACACCCGGAGTGCAGGTGCAGATAGAATACGACGGCATCACCGGCTACGGCGAGGCCTCCATGCCCCCCTATCTGGGCGAGAGCGTCGACAGCGTATGCCGCTTCCTCGGCAGCCTTGACCTTGCGCAGTTCACCGACCCGTTCCGCATCGAGGACATACATGCCTACATGGACAGCGTGGCACCCGACAACCGCGCGGCCAAGGCATCGGTCGACATCGCCCTCCACGACCTCCTCGGCAAAATCATGGGGCAGCCCTGGTACAAAATCTGGGGACTCAACCCTGACAATACGCCGAACACATCCTACACCATCAGCTATCAGAGCGACCCAGCCGAGATGCGCAAGGAGATAGAGGAGTGCGCACCCTTCAAGGTAGTGAAAGTGAAGATGGGCACGGGCCACGACAAGGAAATAGTGGAGACTCTGCGGCGCACATGCGACACTCCTATCTGCGTTGACGCCAACCAGGGCTGGAACAGCAAGGAGCAGGCTCTGGAGATGTGCGAATGGCTCGCCGGGCAGAATTGCCTCTTTGTTGAGCAGCCCATGCCGAAGGAGATGATAGACGAAACTGCATGGCTGCGCGAGCGCTCGCCGCTGCCACTCGTGGCCGATGAATTCCTCCAGCGTCTGCCCGACGTGATCCGCGCACACGGCGTTTACGACGCCATCAATATCAAGCTGATGAAGAGCACCGGTCTTCACGAAGCTCACAAAATGGCCGTGCTGGCGCGTGCCTTAGGTATGAAAGTAATGCTCGGATGCATGACCGAGACAAGCTGCGCCGTCACAGCCGCCGCACAGCTCTCGCCCATGGTCGACTGGGCCGACCTCGACGGCAATCTCCTTATCGCCAACGACCGTTTCGACGGCATAAAGATCGTGGACGGCAAAGTGACAATTCCCGACCGCCCAGGTATCGGCGTCGAGCTGATAGGCTGACGGGGAGAAAACCTCAAATACGATGTGACATGAATTTACCTTTGTGGTCTTATCTACCGGTCGCAGCAGGAATAATCGGCGGCATAATCGGCGGTTACTATTACAAGAAGAATCAGTCAAAAAAAGATAAGTAAACCTATCGGCATACCTGCGGTATAGCTATCCGCGCGGCCTATTCGCTGGCGTGCTATAAAAAACTTGGAAGAAAATTTGGCCAATTCAAAAAAAGGATGTAACTTTGCACTCGCAAACGGCGGGATAGCTCAGTTGGTTAGAGCGTCGGATTCATAACCCGGAGGTCCCGAGTTCAATTCTCGGTCCCGCTACAAAGCTATGACAATAGCGTGATGATTCAGTCAAAGAAATGGCTGAATCATTTTTTTTATCTATCTTTGTAATACCATCGCCCCAAAGGCATGGGACTATATTTGATGACATTACTAAAACCCATCAGACTGTTCGGCATATTTCTGCTTGCCATAGCCGCCGCAGCATGCAGTTCTTCCAACGATAAGAGCTACACTATCGCGGAAACACAATTTGGCAAAATACGCGGCTATGTTCAGGACAGTGTACTTATATTCAAAGGTGTACCATACGCGCAAGCCGAGCGTTTCATGCCCCCTCATGCGCCTGAAAGATGGGACACCGTTATGGATTGCACACGCTTCGGATGCATTTCGCCTCAGGCCGCATCCAGAAAGAGCAATCCTTATATACCCGTCGACACAGCGCTCTTCATGGGCGAGAATTGCCAGAATCTCAACATCTGGACGCCACTGCGTAAAGACAACGACAAACGCCCGGTAATGGTCTGGCTGCACGGCGGTGCTTTCGACTATGGCAGCTCGCACCACCATCTATGCTTCGACGGCTATAAGCTTGCCAATACCGAGAATGTCGTGGTAGTCACCGTCAACCACCGCCTGAACTGCCTCGGGTTTCTCAACCTGGAAGCCTATGGAGATAAATATCACGGCAGCGGAAATGCAGGCATGGCCGATATTGTGGCAGCACTGCACTGGATTCACGACAACATCAACGCGTTCGGAGGTGACCGTGACAACATCACCCTCTTCGGCCACGGTGGCGGCGGCGTTAAAATATTGACCCTGATGGCTATGCCGGCGGCCAAAGGCTTGTTCCACAAAGCGATCATACAAAGCGGCACACTTGAGGGCATGACTCAGACAGCCGAAATGTCGCGGCGAGTTGCAGCCAATACTATTAAAAACGCCGGCGTGAATTCGGCTGAAGAGCTGGCAGTTCTGCCTTACGACAGTATTCTTGCCGCTTCAAACCGCGCGATAGACGGCCTGAATCGTGAATTCAAGACCGACATTGCGTCGCGCATACGCTTCGCGCCTGTAGTAGACGGGATTATGCTGCCTAAACCGGTTTTCACGGACACCAGCGCCAACGTTGACGCATCAATTCCTCTCATTATAGGATCTACATTTTCAGAAGGAGCGACACAATATCACCTTACAGGCAACGACAGCGAGGCGATGCCCGACGTGCATATGCTGTCGGACGAAGAACTTGATGCCGAATTGGGAAAAAAATTCGGCATCAAAAAAGACGACGTAAAGCTGGCATTCGCCATGTGCTATCCCGACCGTCCCCTATGCGAGGTGCTCATGATGGACACGATAGTGCGCAGCCACGTTCTGCGCATGGCCGATCTGCTTCTCAAACGAGGAGACGCCCCTATCTACATGTATCTTTTCTGCTGGGTGACACCGCTGCACAACGGCCATATGATGAGTTTCCGCAATTCCGAGATGCCATTCGTATTCAACAATCCGGAAAACGCAGAGTTCGCCCGTGTCGGCGGCACGGAAGCCAATCGTCTTGCAAGAATCATGAGCCGCTGCTGGGCGTCATTCGCACGTTCAGGCAATCCTAACAACAGCATAACACCGTTTTGGCGCCGAATAAATTACCATCAGGGACACACCATGATATTCGACCGCGATGTGCGGCTTGAGTCCTACCCCGACCTGCGCCTGATGCGCATTTTGCAGCCGGAACTGGTTAAAGACATCCAACTTGACTAAAAGGCTGTTTATCTGTTTATAAAGTATGCTCCTCTATCGTATATATCAGATTTTCATCATGCTGCCGCTGTTGCTTGTAGCTACAATACTGGCAGCGACGGCAACTGTAGTCGGATGCGCCCTCGGCGGCGGCAAGTGGTGGGGTTTTTATCCTGCATCGCTATGGGGACGTCTGTGGTGCATTCTGGCAGGGGTGAAGGTAGACGTACGGGGACGTTCAAACATAGACGCATCAACCAGTTATGTGTTCGTAGCCAACCATCAGGGTGCCTACGACATATTCTCCATCTACGGCTATCTGCATCACGACTTCCGGTGGATGATGAAACAGAGCCTCCGGCGCATACCACTCGTAGGCTTCAGTTGCGCCGTGTCAGGTCAGATATTCGTCGACAATTCCACTCCATCGGCCATACGGCGCACCATGCAGACCGCCGAGCGCCAGCTGTCGGAAGGCCGCAGCGTGGTAGTGTTCCCGGAAGGCTCGCGCACTCCCGACGGCAAGCTGCATGCATTCAAGCGCGGAGCCTACACGCTGGCCGTGGAATTCGGTCTGCCGGTGGTACCGGTCACCATCGACGGCGCCTACCGCGTGATGCCGCGTACCGCATGGCTGCCTCGCCCCGGACGCATCACGCTCACAATACACCGTCCCATTGAGGCAGGCGAAGCCGGCCACGACCTCCAGCCGCTTATTGCCAAGTCGCGCGAAGCCATAGCCTCGGCGCTACCCGAAGCGTAATCGATGAACAATAGTGCCTTTTGTTTGTTACTAAGTTAAAAATAATTTAGTAATGAAAACAAAAGCTATAATAAGCGTAGCCATCCTTATCTTCGCCATCGCATCATGCGCAAAGCGCAACGATATAAACGGCACGTGGACCGCCACCCCTGTACACATAGACAACATGCAGTATGCCGCTGACGCATTCAGCGTGCTCAGCATCAATTTCGACGCTCCCAAGGGCGCCCAGTCGGGACCGGTGACAGTCACAATGGTTATTGACGCCACGCAGCCTGTGGATTCCGGCGCGACAGTCGGATTCGCCGAGCCTTACGAAGTAAGCGTAACCGGCACAGCAACCATCAGCGGCCGATGGAGCTACGAGGACGGCGAAGATGACGACATTCTTCTGTTCCTCGATAATAACAGCCTCCAGATAAACGTCGACCCCGACGGCGTCACCTTCTCCCGCAATCTGCTCACAGGCGCCCAGCAGCCGATGATTGACTCGCTCAGCACCGTCACCGCTGAACGCTGGCTCACGTCGATGCGCAGCATCGCCGCCAAGCAGTTCTTTGAATACTCCAAACTCGACGATGTAAAGGTATCCAATGACATCCTTTCGTGTGAGCTCAGCAAGCGCGACCTGACATTCCATCGCGCTCCCGCACCGACACTCTAAACTCCATTGCTTCTTTAGAAAGGCATAAGGCCGATTCCGGCCTTGTGCCTTTTCGCATAACCGTTAGATTACATTTTTTTGCCCCATGGTGTAATTTTTGCATCATGCCTGCGTCTTATATAGTGTTATGAGAGATACAAGCGCACGCCAGCAACAGTTTCTGCAGCTATTGGACGAATACAAGGACCTGATAGTCAAGGTGTGCTACGTGTATTCCTCACCAACAGCCGGGGTGGACGACCTGTATCAGGAAGTCGCCGCTAACATATGGACCGGACTCGACAAATTCCGCGGAGAGGCAAAAATATCCACGTGGATATACCGCACAGCCATCAACACATGCATCACATGGCTACGTCGCAACCGCAATCAGAGCCTCAACACGCCAATAGAGAACGCCATAGCGCTCGCCGACAACGAAACCGACAGCCGAATGGACCGCTACCGTCAGCTGCACCGCATGATAAGCACGCTGCAGCCCATGGAAAAGGCCATAGTGACTATGTGGCTCGACGACAAGTCGTACGCCGAGATTGCGGCAGTAACGGGTCTCAGCGTGGCAAACGTAGCCACACGTCTGCACAGAATCAAAGAAAAACTCGCACAACGCGCCGAAAAGGATTAGGATATGAACCAGCAGGACAAAGAATTCGAAGACATACGCAGCCAATGGCAGGCAATGAAACTCGACAATAAGCGGCTCGACGAAACCAACCGCGAACTGTCGCGCAAACTGGCAGCCGAACGCGCCGGCAACAGGCGCCACCGTCTGGCCGTACGCTACCGCGCTACGGGCATCCTGTCCGTTTTTCTGCTGCCGATGCTGGCGATGCTGATGACAGAGCAGGCAATAGCGCCGCAATGGATCTGTATCCTTTATGCCATCATAGGCGCTGCAATGGGCGTGATGAATTTAGCTTTTTCCTTCTTCATTGACGGCTGCGACTACATTTCACTGCCCACAAACGAGGCGCTGCGGCATGTGCACAAAGTGCTCCTGTGGCAGGCTCGGCTGCGCTGCGCCGGTATGATACTCGCCGCCGTAGTTCTGGTGCCGCTGTTCGCGCACTTCGCAAGCCTCGACGACAGCATTCTGCTCGTCGGCACCATCGTCGGTCTTGCAATAGGATTAGCAATAGGACTGACTATCTACAACCGCAACCGCCGCATGGCGCGCAAAATCCTCGCCGACATGGGCGCGGAGGAATGATGCTACGCTCAGCGATGGCCGCGTCGGCCGGCGTCGAGGCGCAGCATAATGAACAGCAGAATGGTGAAGCCCCACAGCGAGGAGCCGCCATAGCTGAAAAACGGCAAAGGTATGCCTATGACCGGGCACAAGCCTATAACCATGCCGATGTTGATGCAGAAATGGAAGATGAAATAGGAGGCCACGCAGTAGGCATACACGCGTGAGAATACTCCCGGCTGACGCTCGGCGATAGTGATGGTGCGCAGTATCAACGCAAGAAACAAGACCGTCACAAGCAACGAGCCGACAAAGCCCTGTTCCTCGCCTATGGTGCAGAAGATAAAGTCGGTATGCTGTTCGGGCACATATTTCAGCTTTGTCTGCGTGCCGTTAAGGAAGCCTTTGCCGGTGACGCCGCCCGACCCTATCGCTATTTTGCTCTGATTCACATTGTAGCCGGCTCCGCGCAGATCCTGCTCTATGCCGAGGACGACCTTTATGCGCATCTGCTGGTGGGGCTGAAGATGACTGAACGCGGCATTGACGCTGAACATAAACACAATGCTGAAAAGTGCGGCGGCAGAAGCCGTAAGCAGGCGACGCGCACGCGAACGAACCGACTCAACCGCCACATACACCGCAGCAACGCCGATAACCGACAGCATCACAGCCATACCCGGCAATTCCACGCCGAACACGCCCGCGATAAGCCATATCGCAACACCTGTGCCTCCGAACCACAACACCAGATTGCGGGCGATCTCAAAACGCTTGCTATAGACTACGGCCATCACAGCGACTATTATCTCCACAATCACCAGTACGGCGAACTCTCCGCCGGGGATACCAAGCACAGTGCTCTCGGCAAACTTAACCACCAGCACGAATATCAGCACCGACAGAAATGCAGCGAAAAGAATAAGTCCACTCATGCCCTCACGATACAGCACCAGAAAAAGAGCCATGAACGTGAGCGCCGAACCGGTCTCGTTCTGCAGCAGAATCAGTATCACCGGCAGCAGTATTATGGAAACGGCGCGCACATAGTTATACGGGCTCGCATTGAGCACAAAATGGTAGCCACTGAAAAGCTTCGCCAGAGCCAGCGCCGTAGCAAACTTGGCAAACTCGGCGGGTTGCAGACTCACGGGACCCAATACTATCCACGAGTGGGAGCCCTTGATGTCCGGAGCAATAAATGGCGTCACAAGCAGAAGCACCATCAGCAGGGCATATATGGGGAACGCATAGGTCTCATACATGCGCGAATCGACCAGCAGAAGCACGAACGCAAGTCCCAGCGAGAGACCGATCCATCGCAGTTGCTTGCCGGAAAACTCATCAAAACTCAGGATACTTGCCTCGTCGAAATCGTAACTGGCCGCATATATGCTTACAGCACCCGCAAGCACCATAAGCAGGTACACGACTACAGTAAACCAGTCGAGGTTGCGCAGCGTGATTGCAAAATTATTTCTTTCCTGAAGGGGCATAATACAATGTTGATTTCAGCATCTGTTCCTCCATGGCCTTGCGCTCGGGAGCGATGGTGCCGGTGAGGTACTTCTCCATGACGAGGCTACCGATAGGCACACCGTAGGTTGCACCCCAGCCGCCGTTCTCGATATAAGCGGCGACGGCTATGCGCGGCTCCTCATAAGGAGCGAAACCCATAAACGCCGAATGGTCCTTGCCATGAGGGTTTTGCGCCGTACCGGTTTTGCCGGCGGTAGGTATGCCGGGGATTGCAGCACGGCGGCAGGTACCGCCAAGTACAGCCATACGCATTCCTTCGGCCACATCGCCGTACCAGTGGGCATCGACCGTGGGATAGCGTTTCTCCAGCAATGCGGGGGGCATGACCGTGTCTTGTATCTCTTTTACGACATGCGGCGTGACAAACCAGCCGCGGTTGGCTATGGTGGCCGAAAGGTTGGCAATCTGCAGAGGTGTGGCGAGAATCTCACCTTGTCCTATGGAAACGGATATAATAGTGTTGGCACTCCAATGACCCTCTGAATAGAATTTGTCATAGAATTTTGCATTTGGCAGAAAACCGCGGCTCTCGCTCGGAAGATCTACACCGAGACGGTATCCGTAACCCATGCTTACAAGGTGCTTTTTCCACACCTCAAAGGCGTTGGCCGACGAACCGTACTTGCTGCGGCGGTCAATCATTGCCTTGAATCCCCAGCAGAAGAAGGCATTGCAACTGGTCTGCAGCGCAGGCTTCAGTGGCAGCGGCGAGGCATGTCCGTGACAGCCCACACGCAATCCGCCGCTAATGTAACCGTGATAGCACGGATATGTAGTGTGCAGGTCGATTATGCCCTCCTGAAGGAAAATCAG
Source organism: uncultured Porphyromonadaceae bacterium (assembly GCA_900550395.1). GTDB lineage: Bacteria > Bacteroidota > Bacteroidia > Bacteroidales > Muribaculaceae > CAG-873. The sequence goes on along the minus strand of URSD01000005.1, from coordinate 35,928 downwards.
TCCCTGAGTGGGCTTGAAAGTGGAGCCCGGAGGATAGGCTCCCATCAGAGCCCGGTCGAAGAGAGGCCATGTTTCATCGTTGACAAGGCGTCGGTAATTCTCTCCACGCTGGCGTCCTACGAGCAGACGCGGGTCGTAAGTCGGCGACGACACCAGGCAGAGGATTTCGCCGGTGGCAGGCTCGATGGCCACTACTGCGCCGCGCTTGCCTACCATAAGCGATTCGGCATACTGCTGGAGCTTGACGTCAAGGCTCAGACGCAGGTCGCGGCCGCTGACCGGAGCCACATCATGCGCGCCGCCATCGTAGCGGCCCTGAATGCGTCCGCGCGCATCCCTTATAAGTATTTCCACACCCTTGTGACCGCGCAAATACGGCTCGTAGCTCTTTTCCACGCCGAGGTCGCCGGTATAGTCGCCAGCGGCATAGTACTCGTCGCGCTCTACATCGTCGGCATTGACCTCGCGGATGTTGCCGAGCACATTGGCCGCCGTTGCATAATTGTACTGCCTCAAAATTCGTTTCTGAATAAAGAAGCCCGGGAAACGATACAGTTTTTCCTGAAGGCGTCCGTAATCCTGCGATGACAACTGCGTGATAAGTTTCTGAGGAGTATACGAGGAATATCCCGGATTAAGCCGTTTGTCGCGCATATCGGCAAAACGCTTGCGCAACGCGTCCGGCGTAATGTTAAGTGTCGCGCAGAAATCGGCAGTGTCGAAAGGCTGCACATCGCGCGGAATCAGCATCACATCGTAGGCCGGCTGATTGAATACGACCAGCTCGCCGTTACGGTCGTACATGAGGCCACGCGACGGATACACCGTCTTTTTCAGAAAGGCATTGCTGTCGGCTCGTTCCTTATAGCGGGCATCGTTTATCTGCAGGTCAAAGAGCCGTATAAGATAAACGACAGCAATCAGCACGATGAAACCGCCGATCACATACTTGCGTTTCTCGAGATTATAGTTTTTTCTCATTGCGGGAGCGTCCGGCCAGGCTTGCGAAAGCGTAGATGAACACGAAAGTATAGACGGTACTGCATGTTATGCGCAGCAGCCAAAGGCGCAGGTTGAAGAGTTCAAAGGCCTCGATGGTGAAAACAAGCGTGCAGTACAGAAGCACCAGAGTGAACATGTACTTCAGATACACCTCCGCACCCAGCGAACGCAAGCCGAGGGAAACTGGACCAATCTCGTCGTCAAGCGGAAGATAAAGATGCAGCACAGGCTTGCGCACGAAAGCCAGCAACGTACACGACAGAGCGTTGAGACCGGGAGTATCGGAAAATATGTCCACGGCGAGTCCCGAAAGGAAACCGATAGTCATGGCCCAGTTGGTACCGAGAGTTACCGGCAGAGACACAAGCACATAGATAAACACCAGCGGGAGCGCCACGCCGTACAGAGCCAGATTGTTGAATATCACGGTCTGGGCGAGAATCAGCACCAGCAGGAGCATCAGACTGTTGACAATGGTTTTACTCAATTGCTTGTGTATTGATTATGTTAATGTTACAATGACATTCAGTTGAAAGCCTTTTTGGCTCGTTCTTCATCCATATCCTCGCCGGCCTCCAGAGCCTTGGCCTCGCCACTCAGGGAACTTACCACTACCTGCACATTGCCCAAGGCCGAGAAGTCGCTGAGCAGACGCACCTTCAGCGTGAAGAAATTCTCGTGATCGTCATAATCGTCAGCCATAACGATACCGACGGGCAGACCAGCCGGGAAAACCAAAGAATATCCCGAGGTAACCACGGTGTCGCCAGGCTGATATACGGTATGTCGCGGCAATTCCTCCAGCAATGCGACGCCCGGATCGTTGCCATCCCACACGAGCGAGCCGAAGTTGTCGGAGCCATGCAGCTTGCACGACAGGCGGAAATTGGGATTCAGCAGCGATATCACGCGCGAGCTGTGACGCCCCACCACACTGACTATGCCCACCACGCCCGACGCATCAATCACACCCATCTCCGGGGCTACGCCGTCGAGGCTGCCCTTATTGATGGTAAGATAGTTAAACGGACGGGCAATGCTGTTGTTGATGACATTGGCGACGATAAAGCTGAAAGGCTGCATCGTGGAGTCAAGAGGCATCGTGTCGGTGCAGAAGCGCTCCGCATCAAGGCTTATACGCCTGCGGAGCGCCAGGACTTCGCTCTGAAGTTCGGCATTTCGGCGATTGAGGTCGGCGTTACGTTCCCGCAGGTTGAAATATCCCGTGACATTGGAGCTGAAGCCATAGACAGCGGCACTCACGCCATTGGCCGACGTAAGGTAGAGATGGCGGTGGTACGGGTCGCCTCCGGCCAGCAGCATAACGCTGAGCGCCACATAGACTGCGAGGACGAACCACTTGCTGTTGCGCGCAAAAAACGCTATAAGCTCATGCACGGCTGTAGCGGCCCGTTAACGGATAAGGAAGGAGAATTTGTCGATGTTCTTCAGTGCCACTCCTGTGCCGCGCGCCACTGCCAGCAGAGGGTCTTCGGCAACGTGGAACTGAATTCCGATCTTATCGGTGAGACGCTTGTCAAGACCACGCAGAAGAGCGCCGCCGCCTGCAAGGTAGATACCATTGCGCACGATGTCGGCGTACAGCTCGGGAGGAGTCTGCTCCAGTGCGCCGAGCACAGCCGCCTCAATCTTGCTGATGGTTTTTTCTATGCAGTGGCTTATCTCCTGATAGCTCACGGGCACCTCCATAGGAAGCGCGGTCATGAGGTTCGGGCCGTGTACCACATAGTCCTCCGGCGGGTTCTCAAGCTCGGTAAGAGCCGAGCCGACGTTCATCTTAATCAGTTCGGCGGTGCGCACACCCACCTTTACGTTATGGGCTCGGCGCATATGGTTCTGAATATCTTCGGTGAGGTCATCTCCGGCAATGGGTATACTCTTGTTGGAGCAAATACCGCCGAGAGAGATTACGGCAATCTCGGTAGTGCCGCCGCCTATGTCGACGATCATGTTGCCCTCCGGGGCCTCAACGTCAAGGCCGATGCCGAGAGCAGCGGCCATGGGCTCGTAGAGCATGTAGACGTCGCGTCCGTCGGCATGCTCGGAACTGTCGCGCACGGCACGAATCTCGACTTCGGTAGAGCCGGAAGGAATGCCCACCACCATGCGCAGCGACGGCGAGAACCAATTGCTTTTGGTGCTCGCTTTCTTGACAAGGCCGCGAATCATGAGCTCGGCAGCATTAAAATCGGCAATCACGCCCTTGCGAAGAGGACGCACAGTGCGTATGCCGGGGTGTCCCTTGCCCTCCATCAGGTGTGCCTCATTACCGACCGCTATGAGTTTGTCGGTGCGTGTGTCAAGCGCAACGATAGAGGGTTCGTTTATGACAATCTTGTCGTTATGGATTATAATAGTGTTGGCAGTGCCAAGGTCGATTGCAATTTCCTTGGTGAGAGAAAAGAATCTCATTGGAGTCGTAAGTATTGGAACATTAATGTTTTAGTGCACACGTGCGTCTTGTACGCTATTGTCAAGCGCAAAGTTACGAATTATTTCTCATTTATCGGTCAATATAAATAAGGAATTTCTCAACAAATAATTCCGGCCACGCAAGAGAAAAAGCTTGTGAAAAGCACATGTTAAATAGGACTAAAATGTTAAACATTCCCAAATTTTTTCCTAACTTTGCATAATATAATAACAGACCAGCTCAAAACGCATTTTCACGCACGCGCTGCGACTTACGGCAGCGCCCATCCTGAACAAGACACGACGATGTGGCCTTTCAAGAATAAAAAATCTCTTCTGCAACTCGGCGTCATGGACGGCTTCGCCGACCACCACTCGCATATATTGCCCGGAGTGGATGACGGCATGCGCACCATGGCCGACTCTTTGGCCGCATTACGGCGTTACCGCCAGGAGGGAGTAAGCCGCCTGTGGCTCACTCCGCACATAATGGAGGACTATCCGAACACCACGCCCGACCTGCGGCGCCGCTTCGACGAGCTCCTGACTGCCTACAGGGCCGAGGAGGGCGATGACACCATGCAGCTGCACCTCGCAGCCGAACATATGCTGGACACACTCTTTGCCAGGCGTCTGAGCGAACACGATCTGCTGACTCTCGACGGCAAAAACACGCTGCTGGTCGAGACATCCTACTTCAACCCTCCTGCCGGGCTGTACCGCCTGCTCGAAGAAATCATGCACAACGGATACCGCATTGTGCTCGCGCACCCTGAACGCTATATGTACATGAACAGCGACGACTACGCACGCCTGCACGATATGGGAGTGGTGATGCAGCTCAACCTGCCTTCGGCAGCCGGAGCCTACGGACAGGAAGCGGCAGCCAGAGCCGAATCTCTCCTGAAGAAAAATTATTACGGCCTCGCAGGTACCGACATTCACAGCCTGCGTGGCACTTTGGCATTCATGAACCGACCCATCAAGGCATCGATCGCCAACAGAATCCTCGAATTGACAAATAGACAAAACACACACTAAATGACAAAAACACAGCTCCGCCGCAATGCCATGCGGCTATTTGCAGCAGTATGCACAGCCGCAATGATGTCTCTCGCGGCATGCAACTCGGCACAAAAAGTAGTTTACATCGAAGACATACAGCCAAACCAGCTAATAGCCCTACAGGAAGACAAACCCATACGGCTCAAGCCCGGCGACAAACTCAGCATAATGGTGCACAGCCGCGACAAGGAAATCGTGCAGATGTTCAATCTCAACGGGACTTCAGGCGGAGGAGGCGAAAATTCCAGCGACCTGAGCAAGTACACCGTCAACAACGAGGGAATAATCGACATCCCCGTACTCGGCCCTATCAACGTGTCTGGTCTCACACGTTCCGAAGTTTCCAATCTAATCAAATACAAACTTCTTGCCAACAAGCTTGTTCGCGACCCGATAGTCAACGTTGACTATGCCGACATGGGGTATTACGTCATAGGTGAGGTCAACTCTCCCGGCAGAAAGACCATCAACCGCGACAAGATCAATCTCCTCGAAGCCATTGCCGAAGCAGGCGACCTCAGCATCAACGGACTGCGCGAGAATGTGCTTGTGCTGCGTACCGTCGACGGCCAGCAATTGCCCTACCGCGTGGACCTCACCAAAGTGGAAAGCGTCTACGGCTCGCCGGCATACTATGTACAGCAGGACGACTTCATCTATGTGCTTCCCAACCAGAAACGCATCAACGAGACAGACTGGAACGCCAACGCCACACACCAGCCGGCATTCTGGTTCTCACTCATATCGATGGTAACTACTATCGTACTTATATTCGTGAAATAATCATGGAAAGAGTACCATCCGACGCTGCAGCCGCACCCGCAGCACAGCCGCAGCGCAAAAACCGCAACGACTCGCTTTCGATACACAAGCTCAATTTACGCGACTACAGCTTCCTGCTGCTGTCCAACTGGAAATGGTTCGTGCTGTCGCTCGCCGTATGCCTCGGAGCCGCATGGCTGTACATCAAGTGCACTCCCCCGACCTACGAACGCAGCGCAAGCATACTGATTAAGAGCAAGGACAACAACGACAACGACGCCGAACTCATAATGCAGGAAATAGTCACGTCGAGGAACCTTAACCTGACGAACGAGGTGATGAACTTCCGCACGGTTGCCACAGCAGAAGAAGTGGTGCGACGCATGCATCTCGATATTGACTATTTCAAAAAAGGGACATTCCACAATGCCACCCTCTACGGCATAGACAGCCCGGTGAGCGTACGGTTCGACAGCATCGACAACGCTGCATCGGCCTCTTTCAGCCTTCATGTGCGTAAAGACGGCAAAGCCACCATCAGCGACATGGTGTATTGCGGCAAGCCTATAGACGCCAAAACAGATGTCGCATTAGGCACTCCCGCCAATACTCCGATGGGGAAAATCACAATTTCTGCAACGCCTGCATATGTACAGGGGCAGACAAGCGAGTACATCGAAGTGACGCGGACGCCCTTCAACGAAGCCGCCGAGAGGCTGCGCAGCCGCATTGTCGCAAGAGTGCGCAAAGGTACATCTATCATAGACCTCACGTATACCGACATGTCCGCGGCAAGAGCTGTCGACATACTTAACACCCTCATCAGCGTTTACAATGAGAACTGGGTAAAGGACCGCAACCAGCGTACAATCAGCACCAACGAATTCATCAAGGACCGACTGGGAGTCATCGAGCAGGAGCTCGGCAACGTGGAGCAAAACATTTCCGACTACAAATCGGAGCATCTGATGCCCGATGTCAACGCCGTCGGCAGCATGGCTCTCGGACAGGCCAATGCCGCAGAACAGCAAAACACCGCACTCGACAACCAGATATACATGGTGCGCTACGTGCGCGATTTTCTCACACAAGGCATCCATGAGAACGAGCTGCTGCCCAGCAACACCGGCATAAACAACGGTGCGATAGAAGGCCAGATAGCACGTTACAATGAAATGCTCATGCGGCGCAACAGCCACCTTGCCAACTCGTCGCTGCAAAATCCACTGGTAAAAGACCTCGACAACGACCTCGCCGTGATACGGTCCACCATTCTGCAGGGACTTGACAATGAGATGGCACGCCTCTCGCAGCAGAAACGCAGCGTACAGTCGACCTACGGACAGGCCGTAGCCAAAGTGGCCTCCAACCCCGGTTCTGCCAAATATCTGCTGAGTGTCGAACGCCAGCAGAAAGTAAAGGAGTCGCTTTACCTATTTCTGCTGCAAAAGCGCGAAGAGAACGAACTGTCCCAGGCATTCACTGCCTACAACAACCAGCTCATCGAGCCGCCTCACGGCTCGCCGGCTCCGGTGTCGCCCGACAGCAGGGGCATATACATGATGGCATTTCTGCTGGGCGTTGCCGTACCAGGCCTGATTATCTTCGGCCGCGAGTTTACCAACACAGCCGTCCGGGGGCGTAAAGACCTGGAGAACATAAGCGTACCGTTCCTCGGCGAGATACCGCAACATGGCAAGATGCCACGTTCCGAAAGCGCGGTACTGCGCCAGCGGCGCAGCAGGCGAAAGAAAGGAGAGACGCCGGTCCTGCTTGTAAAAGCCGGATCGCGCGACGTAATCAACGAGGCTTTCCGTGTCATGCGCACCAATCTGGAGCTTGTACTCGGATTCGATGACACGCACCACGTAATCATGCTGACATCGATGAATCCAGGCAGCGGCAAGACTTTCATATCAGCCAACCTTGCAGACATAATGTCGACACTCGGGAAGAAAGTCCTCGCCATCGACCTTGACATGCGCAAGGGTTCGTTGTCGCGCTACGTAGGCAATCCGCGCGAGGGACTCACGACATATCTGTCGGGAAGCAGTCCAACATATACCGGCTACATAAAACGGCTCGACGCCATTGACATGCTCCCATGCGGCAAGCTCCCGCCCAACCCGACGGAGCTGCTTATGTCGGACCGATTCGCTTCAATGATGAGCGAACTGAAGAAAGAGTATGACTACATCTTCCTTGATTGTCCGCCGGTGGAAATTGTGGCCGACACCGCCATTATCAACCGCTACGTCGACCGCACGCTCTTCATAGTGCGTGCCGGCCTGCTTGATCGAGACGCCCTCCCCGACATAGAGAAATGGTACGAAGATCGCCGGTACAACGGCCTTACAGTGGTGCTTAACGGTACGGGCGACGGCTTCAGCCACTACGGCTACCACCGCTACGGGAGCCGCTACGGCTATCATTACGGGCACTACGGATACGGCTACGGCCACGAGGACGACAAGGACGCCTGACCGACACACCAGCCGAACGATGATTCCGAAAATCATACATTACTGCTGGTTTGGCGGCGCACCGTTGCCACCTTTGGCCGAGCGCTGCATCGCCTCGTGGCGGCGCCACTTCCCGGGCTGGGAGATACGGCGCTGGGACGAGAGCTACTATGACGTGCACGTGATGCCATACACCACCGAGGCCTACGACCATGGCAAATACGCGTTCGTCAGCGATGTGGCACGCTTCGAAATTTTGCATCGCTACGGAGGGGTTTATCTCGACACAGATGTGGAAGTGCTCCGAAGTTTCGACGACGTGCTCGCCGAGGGTCCTTTCATGGGGCAGGAGGCTGATAAAGTCAATCCAGGCCTCGGCATGGCCGCGGAGGCCGGTATGCCGTTCCTTGACGAAATGCTGCGTTACTATGCTACTCTGCACTTCGTCAACACCGATGGCCGACTTATCGGAGGTACTGTTGTAACCCACACAACCGCAAAGCTTAAGGAACACGGCTATGAATGCCGGCGCGGCAAGCAGCATATCGCCGGCTTCACCATATATCCGGAGAAATGGTTCAATCCACTTGACGACCTGACGGGACGTCTGCGCGTCGGGCCGGAAACGCACAGTATCCATCACTATGCCAAGACGTGGTGCGACAACTCGTCGCCCGGACGTGTGCGCCTGTCACGCCTGGCCCATCGGCTTATAGGAATAAATGCGTCCGGACGCATACGTCGCCTGCTTAAACTCTGACCGCGTCATGGCACCGTCGCTATACCAGCCCCTGTTCCTGAGCGTTGTGTCGCTCCTTGCAGCCATCATGGCGGCGATGTTCCTGTCATCGCCCACCGATGCACGCTCCGAGAAGGGCATGCACAGCAGCATTCTGCTCTGCATCCCGCTGTGCATCGTGCTCACGGGCTGGCTCGGTATGCGGCCGGTAAGCGGCGAATTCGGCGATACCGTCAACTACGCCCTTACATACGAGAACAGCGAAGTCATTTTTTCGGGTATAGACTTTCACCAGGAATGGCTGTTCAACTTGCTGATGTATCTCTGTCAGGAAGGAGGCATGGACGTCTCCGAATTCTTTACAATAATTGAATTCATCTACGTCTTCACCGCGCTGTGGGCAGTCTACCGGCTGATGCCAAAGAATGCACTGCTCGGCATGATATTCGTGTGCGGATCGCTGATGTACTTCAGCTTCGGCGTAAACGGGTTGCGTAATGGCATGGCATGCCACATCCTGCTGCTGGCGATGTCATATTTTCTCGATTCAAAATACCTGCCGGCTGCTGTGCTTGCCGCAGCAGGATTCTCTATACACCGTTCCATAGCACTGCCGATAGCGGCGATGGTCGTTTCCCGATGGGCCATACGCGATGTGCGTGTCGCATTGTATATTTGGCTCGGTTCCATAGTATTGTCGCTGCTGGCCGGAAACTTCTTTGTCGGCATGCTCGGAGGTATGGACTTTGATGACCGTATGACCAATTATGCATCCGGAGCATATGTCGACGATGGATTCTCAAGGACCGGTTTCCGCTGGGACTTCCTTATATACAGCGCCATGCCAGTACTTATGGGATACATTGTGCTCATTCGCCGCGGCATGCGCGAGAACTGGTATCGCGTGCTGTTCAGCACCTACTGCCTGGCAAACGCGTTCTGGGTGCTTGTGATCCGTATTGCATATTCCAACCGCTTCGCCTACCTCTCGTGGTTCATGTATCCCGTCATTATAGCCTACCCCCTCATCATGATGCGAGTATGGCCCGACCAGGACCGCAATACCGCACAGATACTCATCGCTTACGTCAGTTTCACCGTTGTCATGAACACCCTCTACTGGTAAACGTATGCTCACCGTCTTCACTCCCACCTACAATCGCGCACACCTGCTCGAACGCACATACCGCAGCATGTGCGAACAGACGTGCCGTGACTTCGAGTGGATTGTGGTTGACGACGGGAGCACGGACTCCACGCGTGAACTCGTGCATGGCTGGCTGGACGAGAAGGTTATAGACATCCGATATATATATAAGGAGAATGGCGGTCTCTATACCGGTTACAATACAGCCTATGCCGAAGCCCGGGGCGAACTCGTATGCTGCGTTGACAGCGACGACTACATGCCGCCGCACGCGGTGGAGACAATTCTGAACACGTGGCGCGAACGAGGAGGCGACAACTATGCCGGGGTTATCGGCCTTGACTTCGACTGCGACACCCGCGAGCCCATCGGCGGATATTTTCCGCATGACATGACGGAATGCTATTTTCTCGACCTGTACCTGCGCCGCATCCACCGGGCAGACACCAAGACTGCTCTGTGCACCGACCTTGTACGCCGTGTAGCGCCTCAAATTGGCTATCCCGGAGAGAAAAACTTCAATCCGGTTTACATGCAGCTGCAGGTGTGCGACAGCCGGCCGCTGCTCGTTGTCAACGAAAACCTGTGCTGGGTGGACTATCAGACAGGCGCCGACAGTATGTCGGCCGGCATCTTCCGACAGTACGTCGACTCGCCGCGCAGTTTTGCCAAACTGCGCCGCCTGGAGATGACCCTGCGTCGCAGCACACCGAAGAACCGACTCCGCTGTGCCATCCACTATGTGGCATCGTGCATCCTGGCACGCGACCGCCGCTGGCTCGCCGCATCCCCCCGCCCGCTGCTCACCCTGCTGGCTTCTCCCGCCGGACTTATTCTTGCACTATACATAAAACACAAAGCATGAAAATAGCATTTTTTATAGGTGGGCTAAATATAAAGGGCGGCTATGAAAGAATTGTAGTTGACAAAGCCAACGCTCTATGTAAACAAAAAGACATAGAGGTTGAAATCGTATGCACACATACAAATTACGATAATAACACAGTATTTAAAATTGACCCGAGGATAAACATACGCAGTATTAATCAGAAATTTCACCCTGTCAAGCGACTATATGGCTTGGGATTGCCAATTATAGCCATTCAATATTTCTTGTGGCTAAGACGCCATACAAAAGCATGTCGAAAAGTTGTTATTGGCAACAAATACGATATCGTTGTTGTTCCGATGCATGACCCCACAAATTTAATTGGCATAAAGAATTGCGTTAGTGTATACGAATCCCATTTCTTAAGAACAGCATATGAAAATAATTGCCTTATTCCTTGGTTCAGACGAAGGAAAAATGTGAAATATGCTTCTAAAGCAGATGTATTTGTGTGTCTGACTGAGAGAGATGCACAAAATTGGCCGGAAGCACATAACCTACGCATAATTCCGAACTTCACCAACGCCAGACCTATAACCCCCTACAATCCTGACATAAAAAGAGTTGTTGCTATTGGACGCCTTGAGCATGAAAAAGGTTTCGATATTCTAATAAACGCATGGAATATAGTAAAAAGGACATACCCTGATTGGAATCTTGATATATATGGAGAAGGAAACGAATATTTAAAATTGCAAAATCTCATTGATTCTATCGGACTCACCTGTAGCATCACACTGAAAGGTAATACTGATAATGTACCAAAAGTATTATCTGGTGCATCCATACTGGTTTCCAGTTCAAGAAATGAAAGTTTCGGATTAACTCTGATTGAAGCATTTTCTTGCGGAGTGCCCGTTGTGAGTTTTGATTGCCCATATGGCCCGTCAGAGATTATCATGAACGGCCTTAACGGTTTGCTTGCAAAATATGAGAATCTATCTGACAAGCAACGTTCTGAAACCCTTGCCATCAGTCTTATGACATTAATAGAAGACATAAACCTGCGTAAAAAGATGTCAGTTGAAGCTATTAAGCGAGCATCTGACTTTTCAAAAGAATCCTACTTAGAGAGTCAGATTTCATTCATAAAAAGTATAATGAAAGATAACCGCTAAAACATCATTACCAAAAGACAAAATGAGAATAGCCTATATATTAAATAGTATTGTCAATAAAGGCGGCATTGAGCGCATAATTATTGATAAAGCAAATGCCTTGGCAGAACGCCCTGACATTGAAGTGTTCATAGTATGTACCGGTGGCAATATGGATGACAAAGCCGCATATTATGTAAATTCAGACATACATATTATAAATCTCGGATTGGTCTTCAATCCTAAATTCTCCATCAAAAAAAGGCCCATATCTTTTTTCTTGAAATGGCTTCATTGGAAACATAATATCAAAATGGCCATTCAGAATTTTGTAAAGGAGTATGAAATTGATATTACAATATCGTCTACCTACGACATATCACTGCCATACCACAAAAGCGGATGTCATCATATTCTTGAATCGCATTGTTCAAAGAACCAAACCACCGCATTATCGTTATCACCTATAACACGATTCATTAAAACTATTTTTGTTACAAAACTGTCAGATGTAATTGTTACGCTGACCGAAAATGATCGAAAAGAATGGAGGGAAGCTAAAAGAACTGTATGCATAAGCAACTTCACTAACATAAAACAATGTTTACCGTACAACCCGGACCAGAAGAAAGCGGTTGCAGTCGGCCGACTCGATGAACAGAAAGGCTTTGACATACTTATCAAAGCATGGGAAAGCGTAGCTCGCAGCCATCCCGACTGGAAACTCGACATTTACGGAACGGGTAGAGACAAAGAGATGTTGCAGAATATGATTGACAAATCTGGTCTTACGGATAAGGTAACCTTATGCGGAGTATCCAATGACATGCCTCAAGTCTATGCATCAGGCTCCATATTTGTCTTAAGCTCGCGATTTGAGGGGTTCGGGCTGGTACTTCTTGAAGCTATGACCTGCGGAGTGCCGTGCGTCAGCTTCGACTGTCCGGAAGGACCTTCGGAAATCATAACTGACGGGCGTGACGGTATTCTTGTGCCATTCCGCGGACTCTCCGACTCGCAACGCGCCGAGGTTCTTGCAAAAAACATCTGCCGGATGATTGAGAACCGCGACATGCGCCTGCGTATGTCGGAGAAAGCCATTGCTAAAGCGGCAACCTTTTCCCGCGACGTGATTATCGATCGCTGGATAGAATTGTTCAATGATATAACTAAAAAATAGCCCTATGCGTATAGCGTACACTTGTCAGCATATCTGCATTCACGGCGGTCTTGAAAGGATCATCGTAGAAAAGGCCAATGCTATGGCACAGGCCGGACATGATGTATGCCTTATCGTGAACAATGCGTCCGGACAAAAACCGGCGTATGACGTTGACCCGGCCGTGCGATTGTATGACATTGCCCTGTCTGCACCCGAATCGGCATTCGGTCGTCTTAATTTCAAGATAAAGCAGGACCTTAGGATCCACCGTATTCTGTGGCAGTTCCACCCCGACATCGTAGTGGTTGTACCCACCTGGCTCACCCTGTCCATGCTGTTCGCACCCGGTCGGATCGTCGTGGAGTCACATTCATCTCGCGAACACATGTTCTGTTCCGAAAAACGTCAAAGCTACAAACGCCTGAAAGTAGCGTTGGCCGAACGGCGCGCAGCATGTGTCGTGACTCTAACAAAGACGGCTGCCACTCAATGGCCCGTAGCAAAAAAAGTAACATCCATACCGAATTTTACGGACATCAAGCCATCAGCAGTCTACGATGCAGACTCCAGACGCATAATCGCCGCAGGCCGCTTATCTCCTGAAAAAGGCTTCGACTTGCTCATAGACGCATGGAGCATCGTAATACGTAAACACCCCGACTGGCATCTCGACATCTACGGTGACTGTCCGTCAGGTAGCAATGCTATGCAATGCATCCTAAACCGTCTAAGCAAAGACGACATAAGGCACAACGCACATTATAAAGGAGTATGCAGTGATATGGCTCAAGCCTACGCGAGTCACTCCATATGCGCATTAAGTTCTCGGTATGAGGGCTTCGGGCTGGTACTTTTAGAAGCTATGACATGCGGATTGCCGTGCATCAGCTTCGACTGCCCCGATGGTCCGCGCGAAATCATTACTGATGGACGCAACGGGCTCCTTGTTCCCTATCGTGGGCATACCGATGCGGAACGCTCAGCGGCTTTTGCCGAGGCGCTCTGCCGCATGATTGAAGACTGCGACATGCGTAGGAGCATGTCAAACGAGGCGATGTCGAAGGCGAGGGACTTTTCGCGTGACAGGATTATGAATCAATGGCTTTTGCTATTTAAAGAACTTACCGAAAAATGAAAATAGTCTACTGCCTAAACAGCATCAGCCATCTGGGTGGCATTGCCCGGGTAGTGATAGCAAAAGCCAACGCGCTTGCGGCTATTGAAGGCAATGAGGTATGGATCGCATACACCGATATTGACGAGAAGCATCCCGAGCCGGTGTTCCCACTTGACAAACGCGTACGCACAATTGATCTTGGGATAAGATATTATGCAAAAGATCAACTTGGCCTGTACTACCGCATAGAGAGTGCAACACGCCTCCGCCACCGCCATAAGAAAGCATTGGAGAAGGCTCTTACTCCCATAAAACCGGATGTCATCATCTCGGCAGGGCAGTCTGAAAAATATCTTGTACCGTCATTGAAACTGCCGTGCAAACCGGCACTCGTAAGAGAGTTCCACTATGCGAAAGATTATCGCAAATATGTGTCCGCAAGTCTTATCGGACGCATAAAAGCATGGCTTACCGACTTATATGATTACGGATGGAAAATTCGTCGATATGATGCTATTGCCATTTTAACACATGGCGATTATCTGCAGCACTGGACAAAAACTCGTTTCAAAAACAAAGTACACATAATTCCCAATCCACTTACTTCCTACGGCCCGGTCTCACCCTCAACTCTCGACGCAAAATCTGTTGTTACAGTTGGCCGAACTTCTTACCCTAAGAATCACGAATCGTTACTCAAAGTATGGTCAATTGTAGCTAACCAACATCCTGACTGGAAACTATATATCTATGGCGACGGGGATTTGTACGGCGAACTCTTGCGACTTATCGACACGATGCAACTCAAGGACAGCGTCGTCGCTCCAGGATCCGTCAGCAATCCGTTGGAGAGAATGGCTGAAAGCTCAATATTTGCACTCACATCAAGATTTGAAGGCTTTGGCTTAGTACTCACTGAAGCCGCATCAGTGGGCTTACCTGCCGTAAGTTATGACTGTCCATGCGGACCAAGCGACATCATTACAGACGGTGTGGACGGCTATCTCGTGGAAGCAGGTGACGAGGCCACTATGGCCGACCGTATTTGCCGCCTCATCGAAGACGAATCGCTTCGGAAACAGATGGGCGAGGCTGCCCTAAAATCGTGTGAGCGCTTCACCCCACAGAAGGTAGCGGGCATGTGGATGAATCTCTTTAACAGCATACATAAATAATGCTGACCTACTCCATAGCCATACGAACACTCGGAACGGGCGGGGATACCTATCGCCGTCAACTCGAAAGTATAACACGCCAGAGCGTGCAGCCGCAGCGAGTATTGGTATACATCGCGGAAGGACATGAAATGCCTACATTCAGAGTGGGCCGTGAAGAATATGTGGCCGTGCCGAAAGGAATGGTGGCCCAGCGTGCGCTGCCTTACAGTGAGATTTCGTCGGACTGCATTCTTATGCTTGATGACGACGTGGAACTTCATCCGGACACGGCCCTGCGCATGCTAAATGCACTGGAAGACAATAATGCAGACTGCGTGGCCGCCGACACTTTTGCCAACCATCTGATGCCGGCGAAAAGAAAGTTGTTCGCTGCTGCGGTAGGACTTGTACTACCATCGAAGAAACAAAAAGAGGCTTTCCGCATACGCCGCTGCGGAGCATTCTCTTATCTCAGCAATCCGAAAGACGGTGAGGCTTATCCCTCTCAATCGGCCGCCGGTCCTGGGGCAATGTGGAGAAAAGACAGCTTTATCTCAATGAACTATGCCGACGAGAGATGGATTGAGGACAACGGCTATGCTTATGGCGAGGATCAATTATGCTACTACAAGCTCTATGCCAATGGAGGAACGCTGTTTGTACTATTTGGTTCCGGCGCCGTACATCTTGACAGCCGCAACAGCAGCAGTGCATTTCGCCGCAACATGGCCCGAAGGATGTACGTGCGCACTAAAAACACATTCTGTATCTGGTACCGCAGTATCTACGAACCGGCACCGTCACCTCTGACTGCCGCATGCTTCGCCCTTCGTTCGGGATGGAATGCAACCATTGCAATGGCATCACTGCGACCTACTCTCATCAAGAATTATTTCCGCGGTTTGCGCGATGGCATTCATTTCGTGCGGTCCGAAGCGTATCGGCGTATTCCACCTTATATCCTGAAGCAAAAATGAAAATCCTGCATTTCATAACTTCCTTGCGCACCGGGGGTGCCGAACGGCTTGTTCTGGACCTTATTCCGCGTCTTCGCGCCATAGGACATGAGGTGGATCTGCTCGTGATGGACGGCACGGATTGTATCTTTTCCAGTCTGGCCTCTGAACGTGGAATAAAGATAAACTCACTCGGAATCGGAGCAACTGCCATGCACAATCCTCTGCTTGCCGGGCGTCTTCGCCGCTTTCTTATCAAAGGACATTACGATATAGTTCATACACACAACACACCTTGCCAAATGCTCACGGCAGCAGTTGCTCCTCGCAACATAGTTCTCGTCACAACCGAGCACAATACCGATAATCGCCGAAGGAACAACAAATTGTGGCACTCTATCGACCGCATGATGTACAGCCGCTACCGTTCCATTATAGCCTGCGGAGAAGAAACGGCATCCAGCCTGTGCGCCTATATGCCGGAGCTGTCACATAAAATCAGCATAGTCTCCAATGGTATTGACCTCAGCGCTTTTGCCGTAGCTACACGCGCCACAGACATCAGGCAGCGATTTCCGACACAAAAAATCATAGTTATGGTGGCGGCATTCCGTCCACAGAAAGATCATGCAACGGTGCTTCAAGCACTTTCTCTCCTTCCTGATGACTATGCTCTCGTGTTCGCAGGTACCGGCGACACCCTTGAGGAACATATCAGTATGGCTAAAACTCTTGGAATCCACAAACGCGTGATGTTTGCCGGCACGCGTTCCGACATAGCTTCTATATATGCGGCGTCCGATGTCGCCGTACTGTCCACACACCATGAAGGACTTAGCCTTGCCGCAGTAGAGGCGATGGCTTCCGGTCGGCCTCTCGTAGCAAGCGATGTCGACGGACTGCGTCTCACAGTATTGCCTGGAGGCATTCTCTTTCCTGAATGTAACGCCGAAATTCTGGCAGATACCATCCGGGCATTATGTACCGACCGCAAGCTTTGGCAAGACACGGCCGACGCATGCCGTCGACGCGCCGCAGATTTCGACATTGAGAACACCGCACAAGGTTACAACGATATTTACAAAAGGTTTACAAAATGGAATAAATATTAGCGTTATCAATTATAATTTGTAACTTTGTAGCATTATCATCATATTCATGCCATTTATTTCTGTCATACTGCCCATATATAATGTTGAGAAATACATTGAACAATGTATCAGCTCTATTATTAACCAAACATTTCGCGACTTCGAATTAATCCTGGTTGATGATTGTACCCCTGATCGTTCAATGGAAATAGCAAAAGAAACAGCATCCAAAACGTATGATATATGCATAACATATTTACGAACCATTAAAAATTCAGGAATGTCAGTTGCGCGCAATATGGGTATAGATTGCGCTAAAGGCAAATATCTTTTTTTTGCAGACAGTGATGATTTTCTATCTTTAGACTGCTTGGAACATCTTTCTAAAGTAGCACAAAATCATCCGGATGCCGATATAATCTATGGCTCATCAGAAGAAACCAAAGACGGACAATTGTTAGGCAAGAATGAATACTTTCAGTTGGAGTTCAAAAACAGGCCATTGTATGTCAACGATTTGCGGATCTTAAGCAAAATGATGCTTAACACAGAAATTTTACCTATTTGCATTTGGAATCGACTATTTAGACATAATTGGTTTGAATCACATAATTTTCACTTTCAGCCCGGTATACTTGCACAAGATCTACATTTAGACTTTTTCCTCGCAAAGCATGCTAAAGCCATTGCCATATGCACATCTATAACATATTTTTATCGCATACATTCAGAAAGTGTATCTATACAGAAAAAAAGTATTCAGGACAGATGTGTGGAATGGTGTGTCTGTGATTGGATGCGACATCTATCCCGTCAGGGACTGCTCATGCAATTAAAACTGATTTTTTACTGGACACAATACCTATATCTGCGTAAATACGAAGGAAAAAGAGTTCCACCATCCCTTATAAGATACTCTGCTACACTTTGGACGTTGCTACGTGCTATGTTGCGAAATCAAACGGTACCACCTGATAATATACGATGAAACCAACCGTTTCCATAATTATACCGATATACAAGACCGAACAATATATTGTAACTTGTATAAGGTCTGTGATTAATCAGACATTCCGCGATTTTGAATTAATCTTGGTCGATGACTGTTCTCCGGATTATTCAATGGATATTGCATGCAATTTATTGAATGAGGCACCGGATATCCCAGTTATTAAACTTCGTACACCACGAAACTCCGGCGTATCAGTTTCCCGCAATTTAGGTTTGGATAATGCTAACGGAGATTACATTCTGTTCGTGGACAGCGATGATTACATCTCCAACGATTGTCTGGAGTCACTTCTTAATATGAGCATTAAATATCCCAAGGCCGACTTTATACTTGGTAATTATTCTTATGTAGGAAAGTATTGTAAACAGGATGGACTGGGTTATCAGGAATCAGGTCTTCCTGAATACACCGAAGGAGTCTCTGAATCAAAGTCAATTATTTTAAGACGTAATTATCTTACCCATATTTTTTGTAATCGTTTATTAAAACGTGATTGGCTGAGAAAGCATAATTTACATTTCCAGCCCGGAATAGTTTATGAGGACACGCACTTGATATTTTTTCTGGCTAAATATACCCACGCTTTTGCAATATGTGATAAGGCAACCTACTTCTATAATATAAGGGATGGAAGCATCACTAACACTGCAGCTCCAAAAAACTACAAATCAATGGATTGGATTATCGCCGACCACATGCGGCATATCGACAAAAAAGGGTTGATTTCCCAATTGACGTTTATCCTGCACAACGCCCATCTGTCCTATGTCAGCAGACTAAAAAAAGACGAACCATTACCGGGATTATTTACCCGTTACTTCAAAACAATTGTCAGGCTATATCACGCCATAAAAACATACAAAGGAACTACTCCTGATTTCATATAAAAACAACAAACTATAAACACACAGATGCAAAAGATTTTACGTTTTGCCGTATGCGCCATGATGGCCGCGGCAGCTTTGTACTCACAGGCCCAGGACAAGCCGCTTTGGGCCGGGAAAAGCGCTGACGCGCTTAACAAAGAACGCTCCAACGACAGCTACGAGCTGAAAATGTTCAACACGTACAATGCCGATCACAAGGTACTCCGTGCCGAGCGCTTCAATCCGTTGTTCATGTACGTGCGCGAGAACTACAGCGCGCAGCCCGAGGGCATCACCCTCGACAGCATAGCCACTCCCCGCGGCACCGTCTATACCGTGGGCTACACCGACAAGAACAACGGCTCGCGCCACAGCGTAAAAGCACAGCGCATAGACGAATACTGCACTTTCGATGACTTTGAAAGCAACGATTACGAATGGGATCTTTATCAGCTCTTCGCAATCGGACGCCCCGATGTCGAGCCACAGTTCGACGAGTTTGAAATCAACAACGAATACAACGGCAAGGCTACCGTGCTGTCTATCGTCCCCGGTCTGGGACAGATTTACAAAAATCAGAAGGCCAAAGGTTTCACAATCATGGGTGCCGAAGCTGTGCTGCTCGCCACCGGCATTGCCTTTCAGTGCAAACTTAATGACATGTCGGACGCCCCTGAGTTCGACAGCAAACGCACCAGCTATCGCAACGTTCGCACCATAGCATTCGGAGCCGCTGCCGCACTTTACATCTATAACCTTATCGACGCAGCCGTCAGCAAGGGTCCGCGCCACGTTGTTGTCAAGAAAGCTAAGGGAGAGAACCTCAGCGTCAGCGCTGTAGCTCTGCCGGGCGGAGCCGCCATGGGATTGCGCTACACCTTCTGAAACGCCGCTGATGAAGTTTCTTCTGGCCTCGACGGTCGCCCTGTCGCAGCGCACGTTTTATGCCGACATGCCCCGGAGGCTTCGCTCCCTGGGCCACGATGTCGTGGCGCTTGCCTCTCCGGATTCCGACCTTGACGCGCTGGCTGAGGAGACACAAACCCGCACACTGCCGGTGGCGATGGCCCGGCGCATCTCCCCGCTGGCCGATCTGCGCGCGCTATGGCGTCTGTGGCGCATCATGCGCCGCGAGCGCCCCGACGTCGTGCACAGCATGACGCCTAAAGCCGGCCTCCTCGTCATGGCTGCCGCACGCATGGCAGGAGTGCCGGTACGCATCCACACCTTCACAGGACTTGTATTTCCCACCGCCAGGGGGATGAAACGACGGCTACTCAAACTCACCGACACACTCACCTGCGCATGCGCCACTCACATCATTCCGGAAGGAGAGGGCGTGCGCGCCGACCTCCTGAAGAACGGAATAACCCGAAAGCCACTGCGCGTCATCGGCTACGGCAACATGCGCGGCATCGACATGCTCCACTATGCGCGCACGCAGGCCATCGAAATGGAAGCTGAAGACATACGACGACGCATAGGAGGCTCTTTCATATTCATATTCGCGGGACGCATCGTGGCCGACAAAGGCATGTGCGAACTGGCCGCTGCATTCAGTAGGCTATACGCCCGGATGCCCGGTGTGCGCCTGCTGATTGTCGGCCGAAGAGAGGATACCATCGACCCTGTCGACAACGAAACTGAAACCACACTAATGAGCTGTCCGGCAATACATTGCACCGGTGAGCAATCCGACGTACGTCCCTGGATGGCGGCATCCGACGCACTCGTATTCCCAAGCTACCGCGAGGGATTCCCCAACGTAGTGCTCGAAGCCGGAGCGATGGGGCTCCCATCCATAGTGACCGACATAAACGGCTCACGCGAAATCATCAGCGACGGCGTGAACGGTTTCGTCGTACCGCCACACGACGCCGATGCCCTCTACCATGCAATGATGCGCATGGCTACAGACCAGGCAGCGCGCAGCCTAATGGCGGCCGCCGCACGTCCGCACATCCGGGCGCATTGGGAACAGGAAGAGCTGCGTCGCCGGCAGCTGGACTTCTACAAGGCTGCGACAGAAGCCGTCCTACACAAAAAAACACACCTCTAAACTGTTTTTTATCATATTAAGACAAAAAAGTATCACCTTTATTATTGCCAAACAAATATATTTACAAATATTTTTTGTAATTTTGCACAAATTGTGAGCATCACATGCTCATGATACTATATCAAGCACATTTCTCATATTACGAACCATCAAGTCCTTAATCTGACCTTATAATGCGTAAAAAGCTGCTCGACTGGTATCTGTCGCGTAATTGCATGCCATATTGGTGTGTACTGCTATGCGATTGTATCATCGTGCTCCTTTCAGGCTGGCTCGCTTACACTCTTGATCATGGTCCGGCGGCGGTAGCGGCCAATTTCGGTCCTTTGATCCGGACACTGTTGCTCTGCACCGCCTGCTTTTGCATAGGCTTCAGAGTATTCCACACATACAGCGGCATAATACGCAACACCACCATCTCCGATCTGCTGCGCGTGTCGGCCGCCCTCACGCTCGGCGTATGCATCATCATGCTTCTGCGGGTGTTCGTTCATCTTGACCGCGTGTTTCTGCCCATGCGTCTGCGCGACCTCGTGCTGCTGACCCTTCTGGCGGCAGCCGCCATGTGCGGCATACGCATGCTCGCAAAATGGTTCTACGACTACTATCTGAGGGAGCGCATTCCAGGAGGCGCCTACGGCTTTAGCTCGGGGGCCCTGCTCGACATGGAACTTTCCGAACTGCTTCCGCGCAATCCTATTCTCGTCGACATTCAGGCCATTGCCGGCGCGATGCGTGGCCGCAGACTGATGGTGACCGGTGCCGCAGGAAGCATAGGCAGCGAATTGAGCCGTATGCTGGCCGCTTTCGAACCGGCGGAACTGGTGTTGATCGATCAGGCCGAGACGCCGCTTCACGACCTTCGTGTGCATCTGAAACGCGAATACCCGGCCCTGAACTTCCGCACCATAGTCACCAGCATCTGCCACAGCGGGCGCATGGACGCCATCATGACACAAAGCTGTCCCGAGATAATATTCCACGCAGCGGCCTACAAGCATGTGCCCATGATGGAGAACAACCCCGTGGAAAGCGTGCTCAACAACATCGACGGCACCGTAAAGCTCGCTCGCCTGGCTGTGCGCCACAAAGCGCGGAAATTCATCATGATCTCCACCGACAAGGCCGTAAACCCGACCAACGTCATGGGCTGCAGCAAGCGTATATGCGAGATCTACTGTCAGGGACTGGCGCAGACATTGCCCGAAAATTCCACCCAATTCATCACCACACGCTTCGGAAATGTACTGGGAAGCAACGGTTCCGTTATCCCGACATTCCGCGAGCAGATACGCCGCGGCGGTCCGGTCACGGTAACCCATCCCGACGTAATACGCTACTTCATGCTCATACCCGAAGCATGCAGCCTTGTGCTGGAAGCAGCCATTCTGGGACACGGCGGCGAAGTGATGAGTTTCGACATGGGCAAGCCGGTACGCATAGCCGACCTTGCCAAAAACATGATTCGCCTGAGCGGGCGTTCCGATGTAAAGATTGAGTATACCGGCCTGCGTCCGGGCGAAAAGCTATACGAGGAGCTGCTGGCCGACGAAGAAAAAGTCCTCCCCACCCGACATCCCAAAATCAAAATAGCGAAGATGCGCCCTGTCGATTTTGAAAAGGCGGAGGCACAGATAAGCCGGTTGATTGAAACTGCAAAAAGCTACGACGAGGACGCCACACTTATGCTCATGCACAGTATAGTGCCGGAGTATATCTGCCGCGACAACTTTCAGCGGCCGTCCTCTACCCGTCAATGAATAACAAAACAATCAATATCACATACGATGCATTTCCACAAATTCTACAGAAGGCTCTTTGCCGCCGCGGTCACAGCCGCGGTGTGGCTCGCGCCTGCGGAATCGGCAGCTCAGAAATACAACAATATTGATGATGCCCTCGCCGACACCACCTACACCGAAGTATACCGTGGCACACACCAGTACGTGGCTCCGACGGTCACGGAAGTTGTACGCGACAGCGTCTTCGACCCTACCCGCGTAGTAACAAACAAATTCAGCAAGAACTGGTTCGTATTCGCAACAGGCGGCGCGCACACCTTCATCGGTGACTATATGGGCTGCGGCAAATTCAGCGGCACGCTGTCGCCCGACTGGAGCGTAGGTATCGGCAAATGGTTCACTCCCGGCGTAGGTCTGAAAGTGGAATTCATCAAATCCGATTCCAAAGGATACACCGAATATCTTACCGGACACTACGGCTACGGCGACATCCTCTTCCGCGCCGACGGCACGCCGTACCGCAAGATGAAGACACGCTGGTGGGATATCAGCCTTGACGTCATCCTCAACCTCACGCGCCTCTACCACGGCTATGAGGGATATGGAAGCCGCAAGGCCATGAACCAGTTCCTGCTCAACCTGGGCATCGGCGGAGTGCATCACATGGGTTACGGAAAAAGCCACGGCTCCGACAACGAGCTCAGCTTCCACGCCGAGCTGCAATACAGCCGCTTCTTCACCCCTGCAAAACGATTCAGCCTCGATTTCAAGGTGCGCGGCCTGTTCTACCAGACCAACTTCGACCTCGAATACGGCCAGGCCAACCACGCAGCATCAAAATTCGACGCCAATGTGGGCGTAGACGTAGGCTTCACATGGTATCTCGGCAAGAAACGCGCACACGGATGGGGACACGGCACCACCAAGCTTTACCAGCGCGACTACCGTGAGGAGAAAGTGGTAGTGGTGCGTGAACGCGATGCCGAAGCCAAGCCCGTGCAATACAAGACTCTGTCTTTCTATGTCTTCTACCCCAACAACTACTCGGGACGCAACGACGCGCCTCAGATTGCCGACGCACCTGTCAACGCACTCGACTATCTTGCCGGCGGCATCTACACGCAGAAGCGTTTCCGCAGCAGCAGCGACGCCGAGGGACGCATCGGTGCCGGCATCAGCACCAACTCTCTGCCCTACGACGACGTGAAGACCGAAGTAGCCAACAAAGATTTTGAAGTAACCGCCGTTCCCCGCGGCTACGAGATGAGCACGACCGAGCCGATGAGCCTCAGCCTCAAGCCTGCCGACATGACTCACTTCGCTCTCGAATCCGGCTACTACTACGCACCCATCTGGGACGGCAAGCACCAGTGGCACTACCGCATCGACGACGCCACCAAGGGTCAGCAGCTCATCAGCGACGCCAACTACAAGGAAACCAACACCTTCGGTCTCAACGCTCACGCAGGTCTGCCCATCGTCATAGAGCGTATGGAGAGCAAGGACGGCAAGCCGGTCAACAACGACGAGATTGTCAGCTTCGCCGACGTCTATGCCGCCCTCAACGGCAACACCGGCTACATTAAGCAGTACACTGACGCAGCCACCGTGGCCCGAATCAAGGACATCCTCGACAACGGCACGATAGCTCTCATCCAGTTCGAAGGTCTCGCCACCAGTCAGGACAACTATACCGGAGAGAACGCCGAGCAGATAGGCAAGGACCGCAACAACGCCCTCAGCGAAAACCGTGCCCGCACCGTGCTCACATGGCTCCAGAAACACCCGAACATGGCCGAGGTTCATCACCTCACGTCCAACGAGCCTTTCTTCGCCAACGGTATCAAGCCCGTCAACGATCCCTCCACCCGAGGTCTTGACGCCAAGCTGGGCCGCAGCGTGAAAGTCAAGATTCACTACCTCATCCCCGAGAACAACAAGTAAATGCATCCTTACGGCAGCCGGAGCATCAAGCAAATGCTCCGGCTGTCGTTTACATATATCTAATATAATGGGTATACTCTCAAAAATCCCCACACCGGGAGCTCTGCTGCACGCTGCATTTAAGCATGCGACATTCCTTCCGGATTCCTGGTATGTCAGACATGAATTCAAAAGGACATTAGGCAAGAGACTCAACATCAAGAATCCCCAAAGCTTTAACGATAAAATCACCTGGATAAAACTTTATGAGCGCAATCCGCTTATGAAGGTCTTTGCCGACAAATATGCAGTCAAGCAACACGTAGCCAAGATCCTTGGAAACGACTACGTTATTCCCCTTTACGGTGCCTGGGATAGTTTCGATGAGATAGATTTCGATACACTGCCGAACCAGTTTGTACTCAAGGCCACAAACGCAGGCGCCTGCACAGGAGTAGTGATTTGCACAGATAAAGAGACATTCGACCGCGACGCCGCACGCATCAGGCTAAACAAGGCGCTCAAGGAAGACCTGTACATTTTAGGCCGTGAATGGGCATATAAAGGAATGCATAAACGCATCATAGCGGAAAAGTTCGTTCAGGACAACCATGGCGACCTAAAAGACTACAAACTATTCTGTTGCAACGGCGAGCCAAAATTCATGAGCATTGACTACAACCGTAGCTCTGACCACCGTTCCATTTATCTTGACATGAACTGGAACCGCCTGCCATATGATGATCCGGGTCTTAAAGCCCCCGAAGGCCATATAGAGCAAAAACCCGAAGGCTTCGATCGTATGCTGGAAATAGCCCGCATGTTCGCTAAAGATTTCACCTTCCTGCGTGTCGACTTCTACAATGCCGACGGACACATCTACGTCGGGGAACTCACCTGTTATCCGGGAGGCGGATGCCACCGTTTCGATCCGCCGAGTGCCGATCTCGACTGCGGCGACTACCTGCAGCTTCCGAAGAAAGGAGTCTGAAGCATTTTGCCGCCTGAGCACGCTATGAAACGATATTTGAGAAGTGGAAAGTTGCGCATTCCATACATTTTTTGTAGCTTTGCCGAGCAATTGAACAAACCAATCTTATGTCTGAAAAACATCAGGTAAAAACGCTGGAAAAAGTGGTCGTACGCTTCTCCGGCGACTCCGGCGACGGCATGCAGCTGGCCGGCAATATATTCACCAACGTATCGGCCGCAATGGGTTGCCGAGTATCTACTTTCCCCGACTACCCGGCCGAAATACGCGCCCCGCAGGGTTCACTCAGCGGCGTCAGCGGCTTTCAGGTAAGCGTTGGCGCCGGCGTTCACACTCCGGGCGACAAATGCGACGTGCTGGTGGCAATGAACGCCGCCGCACTGAAACAGAACATCCGCTTCCTCCGTCCCGGCGGCACAATCATCGTCGATATAGACGCTTTCCGTCCCGCCGACCTCCAGAAAGCCCTCTACAAGACCGAAGACCCCTTCGCTGAACTCGGTATCGATGAAAAATATCTGCTTCAGGTGCCCGTAACACAGCTTACACGCGAAGCTCTGAAGGACAGCGGACTCGACAACAAGAGCATGCTCAAGTGCCGCAACATCTTCGCCCTCGGTCTCGTGTGCTGGCTCTTCGACCGTCCTCTCGCCGAGGCCGAGAACCATCTCGCCGGCAAATTCACCAAAAAGCCGCAGATTTTCGAAGCCAACAAGCTTGTGCTCCGCGCGGGATTCGACTATGGACACAACGTGCATGCATCCGTCCCCACATATCGTATAGAGACCGAGGACCAGCGTCCCGGCCTGTACACCGACATCAACGGCAACACAGCCACAGCCTGGGGACTGATCATGGCATCAGAGAAAAGCGGCCTGCCTCTGTTCCTCGGCAGCTACCCCATCACCCCCGCCACCGACATCCTCCACGAGCTTGCCAAGCGCAAGGACCTCGGAGTAAAAGCCGTGCAGATGGAGGACGAGATTGCAGGCGTCTGCTCCGCCATCGGAGCCAGTTTCGCCGGCAACCTGGCCGTCACCAGCACCTCCGGCCCGGGCCTCGCGCTCAAGAGCGAAGGCAGCGGACTTGCCGTCATGGCCGAATTGCCTCTGGTAGTCATCGACGTACAGCGCGGCGGACCCTCCACAGGTCTGCCCACAAAGACAGAACAGACCGACCTTATGCAGGCCCTTTACGGCCGCAACGGCGAGAGTCCCGTGGCTGTTGTCGCCCCATCCACTCCCACCGACTGCTTCGACATGGCTTTCGAAGCATGCCGCATAGCCGTGGAACACATGACCCCCGTCATTCTGCTGAGCGACGCTTTCATAGGCAACGGAGCCTCGGCTTGGCGTGTCCCCGAACTTGACGAATATCCCGAAATACACCCTCGTCGCGTACCCGAGGACATTCGGCTTGCCGGCAATTGGCAACCGTACGTGCGTGACGAAGAGACCCTCGCACGCTATTGGGCCGTGCCGGGCACCGAGGGCCTGGCTCACCGCATAGGAGGCCTCGAAAAAGACTGCGCTACTGGCGCCATATCCACCGACCCCGCCAACCACGAGAAAATGGTGCGTCTGCGCCACGAGAAGATACAGCGCATAGCACACGATATTCCCGAACTCGAAGTTCTCTGCGACAAGGATGCCGATACGCTGCTCGTAGGCTGGGGCGGCACATGCGGCCATCTGCATTCCGCAGCCGAAGAACTCTGCGCTCAGGGCATTCCCACCGCATTCGCCCACTTCCGCTACATCAATCCTCTGCCGGCCAACACAGCCGATGTGCTCCGCCGTTACAAACACGTAATCGTGGCCGAACTCAACACCGGCATGATGGCCGACTGGCTCCAGTGCCACGTACCGGGCATCGACATCCGCCGCATCAACAAAGTGCAGGGACAGCCTTTCCTCGTCAGCGAGCTCGTGGAAGGAGTCAAAAACATCATAAACCAGTAACGTCATGGAAGAAACACAATATACAGCCGCCGACTATAAAAACGGACAGAGCGTGCGCTGGTGCCCCGGCTGCGGCGACCACGCCATACTCAACACTCTCCACAAGGCTATGGCAACCTTGGGCGTGCCCCCGCACCGCACCGCCGTCATTTCCGGCATCGGTTGCTCCTCGCGTCTGCCCTACTACATGGCCACATACGGATTCCATACCATCCACGGCCGTGCGGCCGCCATCGCCACAGGCTTCAAGATCGCCAATCCGGAGATGACCGTATGGCAGATTTCCGGCGACGGCGACGGACTCGCTATCGGCGGCAACCACTTCATCCATGCCGTACGACGCAACATCGACATAAACATACTGCTGTTCAACAACAAGATCTACGGCCTCACCAAAGGTCAGTACTCTCCCACCAGCCCCCGAGGCTTCGTCAGCAAATCATCGCCTTACGGCACCGTCGAGGATCCTTTCATCCCTGCCGAACTATGTTTCGGAGCTCGCGGCACATTCTTCGCCCGCAGCATCGACGTCGAGCTGGCCACATCGCAGGAAGTCCTCGTAGCCGCCGCGCGCCATAAAGGCACTTCCGTAGTAGAGATACTCCAGAACTGCATGATCTTCAACAACGGCATCCACGCTTCCGTCACCGACCGTGAGCACCGCGCCGAGCGCACAATCCATTTGCGCCACGGCGAGAAGATGCTCTTCGGAGCCAACGGGGAGCGCGGACTCGTGCAGGACGGATTCCTCCTCAAGGCCGTCACAATCGGTCAGGACGGATACACGCTCGACGACGTGCTCGTGCACGACGCCCATACCCCGTCCAATTTCCTGCACCAGCAGTTGGCGATGATGGACGGCACCGAGCTGCCTCTGGCCGTGGGCGTCATCCGCGACGGCGAGGCTCCCGTATACAACGACACCCTCGACGAACAGGTAGCCGAAGTGCGTTCGCGCAAAAACTACGGCTCGCTCCGCGACATGATCCTCGCCGGCAGCACCTGGCAGGTAAAATAAGTCTGAGGTATTAAGTATTAAGTATTAAGTATTAAGTATTAAGTATTAAGTATTAAGTATTAAGTATTAAATATTAAGTATTAAGTATAAAAAATCCGCAATCTCGCTGAGAGACTGCGGATTTTTTATTCGTTCCGGGACGCTTACTTCACGGCCTCGTTGAGCTCGCTGCCTGCCTTGAATTTGACAGTCTTGCGGGCGGCGATGGTGATGGTCTCTTTAGTGCGGGGGTTGATGCCCGTGCGCTCGCCCTTCTCGTTTACAGAGAAAGTGCCGAAGCCGATGAGGGCTACTTTGTCGTTGGCAGCGAGGGCCTCGGAGATAGCGGCTACGGTTGCGTCAAGCGCAGCCTTTGCATCAGCCTTGGTCAGATTGGCCTTCTCGGCGATGGCATTGATGAGCTCAGTCTTGTTCATAAAAATAACTTATAATAGGTTGGTTTGTTTATTATGCTGCAAATATAGCCATAAAATTGAAACTGCAATAAAAAAATGCTTAAAAAATGCAGTAATATGTTGTTTTTCTTCTTTTACAGGTGTTTTCAAGTTTCATTTAGGCTATTTTTTGTAATTTTGCAGCAGCAAGAATACATTCATACACCCACTCCGGGGCGTCCCCGATGGAAATACCTGTTATATGAATTTTTTATCCGATTTTTTCAAGCGGCTTCCGCCTGTCACCAAAAACATAGCCGGCCTGTGCTTCTTCGTATGGGTACTCATGGCTCTTATTCCCGGAATTGACCGTGCGCTCACGCGCTACTGCGCCATGTACTACTTCTCGTCGCCGGGCTATCAGCCATTTCAGCTGGTGACATATATGTTCCTGCACGGTGGCTTCACCCATCTGTTCTTCAACATGTTCGCCCTGCTGATGTTCGGCGGCATCATCGAGCGCGCCCTGGGTTCGCAGCGTTTCCTCCTATACTATATGGCCTGCGGCATAGGAGCCGGACTCATTCAGGAAGGCGTGAGCGCCATCTTCGTCAGCCGCTACGAAGCAATGCTTCCGCCCATGGCCGCACAGCAGGTCATCGAGCAGGGATGGAATCTGTTACAGACCAACATGACGTTCTCCGACCCTACGGCCGCCACGCTTAACGCGCTGGTAAATACGCCTCTTGTGGGAGCATCTGGTGCCATCTACGGCGTACTGCTCGCTTTCGGAATGCTTTTCCCCAACCAGCCGGTCTACATCTGGTTCATCCCCATTCCCGTCAAGGCCAAATGGCTCGTAGTAGGTTATGGCGTACTTGAGCTGGCCTACGGTCTCGGCGGCGTAGCCGACAATGTAGCACACTTCGCCCACCTCGGAGGAATGCTCATCGGCCTCGTCATGATTCTGTACTGGAAAAAGAAAGGCACCTTCAATGGCCATTGGTTCTTTTAAAAGACACATTCTCGGCAACGTGCTTTACGCCGTCATGACCGCCTGTGCGCTCGTCACCGTCGCCGGGCTTGCCACGTCGGCGGCCGGAATAGGCGTCTCATGGATGGCGGCGCTTGTGCTCCACTCGCAGGCATCGGAACTTGCGGCCCTGCCCTGGACTCCGCTGACCTATGCCTTTGTCCATTCCGATCTCATGCACCTGCTGCTCAACATGCTGTGGCTCTATGCCTTCGGCCGCATAATGCTCGGCTACGCCACGCAGCGCCGTCTGGCCGCTGTGCTCGCCGGAGGAGCCCTATGCGGTGCGGTATGTTTCCTTACCGTCTATACGCTGTGTCCCGGCCTCGGACCGGCATCGCTGCTGGGCTCTTCAGCCGCCGTGCTGGCCGTAGCCACTGCCACGGCTGTCGACGTCCCCGACCTGCCGCTGCGCATGTGGGTGCTCGGCGAAGTCAGACTCAAATGGATAGTTACGGCGCTGGTGGCCCTGTTCTGCATCGGGCTCACAGGCAGCGCAGCATCCACCTCCGCACATGCCGGAGGCGCCGCATTCGGCATCCTCGCCGGATTGGCGCGCCGCAGACGCCGCACACAACTCTCTGCCGAAGCCATGCACTCCGAACTGGACACCCTGCTGCATAAAGTCAGGACATCCGGCTACGAAGCGCTTTCAGCGCGCGACAGACACCGCCTGTTTGAATTATCCTACAAGACAAAAAGATGAACAGAGCCATACGCAACACACTCAACACATGCGTCCTGGCACTGAACGTCCTGCTCGGTGCCGCACTCTTGGTCACGGCCTATTCCGGGTACGTCAATCCTTTGGAACGCCCACTCATGGGTGTCCTGCCGCTGACATTCCCCGGATGGCTCGCCGCAACGGCCGTTATGCTCGTCGCCGACCTCATCTGGTGGCGCAAGACGTCGCTCATAGCCATCGGCTGCATACTGGCAGCATGGCCTATGGTATGGAACACATGCCCGTTCAACATATCCTCGGGAATCCCACGCGGCACGTCGCCTGACCGAGTCTTCACCGTCATGAGCTACAATGTGTGCCAGCTGAAGAACTTCCGTGGCGGATACCCCGGCGGCGTCAATCCCACCGTAAGCTATATCCTCAGCCAGGACGCCGATATTGTGTGCCTGCAGGAAATGAACTATTTCGAACCGGTAGAGCAGTTCCACTTCACGCAGGCGCAGCTTGACAGTCTCCAGAGCAAGTACCCTTACATCATGCTCGGGGCTCACGGCGTAGTCACCCTGTCGCGCTATCCCCTGCGCAACATTCATCTCGACATCAATTCCCGCCGGCGCGGCGGCTGGTGCGACATGGGCGCATGGGAAGTGGATGTGGAAGGCCGCAGACTGGCCCTGTTCAGCCTGCATCTGCAATCCTTCAGCTTCACAAAAGAAGATAAGGCGGAATACCTTAGTCTCACTCGCCTTGAGAAGAAAGAAAATCTCGGCGAACTGCGCGGCTCCCTGATCGGAAAACTGGAGACAGCCGCTGTACACCGTGCCGACCAGGCACAGATGCTCAGCCGCTACATCGAGTACTACGGCGGCGAGAATGTCATCGTATGCGGCGATTTCAACGACGTGCCTGGCTGCTACACGCTGCACTGTCTGGCCGACTGCGGCATGAAGGAAGTCTGGCCCGAAGTGGCTTTCGGTCCCACATACACCTACTTCGACAACCGATTCTACTTCCGCATAGACCATATGCTGTGGCGTGGACGCCTGCGTCCGGCCGGCATACGCCGCGGCAATGTCCGCTACAGCGACCACGCACCGCTTATAGCCACATTCGTATGGGACGAAGACAGCAAAACCGAAAATAAACGATAAATATCACGATATGAAACACAGTTTAAGCATCACCCTGCTCGCCGCCGCGGCCATGACCGTTGCCACGGGCTGCCACAAAGAGAAAATGCACGAGAATCCATTCCTCGCGGAATACACCACCGAATACGGCATTCCGCCATTCGACCAGATCACCTACGACGATTATCTGCCCGCACTCAAGGCCGGCATCGAACAGCAGAACGAGGAGATCAAGGCCATCACCGAGAACGACTCCACGCCCACGTTCGACAACACCATCCTGGCCCTCGAACACAGCGGTGCCATACTCGACCGTGTCCTCCCCGTCTTCTACGCCCTGGAGGAGAGTAACAGCTCCGACGAGATGGTGGAGATAGGCGAGCAGTTCCATCAGCTCTACCAGGCACATGCCGACGAACTGATGATGAACGACGCCCTCTTCGGCCGCGTCAAGCATCTCTACGACAACCGCGACAGCCTCGGCCTCGCACCCGACCAGCGTCTGCTCGTGGAAAAGACCTATAAGGATTTCGTCCGCAACGGCGCCCTGCTCAGCGATGCCGATAAGGAGAAGCTCAAGGCCGTAAACGCCGAGCTCACCGACCTCTACAACGCATTCAACAAGAATCTGCTCAAGGCTACCAACGCCTTCGCCGTCGTCATAGACAATAAGGAAGACCTCGCCGGTCTGCCCGCAGGCACCGTGGCCGTCGCAGCCGAGGAAGCCGCCTCGCGCGGCATGGAAGGCAAGTGGGTATTCACCCTCCATGCTCCCAGCCGCCTGCCGGTGCTTCAGTTCGCTCAGAACCGCGACCTGCGCCGCCGCATCTATGAAGGCTACACCACACAGGCCACCGAAGGCGAGAACAACAACCTGCCCGTCATTAACAAGATTCTCAAGGCCCGTGCTCAGAAAGCCGCCCTACTCGGCTTCAAGGACTTCGGGTCCTACATGACCGACAACGTGATGGCCGGCACCACTCAGGCAGCCGAGGACCTGCTCATGCAGATCTGGAAACCCGCCGTTGCCAAGGTGAAGGAAGAAGTAGCAGAAATGCAGGCCATCGTCGACGCCGAGGGAGGCGACTTCAAGATTCAGCCCTACGACTATTACTACTATGCCGAGAAAGTACGCCAGAAGAAGTACGACTTCGACGAGTCGCAGGTCAGCGCCTACTTCCCCGTCGACAGCGTGCGCCTCGGCATCTTCGGCATGGCCGAGCGTCTCTATGGCGTGAAGTTCACCGAGATGAAGGACGCCCCCAAATACTACGATGAAGTCAACGTCTACGACGTCACCGACGCCGCCACAGGCGAGCACGTGGCCGTGTTCATGACCGACTACTTCACCCGTCCCAGCAAGCGCCAGGGAGCATGGATGAGCGAGTTCAAGGGTTCGTGGACCAACGAGGACGGAACTTCCTCGCGCCCCGTCATCTTCAACGTCGGCAACTTCACGCGTCCCACAGCCGACATGCCCTCGCTCCTGACCCTCGACGAGGTCGAGACCATGTTCCACGAGTTCGGTCACGGACTCCACGGCATGCTCACCCGCGCACGCTACAAATCGCAGGCCGGCACCAACGTCGACCGCGACTTCGTCGAACTCCCCTCGCAGATCCACGAGCACTGGGCCATGGAGCCTGAAGTGCTCCGCACCTACGCCCACCACTACAAGACCGGCGAAGTGATTCCCGACGAGCTCATCGCCAAGCTCCAGGCCGCAGCCACCCACAACCAGGGCTTCGCCACCGCCGAGCTGGCCGGTGCCGCGCTCCTCGACCTGCAGTTCGGCAAGCTCAACCCCGAGGGCGACATCGACGTGCTCGCCTTCGAGAAGAAGGTAGCCGACGAACTCGGCATGCCCGCCGAGCTCACTTTCCGTTACCGTTCGCCCTACTTCAAGCACATCTTCGGCAGCGACGGCTACGCCTCCGGCTACTACACCTACCTCTGGGCAGAAGTACTCGACACCGACGGCTTCGAGCTGTTCAAGGAAAAAGGCATTTTCGATCCCGAAACCGCAAAATCCTTCAAGGAGAACATCCTGGAGATGGGCGGCAGCGCCGACCCCATGGACCTCTACGTACGCTTCCGCGGCCATAAACCCGGCGTAGAAGCCCTCCTCCGCAACCGCGGCCTCGCCGACTAAACCACACCCTCACCCGATACAAGCCACCCCGCCGGCACAATCCGGCGGGGTGGCTTTTTGTTGCGAAAATGGTTACCTCCGCAATAATCCGACTATAGCACTAATCCCTTTTGAGTATGTTCTGCTGTCTATTGATACTCATAATCTACCATAGAGTCATCAAGATATTCGCACCTCAATAGTATACCATTGTAGTATTGATCTACAGAATGGAAAAATACTCCGCTATACCCATCAATCTCTTTGACCTCTCTTACCGGAGCCTTTCCGAACAACCCGGCAAGGATCAGTTCTGTCATACAGTCAAAATCCTTGCCCATAGCACAACTTAACGAATATGAGAACTGTCCGTTATCATTCTTCACCTTTCCGTATACGATATTGGCTGTGCCGCTATACGAATCATTATAACTGAAGCTGATTGACGGCAACGTTCCATATTTGTCCCACTTAAAATCAATTTCGGTTTTATCAGCGTATGAATCGATGTATATAACTTTTTGCAGGTGCTTGTCCCTGTCATATTCCATCGACCAGGACTCACTGCTGTCAACATCCTTCATATATGTTATTTGTCCTGTAGGTTTAAACTTGACCTGATATTTTGTCACATCTCCATCACTTGTATACGTGATAGTTTTCTTTTCATAATTTATTTTATACACATCCTCTTCGCCGCCGTAACGGTTTGAAGTCTTTATCAGTCGTCCCTTGGAGTCATATTCAAATGTGTATTCCTCATTCCCGAATCGTACAGCTGACAACACATAACCATCAAGATCAAGAGCGCCTTTCTGAGGAATGGCATCGTTGGATGAGTCGGGTTTTGAAGGGTTGTCTTCCGGCTCGTATGAAAAATCAGGAGTAAAACGTGTCAGAGACGTACTTGTACCGTCTTCCGCCAACGAATCACCAAACTTGGTGTATATCGTGCCATTACTGAGGATATACTTATTCTGAGTCTTCACGTATGTGTATATGATAGGACTGTCGCTGCTTGAATAGCATAATATCCCGAGGTTTCCGGCGTCAATTACCTTGAATTTCTTTCCCGGTACATCGTTGATTCTATATAGACAACAACTGTTGTATATTTCCATTGTGGATTCATCGACCACATGAACAATCGTAGTCCAGGTATTGCTTGGAATACCCCTCAGTCGGCCGAAATTGGGTGCGGAGCTGTCGTACCATCCGTAGTTCTCAAAAAAGAAATCCGGCTCGGCATAATGTTTGCCATAGCTTCCATAGTCCGACAACAGTTCCTCACAATCTATAGCATAATTGACCTCTTTGAAATCGGAAGATGCTGCATACGGAGCGATATACCATTCTCCCTGAGTTTTTTCTTCTTTATTTTGGTCTGGTTCAGGCACATAGTAATAAACCTGTGTTTACGGAATAAAAATTATACCTTTGCAGTCTAAAACAGATTGCGATGGAAAAGAACCCTTATATAGAGCTGGCGGAATGTCTTCTGCCCGAAGAACTGGTTGAGTACTTTGATGTAGTCAAGGTAGAGAAAACCAAGGAGACGCTGGATGTAACTTTGGAAGAACGCGATAACGGAGTTGAGGGCTATGATATCGAACAGCTTAGACCCAATGGATTCTATGAAGAAAGTGTTGTCAGAGATTACCCTGTAAGGGGACGCAAGATGTCGTTCCACATCAAGCGTCGGCGGTGGATTGATACTGAGACCGGTAGGAGCGTAAGCCGCCGGTGGGATTTAGTAGCAGAAGGCACCCGCTTCTCGAAAGAGTTTGCGGCTTTTTTAAAAGGTATGCTTGGACAAATACCCGATTACGGGCCGCTCTCTTGAGTGGTGGAAAAGCCAAGTGTGATTGACCCTCTGCGGCAAAGCGCGATTGACCCCTGAAAACAATTGATTTTTGACCCCATG
>URSD01000004.1 GCA_900550395.1 uncultured Porphyromonadaceae bacterium | reverse complement strand
TGGAACTATGAAATGAACCACCCCCCGGCTCATTTCATAGCTAATAAATGTTAAAATTGAGGATA
This sequence comes from uncultured Porphyromonadaceae bacterium, assembly GCA_900550395.1. Taxonomy (GTDB): domain Bacteria; phylum Bacteroidota; class Bacteroidia; order Bacteroidales; family Muribaculaceae; genus CAG-873. Next base: position 85,117 of record URSD01000004.1, on the reverse strand, counting down.
ACTCGCTGTGGAACAGGGAGAAAAAATTTGCATTTTTGCCGAAAAAATTTTATTTTAGGGGGAAATTGCCGGGAGGGTGTTATCGATACAAAAATAACAGAAATGACAAAAATAACAGAGGGGATTTATATCAAAGGACGCCATGCACGGGCCGGGACCAAGGTCCGGAAGCACGCGCCGTCGCATCCTACCGGAGCTCGGCGCGTGGTGGATGGCGGACCTCTACCCCATGGCTCGTCGGCTTCGCCTCCTCACGCATGGGCTGAAAATTGCCCGCCGCGCTCCGCGGGCTTCCCTTTTTAGTTTATAGGGGATAGGTAATAGGGGGGATCAGTGGGCGTCGAGCCAGTTGGCGGCAACGCCGGAGGAGACTTCGAGCTGTACGTGGCGATGGTGGGCGGCGCGCATTTTTTCTTCTACGAGGGCCTGTAGTTCGGCGAGCTCGCCGGGTTTTACGTTGAAAATCAGTTCGTCGTGAACCTGAAGTATCATGCGCGACCGGAGACCGCGACGGCGGATTTCGGCATCAATGGCTATCATGGCTACCTTAATAATATCGGCGGCGGAGCCTTGGAGGGGTGCGTTGATGGCGTTGCGCTCGGCGTAGCCGCGCACCGTGGCATTGCGCGAATTGATCTCGGGGAGATAGCGTTTGCGTCCGCGGAGGGTGGCGACGTAGCCCTGCTCGCGGGCATGGGCTATGGCCTGCTGCATGTAGGCCTGAACGCCGGGATATGTGCGCATGTAGCCTTCGATGAGCGCTTTGGCGTCGGCACGCGGAATGCCGAGGCGCTCGCTGAGGCCGAAGGCTGATATGCCGTAGATGATGCCGAAGTTGGCCGTTTTGGCCGCGCGGCGCTGGGCATCGGTGACCTCGTCGATGGGCACTCCGAACACTTTCGCCGCCGTGTCCCGGTGGATGTCCCTGCCCTCGCGGAAAGCCTCGACCATCCCGGCGTCGCCGCTTAGGTCGGCCATAAGGCGCAGTTCTATCTGAGAATAGTCGGCAGAGAGCAACAGGTCGCCCGGGTCTGCAACAAAGGCGCGGCGTATCTCGCGTCCCTCGTCGGTGCGTATGGGGATGTTCTGGAGGTTGGGGTTGGTGGAGGATATGCGGCCGGTGGCCGTAACCGTCTGATTGAAGGTGGTGTGAATCTTGCCGGTGCGGGGGTCGACGAGCTTTGGGAGCGCATCGACATAGGTGGCGAGCAGCTTGCGCAGTCCGCGCACTTCCAGGATAACGCCCACGATGGGGTGTACCTTGGTATATTTATTAAGCTCCTCCTCGGTGGTGCTCCACGCTCCGCGCTTGGTACGTTTTGCCTTCGGGTCGAGTTGCAGACGTCCGAAAAGCACCTCGCCCACCTGCGACGGCGAGCCTATGTTGAATGTGGTGCCGGCAAGCTCGTAGGCCTTAGCCTCCAGGGATTTAAGGCGTTCGTGAAGGCGTACGGAAATCTCAGACAACGCACGCGGGTCGATGCGCACGCCCTCCCACTCCATACCGGCCAGGACCGGGATGAAGGGCAGCTCCACCTCGCGCAGCAACTGCGTGAGTCCGTCGGCCTCTATCAGACGCGTCAGTTCGGGAGTGAGCATACGCACGGCCACGGCACGCTCGCACAAAGGAGCGCAGGCCTCCTCCGGCTGCTCAAAGCGCAGACGGCGTCGCTCCGGCGACGTGAGCGAGTAGTCGGACAAGCGAAGATGCAGATAGCGGAAGGCCGTATCGGCAAGGTCGTTGCTCATCTCGGGATTGAGCAGATAGCGCCCTACGGAGGTGCTGAACCAGGGGGCCGCCCACTCCACGCCCTCGCGACGGAGCAGAATCATGGCCTGCTTGACATCGTGGGCCGACACCGTGTGGCTACCTGCGAACAGCGGAGCCACGGCGGCCAACATGGCGGCACGCTCTTCGGGGAAGTCGGGCAGAGCGATGTAGGCCGAACGGCCGTCGGCACGGGCCACTGCAATGCCGAGCAGACGCGCCGTCATGGCTCCGTCGCCTATGGCGTTGAATGCCACGGCAGTGTCGGCTGCGGCGGCATCGGCCACAAAAGCGCGCGCATCGTCCACGCTCTCTATGAGCGTGGCATCAATATTGTCCAGCGAAGCCTCCGCGGGCGCCTCCGTCACGGACCCGGCAGGCTCGTCGAAGAGCGAGAGCTGCGCGCCGTCGGCAGGCACGGCGGGCTGCGGCGCGGGGACAGCCGGCTGTTCGCCGGAATCGCCGAGACGGTTCAGGAACGTGCGGAATTCCAGCTGCCTGTAGACGCGGCGCAAAGCCTCGGTGTCGACCGGCTGACGGCCCAGGGACTCGATGCTGAAATCGCCCAGAGGCACCTCGGTATTGATGGTGACAAGGAATTTCGAGAACAGAATTTTCTCCGCATTGTCGGCAATCTTACGGCCGAGAGCGCCCTTGATTTCCGGGGCATGGGCAATAATCTCCTCTACGGAGCCGAACTGACCGACAAGCTTCACGGCCGTCTTCTCTCCCACGCCCGGGCATCCGGGCACGTTGTCGCTGGCGTCGCCCTCAAGAGCGAGAAGGTCCACTACCCTTGCGGGGCTGTCTATGCCGTATCGCTCACAAACCTCTTTCGGCCCCCGCAACTCAAAGCCCTTGCCGCCGAGCGAAGGGCGGTACTGAAGGACGCGGTCGGTGACGAGCTGGCCGTAATCCTTGTCGGGCGTCATCATATACGTCATGTAGCCCTCGACCTGAGCGCGCCGGCTGATGGTGCCAATCACGTCGTCGGCCTCGAAGCCGTCAATCTCTATCACGGGGATGCGGTAGGCTTCAAGTATCTGCTTGATGTAGGGGATGGACGCGGTGATGTCCTCGGGCTGCTTCTCGCGCTGAGCCTTGTATTCGGGATACGCCTCGTGGCGGAAAGTCCGCCCCTTGGGGTCGAAACATACGGCGATGTAGCCCGGCTCCTCCTTGCGGAGTATCTCGTCGAGAGTATTGCAGAAGCCGAAAATGGCCGATGTGTTCAGACCGCCCGACGTAAATCTCGGCGAGCGTATCATCGCATAGTAAGCTCTGTATATCAGCGCATAAGCGTCCAGCAGGAAAAGTTTCTTGTCGTTTGTCGTGTCCATCGCGGAAATATTTTGTACAAATATAGGTAAAAAGCGGATAAAGGAATGGCTACGCGGCGAAAAATTTATCATTTTTTAGCTATATATTGTTAATAGTTTATTGTAAATTTGCGCTGAAAAATTCATACCAAAACAAAAAGAACAATTTAAGCTTTTATTATTTAAATGAAAAGCCTTGTAGAAATTCTGAAGGAGAGCTATTCCGCAGCTCCCGCACTGAAAGCGAATTTCAAAGAATTCGATCCGATTCTCGAAGACGTCAACAAGCGGCTGAATGCCGAAGGACGCGAAGCCGTGACAGCCGAGGAGCTGCGCGACGCATTCCGCGAGATCAATCCCCAAACCCGCTTCGAGCCTCAGTTCCAGCTGGGCGACCGCATTTTTGAAGCCGTGCGCACGCTGTTTGCCGTAGAGCTGCGTCCACTCACCGACGAGGAGACAGAGCAGGCACGCAAAGCCGTCACCGAAATCCTTGAGCGCCGACTGGCACCCGCCACGGGCAGCTACTACGCATTGGCTACACTCGGCGAAGCCCTGCGCGCCGAAGGTTTCGACACACGGGAGTACGGCGGCCGCGGCGTCAAGCAACTGCTGAACGACATCTTCCCGGACGACGTCGCCAACGCCACCTACGACGAAGCCCACTCGCCGCACCACTACATCTGCCTGCCGTCGCTGCACCCCTACGGCGAGCCCCAGTCCCCGCGGCCCATGCGCCCGGAGCGCTACAGCGTGGAGAAGCAGGACCTGGACATCATAGACCTGCGCCGCCGCTTCGAGTTCATCATCACGTCGACGCTGCCCGCGCCCGACGGCTGGTATGAGCTCGTAAAAATCACGCCGGCACTGAAAGCGCGCGGCTTCGACTTCCACGCCATGGGCTTCTTCAAGCTCATGGAGCTGCTTCGCGCCCTGTACGGCCCCACCCTCGAGATAGAGGACCGCGGCGACGAAGAGCATCCCAACAAGAAATTCATGCGCCTGCCCGACAACGACCGGCTGCACGACCTGCCCGTGTCGATGCCGCACAGGGAACCGCAATCCGACGCCGAGACACGCTACGAGGCTCCGGCCCGTGCGCGCCGCCTCGACCCCGACAGACCGCGCACAGCCCTGGACAAGCTCCTGGACTTCGCATTCTTCCCCGCGCCCGCCGGCCGCAGCGGCCTGGACATAGCGCTGCGCCACCTGGCACAGACCGCGCGCCACGAACGCTGGTACTACGGACGCCGCGACCCCGGCACCAATCCTCTGCTTAAAAACTTCCTGACCATAACGTTCGAGCGCCTGCAATACGAGGACAGCGTAGGCGTGGACGACCCGCGCTACGAGCCCAAAATCATGGTGGAGGGCGAGTTCGCCACCTTCAACACGGGCCTTTGCGACGCCTACAACGAGCCCATCTACGCCCTGTTCAAGCAGAACGAGCGCCAGACCGACGCGCGCCCCTGGACGTTCATGGCCTTCGTGGGCAGCCGCGCAATGGGCCAGTTCGACATGACGGGCAAATTCGGAGCACGCCTGCCCGAGCCCGCGCACTACTACAACAGCACCGCGGAGCTGACCTTTGACGTGCGCCGCGACATAGCAGTGCCCAACCTCGACCACTACATCGACCACTGCAACCGTCTGCCCATCGACTTCCTGCGCTACTTCGGCCCGCAGAACTTCAACTACGAGCGTCCGCGCACCCGCGAATACTATGAGGAGCTTGCCGAAGCCATCAAGTCGGACCCGCTGGTGCTCACGCGCATACGCACGCAGATAGAGAGCGCCATAGACGACGCCAAGGACCTGCTGCGCTGGAACTACCGCCGCGCGATACCCATATACTATCCCAAGGCAAAGGCCATCTCGCTGCTGCTGCCGCTGATGCTGGGCAACGCCACACGCCCCAACGTGGCGCTGGTGATGACGCAGACGCCCAGCGGCGACTATGCCGCCACCACCATCTACACCCTCGGAATGGCCTACGCCGGCGCGCGCCTGCTGTGCGGCCCCGAGAACGAATGGCTGAAAATCAACGACATCTTCGGGCCGATAGCGTGACGCGCCGAAAGGTCTGAAAAATCATTAAAAAACAGAGGGAACAGGGCCGACACTGTCCGGCTTTCTGTTCTCTCTGTTTCAACCAAATTCTTACCCATGCCGCTACACAAAAAATCGCCGGAACTGATGGAGAAAATCTCCATCCTGCCCGACACGCCCGGCGTCTACACCTACTACGACGCGCAGGGAACGGTGATATACGTGGGCAAGGCGAAGAATCTGAAGCGGCGCGTGTCGAGCTACTTCAACCGTACACACGACTGCAACCGCACCAATCTGCTGGTCCGCGCCATAGCCGACATGAGCTACATAGTGGTGCCGACGGAGCAGGACGCCCTCGACCTCGAGAACTCCATGATAAAGGAGTACAAGCCGCGCTACAACGTGCTGCTCAAAGACGACAAGTCGTATCCCTGGATTGTCGTCACCAACGAGCTGTATCCGCGCGTGTTCCTGACGCGCCAGCTCATACGCGACGGCTCCAAGTATTTCGGGCCGTACGCCAACACCGGGGTGGCGCACACCGTAATCGAGCTGATCCGCGAGCTGTACCCGGTGCGCACATGCCGCCTGCCCATCACCGAGGAATACCTCGCCCGCGGGAAAGGGCACCTCTGCCTGCAATACCACATCAAGCGGTGCAAGGGATGCTGCACGGGCGCCATCGCGCCGGAGACGTACGCCGAATACATCCGCAACATCAAGCAGATACTGCGCGGCAACACCGCCGAGCTCGCCGAGTACCTCATGGCGGAGATGAACCGACTGGCCGGCGAGCTGCGCTTCGAGGAAGCCCAGGAGCTGAAGATGAAATACCAGCTGCTGCAGAACTATCGTTCCAAAAGCGTCATCGTCAGCCAGACCATCGCCGACATCGACGTCTTCGGCGTGGACGACGACGGCTCGGCCGACCGCGACGTATACATCAACTACATGCACGTGCGCCGCGGCGCCGTGGTACGCAGCGTCACGCTGCGCTACCGCCGCAGCCTCGACGAGAGCGCGGCGCAGCTGCTGGCCTACGCGATGGACGAGATAAAGCGCACGTTCGGCGCCACGTACGACGAGGTCGTCGTGCCGTTCGCGCCGGAAGTGGAGATGCCCGACGTCACCTTCAGCATCCCGCGGCGCGGCGACAAGGCCAAGCTGCTCGAAGTGAGCGTGCGCAACGCACGGCAGAACCGCATCGACGACCTCAAACACATGGAGAAACGCAACCCCGAGGAACGCCTGGAACGCACTCTGGAACGGATGAAAGCCGACTTCCGCCTCACGGAGCTGCCGCGCCACATAGAATGCTTCGACAACTCCAACATACAGGGGTCTGATCCGGTGGCGTCGTGCGTGGTATTCCGCAACGCCAAGCCGAGCAAGCGCGACTACCGCCACTTCAACATACGCACCGTCGTAGGCCCGGACGACTTCGCGTCGATGCGCGAGGTCATCACACGCCGTTATTCGCGCATGATGGCCGAAGGCGAGCCGTTGCCGCAGCTCATAGTGGTGGACGGCGGCAAGGGACAGCTAAGCTCGGCAGTGGAGGCCCTGGAGGACATAGGCCTCAGGGGCACAATCGCGGTAGTGGGCATAGCCAAACGCCTGGAGGAGATATATTTTCCGGGCGACAGCGTGCCGCTGTACATCGACAAGAACAGCGAGTCGCTGCGCATAGTGCAGGCACTGCGCGACGAGGCACACCGCTTCGGCATCACCCACCACCGCAACCGCCGCAGCCACAGCCAAATCAGCAGCGAGCTGGCCGCAATCAAGGGTATAGGCGAAGCCACCAGCACCGCCCTGCTGCGCCACTTCAAGAGCGCAAAGCGAGTGCGGGAAGCGAGCGAGGAGGAGATTGCAGCCATCATAGGCCCCGCAAAGGCCAGACTCGTACGGGAAGGCCTCGACACGTCACAGCAGCAGTAAAAGGCGGCAACACTCTCTCTAAAAAACTCTAAAATTTGCAATTATAATAATATTATCGCTGGCAACAGCGTTATAAATCATATTCTTAGGCTATGCATGGGCCGGTTTCCGACATTTTGGCCTTGCATTTTAAGAAAATTTTTATTAACTTTGCACGTTTTTGCATAAGACCGCAACTGACAGAATAGAAACATGAGACAGCTCAAAATCACGAAATCCATCACCAACCGCGAAAGCGCCTCGCTTGACAAATATCTGCAAGAGATAGGCCGCGAGGAGCTTATATCGGTAGAGGAGGAAGTTGAACTCGCCCAGCGCATCCGCAACGGCGACCAGGCGGCTCTCGAAAAACTCACACGCGCCAATCTGCGCTTCGTGGTATCGGTGGCGAAGCAGTACCAGAACCAGGGTCTGTCGCTTCCCGACCTGATAAACGAAGGCAACCTCGGCCTCATCAAGGCCGCCCGCAAATTCGACGAGACCCGCGGCTTCAAATTCATCTCCTATGCTGTATGGTGGATTCGCCAGAGCATTCTTCAGGCCCTCGCAGAGCAAAGCCGCATAGTCAGGCTGCCACTCAACCAGGTGGGCTCCCTCAACAAAATCAGCAAGGCACTCTCGAAATTCGAGCAGGAAAACGAACGGCGTCCCTCGCCAGAGGAACTCGCCGAAACCCTCGATGTCCCGGTAGACAAGATTGCCGATACGCTGAAGGTGAGCGGACGCCACATCTCCGTGGACGCCCCCTTCGTAGAGGGTGAGGACAACAGCCTGCTGGACGTGCTGACAAACGACGACTCGCCCATGGCCGACGCCGGCCTCAACCGCGAATCGCTCAGCAACGAAGTGGACCGCGCCCTCAAGCAGCTCCACGAGCGCGAGCGCGAAATCCTGAAAATGTTCTTCGGCATAGGCTGCCAGGAGATGACACTTGAGGAAATCGGAGCAAAATTCGACCTGACGCGCGAGCGTGTGCGCCAGATAAAAGAGAAGGCCATCCGCCGCCTCAAGGGGCAGAAAAGCCGTCTGCTCAAGGCATATCTCGGCGCCTGACATTACTGACAGATTAACAGAACGCGTCCCTGCAAGGCATCTGAGCCTTGCAGGGACGCGTAGTTTATTGCTGTCTTATCAGCCCAGGGTCACAACCACCTCGTTGCGGGTGCCGGCCGGCTGCGCGGGAACAATGTTGCCCTCTATGCGCTTGCCGTTGAGGGTGATGCTGCGCACACCCTTGCTGACGTGGTCGGGATTCTCAATGCGGATAGTGTAATCGGCGTCGCGGAACTTGCGGCGCACCTCGAAGCCGGTCCAGCCGGCCGGAACGCAGGGGTCGATGAGCAGGCCGTCGAAATCGGGACGTATGCCGAAGATGAACTGCGTGATGGCGTACCAGTTCCAGGCGGCAGTGCCGGTGAGCCACGAGTTCTTGGCCTCGCCGGGACGGGCGGCGTCCTTGCCGGCCGTCATCTGGCAGTAGACGTACGGCTCGACCTTGTGGAGCTCGCTGCGGTCCTCGAGGTAAGCGGGGCATATCTTACGATAGTACTCCCAGGCGCGGTCGCCGCGGCCGAGCACGGTCTCGCCGATAATCACCCAGGGGTTATTATGGGCGAATATACCTGCATTCTCCTTGTAGCCTGCGGGATAGGTGGATATTTCGCCGTACTCCATCACGTACTCGGTGAATGCCGGATTGTTGAGCACGATGCCGTGCTCGCAGTCAAGGCGCTCTTTCACGCTGTCGAGCGCCTTCTCCACGAGGCCGTCGGCAAGGCCGATGCCGGCCATCGTGCACCAGCCCTGGCTCTCGATGAATATCTGGCCTTCCTTGTTGGTGTGCGAGCCCACGGGACGACCATAGAAGTCGTAGGCGCGGAGGAACCAGTCGCCGTCCCAGCCGTGTTTCTTCACAGCCTCCACCATGTCGGCGACATGGCGCTCGGCGCGCTCAGCCTCCCCGGCCATGCCCAGACGGCGACACAGGGCGGCGTAGTCGCGGCCGTAAATGACGAACTGGCCGGCAATCATCAGCGACTCAGCCTTGCTGCCCTCGGTCTTGTTCTCCGTGGTCTGGAAACTCTCGTTGGGGTCGTTGGAGAAGCAGTTGAGATTGAGGCAGTCGTTCCAGTCGGCGCGGCCTATGAGGGGCAGCCCGTGAGGGCCGAGATTCTTTATGACATGGTCGAAGCTCACGCGCAGATGTTCCATAAGGCTGACCTCCGAGCCGGGCTGATTGTCGAAGGGCACCGGCTCGTCGAGTATCGAGAAGTCGCCGGTCTCCTTGATGTAGGCGAGCGTGCCGAATATGAGCCACATGGGGTCGTCGTTGAAGCCGCCGCCTATGTCATTGTTGCCGCGCTTCGTCAGAGGCTGGTACTGGTGGTAGCAGCCGCCGTCGGGGAACTGCGTGGAGGCTATGTCGATGATGCGTTCACGGGCGCGGGCGGGAATCTGGTGGACGAATCCTACCAGGTCCTGGTTGCTGTCGCGGAAGCCCATGCCGCGGCCTATGCCACTCTCGAAGAAGCTGGCGGAGCGCGAGAAGCAGAACGTAATCATGCACTGGTACTGGTTCCAGATGTTGACCATGCGGTCGAGGCGATCGTCGCCGGAGCTGACGGAGAAGCGGTCGAGGAGGTCATCCCAGTAGCCGCGCAGGGCGTCAAAGGCACGGTCCACCTTCTCTGGTGTGTCGTAACGCTCCATTATCTCTTTGGCGCGCTTCTTGTTGATGACGCCCTTGCTCTCCCACTTCTCGTCCTGAGGGTTCTCGACGTAGCCGAGGACGAACACGAGGTCGCGGCTCTCGCCGGGCTGCAAGGTTATCTCCAGATAGTGCGAGGCGATGGGCGACCAGCCGTGGGCCACCGAGTTGCGGGGTTTGCCGTCGAGCACGACCTGCGGCTCGTCGAAGCCGTTGTACAGTCCGAGGAACGTCTCGCGGTCGGTGTCGAAGCCCTGCACCGGAGCATTGACCCAATAGAACGCATAGTGATTGCGGCGCTCCTTGTATTCCGTCTTGTGATAAATGGCCGAGCCGTCCACCTCCACCTCGCCGGTGGAGAAATTGCGCTGGAAGTTCTCCATATCGGTGGCGGCGTTCCAGAGGCACCACTCCATGAACGAGAACAGCTTGAACGTCTTGGGCGCGTCAGTCTTGTTGGTAAGCGTAAGCTTTGTCACCTCGGCATGTTCGCCAAGGGGTACGAAGAACAGAGCGCGAGCCTCCAGGCCGTTCTTCTCGCCGGTGATAATGGTGTAGTTCATGCCGTGGCGGCACTCGTAGGCATCGAGGGCCGTCTTTGTGGGCTTCCATCCGGGATTCCACACTGTGTCGCCGTCCTTTATATAGAAGTAGCGGCCGCCGGCATCCATAGGCACGCCGTTGTAGCGGTAGCGAGTGATTCTTCTGAATTTCGCATCACGGTAGAAGCTGTATCCACCGGCAGTATTGCTTATGAGCGAGAAAAAATCCTTATTGCCGAGATAGTTTATCCAGGGCCAGGGAGTGCGCGGGTCGGTTATGACATACTCGCGCGCTGCGTCATCGAAGTGTCCGTATTTCATTCAGTTGCGGGGTAAAGTGTAATTTCCAATGCAAAAGTAATAAAAACCGAGAATATACATGCAACAAAAAAGTGTGAAAAAAGTTGCCGCAAATTTTGGAGATTTAAAACTTTTGCGTAACTTTGCAGTCGCAAATGCGATAGAGCGCATGGCTCGCTAGCTCAACTGAATAGAGCATCTGACTACGGATCAGAAGGTTACAGGTTTGAATCCTGTGCGAGTCACAAAAAGACACTGCGTCGGAGATGACGCGGTGTCTTTTTGTATTGTCAGAAAGCAATCCATCTACCTACGGCCACAGCCGCACAATCTCCATATATTCACCACATATGCTTCAACTTTCAGTTACATGACATCAATCTATGTGAAACTAAAACGGTCTGCCGCATCCGGAAAAGCAGGCTCAATCTACTACCGTATCGTCCATGAAAGAAAAATCCGTATCATACCTACCGGATATAATATTTTCCCGCGCGAATGGAACAGCGACAGATCAGCAATCTTATGTTCCCCGGATTCCGAACGCCGCACCGTACTGCTCTCGATAGAAAAAGACATCCGTCATGACACGGAACGCCTCAAAAGAATAATCGGACGCCTCGAAGGCGACGCAAGCCCGTACACTGTCGACGACGTTGCCAACGAATTCGAACGGTATCGGAGAGATTATACCCTATTCAACTACCTTCAGGCATCCATTGTCTCACTGAAGAGCAGAAACAGATTGCACACGGCAGAAACCTACCGGTCAACACTCAACAGCTTCCGCCGTTTCCGCGACGGGAACGACATCATGCTTGACGCGCTGACAACCGAGACCGTGGAAGCGTACGAGGCCTACCTGAAACGCCGTGGCAACACCCCCAACACCACGTCCTTCTACATGCGCATACTGCGCGCCGTCTACAACCGGGCAGTGGAAGAAGAAATCATTGACAACCGCAAGCCCTTCCGCCATGTCTACACCGGCGTGGAAAAGACCGTAAAACGGGCTGTCCCGCTGTCGACCATAAGCAGAATCAAATCTCTCGATCTCTCCGCAGAACCACATTCCGACTATGCCCGCGACATGTTCATGATGAGTTTTTTTCTCAGAGGCATGAGCTTCGTCGACATGGCTTTCCTGCGCAAATCAGACATGCGGGCGGGACACATAACCTACCGCCGGCGCAAGACCGGGCAGAAACTATCTATACTGTGGACCGCCGACATGCAGGAGATTCTCGACAAATACCCGGCAAACGCATCGCCCTATCTGCTGCCCATCATAACACGCACGGGCATCAACGAGCGCGTGGCCTACCGCAATGCCGCCTACACCATAAACTACCACCTGAAAAGAGTTGGAGCCATAGCAGGCACCACTATTCCGCTTACCATGTATTGCGCCAGACACAGCTGGGCCTCGGCGGCAAAAGCGAAAGGAATTCCGATCAGCATCATCAGTGAAGGTATGGGCCACGATTCCGAAACCACCACGAGAATATATCTCGCAAGTCTTGACGCGTCGACCGTCGACGATGCCAACGAGTTGATAATACGCAGTTTATAACCTATCGCTTCTCAAGAACGACAGTGCTGCTGTTCCAGCGGACGGCAGCCTCGACAACCTTGAGCATCCCGGGCCATTCCGCCACCGACACGAACGGCTTGCGATACTGAATGCGCACCTCCGCAATCAGTTTGCCGTCGGCCTCGCGGGCGGTAGCGACGAATTGCCCGCAAGCGTTCTCCACCGAGCACCCGAGAGCCTTGAGGCTGCGTGCATCAACGCGGTATCCGTCAGGAATATCGAGATTTATCTCCGTGATATACTCACGAGGCAATCCCATCCAGGCGTCGACGTCGCGCTCGCGGTCCGACGGCAAGATGGTTGTCTGGCTGTTGAGCAGACGCCCCAGATCGACCACGATATTACGACCGGCGCGCTTCACGCAATTGTCGAGTTTGTACTCCAGCTCGTAGCTCAGTATGGGTTGCTCCGGGTCAATGCCGAGGTCAAGCACGCGTGAGGACACGAATTCCGACGGCGCGGCGTCATGATAGTTTTTTGCCTCCTCCTTGAAATCGTCGATCTGCGTCTTGCGCTCGTCCTCGTTGTGCGCAAGACGGTCGGCCTGCTCTTTCTTGTTTTCGTCAAGCACCGGACTGAAGCCATAGCGGTTGAGCCACGCGCTGTAGCCCTCGTCAACATCGGCCAGCGCCACCACGCGCCAGGCATAGGGCTTAGTGGCGCCGCTGAAGCGCTCGGTGCGCCTGACATCGAGCACCGAACCGTCGAGCGCGACGTCAAGGGTGGCAACGTTCCGGTTGGCAGCGAGATCGCCCATAGGAAGCGTGAATATCGGAGCCGGAGCCTGTCGGCGCTCCTTCTTGGGACGCCACATAGCTGCCGGGCGGCCCCGGAACTGTCGCCCTATCTCGCCGGGGGCAAGTATTGGGATGTCAGGCTGCGGAGAAATATAATACCGCGTGGTGTCATCGGCAAGACGCACGATATAAGTACACTCGTCAAGATTCAGCATCTTGTCGAGGGGTTCCGTGCCGGAGTCCGCCACGATGCCGACCTCGGTGCGGATGCCTAAATAATCCAGAAAGAAACAGAACATACGGGTAAAATATCCGTCGCGCATAAGATTCCGTTTGCCGAAGCCGCCGTATGCAAGATAGTTATAAAGGTAGTCGGCGGCCTGCCTTTGGCTCAGCGTACCGTCCTTCACCTTCTGCTTAAGCGCTCCGTAGAATTTCCGCGAGCCCTTGTAACCGCCAATGTTGCCCGAATAGGCGTAGTTTGGAACCTTCTTCGCCCACCAGTCATCCTCAGTCCAGCGGTCTTCAATAATGGCGTTTACATCCGGATTGCCCTGCAGACCGTCCTTTCGGGCGCTCAGCGGAGTGAAAGCCTCTTTGTTGCGGCGGTTGAACACGTACATCCGGATGTAAGGCGACTGCCTGCCGGAGCTGTACCACAATCTGGGCTCGTGGGAAGTGATGTCGTTAAGCTCAAGGTCGAGAACATAATTTTTATCCTCATCGCGGCTCACTTTAAAGTCCGGCGCTCCGTTCATGCAACGGTATTGCGTCGTAAGGTTGTCGTCTATCACGCAATGTATCTGATAGTTCAGTATCGGCTCCTCATCCTTCAGGCTGAATGTGATAGGATCGGGATGCGCGTTCTGCAATTTCGTTTCCGCGTAGAAGAAAATATCGATGTCGTCTCCTATCTCCAGCCCAGGTATCGCCAGTTTGCGGCTCTTCTGCTTGCCGTCCTTCCCCTCATTCACCTCCACAAAGTCGGATGTATCTACGTCAACGATGCTGCCGTCGGGCTTTATCAGACGCACGCCCATGACGAAACGCTTCTTTTCGTAGCCGCGATAGAAGCTCTTTTTACTATTCAGGTCGAAATCAAATTCCGAGTACTTATCCAGAGCCGCCTTGTCGTTTATATGCAGCAGCATACGCGTCAGCCGGCCGAATTCCACACGGGCACGGCGCGTGACACTCGGCAACCCGAGGATTCCGACCCCTACCCCGACACCCGTGCGCTTGCGGGCTTCCACACTCTGATATATCGCCTTTATCACCGCCGACTCCTTGCTGTATTTCTGCGGTATTTCCTTCACCCGGAAAGCAGGGAGCTCTGTAGAGAACACCTCGGTGCGGAGTGTGTCGGCGAACGCACGATAGCGGGAGGCTTCGTCGGCCGAGGCCGCTATAGCCGTCAGAGTGACGGCGAGCAGCATCACGAACAGTTTTTTCATAGTTGTATCTCGATTTGTTGGTTGCAGACTTCATTCCAGCGGGCTATGGCCTCATTGCGAGCCTTCAGTTCGGAAAGCGGCACATCGCGTCCTTTCAGCTCCATGGTCTTAGTCATCATCACCATGCCGGGAGCTTTCTCAAAGCGGCATGACAGAGAGCCCCACGGGTAATCGGCGCTATAATCGTCGGGCAAGGTCACCTTACAGCCCGAAGGAATCTGCACACGGGACACACGCCTTATGACAGCCACAAGAGGCTGATGCAGGTCTTCGCGCCGATCCGAGAGGTCCATACGTGCATCGTACGGGCTGCACTGAGCGTTGAACCCGATGTACATCTTTCCATCATACTCCGTCACAGCCTGCCCGTTTACGACCGGCACCGACATCGTCACGCTGCCCGGCTTCGATTTGTCGTATATCAGGCTATCGGCAACTACCGCGACGCCTTGTGCCGGCGCGAGAGCGAGAGCCAGTACGGAACTGAGATGCCTGCCGCCGATGCCGTTGCATTCCGCTACAATATCCGAAGCTACATCCTCCGTGGCGCGACGCTCGATGCGTCCCGCGAGTCCGTCGTTGCAGAGCACATAGTCATAGGTGATTATATCCTCAGACGCGCATGGCGATTCTGCCGGAATATCTATCATGCGGTAGCCGTCGCCCGTCAGCGCCATGGCGTCTTTACCACGCAGCCATCCGGGAATATGCGAAGCGGAAATCTGCGGCTGCGTAGGGTCGAGAAACAGATATCCATCGCTTTCGGGAACCACGCAGATTGCATGGTTGGCCGCGGCGAGCGAAGGATATTCGGTTATACGCCAAGGTATCTTGCGAGTGCCGGTGACGGCGAAGTAAGCCTGTATGCCTGCACGGTTGAGAAGCGTTGCGAGCAGCAGCGACATGCTTTTGCAGTCGCCGTAGCGCTTGCGCATGGTTTGGGCCGGAGTGTCAGGGCGGAATGCCGCGTCGCCTTCCTCGTATGCCACATAGCGGATGTTGTCGCGCACAAAGTCATAAAGCTGCTGAATTGTGGCAAGCCGCCCGACGGAAGCATCCGGCGCCGGCAACCCCTCTACGCCCGAGAGCGATGTGTCGACGTCAAACAGATTACGATGGTAGGCGAAGAAAGCGTCTGTGTTCTCGAAATAGCCACGCACCGCTATATAAGGTCTCGACGACAAGGCCGAGGGTGCGGACTCGTCGTCAGGGGCCTCCGCGAGATTGCTGACAGTATAGACTATGGTGCGCGAGCCGTCGGGGTTCTCCGTGTCAGTGCGTGCAATACCGGTCGCGGGAAAATGCTCGTCGACGAGCTGCACCCTGTTCATCGAGGGCGGCAAGCGGAATATCAAGGTCTTCTCACGCACGGGATAGGATTCCTCAGGGAATACACCGGTAAAGTGGGCGGCATCTGTGAAGGTGCGCCGGAATTCCGCCCGTCCCTTCTTTCCGGCACCTGTCAGGTCCATCCTGAACGAACACACCTTGCTACCGTCGTGAAACACCGTAGGCGAATTGGCGTCACGATACTCCATCTTGCCGCCGGATGCCTTGTCAAGGCGTATCTTGTCATTGTAGAAGATATGCGGATACACCGTGGCGGAGTGGCGCGTGGCAGTGTACTCCACGCGCCGGGTGTGCTTCACTTCCGGCCCGTCGCGCCCGTCAGTGAAAACAAATTCGTCGTGAGCCGACGTGATAAAAACATTATCTTCCGGAGCCTTGGCAGAGGCGCCGCATGTGGTGGCGATGATCGCAAGCAGAAATGTGACAGTCCTGTTCATATGTATCAGAGTCTGCACAAAGATACACCGCGAACGCCGCAATAAGTGTGACAAATATCACACTGCTCACTTTTTCTCCATTTTTCTCCGCAGACGTGCAAAGTGCTCGCGCGAAATGCCGAGATAGGACGCCATGGCCTTGTATGACATATTTGACACCACCTGCGGAGCGCGTGCAAGCAGATTGGCATAGCGCGATTCCACCGAATCGCAACGGTAAGAAAAACCGCGCTCCATCAGACCGCAGGCTATCGCATATATGAGCCGCGGCCAGGCCTGCTCGCCGAGCTCGGTATACAACAGGTCGAGAAACTTCGATTGCTCCATCACCAACACTTCCGACCGGCACAAGGCCGTTATATCGAAACCCGACCGGCGATCCGGCAACATTATCAGAGAGCTGATAATATCGTTGCTGAATGCCAGCGAGAAGATCTGCACATCGCCGTGGCAGTCGTCCTTCGAGAAGGCAAAGCCGCCTGCCGTCACAAGTCCAACGCGACAAGCCAAATCTCCCGTGCGGACGAAATACTCGCCGCGCCGGAAAGTCTGCGGAATCCCATGCGTGCGAAGCATCGAACGGATGGGCCCGAAGTCCATCAAATCGTATGTTATCAGGTCAGGCATGTGCAAAGATAAGCAAAATACCGGTCAGATGCAACTTTAAGCCCTGCTGAGTGTTATAGAGAGTGACAGCCCGAATGCGACATTTTGTCAGCCTCCGGCGGCAAAATCCGTTTTGGCACGGAATATGCATTAATGACTACCGAAAGACAACACAAAACTAACACAACACATATATTATTACTATGAAACTGAAACCACTGGCCGATCGCGTCATCAT
The DNA here is from genome assembly GCA_900550395.1 of uncultured Porphyromonadaceae bacterium. GTDB lineage: Bacteria > Bacteroidota > Bacteroidia > Bacteroidales > Muribaculaceae > CAG-873. The sequence continues at coordinate 68,072 of URSD01000004.1, read as the reverse complement.
CCGCCCGACCGAAGCAGAGGAAACCACCATCAACGGCATCATAATTCCCGACAGCGCCAAGGAGAAGCCACTCAAGGGCACAATTCTGGCCGTAGGCAACGGCACCAAAGACGAGGAAATGATGCTCAAGGAAGGCGACGAGGTGTTCTACGGCAAGTACGCCGGCACCGAGCTTGAGGTCAACGGCGAGAAAGTGCTCGTGATGCGCCAGAACGAAGTGCTCGCAGTTATCGAGAAATAATCAGAATCCAAAACTACTACAATCATGGCTAAACAGATTGAATTCAATATCAAGGCTCGTGAAGAGCTCAAGAAAGGCGTCGACGCCCTGGCCAACGCCGTCAAGGTAACACTCGGCCCCAAAGGACGCAACGTCATCATCGACAAGAAATTCGGCGCTCCCCACATCACCAAGGACGGTGTGACCGTAGCACGCGAGGTCGAGCTTGAGGATCCCTTCCAGAACATGGGCGCTCAGCTCGTCAAGGAAGTAGCCTCCAAGACCGGCGACGATGCAGGCGACGGCACAACCACCGCAACCGTTCTGGCCCAGAGCATCATCTCCGTAGGCCTCAAGAACGTAACCGCCGGAGCCAACCCCATGGACCTCAAGCGCGGCATCGACAAGGCTGTCAGCACCGTCGTGGCCTCCATCAAGAACATGAGCGAGGAAGTGGGCGACGACTTCAAGAAAATTGAGGATGTGGCCCGCGTATCGGCCAACAACGACGAGACAATCGGCCATCTCATCGCCGAGGCCATGAAGAAAGTCAAGAAAGAAGGCGTCATCACCGTCGACGAAGCCAAGGGTACCGAAACCACCATCGACATCGTCGAGGGCATGCAGTTCGACCGCGGCTACATCTCGCCCTACTTCGTCACCGACCCCGAAAAGATGGAGTGCGTGATGGACAACCCCCTCATCCTTATCTACGACAAAAAGGTCAGCAACCTCAAGGACATCCTGCCCATCCTGGAACAGAGCGCACAAAGCGGACGCCCGCTGCTCATCATCGCCGAGGACGTAGATCAGGAAGCTCTCGCCACGCTCGTCGTAAACCGTCTGCGCGGCTCTCTGAAGATCTGCGCCGTCAAGGCTCCCGGCTTCGGCGACCGTCGTAAGGAAATGCTCGAGGACATCGCCATCCTCACCGGCGGCACCGTCATCAGCGAAGAAAAGGGCATGCAGCTGGCTACGGCCACCATGCAGGACCTCGGCACCGCCGCCAAGGTGACTATCAACAAGGAGAACACTACCATCGTCAACGGCGCAGGCTCTCAGCAGGCCATCGCTGCACGCGTGGCTCAGATCAAGGCTCAGATCGAGACCACAACCAGCGACTATGACCGCGAGAAGCTTCAGGAACGCCTCGCCAAACTCGCAGGCGGCGTGGCCGTGCTCCACATCGGCGCACCCAGCGAAGTTGAGATGAAGGAGAAGAAGGACCGTGTGGACGACGCTCTGAGCGCAACACGCGCCGCTATCGCCGAAGGCATCGTGCCCGGCGGAGGTGTGGCCTACATCCGCGCTCTCGCCGACCTTGAGAACCTCAAAGGCGACAACGATGACGAGCAGACAGGTATCGCCATCGTGCAGCGCGCCATCGAAGAGCCTCTGCGCCAGATTGCCCGCAACGCCGGCGTTGAAGGTGCCGTAGTCGTACAGAAGGTACGCGAGGGCAAAGCTGACTTCGGCTACAACGCACGCACCGACAGCTATGAGAACCTGCTCGCAGCAGGCGTAATCGACCCCGCCAAGGTGACCCGTGTAGCTCTTGAGAACGCAGCCAGCATCGCCGGTATGTTCCTCACAACCGAATGCGTCATCGCCGACATCAAGGAAGAGAATCCCGCACCCGCAATGCCCGCCGGCGGCATGGGTGGCATGGGCGGCATGATGTAAACCACATAGGCACACCCTATACAACAGAATCGCCTCCGGAAACGGGGGCGATTCTGTTGTATAGGGATAACCTGTTCGACAATTAGCAGAGAGGTATCGACTGCAAATTGGCGATGTCGAGTTTCACTTCCATTTCGAGAGCCGAGAATATTCTACGGATAGTTGACAGCCGGAGGTTTGCTCCACGCTCGATACTGCAAATCCTTGCCCTTTGCACGCCGATACGCTCCCCAAGTTGCTCCTGGGTGAGATTTTTGGATTCACGAGCCCTTCGGATTGCAAGACCAACCATATAGTCGTCGACTTTTGCTTCGTACTCATCCCTTTCGGGTGTGCCTTTTGAACCGAGGGTGCGATCAAGCATTTCTGCCTGGCTATAAATCTTCATCTTTTCCATATAGTGCTTATTTTCGTTGTTCATAATAGGTTTTCATTATCGCTTCTGCTTTGCGGATTTCATTAGGCGGAGTCTTCTGCGTTTTCTTGACGAGTCCATGCGTGGCCACCACCATTGCACGTTTGTCTTTGTCCCAAAAGGCGAACATGCGATATGCCATTCCATTGAAGCGTGTACGGAACTCCCAGATGTCATCGTTCAGTTTTTTAAACAATTCCGGGTCATTCTCATGCTGTGCGACCATAATATTGTACTGAATTTTGGCCCGTACCTTGACAGGCAGGGATTGAAGGAAACTATAGGCATCCTCAAGGTACACAACTTCAAATCGAGGCTTGATCTCCATCTTCGCAGGGTGATATGTGGTATTGCAAAGTTAACGATTTGTTTTCATATAACAAAACTTAGTCTCGAAAAGTTTTGTATATTGCATCAGATACATCATAAGAAAAATCAAAGGCGTAACAATCCATTTGCACAGCTTTCCGATAAATGTGCAATATGGGCAACCAATTAACTCAAAAACGTTATATTTGCGTAAGATTTGAGAGAACTCATTTACTTCATCAAAACGAATAAGAAATGACAGAAGAACTTGACTGGAGCAATTTGCCTTTCGGCTACGTGCCTACCGACTACAACGTGCGATGCACATACAAGGACGGCAAATGGGGCGAAATAGAAGTCAGCCAGTCGGACAGCATCAATATTCACATGGCCGCAACCTCCCTGCACTATGGACAGGAGATTTTCGAGGGCATCAAAGCCTTCCGCGGCAAAGACGGCAAAATAAGAATCTTCCGCCTGGAAGAGAATGCCAAGCGTATGCGCAGCTCGGCAGAAGGATTGCTGATGGCGCCAGTGCCCGAGGACCTTTTCTGCAAGATGTGCTGCATGGCCGTGGAGCTTAACGAACGCTTCGTGCCGCCCTACGGCAGCGGTGCTTCGCTCTACATCCGTCCCCTCGAAATAGGAATGTCGCCGCGTGTAGGCGTATCCTCCTCCACCGAATACGAGTTCATAGTGTTCGTGTCGCCGGTAGGTCCCTACTTCAAGGGCGGCTTCCGCAACACCAACATATGCATCATGCGCGAATACGACCGCGTAGCCCCCAAGGGCACAGGACGGTTCAAGACCGGCGGCAACTATGCCGCATCGCTCCGCGCAGGCGAACACGCCCACGAGCTCGGCTATTCGGCCGTGCTCTTCCTCGACCCCAAGGAGAAAAAATACCTTGACGAATGCGGCCCTGCCAACTTCTATGCCATAAAGGACGGCAAGTACATCACGCCTGCATCCGAGTCTATCCTGCCCTCCATCACAAACATGAGCCTCCAGCAGCTGGCACACGACATGGGCATAGAGGTGGAATGCCGCCACATCACCGTCGACGAGCTCGAGCAAGTCAGCGAAGCAGCCGCCTGCGGCACAGCCGCCGTCTGCTCGCCCATTGGTGAGATACACGACCTCGACACAGGCCGCAAATACGTCATCGCAAAGGACGGAAAGCCCGGCCCCGTCACCACCCGCCTCTACAACAAGCTCAACGCCATACGCCTCGGCGAGGAGCCGGATATACACGGCTGGAACACCGTGATATGACGCTCTGGCAAGACATCATAGACAAATATTATCCCGCGGGCACAGCCCTGCGGGATATTCTTATAGGCCATAGCCGGCAGGTCGCCGACATGGCTGCGGAAATAGCACGCAACCATCGGCTGCTGCTCGACCCGGCACAGATAGAGACAGCCGCCATGCTCCACGATATCGGCATAACGCGCACCGACGCCCCGGGCATAGAATGCCACGGCACCGCCCCCTATCTAATGCACGGCGTCATCGGCGCCGGGATGTTGCGGACCGAAGGAGCACCGGAATGGGCCGCAGACGTGGCCGAACGCCACACCGGTACCGGCCTTACACGTCAGGAATTCATCAGCGCCGGACTGCCCGACCCCGGCCACGACCTGCTGCCGAGAACCGAACTCGAGCAGCTTATCTGCTACGCCGACAAGTTTTTCAGCAAGACACGGGTGGGCGCTCCACCCAAAGCGGTAGACCGGGTGCGCGCCTCCATAGCAAAATTCGGAGCCGACGCGCTGGCGCGCTTTGACGAATTCCACAGCAAGTTTGCATGAAACGACGCGGGGCAAAAGGATTCAAAACCTTTTGCCCCGCGCATGTTTATCGCTGACGCTCACACAAGGCTCATGCCCTTGCGCAGAGCTGTCTCATTGACAGGTATAAGGTGATGGTGGCGCTCAGGCAGCGTCTTCTTCAGGCCGCGAAGCACCGCGTCGAGGGGGACAACCGGGCGGCATGCCAGCAGCGCGCCGAGCAGAATCATATTGTATGTCTTGGCATTGTTGAGTTCCATCATGGCATCCATGGCGGGCACCTCCACTACGGTGATATCCGTGCGAGTGGGCTTGTGGTGTATGCCCGACGGATCGTACAGGAGAGTACCTCCCGGCTTCACCTTGCTCTCGAACTTGTCGAGGCTCTGCTGGTTGAGGATGACAGCCGTGTCGTAACTGTCGAGCACGGGCGAGGAGATGGCGCTGTCGCTGAGTATCACGGTAACGTTGGCCGTGCCGCCACGCTGTTCGGGACCATAGGCAGGCATCCATGTCACCTCAAGGTCATTCATGAGGCCCGCATAGGCCAGTATCTTGCCCATCGACAGTACGCCCTGACCGCCGAATCCCGCTATAATGATTTCTTCTTTCATATGGCTTACTGGTTTTTGAGGTCGCCGAGGGGATAGCGCTCGGTCATGTGCTCCATCATCCATTCGTTGGCCTGCGCCGGCGTCATCTTCCAGCCGCTGTTGCAGGTGCTGACTATCTCCACTACCGATGTACCCTTCTTGGCGAGCGTGTTCTCGAATGCATGCTTTATGGCAGCCTTGGCCTTGCGCACGGCAACGGGGGTATGTACGGTCTGACGTGTTACGTAGCACGTGCCCTCGAGCTGTGCCAGGAGGTCGGAGATGTTGAGGGGATTGCCGTTGAGGTCGACGCGGCGGCCGTAAGGCGTGGTGGCTGTCTTCTGTCCTATCAGCGTGGTGGGCGCCATCTGTCCGCCGGTCATGCCGTATATGGCGTTATTAATGAAGATGATGGTGATATTCTCGCCACGGTTGGCGGCATGGATGGTTTCGGCCGTGCCTATGGCGGCGAGGTCGCCGTCGCCCTGATAGGTGAAGACGAGATTCTCGGGCTGGAGGCGGCTCAGCGCCGTAGCAACTGCCGGAGCACGTCCGTGGGCGGCCTCCACCCAGTCCACATCTATATAATTATACGCGAACACTGCGCAGCCCACGGGAGCCACGCCCACAGCCTTATCCTCAAGATGCATCTCGTCGAGCAGTTCGGCCACGATGCGGTGTACAACTCCATGACTGCAACCCGGGCAATAATGGGTATTGACCTCGGTGAGCAGCCGCGGACGGCTGTACACACGGTTGGCAGGATTGATTATTTCTTCGGGTTTCATTGCGGTCTTGATTCAGGGAAATTTTTGTAAAGGGCTTCTATCACTTCGCCAGGATTGGGCACTATTCCGCCGAGGCGGCCGAAATGTGCCACGGGCACGCTGCAACGCGACGCGAGGCGCACGTCCTCAATCATCTGTCCGGCATTCAGCTCGACGGTGAGTATGCCTTTCACGCGCGAAGCGCAGCGGGCAACGGCCTCCGTCGGGAACGGCCAAAGCGTGATCGGGCGCAGCAGACCTATCTTCACGCCCTGCGAACGGGCTTCCTCGATAGCTTTCAGGCAGATACGGGCCACCGAGCCGAAAGCCACCACGAGCCACTCGGCGTCCTCGGTGTAATGTTCCTCGTAACGTACCTCGGCGGCTTCTATGGCGGCGTATGTGCGCTGGAAACGCTCGTTGTTCTTCTCCATCAGGGCAGGGTCGAGCTCAAGGCTTGTGACAACATTGCGGTGAGGGCGGCCGTGGCGGCCGGTGGCTGCCCAAGGGCACTGCTCCTCTACCTGCTGCTGCGTGCGGCGGGGACGCTGCGGGGGAAGGACAACCTTCTCCATCATCTGACCCACGATGCCGTCGGCGAGAATCATGGCCGGCGTGCGGTACTTGAACGCGAGGTCAAAGCCAAGCGCCACAAAGTCGGCCATCTCCTGCACGCTGGCCGGAGCCAGCACTATCAGGTGGTAGTCGCCGTGGCCGCCGCCCTTCGTGGCCTGGAAATAATCGGCCTGCGAAGGCTGGATGGTGCCGAGACCGGGTCCGCCGCGCATCACATTTACTATAAGGGCAGGCAGCTCGGCTGCAGCGATATAGCTTATGCCTTCCTGCATCAGGCTGATGCCCGGACTTGACGACGACGTCATCACCGCTTTGCCGGCGGCGGCGCCTCCGTACACCATATTTATAGACGATACTTCGCTCTCGGCCTGGAGCACCACCATGCCGGTGGTCTCCCACGGCATTTCTGCCTCGAGGGTCTCGAGCACTTCGCTCTGCGGAGTGATGGGGTAGCCGAAATAGCCGTCGCAGCCATACAGAATGGCGGCATGGGCTATGGCCTCGTTGCCCTTCATCAGTCTTACTTCTTCCATAATCTTGAGTGCGTTATCGGGGATTAGAGCCTATTTTTCCACCACACGGTAGACCTCGATACATGCGTCGGGGCACACGGCCGCGCAGCTGGCGCAGCCTATACATGTCTCGGGACGGGCGGCATAGGCATAATGATAGCCGCGGTCGTTCACGTCGTCGGCGCGCAAGGCGAGAGTGTCGGTAGGACACGCCACCACGCACAGCCCGCAGCCCTTGCATCGCATGGCGTCGATCGTGACTGCTCCTATTACTTTAGGCATATTTGTGAAGGATTGATTTAAGTGATGCACAAATATACGCAAATAAGTTTAGCTTTACAATAAAAAAATAACGGACTTTGCCGTTATGGAATTTATTCGTACTTTTATACCCATAATCATTGATACCAACATGACCCAAATATCACGCAGGATAGAACTCCTCTCCGAATCGGCCACATTCGCCATGCAGCAGAAAACCAGCGAGCTGCGCTCCCGCGGCATCGACATCATCGGTCTGGCCGCCGGCGAGCCGGATTTCCCTACCCCGCAGTTCATCAAGGACGCCGCCAAAGCGGCCATCGACCGGGATTTCTCCCACTACTCGCCCGTGGCGGGCTACGTGAGCCTGCGACACGCCATCTGCGACAAACTCAGCAGGGAGAACGAGCTGGAATACGCACCGGAGCAGATAGTAGTCGGCAACGGCGCCAAGCAGGAGCTGGCCAACACGCTGCTCGCCCTCGTCAATCCCGGCGATGAGGTCATCATCCCTACCCCGGCATGGGTAAGTCATATCGAGATGGTGAAACTGGCCGAAGGCATACCGGTGACAGTGCCGGCGCTCCCTGCCAACGGGTTGAAAATCACAGCCGCGCAGCTTGACGAAGCTATCACTCCGCGCACACGGGCCGTCATCATCAACTCGCCGTCCAATCCCACCGGCATGGTCTACACACGCACCGAGCTCGACGCTCTGGCCGATGTTCTCCGCCATCACCCTCACATCACGGTCATTTCCGACGAGATTTATGAACATATAAGCTTCGCGGACAAGCCGGCAAGCATAGCTTCGGTTCCCGGCATGAAAGAACGCACGGTAGTGTGCAACGGCGTATCAAAGGCATACGCCATGACGGGCTGGCGCATAGGCTTCGCCGCCGCCCCGCTGCACATAGCCAAGGCTATAGGCAAGCTCCAGGGGCAGTACACCAGCGGTCCGTCGTCGATAGCGCAGAAAGCTGCCGAGGCCGCCTACACTGGCCCGCAGCAGTGCGTGGCCGAAATGCGAGAAGCATTCCGCAGGCGCCGCGACCTCATATGCAGCCTCGCAGCCGACATTCCGGGCTGGAAGTTCGTGAGGCCTCAAGGCGCTTTCTACCTGTTCCCGGACGTCAGCGACCTCATAGGCCTGCGACACGGCGACAGGGCTATCACGTCGAGCGCGGATTACGTCATGTATCTGCTTGACAAAGCGCACGTTGCCACAGTAGACGGCGCGGCCTTCTGCGCTCCGGGCTACATACGACTCAGCTACGCCGCAAGCGACGAGGACATCGCCACAGGCATGCGCCGCATAGCCGAGGCAACCTCGCAGCTGCACTAAACTATATACCGTAAACCAAATCGCCCCGCTGCTTCAAAAGAGGCAGCGGGGCGATAATATTATTGAACGCAGAAGCGATTATTCGGGACGCTTGGTCTTCTTGCCATAGCCGTACTGGGCAGCAGCGCCGAGCTGTTCCTCGATGCGGAGCAGCTGGTTGTACTTGGCCATACGGTCGGAACGGCTTGCACTACCGGTCTTGATCTGGCCGGCGTTGGTGGCAACGGCGATGTCGGCGATGGTAGCATCCTCGGTTTCACCGGAACGGTGCGAGATAACGGCGGTGTAGCCGTGACGCTGAGCGAGCTCGACAGCGCGCAGGGTCTCAGTGAGGGAGCCGATCTGGTTCACCTTCACGAGGATGGAGTTGGCGCAACCCTCGTCGATACCGCGCTGGAGGTACTTCACGTTGGTTACGAAGAGGTCGTCACCCACGAGCTGGCAGCGGTCGCCGATCAGGTCGGTCAAAATCTTCCAGCCTTCCCAGTCGTTTTCGGCCATGCCGTCCTCGATGGAGTCGATGGGGTACTTCTCTACGAGACCCTTCAGGAACTGAGCCTGCTCCTCGCGGGTGTAGGTCTTGCCGTTGGCTTCCTTGGCAGCGCCGTTGTTAAGGTGGCTGTAGTGGTACTTGCCGTCCTCATAGAACTCGGAAGAAGCGCAGTCGAGGCCGATGGTAACGTCCTTACCGGGTACGTAGCCGGCCTTCTCGATAGCCTTGATGATGCAGTCGAGGGCGTCCTCGGTGCCGTTGAGGGCGGGGGCGAAACCGCCTTCGTCGCCTACAGCCGTGCTGAGGCCGCGGTCCTTGAGCACTTTCTTGAGGTTGTGGAACACCTCGGTGCCCATGCGGATACCTTCGTGGAAGCTCGTAGCACCGATAGGACGGATCATGAACTCCTGGAAGCAGATGGGAGCGTCGGAGTGAGCGCCGCCGTTGATGATGTTCATCATGGGCACGGGCAGCACGTAGGTGTTGCAGCCGCCGATGTATTTGTAGAGGGGGAGGTCAAGATAGTTGGCGGCAGCCTTTGCAACGGCCAGCGAAACGCCCAGGATGGCGTTGGCGCCGAGGTTGCTCTTGGTGTCGGTGCCGTCGAGAGCCAGCATGGCTTCGTCTATGGCGATCTGGTCGAGAGCGCTCATGCCTACGAGAGCCTTTGCGATGGGGCCGTTGACGTTGGCAACTGCCTTAAGAACGCCCTTGCCCATGTAGCGGCTCTTGTCGCCGTCGCGGAGTTCGAGTGCCTCGTTCTCACCGGTGGATGCGCCGGAAGGAACGGAAGCGCGGCCGAAAGCGCCACTCTCGAGGATTACGTCTACTTCTACGGTAGGATTGCCGCGGCTGTCAAGCACTTCACGACCAATGATTTTTTCGATTTTCATAATTTTGACTCTATTGAGTGTTAGTGAGTTAAATTATATTGGTTGAATTTGGTTTCTGTGCTGCAAAGATACTAAATTTCCTGCAATCAGACTACGCTCTTTTCCTAAATTTTATTAATCAGAAAAGATATGCTGCCGTGATGGTCCAGCAACGTGTGCGGCCGTTGATGCGGCCGTCGGTCGTGGCACCTGTCCATTCAAAAGCTTTTGACATGCCGAAGCCGTACGAAGCAGCCACCTGCAAGTGACTCAGAAGCTCGACACCGCCGCCCACGTTCCACGCCGTATCGACCTTGCGGTTCTTCACAGCGTCAGTTATGGCGCGACCGGATGTCAGGAAAGCGAAGCTGGGGCCTGTGGTGATGAACGGCCGCACTATCTTGTTGATAACAGGTATGTTGATACGCCATTTCAGATTTACGGGCACCTCGATGTAATCAAGTCCCTTGTGCACCGACTCGCCGTCGCCGGTGTCGATTATGCGCTGATTACGGTGGACATACAGCAGCGACACATCGGCGCCTACGCCTATCACCGGCACCGTGAATTCTGTCATGATACCTCCGGTGAAGCCGGAACGGTTGTCGCTGTCGAAGGTCGAGCTGTCGAAATGCAACGAGTTGGTCTGGATGCCAAGCTTGACACCGAACCGGAACTGGGCCGAAGCCGGAACTGCGGCAAACAGGGCCACAGCAATCACAATAAGTAAACGTCGGATTCCTTTCATAATTAAGTATTTTTATATGTATCTGCCGCAAAGGTACAAAAAATGCCGTACTTTTTTTGTACCTTTGCGATATTATGACACCAGAAAGAAAACTTGAACTCGAAGAGAGCGTGGTAAAGATGCTGCGCACGGTGTTCGATCCGGAAATACCTGTCGACATCTACAGCCTCGGGCTGGTCTACCGCATCGACATAGCCGATGACGGTGCGCTTACCGTGGACATGACCATGACGGCCCCCAGCTGCCCTATGGCCGACTTCATTGTGGAGGATGCGCGCATCAAGCTCGAAAGCATCGAAGGCATCACATCCGTGACAATCAACGTTGTGTTTGAGCCGGAGTGGACTCAGGACATGATGAGCGAGGAAGCAAAGCTCGAACTCGGCCTGCTATGACAACGCCCGACGCCTCCCGCCCCGTCTACTTCATCAGCGACATGCACCTCGGCGCGAGCTATCTGCCCGACGCGCGGGCGCATGAACGGCGCGTGACGGCTTTCCTGCACTCGCTGCACGGACACGCAGGCGCTCTTTACCTCGTGGGAGATGTGCTGGACTACTGGTTTGAGTACCGCACGGTGGTGCCCCGCGGCTACGTACGCTTCTTCGGCGAACTGGCAGCACTGGCCGACTCCGGCGTGAGCATCACATGGCTGACGGGCAACCATGACATATGGCTCTTCGACTACCTGCGCGACGAAATCGGCATCGAGGTCGTAGACGGCGCCATCACGCGCAAAATCGGCGGCAAGCACTTTTTCATAGCCCACGGCGACGGTCTGGGGCGAACCAGCGCCTCGTTCCGCTTCATCCGTTCTCTTTTCCGCAACCGCCTCTGCCAAAGGCTTTACTCTGCCATCCATCCCCGCTGGACCATTCCATTCGCCCACCGCTGGAGCGCCGGCAGCCGGGGCTACACGCCGGGGCAAAGCGCCGCATGGGATGGACCGATGCGGACCAACGTCGAGGCATGGGCCAAAACCTACGCGGCAGAACATCCCGACACGGATTACATCGTGCTGGGCCACCATCACGTCGCCGTGGACGAAGCCGTGCCGGGCAGCCGTTGCAGTCTCATAATTTTGGGCGACTGGATAACCCACGACACCTATGCCTGCTTCGACGGGACAAGTCTTAAATTAGAAAAATTTGAAGCCGGGAGTGAACAAAAATGAACTTTTTTTCACATGAAACAACACATCCTGAGATTCCCCAAGTGCTATTATTCAGCGAATTATACGCCACAAACACTACAAAAAGTGTAAACATGTCAAAAAAACATGTCGCATAACATATAAAAAAATTTGGCTCTTATTTCAAAAAGGCCGACCTTTGCATCACGAACCTAAAACAATCTTTTTTACCTTAGAAATTGTACCTATTGGAAACCCCATACTGCCGGACTCTGCGAAGACTCCGGCAGTATTGTTTTTTCAACATTTGTTGAGAACGGCTGTCACAAACGGTTGTAATTTTGCGTCTGAAATATGACAATGATTACAGCCAATATGAAAAAGACAATATCAATCGCTGCGGCATTATTGCCGGTGTTCGCCGCATCGGCACAGACAGAGGCAGCAGACTCCATTCACGCGCAGGAACTGCATGAGATTGTGATTGAAGCTCCGAAAGTAATACGTAAGGCCGACATGGATGTCTACCATCCGTCGCAAAGCGCCGTAGATGCTTCCAAAAACGGACTTCAGCTACTCGGCAACCTTATGATTCCAGCCCTATCCGTCAGCGAGGCCCTCGGCACCATCCAGGCCGCCGGACAAACAGTTCAGCTCCGCATCAACGGACGTCAGGCAGGAATCGAGCAGGTGCAGGCGTTGCTTCCCGAAACCATCCGGCGTGTGGAATGGATTGACAATCCGGGGCTGCGCTACGGCGGCGCCACCCACGTACTCAACTTCATCGTCAGCAATCCGTCGGCCGGCGGCTCGCTCATGACATCGGCACGGCCGGCGCTCAATCAGGCATGGGGATTCTATATGACCGACGCTAAATTCAATTCCGGTCCGTCGCAATGGGAAGTCGGAGGCAATTTCAAGCTCACCAACAAAATAAAGACCCATCGTGACTACACCGAAACGTTCACATTCCCCGACGGAGTATCGCTTACGCGCGAAGAGACATCGCGCGGCGGGACGATGGACTGTTCAACGGCAGCCGCATGGACCTCATACAGCTATATAAAACCCGACACCACCGTATTTATGGCTGAATTCATACTGAATCAGTGTATCACCGACAAGACCCGTTACAAAGGTCTGCTTTCGCTGAGCAACGGCTCTGATGACATTCTGCTTACCGACTCGCACGGCGACAAAGGCACCACCCCGTCGCTCTCGCTGTACTGGCAACAGAGCCTGCCACGCAAACAAATGCTCGTCGTCAACGTCAGCAGCTCGTTCTATTCCGGACAAACATTTTCCGACTATCTTGAGCAACTTCCGGGCGCCACAGGATACCTGACCGACATACACACCGACATCAGAGACCACAACCAGGCATACGCCATAGAAGCGGATTATATCAAGAACTGGGGTAACGGCAGGCTGACGGCAGGCGCGTCATATACAGCCAACCGCAACCGATCGAAATACCTGAATCTCGACGGCGACATATTTCATCAGCGGCAGGACAAGGTCTACCTGTTCGCCGAATATTTCCACCGCTTCGGCAAGTGGACGGCTACGGCCGGAATGGGCGTGCAATACACCGACTTCCTCTTCAAAGAAACCGACCAGGGCAATCACTCCTGGAGCCCACGGCCTCAGGCTACCCTGACCTATTCCCTGAATCAGAACCACAACCTGCGTCTCAACTTCACGTCGTGGCAGTCGGCACCGTCGCTGGCAGAGACCAACATCGTGCCGCAGCAGCTCGACGGCTTCCAGTGGCGCGTCGGCAATCAGAATCTGAAAACGGCGAACTCCTATATGCTTACATTCCGCTACGGTTTCAACCTGCCCCGCGTCAGCGGCTCCTTCGGCATACGCGCATTCACGTCGCCGAATGCCATCACGCCGCTTATGCTGTGGGAGGACAAGAATCTCGTCACCACTTACGAGAACAGCCGCGGGCTGGAGAATCTATCGTTCTTCCTCGCTCCACAGATTGAAATTATACCGAACTGGCTCACGGCAAGCGGCTATCTGCAATTCCGCATGGAGAGGATGCGCGGCACGGGCTATACCCACCACAGCAACCGATGGAGTGGCAACGCCCAGATACAGCTTTCCCACTGGGGGTTTGAGCTTTCAGGGCAATACATCCGCGCACAGCGGGACCTTTGGGGTGAAAAGATCTCCTGGGGAGAGGATCTAAACATCATTGACCTCAGCTACAACATGAAAGCGTGGCAGTTCAGCGCCGGAATAATCATGCCATTCGGCAAATACGACCGCGGCAGCAAATCGTTAAGCCGATGGAACCGCAACGAGCAGCATATGCGTCTCGACCTGCGCATGCCTTACATCGCCGTTGCTTACAATCTTCAGTGGGGACGACAGAAACAAGGCGCCCGTAAACTCGTCGACGTTGATGCCAACGCCGATCGATCCACTGCCGGAGGAAGATAGTAACCATACTGAAAACAGAACGAAAAAGAAGTGCGAATCGGAGCGAGACTCTGATTCGCACTTCTTCTTATATGTATGCAACCGGTAAGAATCCGGACAGCAGTGTCGTCAATTCAATCCTTTCAAGAAGCCATCAATAAACAATGGATATAATTCCTCACAGGTGGTTCTGTCTATCAGTTGTCCCCAGAAGAACACGCTGATATTTGCACGGGTACGGGAATATGTTGTGATAAACTCGCTGTATTTAGCTCGTTCCTCTTCCAAAATTCGCTCGTAGGCCCCGCACTCGCCGATTACGACGGGAACTCCGTAAGTATTGGAATACTCAATAAGCATATCAAGCTCATCTCCCAGAAGTTTCTCGTAGCTCTTTGTCCACAAAGGCAGTTCTTCTACAGGAATATCTTCATTCAGCGAGCCATCAAGGTTTGAGAAACCCGCAGGAGTATAATTGTGAACCTGAAGCATCAAATGGCCCGGTATCTTATCGGCAGGCATCACCATATTCTTAAGACGTGTGGCACTGCCTCCGCCTCCATAGGTGTTGACAATAAGATTACGGTGAAGGTTATTGCCTCCGGTAGCACGGACAGCATCCACAAAGGTCTGCGCAAGGATATTTATCGCCTCGTATCCGCCCTCCACAGGCTCTACCCATGAATCATTCTGATCGAGCACCTCGTTATAGCCTTCGAAAAGGAGCTTATGGTCGTACTTATTGAAGCGGTCGGCGATCTGCGTCCACAGGCCGGCGAATTTTTCGGAAATCGACTCGATATTGGCCAAATCGGCACATACCCATCCTCCGCTGCCAGTGTCATGGTGCACATTAACTATGCAGTACAGACCGGCATTGAGAGCATAGTTGACAACCTCTTCCACACGATTCATCCAAGGTTCCTTGACCTTGCCATTTTCATCGATATGCAGTTTCCAGGTCACAGGCACACGCACGGCTTTGAAACCGGATGCGGCCACAGCGTCGAACCACTCCTGCTTTGCAAGAGGTTGCCCCCAGCAGGTTTCGCAAGCCACAATATCATCGGGGTCAAACCAATCGCCGGTGGCATCCAGTGTATTCCACAGATTCACACCCACACCCATATTACGATTGGCAACATGAGCACTTTCCCATCCGGCTTCGTCGGCGGCCTCAGGCTGCTGCTGAGTTATTGTTATGGTCTTTACCTTATCCGCCGCACGGAATGTCACAACGCAAGTGCGGGTAGCATCATTGCCCAACGGTTTTGCCGTAAGCTTGATATATCGCGGTTCATCCTCTTTATCGGGATCGTTCAGTATGGTAGGATCGCCAGACCGGTTTGAGAGCACAAGCCAGTCGGCACCATCCGACACACTGATTTCCCAGTACGCATTTGTCACAAGAGTCAGCAGTTTGCTTCCGCCATAATTGTTGAAACTCAAGGCGTCTACATCTGCACCGTGGTCAGTAACTGACAGTTCCACCGCCCCGTCCGGTACAAATTTATTGTCATCATCGGAACAAGACATGAGGCCGAAAGCGGATAGCAACAGGCCCATGGCAAGCACAAGCCGGTTTATGGAAATTAGTTTATTCATTTTCGTCTATGGCTGTTTTTACGTAGAAACGGAAGTTATCATAAGCGGTGTGCATGCTGCCTGCCGCACTTGTGTTATGGGATATCACGAAGTTGTCGGCATCGAGATTATTGGTGGCCGCCAGCTCGCCCCATGTGGAGAATCCGGCGCCGAACTGGGTCATGGGTATGATTACCGACATCCACCGGCCGGGAAGCAACTTACCCTCGACAGCGTCTGCCACGGGCACAGATACCGTCACATTGAACAAGCCGATATTGGATGTCAGTTCGGCATCCTCGACGAGATACACCTCATAGCGGAATTCAATATCATCCAGCGGTGTGGATGCATCAATGCTCTCGGGCATTGCCTTGCCGTGTACATATTCATTGTTCCACCAACCGGTATTCGAACCGTCAAAACTCAGGACATTGCCGGAGATTCCGGGGAATGTGAAACCGGCAGGCTCACTGACGCCCCAGCCGTTATTCGTGCCCCACTGCCACATCATCGATGTACCGTTGCCGTCAAAGTCCTCAAAAATCAGTTCATAGCGATAGAACGGGGCCGTAGCCTTACCACCAAGCGTGCTTATCGAGATAAGTCCGTTGGAGCCCTCCTTTGTGGGCAGCTGATCGGGCATTGTGAACCTGAGCTCTGTCATGGTTTCGTTCTCTGTTACGTCATTAACATTGACAGCAATCTCACCACCAAGGTTCAACGCAGTCAGATTCGTGAGGTATTTGCCTCTGATGACGACTGTCTGGCCCGGAATCGGCATATCCGGAATAACGTCATATACCTCCGGCGCCATCGGCGATTTGGAGAATCCGCAGTAAGCGTTGCCGGCATAGCATTCAAGCATGAAGATACCATAATCCGGAATCTCCTTGTCAAGAGGCATCTTGAGTTTGAGCTCGGTGCGGTCGGCATTAAGCGCGTATTCGTTGATTTCGAAGAGTGGTACTGTGTCAAGGTCTGTGACATAGAGGTGCTGCACCTCATGCAGCAAAGCTCCCACAAGAGTCACCTCCTGTCCGGGCACCATTTCTGGAATACCCTCGTCATTCACCGGCAGGTCGGCTTTGTACAGTTCCAGAGACGGAAGGCCGGCAATGACATGGAATGAATACGTCGCGGTGCCATGGGTTGTCTCCACTCTGATTTCAAGGGGCAGAGTATCATCGACGCCTGCGACAACGAGGTCGGAGGGTATGGTGACGATAAGGTGGGTCGAAGTATTATAGTTACTGTTGAAGTATACATCCTGGTCGTTGATGTACACATGAACGGCATTGTTCAGATTCCGACCCTGGATAAGTATCATCTGCCCCACGGTGGCATCGGTGAATGTCGAGTCGGCACGTTCCGGATCGGTAGTACGCACGCAGTCGATCTCCGGCTGACCGCCTCCGTTGTCATCGTCCGTACAGGATGGCAGCGAAAGCATTACGATATTGGCAAGCAATACAGCCAACATTATATATAATCTGTTCATGATACGGTGTATTAGTCGTTAAAATTGTAATGTTGCGGCTCTGCTCTAAGCAGCGGATTCTGAATCACATCCGTTTCGGGATATGGCAGGAATATGCTTCTCTCGGTGATGTTGGCCTTTATCTCGGGCTCTACCAATGGTCCGATAGGAGTCTCCACATATGTTTTCCAGCCATCGCCGCTGGATACGAAAGAAATCTCCTGGTTCTTGCCTATCTCTATTTTATCCCAGGTGTAACCGCGGTACTGGCTGTTGAAGTACTGCAACATCTTTTCCGGCTTCCATTTGTAGATGTCTATCAGATAGTACCAGTTCTGATATTCCAGAGAAAACTCCACTCGATTCTCGCGTATAAGGTCGTCAAGAGTGACAGAAGCCACCTCATCGATACCTGCACGACGGCGCAGAGCATTGAAATACTGTATTTCATTGCCGGAGATAGAGGCTTTGTTGCCGAGACATGCTTCTGTATAGGTAAGATATATATTGGCAAGACGCACGATATACGTGTTAAGCGGAGAGTTCATGTCGGACACAAGGCCGTCATTGTCGTCGTCAGGGCCGCCAGGGACACCTTTCTTGAGGATAGAAGAGGTACCATCGTAGGTATAGCCGCCGTCAGCAATGCAGATATAGTCATAGTGTACGCCCGGGGTCACGAACGTGGCATCACGACGTATAGTCTCCCATTTGTATTGGCCATTGCTGCCGATATACCGGTACTGCATGAGCATTTCGGCTCCGGGACCAAGGGCGCTCCACGAAGCAACGCCCGACATCATCTTTGAGTCGCCGCATAAGTCGGAGTTAAGGGTGTTCTTAACGTACCAGGGGCCATCGGCGGAAGCGTACCACTGGAGCTGGAGCAAAGACTCGATATTGTTGTTATGGCGATATTTAAACAAGTCATGGTAGTCGTCCATCAGCTGTGCTCCGCTATGCTCGATAATGTCAAGGCAAATCTCCTTGCACTTGTCAAGGTCAGCCTGATCGCGTTCGGTCTTGCCCCAGCCCGAACGGCTGAGATACGTCTTAGCCAGCATGGCCTTTGCACTCCAGCAAGTAGCACGGCCGGTAGCGGCAGGCGACTCAGGAAGGTTGTCGGCGGCATACTGGAGGTCTCGGATGATGAATTCAAATACATCCTCCTCGTAGTTGCGCGGACGCACAGGGTTGTCCACCACTTCCTGGTTATCCTCAAACAGGATTACGGGTCCCCAGATATGCACGGCATAATAATAGGCACAAGCTCTCATCAGTCGAGCCTCGGCGATGGCGGTTTTTTTGGCAGCCTCCGAAACATCGTCCGTACACTTGGTGCTGACATTGTGCAGTGTGGCATTTGCCATAGTCACGACCGAGAAGAGTCCCTGCCATGCATTGGCGAGATCGGAATTCAGAGCATCCACTGTGAACAAGGCGAACTGCGGCGAATTGTACGGCGAGTAGACGTCATTGGCTCTCATGCTGCCCAGCATCCAGATGGCGCGGGAGTTGTAGTCAAACCAAGCTCGATTGTATAGCGGCGCCGTAGAAGAGGCGACAGCGGCATCGGAAGCGTAGAAGTTGTCCTCAACATATTCTCCGTCAGGAACTTTGTTGAGAAAATCATCTCCACAGGATGTGGCGCCAAGCAGTACGGCCAGCCCGATGATATATTTTGAAAGTTTCATGTTATGTGATTCAACTGGTGTTAGACAATGATTATAGGCTGAGATTCAGGCCAAAGGTGAACATACGCTGTGAGGGATAACGCGCGTAGTCTATGCCGCGCAGAAGCACCTGCTGATTATAGGCACCGATTTCCGGATCATATCCTTTGTACTTCGTGAATGTGTACAGATTCTGTATATTGCAGTACACACGCAGCGACTCAACACTGAATTTGCGGGTGAACGACGCAGGCAGAGTGTATCCGAGCGAAAGGTTCTTGATGCGCAGGTAAGAGGCATCTTCGACATAAACGTTGCTCGTGCGTGAATTCTGATTGGATGCCGCCTGATCGATACGATATGTGGATGCACCGGGATTGGTAACATACATGTTGTCAAGAGTGCGTTCTCCGTCAGGATCGATAAGTCCTACCTTTGTAAAATCACACACAGAGGCGAGTGTCGACCAACGGTTGGCAGGGTCGCTCTGTTCCTGAAGCAAATAGTTGTAGCCGTCGTTACCTACCGAGCCGGTAAGGAACAGGTTGAAGTCGAATCCCTTCCAGGTTATGGTATTGTTGAAACCGAAAGAGAATTTGGGCTCGGGATTACCGATATAGGTGCGGTCTTTCTCGTCGATGACGCCATCATCGTTAAGGTCCTCATAAATGTAGTCGCCATACCACACGCCCGTACCATACTTTATTTCTTTGTTTTCAGGGATAGCCACGAACTGGCGGTTGCCGGAAGCGTCAAGGATAAAATCGCCGTTGGCATCTTTTTTGTAGAAGTCGCTCTCTTTCTCGAACATGCCGATTACCTTATAGCCGTAGAACTGGGCCACAGGGTTGCCGACAGTGGTATAAGTGAATACATCGTTGCCGATTTTACCCTGAATGCCTGTGCTCTCGGTATAAAGCTTGAGTACCTTGTTGCGGTTGAGCGAGAAGGTCAGGCCCGAGGTCCATGTAAGGTCTCGGTTGGAGATATTGACCGTGTTGAGAGTGAATTCAAAACCTTTGTTGCGCATCTCGCCGGTATTCACCCAAGGAGAGGCTATGACTCCGCTTATGTAAGCCGGAAGGGCAGCCTGCATAAGGAGATTGTCGGTATTCTTCAGATAAGCGTCAAAGATGAACTCCACACGATTGTTGAACATGGCGAGGTCAAGACCTATGTTATAGGAGTGCGTTTCCTCCCATTTCAGCTTGCTGTTGGCAAAATTGCCGGGCGCGAAACCGGAGCCCCACGCTGTGGCCCAGGTAGTCATTGTGGATCCGTAAGCGTAGTTGCCTGCGTTCTGATTGCCCACAAGGCCCCAGCCAAGACGTAACTTGGCATCGGAGAGCCAATCTACTTTCTTCAGGAATGATTCGTTCTTCATTCGCCATGCAAGAGCAACTGACGGGAACCAGCCCCACCGGTTGTCGGGGCCGAATGCAGAAGAACCGTCGGCACGCAGAGTAGCGGTGAAGAGATAACGGTTGTCAAAGTTATAATTTAGACGACCATAATATGACTCTATGGCAAAGCATCCGCTGCCGCTGCCATTGGAGGCTGTTTTCAAGTCACCGACGTTGATGGATGTCACATTGTTGAACAGATAGCCTTGACGTGAAGCAGAAAGGTTTTCCCACTTCGACTCCTGAGATTCATGGCCGGCCATGATGTTGATGCCATGCTTGCCGAAATCCCTCATGTATGTGATATACTGCTTGAAGCTGGTGTAACGGCTATTGGAGGACTGACGCTGACTATTGCTGTTCTGCGTGAACTGACCTATGGTCATCTCAGGCTGGAAGAAATACCAGTTGCCATAATCAAATGTGCCGCCGTACTCTACGCGTGCTGTGAGTCCGGGAAGCAGAGTCACGTTGGCATAGGCATTTACCATAGCCTGAAGACCTTTGTTGTAGTTGGTACGCGTGAGAGCGTCAGCCAAGGGATTGGTATAGTAAATGCCCAGCTGGTTGTTCTCCTGATAGCCCCATGAGCCGTCGGGATTGCGGGCCGGCACTTCGGGCAACTGACGCAGAGCCGTCTGAATGACACCGTTATCGTCGATAGTGTTGTTGCGCTTGGTATGTGAAAGCGAAGACTGGGCTCCAATCTGAAGCCACTTGGTGATTTTGGTGTCCACATTGATACGGGCGGTGAAACGCTCGAATCCCGAGCCTACAGCAATACCTTTCTGGTCGGTATAGCTGCCGCTTACAAGGAACTGCGTAGATTCCGTACCGCCGCTGACGGATACCTGATGGTTCCACATGCCGGCATTACCGAAGATTTCTTTCTGCCAGTCTGTACCGTCGCCAAGCACAGACGGGTCTGCAAACTCCTCACGCTCGCCCCATCCAAGCACCTCCACGCGCTCATTATAAAGCTGTGCGTATTGGCGGAGATTCATTGTCTTCAACCGCTTCGGAATCTGCTGCAGCGCATAGTATCCCTCGTAGGTAACACGAGTCTTGCCGGCCTGTCCATGCCGGGTGGTGATGAGCACCACACCGTTGGATGCCCGCGAGCCATAGATAGCTGTGGCGGATGCATCCTTGAGAACCTCAATGGACATGATGTCGGAAGGGTTGACCGTAGACAGCGCAGACGTCTTGCCGTCGGATGACTTTCCATCCACGGCCACGCCGTCAATAACATAAAGAGGTTCGTTACCATTAAGAGAGTTGACACCACGGATAGCGACCGATATGCCACCGCCAGGCGAGCCGGAGTTCTGAGTCACCTGCACACCGGCAGCTCGTCCTTGAAGAGCCTGGTCGACGGATGTGACAATAGTCTTCTTGATTTCATCAGCGCCCACCGAAACCACCGAACCGGTGATATCGCTGCGCTTCATCGTGCCATATCCGACTACTACCACATCGTCAAGCAGCGTGCGGTCCTCATCCAGAGCCACATTGATGACGTTACGGTCTATCGTTACTTCCTTAGACTTGTAGCCGATATAAGAAAATTGCAGCACCTGCCCTTTTTCGGCAAGAATCTCATACTTTCCGTCAACATCGGTAGTCACGCTCAAGGACGTACCCTTAATTCTCACGCTGGCTCCGGCAAGAGGTTCGTCCTCAATTTGTGACGTAACGGTGCCGGAAACAGAAATCTTTGACGCAGCCATCGCCTGCAGTGACATGGCAGGCAGCAAAAGGCATAGCATCACAACTGTTTCGCTGATGCGAACAATCGTTTTTCGCAAAATCCGATTAATCATTGTTCATAGATTTAAGGCTAAGTTATTTGATTGGGTTAATATTCTCAGTCAGCTCGACAAAATTAGAGATTAAATGTCCGTTGCCACATAAAATTTGTTGAAGTTAGGCGCACAACAGACAGTATCAAAGAGCTAAAATTGTTATAAAAACAGTAAAGCAATGTTAACGGCAATAAACCGCCTCCTTGTCATTCAGCCCAGTCGTCAGTGCGGAAAGGCACAAGAGGCAGTCCCACAAGATTATGCACACGGCCAATAGAGAAGTTCCGGAAACAATATCTTACGGCCCTGATGTCGGCCACATCGTCGGAAGATACCTCTATTGCCCTACAATATCTCAGTTCCCGCGCCTTCGCCGGATAAAACTTCCTGTCGGCACCTGCCACCTCAAACCCTTCCAGCTCACCATTAGGAGTGAGTCCATTTGTAATATTGTCAAGATGTATCACAGCCCTGTTGCCGGACAGCTCGACCGATTTATAACACGGGTAACCGTCGGGCATCCCCTTCACGCCGTAAGTCCGGCCTGAAGCCATGAATGCGAGGCGCTCGCCAATCTCTTCCTTTTTAGAGCCATGGATATCATCAATCTCATAAGGATAGATAAGATCCGTGGTTGATACAAAACCGCTGTTCGGAATCATATCGGTCGCCTTATGCTGGGCTTCGCGGAGCAGAGCTGCAATCGAGCCGTCGGGATTGCCATAACTCCATGCCGGAATCTCTACATAATAGAACGGCAGCTGGCCTTGATTCCACTCGTCGCGCCATATTTTCACCATATCGGCGAGACGTTGCGGATACTGAAGATGAGCGCCAACATTGGCTTCTCCCTGATTCCACAAAAAGCCCTTCACGGTATAGCCCTTAATAGGATTCAGCATAGCATTGTACATAATATTGATACGCTCCCACAAGTGCAGTACAGAATCGGGCGTAGCTTTCTCTTTCTCGACGTCACAGTCAGGGTATTCGTCGAGTTTCCACTTCGGCATCCATCCCTCGACCTTGCTGCCTCCAAGCGAACAGTTTATCACTCCTACGGGTATACCGAGTATATCATTGAGAGAACGTGCGAAAAAATAGGCCACGGCCGAAAAATCGCCGGCATTCTCAGGCTTACTCTCAAGCCATTTGCCGGCCGCACGTGTCTGAGGCTCATAATCGCCCTTTCGCTCCACCGTAGCGACTCGCACGCCGGGATATCGGCCGGCGTAGGCTATGGCCTTGCCGGCATTCTCCACTGGCTGACACCAGAAGCCGTTCAAAGGCATTTCCATATTGGACTGTCCGGAACACAACCACACCTCACCTACGAGCACATTCTCAAGTCTGATCTCGGAGGCATCGCCGCTGACGGTGATTGTCCACGGGGTGTAGGACGCCTCGGGGGTGGCGACAACAGTGTCCCAACGACCATCTTTCCCGGCCGTGGCTGAATAGGAAACCTCACTCCATCCCGGGTTGACAACAACCGACGCCCCGGGAGTGCACCACCCCCAAATACGTACGTCGGACTGCTGCTGCAACATCATATTATCACTGAAAATATCGGGCATAACGACCTCCGCCCGCGCGACAACGGCCGTCAGCGCAGCGGCTCCGCACAATAAAAACAATTTCATGGACTAATCTTTATTTATAGTTCTATCTGTCCGTTTATTTCTCACGCAGAATCACTTCATCCCAGGCTCCTATTGCAATAGTGTCACCCGGGCACACTTCCCGACCCGAAAGGATTTCGACGGACCGTCCTTTGTCATAGACAACCTCAACAGGATTGCCGCTGTAATTGAAGATATAATTTATCTTTTTTCCCATACCATTGATGCCGGACTTGATTATAACAGGGAATTTATATGTATCCGCAGCAATCAGTCCCTTCTCCACGGCGGCTTTTCTGACTATTTCATCCATCAGTTGCTGCGACGGATAAGTACCGATGTAATACAGTTTGCCTTTGCCGTAATTATTTACCGTAACAGCCGGCCATTGGCCGAAGAACGGATGGTCGACATATGCCAGAGGCGTGGCGGTTTCAGGTATGATGAACTCGTACCACGTTCCGATGCTGTTGGAATCACCCAATCCGAATGCATTGTCTGCGAGCCTCATGTTTCCGATTGTAGAATACTCCTGGTAATAGAAACCGCACGCCTTGCGGAGAGGACCGGGAGCACAAACCGGACGTACCGCCGAATGCTCATTGCAATATGCGCTCTTGCACATCATCACTACCGTTCCGCCCTTTCGGACAAAGTCATCTATTGCCACGAGCAGGCTGTCATCCGCGACATAAAGCGGAGGCACAACCAGCATGGAGTACTTGCTGAAATCACGCATGCTCCGGCTGTCGCACGGTAGTATATCGGTCTCGATATTCTGCATATACAGCGCCTTATGAGCTAAATGCACGGGATAATTGACATCGGTAGGATAACCTCCGCCCTGGGCATATGGCATGAACGTGAGCGCATGGTGCGAATCATGGCTGTACAGAATAGCCACCTTATTGTTTTTTCTGAGATTCACGATATCCCTGCCTATCCTCTCAAGCTCCTTTGCCGTCCGCTGAAACTCGCGGTACACACGGTTAGGCTCAAGATCGTGGCCCAGAACTCCGCGCCAATAGGTCTCTTGTCCGTAGTGAAGCGTTGACCAGTGCCAGTACTCGACCATATTGGCGCCGGAAGAGTAGTGGGAATAAACGTTCTGCCGCAGCTGATTGTCGTAGGGCGGGTATTGACCTTTGGCATCCCAGCCGGTGCCCTGCGCGTTTGTCTCCGTTATAAGATAATTGTTATCGGCCACAGCCCTCATGAAATCGCCTGCATAAGCTATCAGCTGGCCGTCCTGGCCGTCCTGAACGCCATGATACACATTTATGGCCGGATACTCCATCTGCCGGAACGATTCCACCTGGTCGACATTATGGAATGCCGGCATAAAGCAATGGGTGACAAACTGATCGGGCCGCTTGTATTCGTTGACGATATCGCATTGCCAATTAAGAAAATCGGCTATCTGCTTGCGGTTGTAACGTTCCCATTCGTTCTTATACGACGGATTTGTCACGCCGTCGCGCCCGTAAAATTCCTCCCAGGTGTGTATATTCATCCCCCAGTAGTTCATGCCCCATTCTTTAGTAAGCGAATCGAGATCGCCCCGAAACTTGTCTTTGACGTAGTTTCTGAATCCTATGAAATAATCCCGGTTGTTCACACCTCTTGCCTCAAGCTCGTTATCCACCTGATAACCGATTACGGCGGGATGCCCTGCGTAACGTTCCATCATCTTACGTATTATACGCTCACAATAGAATTTATACGTAGGATTGGTAAAATCCATATTCTGACGTATGCCGTAATGCGACTTCTCTCCGTTAATTTTCTCCGAAAGGACTTCCGGATGCTTGTCGGCCAGCCATGCCGGAATAGAATACGTCGGGGTTCCCAGAATCACCTTTATGCCGGCCGTATGAAACTTATCCATTATGGTATCCATCCATTCAAATCCAAACTTACCTTCCTGCGGTTCAAACAGTCCCCATGAGGATTCGCCGACGCGCACAACCGAGAGGCCGGCTTCTTTCATCATAGCTATATCCTTGTCAAGGCGATTATACGGCATATATTCATGGTAATAGGCCGCACCATAAAGCGGCGCTTTGAATTCGTACCGTGCGTGGCATTGCAGTACAGCAAGCAGCAATAGGGCTATCCATACAATTTGTTTCATATTTCACTGTGCTTTGAGAGTTTAAATTATGTACGGCTCTGGCTCAGAGCTGTCGACAGGTTCTTATTCCGTAGGTGTTATTATTATTTCAAACTCATAACTCAAGGAGGCATCAATAGAATATTCAGGAGCTGTTCTGGCACCCCATCCGTCGTTTCCTCCTACACCATGTATATAGCGGTCAACATTTACCGTGATACAGTCGCGCTCAGGCAGTTCATATCCATGCTTTGCCATGTCCACATCATCCTCGTTATAAGGCCATGCCCTGAAGTTGAACGGAGTGGACGAACTGAAGCACAGGCCACGCCCCTGTTTGTCGGTAAGCGTAAACCACCGCACATCGCTGCGGTTGGAATTATCCTGAGCCATCACATAGTCCGGGCTGAATTTATCGAGTGTAGTATCATACCGGCCGATAAACGAGCCGGTCTTCCGGTCTGGATAGTTTTCACACTCGCCACGGCCATACCAGGCTATATGCTCATACCCTGAAGGCAACCCCATCCTGAATCCGAATTTAGGCATGAACGGCACATCACTGCTACGAGGAATATAACGTCCGGTCACCCTTACTTTTCCATCCGGTGAAACAACATAGCGGAGGTCATAATCGGCTTTCACGGTAGGCAGGTCAAATGAAAACGAGACAACCGCCATCGAGTCCGTCGCATCAACGGCATAATCCTTCACCCTGCGTAATGCGGATGCATTTTTCCATACACCGAGGCGCTCAACATATCCATTATACTGCTGCACATCATTTGCCGGCTTCCAGAAATACGGTTCAAACGGAGCTCTCATTCTATCCGAAACGCCGTCCGACCATCCGGTCAGCGCACCGTTGTTTTTATCAAAAATCAGTTCAGTCCCATTCCCCAGCGTGACACGTATGCGGTCTTTCCCGTCAAGCACATCCAAATTGCCGCCCTTTGGTTCCTCAAGCCCACGAACGACATAATCTCCGAAAAGGAACTGTTCCCTTGCAACAGCAAAACCTTTTTCCGCCCATAATGTGGGTTCCCGGAGAACAGCCGACACATTCAGACACTTCTCCCCTTGTGCCTCGGGCATAGCGGGAGCCTTCAGGCATCCGTTCTCAAGGGTGAGGCTGTCGCGGGATACAAGCTGTCCCTCAGCATACCATTCACATACATAATCAAAATCAGAGGCCGAAAGGAAGTCATACAGGTTCTTTACCCCAATTATCATTGACAAAGAATCCGTAAGACTGAATTCCAGATTCTGATACACTTTTTTCACTTCATAGTAGCCGGGGTGCGGCGTACGGTCGGCCCCCAGAAGCCCGTCAATCCCATAATTGGCATCGTTCGGGAAATCGCCGAAATCACCTCCGATAGCCCAGAACTCATCCGCGGCAGGACGCAATCTGTCGGAAGCTTTACGCATATCCACCGTATCCGTGTATTTGTTTTTTATAAGGCTTTTGTCGCACCACTCCCATATAGCACCTCCCACAATACTCGAATCACTATAAAACACGTCCATGTATTCGCGCAGATTGCCCGTAGAGTTGCCCATAGCATATGCATATTCACGCATAAATACCGGTCTGTCCGATATCCGTCGTCCCAGCGCACTGAAATCTTCCGGCGAGAGGTATCCTTCATCATAAATATCCGATATGCTGCGGTCTGTATCGGAATATACCGGACGAGTTGTGTCTATAGCCAGTGTAGCCTCACGCATAGCCTTCATGTTGGAGCCGCTGCCGCCTTCATTGCCCATTGACCAGATTATTACGCACGGATGATTCTTGTCGCGCTCGACAAGCGATACGGCCCGGTCCACATGTGCTTTTCGCCAGGAGGCTGCATCACCCAGCACCTTATTACCCAGTCCAAGGCCATGACTCTCATGATTGGCATCATTCATTACATAGAAGCCATAACGGTCGCACAATTCGTAAAACAGAGGCAAATTTGGATAATGACTCGTGCGAATCATATTTATATTGGCCTGCTTCATCATACGCAAATCGGTATGAATGGACGCCTCATCCACCGTTCGGCCGCTTCGGGGCAGGAATTCGTGACGGTTCACGCCTTTCAGCTTGACTGGTTTACCGTTAATCTTGAATACCTCGCCGTCTATCTCGATTTTTCGGAATCCGGCATGATATTTCAAAGAATCCACCACGTCGCTTCCTCTTTTCATCTGAATTCCGACATCATACAGGCATGGTTGCTCCGCACTCCAGAGGGCGGGAGTCCCGACATCGCATTGCATCTTGTAACTCCTCGACTCCTTACCTTTTATCCTCCCAAGCGCCTTTTCAGCTTTGGCCGAAACCGGATGCCCGTTGCGATCGATTCCCGACACCGTCATTTCAACCGACAATTCGTTCTCCGGATTCCATGTTGAATTGACCACGTCAAACGCCAGTTCGACGCGACCCTCGTTCATCGCATCATCCAGCATCGGCATAATGAAATAGTCACAAATATTGACCGCAGGTCTTTTCCAGATGCCCACACTGCGGAATATACCGCTGAGCCTCCACATATCCTGATCTTCAAGATAGCTTCCGTCGCACCAGCGATAGACCTCTACCACTATAGTGTTCCTTCCCTTGACAAGTACATCTGTTATATCAAATTCGGCAGGGCTGGCGGAGTTCTGGCTATAACCTACCCTATGTCCGTTAATCCATACATACATCGCGGCATCGACACCATCGAAATGCAATATGTACCGGCAGTCGTTACCGACATCCGTCATATCGAAATATCTGATATAAGAGCCCACGGGATTGCGGTGCGCGTAGCTATAATAATGCAGAGGAGGCTCGTCAGTCACCTTGGGAGGATTAACCGCGAACGGATAAGGCTGATTGGTATATACCGGCTTGCCATAGCCCTGAAGCTGCCAGTGTCCCGGAACTTCTATTTCGTCCCAGCCTGAGAAATCAAAGCCGACACGCCAGAAGTCAGCCGGCCGATGCTCCGGATCAGGCGACCATTTGAAGCGCCATTTTCCATCAAGCGACATCCATCTGGAATCGGTATCACGCAATGACGGGAGAATCAAGGTGGAATGATATGGCATCTTATTGATACCTATCACACCCTCATTCTCCCAGTCACGGCGTGACTCGGCCGATGCGAGGCCGATGCTAAAAACACCAATATATATAACTAACAAAAACCTGTTCATCTATTAGAGCCTTTAAAAACATATGGCACTATCTGAACTGCCACCGGTCGAAACGCAGGTCGCGGCCGGTCAGTACAAAATACAGGTCGCACAGTTCATTGCCTGCACATCCCGTCACGTCAGATATATGCAGCGTACTGCTGACAGCGTCGACATCAACCGCCGCAAGCAGTTCTCCGTCCGCCGAATCCTTACGTACCTCAATACGTCCCTTTCCCGACGCCGTCACAAGACATCGGGCCGGCTTTCTGTTGAACCAGACGCCCTTTACCTTCGTCAAGGCGAATTCCTTATCAGGCACGACCACCATATCTCCCGCGCACGGGGTCTCCTCGAACTTCACGCCGTGAGTGGCGAATGTAGTCTCGGCCTGAATTACATCAAACGGATTCATCGACTCAATCTGTGTCGGGCCTTCGACGGTCTGTTCCGCAAGTTTTATGTCGATATTGTCCTCGTCGACAGCTATCTCGTCGACACACACGTTTCTGAATCCACCGTTGGTATTGAAAGAAGATTGCAGCGACAGATTATGATAAAAAATATACCAGCGGCCCTTGAACTTATGCAGATGGGTATGGTTATTTGACGCGTCAAACCCGCAATCTCCGGGATTTTTAAGATAGTGATGACAGTATTTCCAGCTGTCCGGTTCAAGCGGCGTCTTGCTTACCATGTAGCTCATGGAGCATCGTGTAGGCACCTCGGCATTTTCTGCCCAGTCATTGCGATCCTGCCAGTCGTTATTGTACGTATATACATATGTGCCGTTTATGTAATTCAACTCATTGGCTTCAAAATGCTTCGGAGCCCTTATTTCCTTGAATTCGCTGCCTATGCTTGTCATGTCATCACCAAGCCTCATGATACGGCTGCTGCCGGCACCCACCGTAAGCCACCCGACGCCATCCGGATCGATCACCGCACCCGGATCGAACGGCACTTTACAGTTACCCAGGCCGGGCGTATTGGCATCTACCAGACTTTTATCCAACGGGCTTGTCCACGGCCCCACGGGCGACTCTGACGTCAGGACACCTGTTCCGAAACCACTGTTCGAGAAATACAGATAAAAATGTGTCTTGCCGTCGCCCTCATCCCGCTTCACGACTGAGGGCGCCCATGACGCTATAATCCACGGCGCAATATCGGCTACATCTATCAATCCGTGATAAGTCCAGTTGACCATATCGCCGGTAGAAAACATCACCAGCGATTTTATGCGTTCATAGGTATTTTTACCATTCTGCCCCACGCTGTCATATTGCTGGTGGTCGTTAGTAGCATATACATACAACCGTCCGTCGTATTCAACCGCTGTCGGGTCCGCTGAAAAATGAAAATCAAGTATCGGGTTCCCGTGCCCGTTCTTCAGTTTTGGACTACAGAAATCCGGTTCCACAGACGCTACGCAATCCAACGCCACCCCAACGGAAAGGAGCAGGGCTGCGATTAAAGAAAACACTATCCTGTTCACTGCCATATTGTATTTCATGTTAAATTTAGAGGCTGCAAGAACCATCCGAACGTCCTCCGGTTCTCAGTCACAAAGATAAGGCGGATAATCCGACATAAAGCCCTGTTTTATTATACATCTGTATCAATCAGGACAATCAGGCCGTAAATATTTGTTGCAAATGTGCTATATGTTTGTTAACGCTCACAAAGGCACAGGCCGCAACGCATTCATTTGCAATAAGTTCCACAAAAAGCCAATTTGATGACGTATTTTACATCAATCAAACGATAGCACAAAATACCTATATTTGCAAGTAAAATCATTAATCCGGATGAAACGCTATATCTCTATACTCTTAATTCTTGCCGTAATTACAGGATATGCCGAGGAAACACTCAGATTCCGGCATATAACAATGGCCGACGGACTAAGCGACAATCAGATAAATCACATAACACGCGACTCGCAGGGATTTATGTGGTTCTCGACACTGCACGGCCTGAACCGATATGACGGATATCGGTTCAAAATATTTGCCAAATCAGCATCACACAACGACATACCCAACTCTTTTATCCATAACGTGCAGGAAGATGCCACAGGCACTTTGTGGATAAGACACAACTCCTATAATTATACATGCTACGATCCACATAAGGAAGTAATGCTTGATGCGGAAAAAGTGCTTGCCGAGAATTACGGTATCACAGAAAAAATAACATACGTGTATGTTGACCGCAAAAAAGACCTGTGGCTGCACAGCGACACAAAAGGTACATACCGATACAGTTTCTCCGACAACACATTGTCCCTTACTCCGGCCAGTACGCAGATTGACAAATCCGGTGTACAATTAACCTCTATGGGAGAAGATCACAATGGTGTGCTCCGTATATACTCCAACGGTTTTTTTGACCATATCGACCGCATGGCTACGGCTTGTTCCGACTATGAGAACTCATTCCTTGCCAATAACGCGCCGGGCAACGAGCAATATAACATATTTACCGACCGCGACGGTGATTACTGGATATGGAGCTACAAAGGCATATGGGTGTATTACACACATGAAAAAGAATGGCAGCAGCTGAATTCAAACGAGAATTCCACTTACCGACTGACCGGAAACCATGTGAAAGCCATAGTCAACGACCGCGAGGGACGAATATGGATCGGTATCGACCACGGAGGCATCAACATAATCGACAAAAAAAGAAAGACCATAAAATATCTTGAGCACAAGTCTACCGACGCACAAAGTCTCAGCCAGAACAATATCACCAGCCTGTATGCCGATCCGGAAGGGGGCATATGGGTCGGCACATTCAAACGCGGCATATCATATTACAGCGAGGACATGCTCAAATTCCACACCGACAAATTCGCTGAATTCAGCAATATAAAGAACTTTGTCCCCGATGTGACGGCCATCGCGGAAGACTACAACGGCAATCTGTGCATAGGAGTCACCAACGGCATAATCACAGTAGACAGAACAGACAAAGAGAAAAAGCTGATACCGCTGCCCGTATCCCGCAACTCATTTCCCGACGATGTCGTATTGAGTATAGCTCCGACTGCCGACGGCAGATTATGGTTAGGCACCTATCAAAGCGGCCTGCTATTGTACAATAAAGGAAATATAACATCTTTTCAGCTTGATCCCGACAACAAGGACTCAAACGCCAACAAGTCAATCTGGAGCCTGTCGCATGATAAATCAGGATACCTGTGGATCGGGACATGGGGTAACGGCCTGTGGAGGCTTGATCCGGAATCAGGACACGCAATACATTTTAAAGACCTTGACGGTAATCAGATAGCATCCATATGCAATGCCTCAGACGGCAACATATACATGGCCACTACATATGGTCTCCTCATATATTATCCAATTACAGGAAAATACGAGAAACTATTAGGCAACCGTAGCGGCACGCAGCAATTCTCCAATCAGTGTATGAGTCATATCATGGAAGACAGCAGGGGACTTATATGGATATCCACTCTGGACGGCATAAATATCTACAACCGGATAAACGACAAAATTGACATACTGAATGGAGATTTAGGAAACTCCATAATAAATGGAGTCGTCGAGGACAACGATAAAAACATATGGATTTCGGCTTCCGATGGCATTTATCATGCCATGGTAAGCAGTGGAAAAACAGGCTATAACTACGACATACGCAAATACAGCGACATAAGAATCACAGAGAATCAGCCCTATAGTCCCCGGGCTATCATCAAAACACAGTCCGGAAAAATCGCGCTGGGTGGCATCAACGGCGTAAGCATTATTAATCCTGATATCATCAAACACGACACAACAGCGCATAAAATCGTATTCACAAGTCTGTCTCTGCCGGACAACGACATAATACCGGACTCCATATATAATGGGAACCGCATATTGAGCCGTGCCATAAACTACACCGACGAGATCAGACTACGCCACGACCAGAACATATTCAGTGTGACGTTTTCTTCCATGAATTACCTTAGTTCTGAAAAAACAGGCTACATGTACAAACTCAACGGGTTCGATTCCGACTGGCTGTATACTACCGACAACAAGCTCACATATACAAACCTCGCCCCGGGTACTTATACTCTTATGGTAAAGACTGTCAACGGGAACGGCATATCCAACGGCAAGACATCTTCTCTGAAAATCACAATTACCCCGCCGTTCCATAAATCGTGGATAGCATACGTCCTTTATGCGCTGCTACTTGCCGGCATAATCATGCTCATCCGCGCATACATAAAACATAATGCCGCGCAAAAATACAAACTGCTGCAGATACAGCAGGAGGCAAAGCAGAAACACGAGCTTGACGACATGAAACTGCGTTTCTTCACCAATATCAGCCATGACCTGCGCACTCCGCTGACGCTAATACTCACCCCTCTCGAATATGTCATAGACCGCACAGGCGACCCGGCTACCAAAAGCAAACTGGTGATGGCGCGTAATAACGCCATGAGACTCCTCGGCATGGTAAACCAGCTGCTCGATTTCAGAAAAAGCGACATGACCGGACACACCCTGAATGCCGCCGGAGGTGATATTGTGGAAACAGTTAAAAACCTGTGCGATACTTTCGTGGAATATTCCGAACAACACAACATAGCTCTCACCTTCTTCTCTCCAATCGACAAGCTTTACATGATGTTCGATAAGGATAAAATTGACAAAATCGTTATGAATCTGCTATCGAACGCCTTCAAATTCACTCCCGAAATGGGTCGCGTGGATGTTTCTCTCGACATCATCCGCTGTAGCGGTGACACTCCGGACTTACTTGAGATTAAAGTTGCCGACAATGGATGTGGAATAAGCGACGAGCATAAAAAACACATATTTGAACGATTCTACCAGATACAGCGCAACGACAGCGACCAGTTTGTGTCGGGCAGCGGTATCGGACTTAATCTCGTAAAGGAATTTGTGACATTGCACGGCGGCATAGTCGAGGTGCACGACAATATTGGAAAAGGTTCGGTATTCGTCGTCAGAATACCGATCAGACAAGCAATTGCAGCGCAAGAGGACACAAAGCCGAATGCTGCCGCACAAATATCGGAAGAAGTCGATGCTAACCCCGAACAACCGGTCGACAGCCATCCGGATGAAGATGACACCCGATCAACAATACTGCTGGTCGATGACAACGATGATTTCCGCATGTTCTTAAAAGACTGCCTGAAGGGAGACTATAGGATTTATGATGCTCCGGACGGCGTAAAAGCCTGGAATATGATTCCGGAACTACAGCCGGACATCATAGTCAGCGATGTCATGATGCCTGAAATGGACGGCAACGAGCTGTGCCGCCGTGTAAAAAATGATATACGAACATCCCACATTCTTGTGATTCTGCTCACCGCCCGCGCAGCCAAAGAGCACGAACTAAAAGGACTCGAGACAGGAGCCGATGACTACATCACCAAACCGTTCAACCTCAACATCCTCACGCTCAGAATCAAGAATCTGCTTCAACGCCGCAAAAACAACCGGCTCCAACCGATGGAAATATCACCAAGCAAAATCAATGTGACACCACTCGACCGCATTCTGATACAGAAAGCTATAAAATACGTAGAGGACAACATGAGCCGCAGCGAACTTTCTGTAGAGGAGTTAAGCAGCGAGCTGGCTATGAGCAGGGTGCATTTCTATAAAAAAATGATGTCCATCACCGGCAGGAAACCCATCGAGTTCATACGCATAATACGTCTGAAGAGAGCTGCTCAGCTACTTGCCGAGAGCCAGCTGGGAATTGCCGAGATTGCCTATCAGACAGGCTTCAACAATCTGAACCTGTTCCGTAAATATTTCAAAAATGAATTCGGCGTACTGCCCTCGGAATACCAGAGCACGCATAGTAAAAAATATAATGAACCCCTCTGACGGACCGGCATTACGGAATAGTAAATAGCAAGAGGGGCGCACACAGCGTCCCTCTTACCTATTAACTATAATCTATAAACTTTGAACTAAATGCGCTCAAGCACGGTGGCTACGAGGTCGCGGACGCCACTCTTGTAATTGGGATTGGCCTCCGTGTTGAAGCGGTTGGCTATTATGGAGCACACCGTCATGGCACGATGGCCCATCAGCTTGCCGAGTCCCTGCAGGGGCGCACTCTCCATCTCGTAGTTGGTGACGCGGCGGCCATGGTACTCGAACGCCTCGATGCTGGCGTTCAGTCCGGGCTTAGCCAGAGGCAGGCGCAGCTCACGTCCCTGCGGGCCATAGAATCCCACGGCCGAGATTGTGATGCCGCGCACCATATCGTCACGTCCTATCTGCTCCACGAGGTCAGGATCGGCCGGCACGACATAGGGCTTGGCCCAATTGGCGTCCCAGTCGGTATGATGAGTGAATTCCTTTTCAAAATCAAGGTCAGCGACCTTATTACGGCCGGCGTAGTAGTTGAGCACACCGTCGAAGCCGATGGAATGCTGGGCTATGACAGGAGTGCCGAGGCTCAGCTCCGGCTGCAGGGCGCCGCTGGTGCCGATGCGCACGAGCGTGAGCACACGTTTTTCGTCCCGGACCTCGCGGGTCTTGAAATCTATATTGGCCAGCGCGTCAAGCTCGTTTATAACGATGTCAATGTTGTCCGGGCCTATGCCGTGGCTGAGGCACATGATAGGCTTGCCCTTATAGGTGCCGCCAATGGTATGGAACTCGCGGCTGCTTACCTCAAATGTGCGGGTATCGAAAAATTCAGCCACCATGTTCACACGGCCGGGGTCGCCGACAAGAATCACACGGTCGGTCAGCTGCTCGGGCAGCAGATGGAGATGGAACACGGAGCCATCAGGATTGATAATAAGCTCAGATTCCGGTATATATTTCTTTTCCATGTCTTGGGATTTTGGTTAAGATTATTATACATAAACGTTTATGGCGTCCGGTTTGTTTCAGCGGTCAAGGACTACATAGCGGCCGCCGGGCACCGTCATGAGCACATCGGCCATCTCAAGTTCGAAGAGCAACGAACTCAACGAAGCGTACTTCATGCCGAGAGCAACGCACATGTCGTTGACGGTCGATTCGGGGTGACGCCGAAGATGCTCCACCACGCTCTGCTGTACCTCCGTGAGTTCCAGCAGCAACTGCTTCTGCGAGCCGGACTCCTCCGGCCGCCAGCCGAGAGCTTCGGCAATATCGTCGGCATCGCGCGCGACCGACGCCATGTTCCGGGCAATCAGGTCAAGGCATCCGCGGCTGTACACGTCTGTGGCACGCCCGGGAGCTGCGAACAGCTCGCGGCCATATGCCGATGCCATGCGTGCGGTAGACATCGCGCCGCCGCGCAGGTCGCTTTCCACGACCACCACCGCGTCGGCCAGACCGGCAACTATGCGGTTGCGCGCCAAGAAGAATCCGCGGTGGACACTCTGGTCCGTGCTGTACTCCGAAAGCAACATTCCGCCTTCGCGCACCATGCGCACGGCCACATCGCGGTGCTCGGCCGGGTAGACCGTGTTCAGCGGATTTGCCATCACGCCTACAGTAGGCAATCCGGCCTGCAATGCTGCGCGATGAGC
The DNA here is from genome assembly GCA_900550395.1 of uncultured Porphyromonadaceae bacterium. Lineage (GTDB taxonomy): Bacteria > Bacteroidota > Bacteroidia > Bacteroidales > Muribaculaceae > CAG-873. The sequence goes on along the minus strand of URSD01000004.1, from coordinate 31,514 downwards.
CGCCACGTCCACACCATAGGCCAGACCGCTGATTATTGCGATGTCATGTCCGTAGCGTTCAGCGAGACCGGCCACAAGCCGGCGGGTGAACTCCTGCCCGTAGGCCGTGCAGTGGCGCGTACCCACAATGGCTACAGTGCGCATGGAGTTCAGCGGCGTGTCGCCGAGAGCATACACCAGTGCCGGAGCGTCATCACACTCGAGAAGCCTCTGCGGGTAGTCCTCGTCGGTAAAGAACAAAGCCCGGACATGGTTGCTGCGGACAAATGCCGCCTCGGAAGCGGCACGCCGCACGGCGTCCTCACGCACCGCCGCGGACGCGATGCCTCCGCGGCGTCCTATCGCCGAAGCCATGGACTCTTCTCCGGCCGCAAACACGGCCTCCACGCTCCCGAGACGCCGCAACAGCTCGCGCCCCGTCGAGAGGTTTATGCCGTTGAGCATTGAAAAAGCTATGCGTGCCTCGAGAGTATCCATAGGGAAAAGAGTTAAAGATATTTGGCGAATGCCTCGGCCAGACGCTCGCCACGGGACAGACGTCCGTTCTCCAGGCACACGATATCGACCATTGCATGAACGACAGACTCACCTTCGGGCGTAAAAATGTCCTGACGGAACACGAACATCGGTCCCTGACGGAAAAGCGCGATACGGCTCACCATAGAATCGCCCAGGCCAAGCGGACGCAGATAGTCTATCTCGATGCGGCGCACCACCGGGTCGATACCTGCGGCGTGCATGTCGCGGAACGACACGCCCGCCTGCTCGCAGAACATGTGGCGCGTATGCTCGAGATAGTGCTGATAATTGGCGTTGTTGACAATGCCCTGCGAGTCCACCTCGTAGTCGCGGACCTTAATGGGCATCTCAAAAACATAATTTACAGGTTCCTGACGCATCATCCGCCGAAATTGTCGTAGTGAATCGACGACGGGTCGACGCCGAGCCCGTCAAGCATCTTGTTGACAGCGTTGCTCATCGGGCCGGGACCGCACATATAGTACTCGATATCCTCCGGATTGGGATGGTCCTTGAGATATGTGTCGTAGATGACCTGATGCACGAAGCCGGGAGTGTACTTCACGCCTGCGGCATCGGCTGCCTGGTCGGGACGGTCGAGCGCAAGATGGAAATGGAAGTTGGGGAATTCTTTCTCCAGAGCGAGGAAATCGTCGAGATAGAACACCTCGTTCAGCGCACGGGCTCCATAGAAGTAGTTCATGACACGGTCGGTGCACTTCAAGGTCTTTGTCATGTGCATGATCTGCGCGCGCAGAGGCGCCATGCCGGCGCCGCCGCCTATCCACATCATCTCGGCCTTGCTGTCGAAGATGGGATGGAAATCGCCGTAAGGGCCACTCATGCGCACCTTGTCGCCGGGTTTGAGCGTGAAGATATAGCTCGATGCAATGCCCGGCATGACATCCTGAAAGCCGACTTCGGGCTTCGGCTTGAAAGGCGGAGTAGCTATGCGCACCGTCAGCATGATGCGGTCGCCTTCGGCCGGGTAGTTTGCCATTGAGTAGGCTCGCACGGTAGTCTCCGTGTTCCTGCACTTGAGCGTGAACAGGCCGAACTTCTCCCATGCCGGCAGATACTCCTCGCCTATCAGGCTCTTGTCGATGTCCTTGTCATAGTCCATTGAGTAAGGCGGAATCTTGATCTGCGCATACGAGCCGGGGATAAAGTTCATATGTTCGCCGGGGGGCAGAGCCACTATGAATTCCTTGATGAACGTGGCGACGTTGCGGTTGCTGATCACCTCGCATTCCCACTCCTTGACGTCGAGAACGCTGGCTGCGACCTTTATGTCCATATCCTGGCGCACTTTCACCTGACAGCCCAGGCGCCAGTGTTCCTTTATCTCCTTGCGGCTGAAGTGGACTTTCTCGGTCGGGAGTATCTCGCCTCCGCCGTCAAGCACCTGCACGCGACACTGTCCGCAGCTGCCCTTGCCGCCGCATGCCGACGACAGGAACACGTTGCTGTTGGCGAGCGACGACAGCAGCGAGGTGCCAGTAAGGCCCTCCACCGTCTTGTCGCCGTTGAGAGTTATACGTACCACACCGCTACGCACCAGGTAGTGCTTGGCAACAAGCAGTATGGCAACGAGTGCCAGCACTATCAGCAGAAACAGGCCCACGGCCGTGAGCACCGTCAGGGTGCCGGTTGGCAGTATCATGAATAAATATGCTGTTGTCATGGCCTTGTCAGAGTTTGATACCGAGGAAGCTCATGAAAGCGATGCCCATGAGCGCGGTGATGATGAATGTTATCCCCACGCCGCGCAGCGGTGCGGGGATGTTGCTGTACTGCGCGAGACGCTCGCGGATGGCGGCGATAGCCGTTATGGCGAGAAGCCAGCCGAGACCCCAGCCGCCACCGGCACACAATGCCGTCCACACGCTCCCGAAGTCACGCTGCTGCATGAACAGCGAGCCGCCCAGGATAGCGCAGTTCACGGCTATGAGGGGCAGGAAGATGCCAAGCGACGCATACAGCGTGGGGCTGTACTTCTCCACCGCCATCTCCACCAGCTGCGTCATCGACGCTATCACGGCGATAAAGACGATAAGCGACAGGAAACTCAAGTCAACCGCGGCAAATTCCGCACCGAGCCAACTCAGAGCGCCGGGACTGAGCACATACGTCTGGAGCAGATAGTTGACCGGCAATGTTATCACAAGCATAAACGTCACTGCGGCGCCGAGTCCGAGCGCTGTCTTTACATTCTTGCTCACCGCCAGGAATGAACACATGCCCAGGAAGTAGGCAAAAATCATGTTGTCGACGAAAATCGACCGGATGAATATGTTGAAATTTTCCATTGTGCGCAGTTATTACTTTTCCTGAAGGTCTTTGTTAACCGAGCGCTGTACCCAGATGATGCAGCCCACCACCACAAGAGCCATGGGAGGCAGTATCATCAGCCCGTTGTCGGAGTAGCCGGCGTCGTAGAAGCTCTGAGGTACCACGCGGTAGCCGAGCAGAGTGCCGCTGCCGAGAAGTTCGCGGAAGAATGCCACTATAACGAGTATCAGCGTGTAGCCGATGCCGTTGCCCACACCGTCGAGAAAGCTCGGCCAGGGACGGTTGCCCATGGCGAAAGCCTCAAGGCGTCCCATCAGTATGCAGTTGGTGATGATAAGACCGATGAACACGCTCAGCTGCTTGCTGACGTCATAGGCATAAGCCTGGAGCAGCTGGCTGACTATAACCACAAGCCCGGCCACCACAACCAGTTGCACGATGATGCGGATATTGGTCGGTATGGTGGTGCGTATCAGCGAGATGATGACGTTGGAAAACGCCAGCACGGCAATCACGCTCAAGCCCATGACAATTGCAGGCTCGAGTTTGGCGGTGACTGCAAGCACCGAGCATATACCCAGTATCTGCACCACCACGGGGTTATCCTTTGAGAAAGGATTCAGAAACACCGATTTGTTGCTAATCTTTTCGGCCATGGCAATCATTTGTTAAGGGTTGACAGAAAGGCGGCATACGGGCTGAGGCAGTTGTCGAGCATCGCGCCGACGCCCTTGCTGGTGATAGTGCCTCCGCTTATGCCGTCCACATAGTCCTCGTCGCCGGCAGGCTTCTGTCCGGCCTTCACTACGGCCACAGGCAGGAACACGTCGTTCTTGAACAGTTTCTTGCCTTGGAACTGCGACGAGAAAGCCGGTTTCTCGATTTCAGCGCCGAGACCGGGAGTCTCGCCCTGATGTGCGAAATATGCTCCGTATACGGTGCTCCCGTCGGCATCGACCGACACGTATCCCCATATCGGGCCCCACAGGCCGGCACCGTAGACGGGAAGGACATACTTGACGGCGCCGTCGGCCAAAGTGCATACATACACCGGCAGCAGGCGCTCACCGGCGGGCAGCTTGCTCTGCTCGGCCACATTCACGCCGAAGGCGTCGTCGCCCACGCGCTCTCCGCGATCATTGACGAGGAGAGTTTCCTTCACGATTCCGCGATATGTCCCGATTACCTCCGAGGGCTCGGGATTTATCAGCACTGACGCCAGAATCTGGCGCATCTTGTCAGCGTCGGCATTGGCCTGCTGACGGTCCCGCAGGGAGATGGATGTAAAGGCCAGAGCCGTACCCACCACCACCACGAGCACTATTATATATATAATTGTATATACGTTGCCTTGCTTGTTCATGACTCGGAAGATTTGACAATGAGACGACGCATGCGACGGCGGATATTGGCCTGAACAACGCACCAGTCGATCAGCGACGAGAACACGTTCATCAGCAGCACGGCCATCATGGCGCCTTCAGGATAACCATTGTTGTAGACTCTTATCACGACTGCCAGCACGCCTATCAGCACACCGTATATCCACTTGCCGGTGTTGGTGCGGCATGCCGTGACAGGATCGGTAGCCATGAACACCGCAGCGAACGCGAAGCCGCCGTAAAGCAGCTGGTCGACGGCGGGAAGCATGGAGCCGGGATATGTCGGAGTGGCGAACACATTGGCAATCCAGCCCATAGCCAGACCGCCGGCAAACACGCCCACCATGATGCGCCAGCTTGCCATACCGGTAAAGAGCAGAATGGCGGCACCGATAAGGATGCACAGCACCGAGGTCTCGCCGAAAGAGCCGGGGATAAGCCCCAGGAAGGCGTCCCATGCCGTGAGCACGTGGCCGTCGATACCCGTCAGCGTAAGGTCGCCGCCGCTGTGGGTGGCAATCTGGCCCAATGGTGTGGCGCACGTAAAGCCGTCGGCCACCGGAGTGCCATAGCCCAGCGCCGTGTCCGTAGCCACGAACACCTTGTCGCCACTCATCTTGGCCGGATAGGCAAAGAAAAGGAACGCACGCGCTATGAGCGCCACATTTACTATATTATAGCCTGTGCCGCCGAACACTTCCTTGGCGAACACCACCGCGAATGCCGTAGCCACGGCCATCATCCACAGCGGAGTCTCGATGGGGCATATCATCGGGATAAGGATACCCGTCACGAGGAAGCCCTCCTGTATTTCCTCGTGACGCCACTGGGCGAACGCGAACTCTATGCCGAGGCCCACGAAATAGCTCACCACCACTCGCGGCAGGATGGCGAGGAAGCCGTACAGCATCAGTTCGCCGAACGGGAACTCCGTAGCGCCTAAGGCCAGCCAATGCTGATAGCCCGTATTGTACATGCCGAAGAAAAAGCACGGCATCAGAGCCAGCACCACGATAATCATGGTACGCTTGGCGTCGTTGGCGTCATGCACATGCACCGAACCGGGGCCCGACGTGGTGCGCGGCGTCAGTAGAAAAGTCTCGAAGCCATCGAAGACACTCTCCAGCGCCGACAGTCGGCCGCCGGACGTGAATGTCGGACGCGCCTTGTCAAATAAATTCTTAAGTGCTTTCACTGTTATGCAGGAATTATTCTGTTTCTTTGCGGAAATAATCAAGTCCCTCACGCACTATGCGCTGCAAGGGAAGCTTCGACGTGTCGGCGTACTCGGCCAGAGCGAAATCCTCCGGCGCCACCTCATATATGCCGAGGCGCTCCATATTGTCTATGTCGTGCGACATGATGGCCTTAAGCAGATACTCCGGCATCACGTCCATCGGCATCATTCTGTCGTATTCGCCACTCAGTATCATGGCTCGGCGGCCGCCCAGCAGGCGTGCGTCCGGGCGGAAAAGGCGGTGAAGGAAGTGTCCCGGGAAACTGCGCTTGGTGCTCATCTTCGACGGCGACACAGACGCCCAGCCCATGAATTCGTCCACATCGTCACCCTCGTCTATAACGGTCAGCTGACGGTACGGATAATGCAGATAGCCCGCGGACGGGTCGATTTTCTCACCCACCAGCACGTTGCCGCTGATTACACGATGGTGGCGTCCGTCATCGGCCGGCCCGGCAGCTTTAAGCAGAGGCGCAACGTCGGCGCCCATCACCGTGCGGGCCACATACGGATGGCAGACTGCAGGACCGCAGACTGCCACAGTGGCATTACCGTCGATACGTCCGGCGCGGAGCAAGCGCCCGATGCGGAGCAGCGTCTCCACGTCCATAGTCCACACCACGTCTCCCTTGTCGACGGGCCTTATATTGGCCGCCTGCACACCGGGATTGCCGGCAGGATGCGGACCTTCCACATCCACCATTTCGGCTCCGGCCACATCGCCGAAAGTCCACTCGCTGTTTCGGCTGATGTAGACCTTCCCTTTTGTGATACCGGCCAGGAAAGCGGCGGCGGCATCAAGGGGCGCCTTGTCGGCCTCCGCGATGCGCGCACGCAGCGGAAGTTCCAGCGGAGAGGAATATATCGCCGAGACAAAGATGTCGCGCGGCGCAACGTCCGGCGACGGCACTATGTCGTAGGGTCGCTGACGCATAAGCGCCAGCAGGCCTGATTCAGCCAGAAGATTCATGGCTGCGGCCGCATCGTTGCAGGCGCAGTCGAATATGCGTGCGGCATCTCCCTCCGCCACAATCTCCACTTTGAGCAGACGACGCCTCTCGCCGCGCTCCACGGCCGATACACGGCCCGCCACCGGCGCCACCAGACGCGTCTGCGGGTGATTTTTGTCATGCATAAGCGGGTCACCGGCAGCGACGACATCGCCGGGAGCCACATCCACCTTGGCTACGAATCCGGGATAATCGTCGGGTATCACAGCGACCTTCCCGACCCTGACCTCACGCGGTTCAAGCGCCTCCACTGCGCCCGCGATCGGTAAGTTCAGGCCTTTGCTGAGTTTTATTTTCATTGCTATGGGGTATTGTTATGATGTTGCAAAGGTAGCGATTTTTTCTCTTATACATATTAATAAAAATTAGCAAATTCACGCTCCATATGAAAAAATTTTCAAACGCGGCCTGATACGAAAATATATTTTCCAAAATTACCCGAGCGTGTCTTAAAAAAACTTATTCAGACCAATATTCGCCGAATTTGACGCATTTTTATTTTGAAATGCGGAAAATCCTTTATACTTTTGCCTACTAATTGTAACAAACCACAATATTATCACCCTCAAACCTGACCATAGAGAAACCAGCACAGAAAGCCGACAACACTGCCCCACAAGGCAAACAGATAAACGAAACTACTTACTAACCAAACAACAAACATCAATTTAAATCCATCAAAAACAACTATGGAAGCTCAAAAGCCCAACGTTGCCGCTAAGCCCGCCAAGGCCGCAGACGGCAAGAAAAACACCGTGCCCGGCATCAAGAACGCCATCTGGGTAATCATAGCATGCGCAGTCGTAGCCGTTTGCCTCTTCATCTTCTGGTTCGGCAACGACATGCACTTCGACGAGGACGGCCATCCCCAGAACCTGTGGGGCACCATCTACAAAGGCGGCTTCATCGTGCCTGTGCTTCAGACCCTCTTCCTCACCGTTATCGTTCTTTCCGTAGAGCGCTACTTCGCCCTCAACGCAGCCAAAGGCAAAGGCAACATCACCAAGTTTGTCGCTGCCGTTAAGGCCAGCCTCGCCAAGAACGACATCAAGGGCGCCCAGGCTCTCTGCGCAAAACAGCAGGGTACTGTTGCCGCTGTCGTTTCCGCAGCCCTCAAGAGCTACGAGGAAATGGACCAGAACACCGAGCTCACCAAGGAGCAGAAAGTCCTCAACCTTCAGAAAGCCGTAGAAGAAGCTACTGCACTCGAGATGCCCTCGCTGCAGCAGAACCTCCCCATCGTTGCCACGATGACTACCCTCGGTACTCTCGTCGGTCTTCTCGGTACTGTAATGGGTATGATCAAGTCGTTCCAGGCTCTGGCACAGAGTGGTGCTCCTGACTCTACCGAGCTGTCGACCGGTATCTCCGAGGCCCTTATCAACACCGCCTTCGGTATCGCAACTGGTGCCTTCGCCGTAATCTCCTACAACTACTACACCAACAAGATCGACCACCTCACCTACGCTATCGACGAAATCGGCTTCTCTATCGTCCAGACGTTCGCAGCCACTCACTAATCCCCTATTTATCCGTAACAACAATCTCACAAACAGGTAAATATGGGAAAAGTAAAAATTAAAAGAAAGAGTACGCTCATCGACATGACCGCGATGAGTGACGTGACTGTTCTTTTGCTTACTTTCTTCATGTTGACTTCGACCTTCCTACAGAAAGAACCCACCATCGTCTACACGCCCTCGTCGGTTTCCGAAGAGAAGGTGCCCATGAACAACCTGGTCACCGTCCTCGTGTCAAGCTCCGACAAAAGCGGTAAACTGGAGGATCCGGCTCTTGTAGAAGGTAAACTCTTCATCTCGTTCACCGGCGACGCCGACTCAGTATTCTCCAGCGAAAAAATCCGCGGAATGATGCTCGACGAGGCAGTAGCCATCTACAACGAACAGCACAAGAACAATCCCATTGCTCTCACAGCACAGCAGCGACAGGCCTTCAAGGAGACCAACATGTTCGGCACCTCCTTCCAGCACCTGCCCAACCTGCTCAGCCTCAGCGTCACCGAGCGCGACAAGGAGCAGGGCGACCTCACAAATCCCAATGTCGGAATTCCAATCAACGACAACAAGAACCGTGACGGACGCCTCAACGACTTCCAGATCTGGCTCAAGGCTATCTATAACGTTGCTCAGCGTATCAACAACGACCAGCGCGACGATCCCTCCCTCACCGAGGAACAGCGCGCCAACCTGAACAACCTCTACACCGCCCTCATGCGTAAAGGCCAGGGCATAGCCATCAAAGCCGACAAGGACACTCCCTTCACCACCGTCCAGCTCGTGTTTGACAACCTGCAGACTATGAAGCTCAACAAGTTCAGCCTCATGACTGCCCTCAAATCTGAAGACGAACCCACCCAGTAAAGTAAATTCCAAATGGCACAAATAGATCAATCATCAAGCGGCGGCAAAAAGAAAAAAGGCGCCCAGAAGAAGATGGCTATCCATGTGGACTTTACTCCCATGGTGGACATGAACATGCTTCTGATCACGTTCTTCATGCTGTGTACAACCATGATCAAATCGCAGACCCTGCAGATCGTGCTGCCCACCAACGAGAACGTGAAGAAGGAACAGCAGAGCCAGGCCAAACAGTCGGAAGCCATCACGCTCATTCTTGATACAGAGTACGAAGGCGACAAGCCCAAAATCGACCCCGAGAGTGGCAAGACCATCCACAATATCTACTATTTCGAAGGTATTGCCGACACACTCTTCCAGACCTCGAAATACCTTACCAAAGAGCAATTCATCGGTAACGTAAACCACGAGGCCCAGGGCATCCGCAAGATACTCCGCGGCAAGAACGAGCAGGTTATGGCTGAGTACGAGAACCTCAAGAAACAGTGGAAAAACAAGGAAATCACGAAGGAGGAATTCGACAAACTTGCAAAAAAGAATGCCGCCGACTCCCTCAAGACACGTCCTGTTGTTGTGATCAAACCCGGTCCCAACACCACCTACGAGGGCCTCATCAATGCTATCGACGAAATGAACATCAACCAGATTTCGCGCTACAGCATCGAGCTCACCAACCACACCGACACCGTGCTCCTCAAGCACTACGAGCAGACGCATCCCGGAGAGACAATCATCCGTCCTCTTGTACGAAAGTCTAACACCAACCTCTAAGCTTACACGAAAATGGCAAAAGACGTAGATCTTTCATCACAAGAATGGCGCGATATTATCTTCGAAGGTAAAAACAAGGAGTATGGCGCATATACACTGCGCGCAGCCTCCGCATCGCGTCACAACAAGTCAGTAATCATCGTCCTCTCTGTTCTCGCGGTTATCCTCGTCCTCCTCATCCTCATGATGAAGGGCGTATTCTCCAAGGCGGAAGAAGAACAGCTCGTCTCCGCCACCGAGCAGGAAATCGTGACCTACGAGGCCGAAGAAGAAGAAATCGAGGAGGAAGAACAGTTCGAAATCCCCGATGAACCCGAAGAAGTCATTGCTCCCGAAGAAGTTGCCAACGAGCAGCGCATCACCGACCTCCTTATCGTACAGGACGAAGAGTTCGATAAAGAGAAAGAGGTGAAAGATCAGGAGAAAATGATGGAGAACGAAGCCCAGGCCGGTGCCATCGATATCACCGAAGGCACAAACGACCTTAACAAAGTCCAGGTAAAGGAACAGGTTATCGCCGAGACCAAGCCCGTTGAAGAAGAAAAAGTCTACAACATCGCTATGGTAGAGCAGAAACCCGAATTCGTAGGTGGTGAAGCCGCCATGTACAAATGGCTCAGCGACCACATCAACTACCCCGCAGCCGCTGCCGAAGAAGGCGTATCCGGCCGTGTAGTAGTAGAATTTGAAGTGTCCAAGACCGGCAGCATCGAGAAGGTTCGCGTCATCCGCGGCCGTCACCCGGCTCTCGACAAGGAAGCCCTCCGCGTCGTGAAGTCCATGCCGAAATGGAACCCCGGTCGTAACAACGGTCAGCCCGTGAAGGTTACCTACACACTGCCCGTCACCTTCCGTCTCCAGTAATCCGGCAATCCCCACTGTTCATAAGTCCCGCGGCGAAATTCGCCGCGGGACTTATGCGTTTCAGACCTCATTCAAACAGTATAAAACGGCTTATTATCCGTCCGAAAAAGCTGTGTCTGACACAAGCAACATATCATTATTGCCTGTAAAAAAACGATTATATATTATTATTGTCCGGTAAACTTTAGGGGACAACTAAAAATTATTGCTGTCTGATAAAACGGGAGCAACCCGCGCTCGTCGCGGGTTGAATGTGTTTAGCTGCGAGTTAAGGAGCGACCGTAGGGAGCGACACACTCGCGGAAGAAGCATCACAAACGCATCAACCCGCCGGATGGCGGGTTGCACAGCGTCCGGGTTTTATTATCAGATTTTCAGAAGGGTGCGCGGCCGCAAGTCGTGCAACCCGCCATGCGGCAGGTTGATACCCTTTACTGAGCTTACCGCGGATACGGCGCTATGCGCCTAAATCCGCGGCTAACCGGATTTTACCCGCCATTCGGCGGGTAATCACCGATGAATAGGGCTTGTATGGAGGTTAACGCCTAATATATTGTATCTTATAACGTTTTGCCGGACAACAATAATTATATATCTATCTGACTATTGTCCGTACGCCAAGAAATTCAGTACGCGTAAAGAGTCTGAGGCAAGGATTTCCAAATCAATCCAAATGATCCAATCTCCTTCCCGGCCATAAATTCTACGCATCATAACAAGAGTATCACCAATTTCAGTCGGCAAAAAGTCAGCCGCCTGACTTTCTTGCTCATACAGCGACCAGTCATTAAAAGTTTGCAAAACGGTGTCACACAGAACCGGCACTCCGAAAAGGCTATCCAAATCCGTAATTACTACAGCCTTCCCTAACGGTACATTTCGGTGCGCGTCAAAAACATATTTGTCTGACCCATGCTTACGATAACACAATGATAAATCAAAAGTGATATCGTTTTTATCAGCAACATCAACACTCCGCTGTTTACTGCACGAGCAGCCTGCAAGAATGGCAAGCACTGCAACAAGCTTCATATAGCGCAAATACCGACACATAAACCGCTACTCCTCTAAAAGAGTTTGTATTATGTATTCTTTGGTTAGTTCCGAAGCACGGCGGCCAAACCAAAGATGCCGCAGGTCCTCATATCCCATTACGGCCGCACGGCGTTGCATTTCAGCAACAAATTCATCAGTAAAAATTTCCGTTAAAGGTACAGATTTTGGCTCAGTTGACAATGGTGATAAAAACAGATAGCCGTCAAAATTATCCTGATAATTGCCGGTCGCCGTTTTATATTTGATTTCATAGATTCCATCGAATGGTTCTGCACCAAAAGGCGAACCGGATAATTTGAAACCGATAGGTCTGTTGCCGTTCTGCGCAAAAGCGGCATCAAATATGCCACCACGTATTGCCGATTTGTTTCCACCACGATTGTCACCAGGCATAACATGCTGAAAGACTGTAAAAACATTATCATCGCCGAGGGCTTTAGTTATTTGTGCACCTGCTGTCATCTCTGAATCTTTTCCATAAGCCGCCGAGGCAAAACCGGCTTGATTGGATTTATAAACATGACCGCAACCTACAAGGAATAGGCTGTTCCTTGTGTCGGTGGAATTCTGGACGTTGTTTACCACTATATTTGCCATGTGAGTGTTTCTGTCCTCCGATTCCTGCACTTCCTCCCTTTTTGTAATGGCTGAATAAGGCAACTGATAATCGGCCAAAACAACTCTGATTTTCTTGTCGTGTGGCAACGATTGGTTGATTTGCCAGAGGTCGCATAAAAATTCAAATTCGCCTCTGTACCACCAGCCGTTTAATTGCTCGTCCTGAAATATCCGGATCAGAAGACCGGTATCGAGTGCTGCGGAGTTCATGAAACGATCCATTGTCGACTGATGCCATGATGGCAGTTCCATAAATACACATCCTACCCTATCCGGGAATTCATGTCGGGAAATAAGACGTTTCAGCATATCCCAGGATACTTTCCGACGATGGTATTCTCCATTGATAACGACTTTGTGCAAGCTTAACATCTCCAAAAGGAAATCTTCAGGAGAAAGCGTGATTTCAGATATATAAGCAAGGAATGGCGCGACATCATGCGGCAGATTGTTGATGACGGCAACCCGTGGCAGATTGTATAACGCTCCGGGCAGTTGCCCGGCCAACTGCGATTGCGCGTCGTTCCAGTCATCAGCCATACCCTGACCGCGATTGACCCACCTCCCGTTTTCGAGCCAACAGTTGTTCAGAAGCACAAACTCTTCACCATCGTTATGCGTGACAACAGATGCCACCGAGTCTCGGTAAGTCACGATATAGTCTATCCTTTCGTTGAGGATATAATTACGAAAGTCATCATCTATAACCTCATCAGGGACATCGGCACTGAAATCAAACATCGAAGTGGATATAGATCCCCAGTCTTTGTATTTGCCCGAAAGCCGCACCTGTACTCTTGAGAGGTAATAATCCATCGGAGAGGAAAGGTTGATGGAATCAAGCATGAATTCCCTTACCTGCCTGTCGATTTTCTCAACCTTGAAACCTGATAATGACTGAGCGTGGCTTCCGAGTGCCGACATAAAGAGAATTAATGAGAGTATGGCGCGTTTTATCATCGTCTTTTGAAAGTATAATTATGGCGTAAAGATACTAAAAAACCAAGAGTGTGCTATCAACAAATGTTGAAAATGAAATGGCTCACAAAAAACGCCAGATGGATAACTGATTTCTTCACAAATGTGAATCAAGCTGTTTGCTTTTTTGTTGTACCTTTGCGCGATGAAAAATTTCGCGAATAACATAGCAGAAAAATACGACCTTAACCCTGACATCACGCATGCTTTTGTTGAGCACATGAGGTATGTCGAGGTTGACAAGAACATCCATATCATCGAAAAAGGTGGATTCAACGACAGCTTTTATATAGTCCGGAAAGGGATTCTGAGAGCGTACGTGCCTGACGAGGGTGGCGGCCAGACATCATGGTTCGGTTATCCGGGACAGGCGATTTTCGATGTATGGTGCTGCAACAGCGGCAGACTGTCGCCCATATCCATTGAAGCAGTAATTCCTTGCGAACCGTATGGCTCTCGGCTCCATATTGCTCGGATTGTGTGTCCCCCTGCGGGGAAGCCTTGCTCCTGAGAAAAGGTTCGCAGGCAAGCTTATAACATCGGTAATAGGTTACAGGCAAGTTCTGAAAATAAAGGGGTTCACAGCATACTGCATTTTGTACGCGTTGGCTATGACCGACTTATTCGCCTATATCTCGGCCACGCCCTTTATCGTGCAGGATATATACAGATTCTCGGAGTTGCAATAATTCTGCGCTACAAACGAGAGTTGCCACGTAAAGACATCCGGAATTGCCGATTAGTCGCAATGGCTTTCGTTCTCTTTGATAATCAGAAGTTTGTCGCCGGGATGTAGGCGGCGGGTGCCGTTAGGCACTATATAGCGGCGGCCGCGGCGTATCATCATCACCAGACTGCCTTCCGGCAAGCTCATGTCGCGCAACGTACAGCCTCCGGCCAAATGCTCCTCCGTGAGTGTAAGCGTCTGGAGAGTTGTCGGAAGCTCGTCAGAAAGCTCGACACCGAAGTCCTCGTCATCCTCCGTGTCGTCCACAAGACCCAGCTTACGGGCTGATGTCATGACACTCGTACCCTGTATCAGTAACGAAAGCAGGGTCACGAAGAAAACGATGTTGAATATCTGGCCGGCTCCCTCAACTCCGGCAACAACCGGATATGTCGCAAAAATAATCGGAACAGCACCACGGAGTCCGACCCACGACACAAACAGCTTTGATCGAAAACCAATCTTCCTGAACAGAGCGAGAGATGCGAACACGCTCAGCGGACGGCCCACAAGTATCATGAACACCCCGACAAGCACCGACACAGCTGCCACACCGAACATCTCATGCGGATTTACCAGGAGTCCGAGCATCAGGAACACTACTATCTGAGCAAGCCATGTAAGCCCGTCAACAAATTTGGCGATAGCCCTAAGACCCGGCATCGCAGCATTTCCGACAACGATACCGCACACATAAACCGCCAGATAACCATTGCCTGCCAGAGCCGTCGTCAGAGCGAACGACAGGAACACGCAGCCCATAAGCAGAATCGACATCATGGAGGTAGCCTGCGAGGCATCCTCTTTCATGGGACCTTTGCGTCCAAGACGTCCGTATAACGACATCAGCCATAGGGCACCTTTACCCATAGCCAAACCGCCGACAGCACCGATGCCGAACTGAAGCAGCAGCTCCAGCGCTACGGACCAGCCCGATATGCTGCCACCCATCGTTATGGCCTCTATTAGTATTATGGTAAGCATATACGCCATCGGGTCGTTCGATCCGCTTTCAAGTTCGAGCATCGGACGCAGGTTGTGGCGCAGTTGCGCCTTCTGGCCGCCTATGATGCCGAATACGGAAGCCGAATCCGTCGACGACATGGTGGCGGCGAGCAGCAACGACGGCAGAAATGCGAAATGGATGTTGGTCCACGCCATGCCAGACAGCCACCAGATAAAGGTTCCCGTCAGCAACGCCGTAAGCAGCACGCCGACCGTCGATAACACAAGGCCAGGGAGCAGGACGGGACGTATAGCCGAGATGCGCGTACCGAGACCGCCGGAGAACAATATTATGCACAGCGCCACCATGCCGATGAACTGCGCGGTGTGCATGTCGCTGAACTGTATGCCCAGGCCGTCGGTACCGAACAGCATTCCAACCAGCAGGAAAATCAGCAGCAGCGGCAGTCCGAAGCGATAGCTCGATTTGCCTATCAACACGCCGGCGATAAGCAGCATCGACCCTATCAGCAATATATTCTCCGAGGTTATGTAGTCCATGCGTCAGTCCAGTCTTGCAGGTTCATCGGTAACGGCAAGGCGTATCACCTCCATCACAGTGTCAACGTAATGGAAAGTCAGCCCGGCGCGGTATTTTTCGGCAATATCCTCTATGTCGCGGCGATTCTCGGCCGAGAGGATTATATCCGTGATGCCGGCACGCTTTGCCGCAAGTATTTTCTCCTTGATGCCGCCTACGGGCAGTACGCGGCCGCGGAGCGTGATTTCGCCGGTCATAGCAACCCGCGGGGCTACACGCGTGCGCCGGAAGCACGACACAATGCTCGTGGCAATCGTGATGCCCGCCGACGGGCCGTCCTTGGGAATGGCACCCTCCGGGAAATGTATGTGAAGCCTGTACTTCTCGAACATCTCCTCGTCGATGCCGAGCTGTTGCGCATGAGCACGCACCCACTGGAGCGCAATCGTGGCCGATTCCTTCATCACATCGCCCAGATTGCCCGTCAGCGACAGCTTTTCGCCCTTGCCGGCCGAGAGCGACGACTCGGCAAGCAGTATCTCGCCGCCCACGCTCGTCCACGCCAGGCCGGTGACAACGCCGGCGAAGTCATTGCCCTCGTACTTGCCGGCACGATGCACGGGCAGACCAAGTATCTCGCGCAGATGCTCCGGCTCTACAACAGCCGGGAAGTCCTTGCCACTCATCTGTGCGAGCACGGCCTTGCGGACCACTTTCTCAAGCTGTTTCTGAAGCTGACGCACACCACTTTCGGCGGTATAGTCCTCGATGATGGCGCGCATGGCTGCCGGACTCACCGTCACATCGCCATCGCCCAGTCCGGCATGTTCCAGGATGCGCTTCATCAGGTGGCGTTCGGCAATCTGTTCCTTTTCCTCGGGGAGGTAGCCGCTGAGCTCGATTATCTCCATGCGGTCGAGCAGCGGCGCCGGCACGGTGGAGAGCGTGTTGGCCGTGGCGATAAACAGGACGTTGGACAGGTCGAAGTCCAGGTCCACATAGTTGTCGTGGAAATGGAAA
The DNA here is from genome assembly GCA_900550395.1 of uncultured Porphyromonadaceae bacterium. Taxonomy (GTDB): domain Bacteria; phylum Bacteroidota; class Bacteroidia; order Bacteroidales; family Muribaculaceae; genus CAG-873. The sequence goes on along the minus strand of URSD01000004.1, from coordinate 15,176 downwards.
TTCTGTTCGGGGTCCAGCACCTCCAGCAGTGCCGAGGCAGGGTCGCCCTTGAAGTCGTGACCTATCTTGTCAATCTCGTCAAGCAGAAGCACGGGATTGTTGCTCCCGGCACGCTTCACGGCATCAATAACGCGTCCGGGCATAGCGCCGATGTAGGTTCGGCGATGGCCGCGTATCTCGGCCTCGTCATGCAGACCGCCGAGCGACACACGCTGGTAATCCTTGCCCAGTGCGTCGGCCACGCTCTTGCCCAGACTCGTCTTGCCCACGCCCGGAGGGCCAACCAGGCATATTATGGGCTGACGTCCGCCGGGATTGCGCATTATCATCGCTAGCTGCTCCAGGATGCGCTCCTTCACTTTCTCCAGGCCGTAATGCTCCCTCTCCAGCGTGTCGGCGGCTCCCCGGAAAGCCGTAGTCCCGTCGCCGGGGAGAGGCTTGCTTACACTCCACGGCAGCGACACCACCGTGTCGACGTAGGTGTACTGTATGGCATAGTCAGGGCTTGACGGATTGTAGCGGCGCAGCTTGTCCACCTCCTTGCGCACGGCCTCCATCACATGCTCCGGCAGAGCTGCCTGCTCGGCCTTGGCCAGGAGTGCGTCGCCGTCGTCGGCCGTGTCGCCATACAGTTCCTGACGTATGCTCTCCATCTGGGCCTGGAGGAACCCCTGACGCTGGCTGTCGTTGAGCTGCGAGCGCGTCCGTTCGCTTATATTCTTGAGCAGATGCACTTTCTCCAGATGCCGGTTTACGGCCTTAAGTGCCAGCTCTGCACGGCGGCACAGGTCGCCGCAAGCTATCATCGAAGCCTTTTCCTGCGTAGTGAACGGCAGGTTAGTGCAAAGGAAACTCAACAGCATGGGCGGATTGCTCTCCAGCTCATGGATGTTCTGCACGAAAGGTTCGGCAGGTTCAAGGGTTGCTTCGGCAAACTTGCGCGACGCCGTAATCAGCACGGCCATCACCGCGCCGAAGTATTCCTTATCGCTGACGGTCTCCTCGCTCAGCTCGGCACGCACATGCAGCGATGCTCCCGGCACGGGACACGACGCCGACCGGTTGCGGCCCGTAAGGCGAATGCGGCCGGTAGTGCGTACCAGCGCCGTGTGCGAGCCGTCCGGCAGGTCGATCACACGCACCACCTGGCCCAGTACGCCATAGCGGTACAGCCGCGTGATTCCAGGGTTCTCGTCCTCCGGGTATTTCTGGCACACCACGGCCACAGCCACATTACCGTCGGCGGCTCCGCGCGCCGTCAGCAGAGAGTTCTCACGTCCGAGCGACAGCGGCACGGTACTCATGGGAAATATCACGGAATCGCGCGTCGGGAGCACCGGCAGAGCCTCCATATCGACACTCGCATCCATGTTCCACTCCTCGCCCGCTACGGCCTGAACGTTGATTATTATATTCTTATTATCGTCGTTTGAATCCATTCTTTGATGTTTGTATAATATAACACAAATTATAATACAAATAGAGTGCCAAAATTACGCATTTTCGCCGACATAACCGACAATACGGGCAAAAAGCGGTGATTTTGAACCGATAACGCAAAATATGTTGCGTAACATAGTTTTTTTAGTGCCGTTTTAATAAAAAAATTAATAAATTGCAAGCGAATTTTCAAAACCTCTGTAGAAGAAACTAAATTCTAAACTATGAAAATCTATAAAACCAACGAAATCAAAAACATAGCCCTGCTCGGAAGCAAGGGCTCGGGTAAAACCACACTCGCCGAGTCGATGCTCTACGAGTGTGGTGTGATAAAACGCCGCGGCACAATCGATGCCGGAAACACCGTATGCGACTACTTCCCCGTCGAGAAGGAATACGGCTACAGCGTGTTCTCCACCGTCTTCTATGCCGAATTCCTCGGCAAGAAGCTCAACGTCATCGACTGTCCGGGAGCCGATGACTTCGTTGGAAACGCCATCACGGCGCTCAACGTCACCGACACCGGCGTCATCGTCATCAACGGACAGTACGGAGTCGAGGTAGGCACTCAGAACATCTTCCGCACCGCCGCATCCATCAACAAACCCGTAATCTTCGCCATCAACCAGCTCGACGGCGAGAAAGCCGACTACGACAACGTGCTGGAGCAGATGAAGGAAATCTTCGGCTCCAAAGTCGTGCCCATCCAGTATCCCCTCCAGTGCGGTCCGGGCTTCAACGCCATGATCGACGTCCTCCTCATGAAGAAATACTCCTGGGGGCCTGACGGCGGCGTACCCACGATTGAAGACATCCCCGCCGAAGAGATGGACCGCGCCATGGAGCTCCACAAAGCCCTCGTTGAGGCAGCTGCCGAGAATGACGAGACACTGATGGAGAAATTCTTCGAGGAAGAACACCTCACCGAAGACGAGATGCGCATGGGCATACGCAAAGGCCTCATCGACCGCAGCATCTATCCCGTGTTCTGCGTCAGCGCAGCCAAGGACATGGGCGTACGCCGCATGATGGAATTCCTCGGCAATGTCGTGCCATTCGTGGAGGAGATGCCCGCACCGGTCGACACCGCAGGCGACCCCGTGGAGCCCAAGGCCGACGGTCCCCTCAGCATCTTCATGTTCAAGACCACTGTCGAGCCGCACATCGGTGAGGTCAGCTACTTCAAGGTAATGAGTGGCACACTCCGTGCCGGCGCCGACCTTGACAACATCACCCGCGGCAGCAAAGAGCGCTTCGCCCAGATATTCTGCGTATGCGGCCAGATCAAGCAGCCCGTCGACGCACTCGAAGCCGGCGACATAGGCGCCGCCGTCAAGCTCAAGGACGCCCGCACCGGCAACACCCTCGACGAGAAGGGATGCGACATTGAGTTCGACTTCATCAAATACCCCGCGCCCAAGTACCAGCGCGCCGTGCGCCCCGTCACCGAGAGCGACGCCGAGAAGCTCAACTCCATCCTCACCCGCATGCACGAGGAAGATCCCACATGGGTCATCGAGCAGTCGAAGGAACTGCGCCAGACCATCCTCAGCGGTCAGGGCGAATTCCACCTGCGCACACTCAAATGGCGCGTGGAGAACAACGACAAGATGCCCATCATCTTTGAAGAGCCCCGCATCCCCTACCGCGAGACCATCACGAAGGCCGCACGCGCCGACTACCGCCACAAGAAGCAAAGCGGCGGCGCCGGTCAGTTCGGCGAAGTGCATCTGATTGTGGAGCCCTATACCGAAGGCATGCCCGTGCCCGACACCTACAAGTTCGGCAACCAGGAATTCAAGATCAACGTCCGCGACACCCAGGAGATACCCCTGGCATGGGGCGGCAAGCTCGTGGTCTGCAACAGTATCGTCGGCGGCGCCATCGACGCACGCTTCATTCCAGCCATCGTCAAGGGTCTCATGGACCGCATGGAGCAAGGTCCCCTCACCGGCAGTTACGCCCGCGACGTCCGCGTCATCATCTACGACGGCAAGATGCACCCCGTCGACAGCAACGAAATCTCCTTCCGTCTCGCCGGCCGCAACGCCTTTAGCGAAGCATTCCGCAACGCCGGCCCGAAGGTGCTTGAACCCGTCTACGACGTAGAGGTAATGGTTCCCGGCGACGTCATGGGCGACGTCATGAGCGACCTCCAGGGACGCCGCGCCATCATCATGGGCATGCACAGCGAAAACGGCTTCGAGATCATCGACGCCAAAGTGCCTCTCAAAGAGATGGCAAGCTACTCCACCGCCCTCAGCTCCATCACCGGCGGACGCTCCAGCTTCACCATGAAGTTCTCAAGCTACGAACTCGTTCCCGGCGACGTTCAGGACAAGCTCCTCAAAGAGTACGCCGAAAAGAACGCCGAAGAATAATCCATCTTCGCCTACACGACAGATTCTGCGCCGCATCCGCGGCGCAGAATCTGTCGTTTTACAAAACGCTGCATCTTCTTTGTTATTTCAACAAAATGCTAATTGTTCACCTCTATATTCTGTATTATGCATCTATTTCGATGGTAAAATTTTAATTACCTGATAAAGATTTATACCCTCTTTCTTCGCAGCATTAACTGCAAATTTAAGTATGCGCATAATATTAGGGCTACGTCTATGAATAGTAGATGGACTCAACCCTTTTAGATAGCTATTTATAGTGACATCCTGAGTTAACAAGTCACGAATAATAGTACCATAAAAAGGATCTCTTAAAATAGAGCGAGCGATGAAGGCGGCGCGGTCAATTTCATTAAGTTCTTTATAAACGTAACCGAAACAACTCAGATACCAAGAACTATAGTTTTGAAAAACGAGGCCAAGTTGTTTAGACGTTTTAATTTGATTTTCCCCATACTTACGGAGGGCATACTCAGTTTGAGCCCTACAGTATTGAGGAAAAAGATGTCCTATTTCTTCAAAAGAATAACCTGGATTATCGTTATCATATAAAATATTACACATTTCAATTTCGGAGGCGGAAAAAGAGCTACTTTGCGTCATGTCCTCTGTTGTTATAAGAGGATAATCCCAGGAAATTATAAAATAAAGAAATTCCTCGTAAGGGATATTTAAAATGTTTCTTATGTAGCTGCGGAGCAACGGCATAGGGATGTTGTATGAATAATCATCCAACATTTTTTCGTTTACCTGATTTTCTAAGGAACGGTAAAAGAATGTTTCTATATCATCTTGTTTACTCAATTAACATCAATGTTTTTAGTTGAGTGAATAATTTCTTTAGCTCTGTTGACAGCCCCATGTCTGACAAATTATCCCTGATAATTCTGCTATCATTGGCAACTGAGATGTTAAAATTGCGAATTTTTGCAGTTAAATTTGCAATCTTACTATCACTTTCAACGAGTTCAACAGCTTCATCCAAAGTCATAGTGTCATTGAGAAAACCATTGATTGCTTCATCAGTGACTTCGCTTTCAGAACCAACGATTTTCCCAACCTTTCGTATTTCGCGAGCATCGGAGAATTTGTCATCCTTAATACGTTCCAGAATAGCCTCCTTTATCGCGAGTTGAGGATAATTATCATCGGCTTTTTGAATAGCTCCATTCTTAACTAATTCGTGGTAATAACTCCATTTTTCGCGTACAAGGTCGTCATTCTGCACCATAAGTTCATAGGTGGCAATGTACTTATGCGCAGCGGAACGAGTTAGACCTAATTCATCCGCAATAGCGTCAATCTTCTTTCGTGACGTTGTGATTCGTTTCTGCAAGTAAGCGGCCTGTTCGAAAGGTGACCAAGGTGTCTTACCGATGATGTGCATAGTGCCGAGCAAAGAAAAGATCTGGTCGGCTGTCACAGTGTCAGGGAGAAGTACAGCACGAATAGTTGCCCATTGAATAGGATCCTCTCGAACAAGCAAGCGATAGGCCGCTAATCTGCTGTTACCTTCTAACACTACATTGTTCTTTACGAAGATTGGTTCAATCAACCCACCGTTAACACGAATACTATTCTTAAGTTCCTTTACATGGTCAAGAGAGTGCATCTTTTGTTCAATCTGTTCTTGGGTCGGATTTTCACCAAATTCAGATTCAATAATACTATTGATGCGTGGATTTTCGGGATAATAGAATAAGTCAACAACATTGAGGTCGGTTTCTATTGCCTCAACTATGTTGTTCTCTATTCGAAGATATTTTTTCGTCTGTTCCATTATTGTTCAATGTTCAGAATGTTTCTAATTAAACGGGCGAAACTATAGTCAGCCACTTTATGATATTCGGAAATAGTAGTATCTCCTTGAGCCAAGAATGCCGCTTGTTGTTTAGCATAGAGAAGAATATCAATCCATTTATCGATACTATCTTCAACTATGAGATTGTATATGTGGCAATCTTTTGTCTGAGAGAGGCGATGGATCCGGTCTTGCGCCTGAAGATAATCGTCAAGGTTAAAGCCTCGATCATAGAAGATTGCATGATTAGCATTAGTTAAAGTTAATCCCTCTTTTGCAGACTGAGGAGTCGCAAAAAGAACACGAGAATCACCGTACTTGAATGAATTAACAGAATGGTTTCGAGCATCAATGTTCATTTTACCAGTAATCTTTACAGCGCCAATCGATTTATATCTGAGGGCGAAGCGGTCAATGTTATCAGTAAAGATACTCCACACTATAACATTATCACCACATTCTAATATCTTTTGAATTAACTCTTCAAGTTTATTCTCTTTAGCAGATATTTCTTTGTACGAGTCGTCTAAGAGAGCTGGGTTAGAACAAATTTGGACAAGTCGTAAAAGCCTTTTTATAGCCTCTGGAGATTCATCAAGTATGGTATTGTCTCCTTTAACCACTGAAAGTTCCATTTCTTTTCTGACGGCATCGTACATGCGCTTTTGCTCACTTTCAAAAGGAACAAGTATCTTGTGTATATGCTTATTAGGTAAGGAAATGATTCCACTATTTTTAGTTTCTCGAACTGAAAATAGCCTAATTTTGTCAAAAATAGAAGCTACTGATTTTTCAAAAGCAGTTACCTTTTTATCACTATATCCTAAATCATTGGAGAGATCACACACTTTTTTGAAAGAATTAAAATCCTCTCCGAGGCTTTTGCCAAAATCTAAAAAATAAATTTGAGCCCAGATATCATAAGGTCGATTGGCTACGGGGGTACCTGTCATTATTATTCTGCGCTTAAAATAAGATGACAACTCGAAAAAATCCTTAGTTAATTTGGACTCTGGATTCTTTATTTTGGTTGATTCATCAATGATAATACCGACATTCCGAGTTTGCAAAAATAGTTTAAGCCGTTCTTTTTCACTACTAATAGTCTCAAAATTTGTGACAATAACTCTGGTTGGACTATTGAAAACGAAAAAGTTATCGCCTTTTTTATATGACAAGAAGTCAGGAATTAAAGATGTATGTGTCTGAAATTCTGACATCCAATTTAAAACGAGTGTTTTCTTGGTTACTATAATAACGGTATCAATGCCTTTTTCGAGCCAGTAAAGCAATATGTCAATGGCAATTTTAGTCTTGCCAAGACCTTGTTCATGAAAGATAGCTCCATATTCTAAATCCTTCATGGCATCGACAGCCTCGGCTTGATACTTGAAAGCATCAAACTTAGTTGAAAAGTCGAATATTTCATCATATATTACAGACATAGTTTCTCTGATTTTAAGGAGTCTGTAATTAAATGAAAACACACATTAGTAATATTATGCTGTTCAATCATACGATTAACATAATTGTATAAAGTACAAGCAGCAACGAATGGTACACATAAGATTATATGACGTTCACCATTAAACAAATTTACTTCATCTACGTACGACAGAAGTTGATTTGTCGTATGTGGATTTATAAGGTCTTGTTCTGTCTTTGCTTCTCCAATATAAATGGAACAGCTATCTTTATAGAAAACATCAGGATAAAAACCACCGACAACTCGTGTAGTTCGTGTATTATAGTTTTCTAAGTCTGCTTCGATGAAATCGGCACAACAATCCGGTATAGTTTCAATATACGAAACTATACATTGAACGAGTTGTTTATGAAGCCTACTTTCAGCCATTTTGAATATTTCCGATGTTTTCAAGAATGATACTGAGCTGCCCTTCAAGTGACTGTAGATGGTATATCCGTTCTTGGGTCTCAGCAGAATCCTCAGTGGCCAAACGACGGATTTCAGAAATGGAAGGGTCACTCGATATTAATTTCTTGTATAGTTGAGAAACTAATACGTAATAGGGATATTTACTTAAATCCGCAGAATCTAATTCTGCAGCAAAAATAATTTTCTCGGCCTCACCAAGATTGGTGCGAAGGAACTTAGCCTTTGCTTCATCATTAGCTAATACTTTTGGGAGAATACGTACACGCTGTGCTGTGTCTATATTTCCCTCAGCAACCCATTCAGCAAAAACAGATAAATCAAAACCCGCTTTTCGGATGCTGTGTTGAACTGCATTGTTCTGAAATTCGTGAAATTTAGAAAATTCTCGAATATCAAATCTACGATTACGCTTAGATTTCACATACGGGCGGTAAAAGGTCTCCATATATTGATAGGCCGCTATACTACGTTGTATCTCAGTTTTGCCTCCACCACATAATGAAATGATCGTATTTAGAGGCATATGCTCCACTTCACTCAGCTGCCAAAGATATTTAGCCTTAGAGTATGGGTCCCATGCGCGAGGACCAACGAGATGGGATTGTAATCTAATTTCATGCTTCTTTTCGTTTTCAAGATGATCATAGACAATAGCCGGAATATAATCCCATGTACCGGATTTGTCAGTTTTTTGGAACTCCTTGTATATTTGCAGGCGAGTATTTCCCTCTATAGCTACATAGGTGCCATCATCTTCAAGTGATACAATTATCGGATGGATAATGCCTCCACATTTCTTTATAGAATCTCGGAGGGAAGTGTATGAAGTAGTAGCATCTTGCGTATTGGAACTGTTCGACAATGCAAGAGCGATATGGGCAGAGGTAATCTCCTCGGATGTATAGTTATCCAGATAATTCTTGATACGAGGATTATCTCTGTCAAGATTTATGAAGCTAACATTTAAATTTTCGTGACGTGGCATAGTTATTCTGTTTTAAGCCAGAGACTTGAGTCGACTAAATCTCTTAATTTGTAATTAAATAGGCGAAGAAGTTCTTCTTTATGAGAGGAGAATTTGTCCAAGAAAGAAATCACTGTTTTAAGTGGTAAACAAATCTTTTTATCGGAGTAATAACCATTGTTAAAATCCGCAAGGAATTCTTCGTAAGTCTTTAGCGGAGTGTTTTTCAGCCCAAGAGTATGTTCTTCCCAAAATGTTTGGTTGCGATAACAAAACTCCCAGAAAGACATTTTTTTATAAAAGGCGGGCTGGTTACACCATCGAGCAATCTGAACATATATGTTTGCCAATTCATGATTATGATAGTCTTCATGGCGCATAATGTATCCGAGACAACCATACTTCATTAGTACTTCAATACGGTAGAAAATTTCTTGTATATCTTTCAGTAATAATGCATCGTTATCAGGAGATAATTTGAATCCGCAAAATAAATAAAATTTGGTTTCTTTCTTATTGTAACGTTTCCAGATTTTTAGAGCCTTTTCTATTTTCGCACAGTCCGACCAATTGTCGAACGCAAAAATATAGTCACCGTGATATTTACACTTAGAAAGAGTTTCGGCTATTTCTTCACCATAAGGACTTTCTGCAATTATCCGTTCATCAAGTCCTTGCCTAAATTGGAATGGACGTTTGGTTTCCATTAACTCTCGAAGTAGAGGACGCCAAACGCTCGGAGATGAAGCTAAAAAGTTGTCATCCCATAGATATATATATACGGACGTTTAAGATGCCCATTGTCATCAACACTACTATCTAAAAACCATTTTAGTTCGGAGTGTTTATGGACACGTTTCTCCAATCGATTTACACAAAAGGGACATTTACGGAAACAGCCACGTGTTAGGAATCCTATCGAATAGTATAAGTAATCTTTATAATAAGATCGCTTTTTTCCTGCACTAATTTGTTTTTCAATATATGGTATATATAAATCATAATATGGCATTTGCCTTGCCATATCAATTCCCATATATTTAGCTCCGCGTTTATTCGGTAAAGAACATAGAAATTCGTCATTCTCGAATTGTTCCATATCAGAGGTCCTCAAGGCTGCAAACATAACGTCGTCAGAAACGGTAGCGTAAAAACCAGTTCCTCCTAAAATCACCTTATATTCATCCGATGTTCCTTTTACTCGTTCTACAAAAATAGGCGTTTTTGAAAAGGAAAATACTTTAGACACATATATTCGGTCATAAGTAGAAATGTCAATGTCTTCGGACTCAATAAGTTCAAAATGTATATTGTTATCGAAAAGAAACCCAGCCAATTTAAGCAAAGCCAAATTCGGATGACGTGTACCGCCATCCAAAAGGTCTGCATCAACAAGTCCTATTTTTAAGGTTTCATTCATGATAAATAAGAGGAAACTCCTAATAGTATCTAAAAAAACGACTTGAGCCCGAGCATCTATTTGGAAGTTCCGAAGTTTTTTCGGCTATCGCCGTTTGTTTTGTAGTATTTATCAGGTCGTTTTCAGATGGGGCGCTCAATGATTGCAAAGTTACATTTTATTTTCGAGATACTGCTATTCGATTATAGATAATCGCACAAAAAAAATGGCAATGATGGCAAAGCCAACAACGGCTATCAGTCGTAAGACAAGACTAAACCGCGTCTTAGTGCCGTTCAAAGAGGGCATTTACGCGGGCGGGGTTGGCGCCGAGAGATATTGCTTTTTCGGCGTCGCGGTGGGCGTCGTCGAAGCGGTAGCGCTTGCAGTTGAGCCAGGCACGATAATAGTATAGCTCGGGGTCGTCGCTGTAGCGCTTCAGGCCGGCATCGATGGCCTCAGAAGCACGGCTGAACTCGTCCAGCGCCAGCAGGCAGCCGGCCAGACCGGAGAAATACTCGGGGGCAGGGTCCTCGCGGGTCAGCATCTCGAAGTACGGCACGGCCTCGCGGTCGCGCCCACTCAGGCTGTACAGCGCGCTCAGTGCCACAGCCGTGTCGAGCGCCTTAGGCTTCAGCGCCTTAAGCCGCAGGAGGTCGGCCTCGGCTGCCTCCAGGCGGCCGCCGTAGAGATTCATCGTACCGCGATAGTACAGCGCCTGCGCGTTCAGCGAGTCCTGTGCGAGCACCTGGTCGAAGTCCTCGTAGGCCTCCACGGTGTGACCCATGTCGAGATGCAGCCGTCCGCGGTTGAGCCGTACGGTCACCATGGCCGGAGCGCGGCGCAAAGCCTCGTCAAAGGTGGACAGAGCAAGCGAATCACGTCCCTCACGCCAGTATATCACTCCCATATTCTGCAACAACAGCGTATTGCCGGGATTATCCGGGTCGACAGCCATAGCCTCCATGAGCCGCGCCACGGCATCGTCGGTGCGGTTATCCTTCAACGCCTCCTCTGCCTGCCCCACAAGCAGATAATACGGCTGAGCCTCAAGTGTATCAACGGGTTCGGCGGCACAGGCGGCAAAAGCCACAAACATCGCCACAAATAAATATATCGCTTTCATACGGGCGCAAAGGTAACAAACTATGATTAAAAATTCGCCGCTTTCACATTTTTTTATTAGTTTTGCAGTTATGAAAGTAAACTGGAAACCCGGGACAATGCTGTATCCGCTGCCGGCGGCCATCGTGACATGCGGCACGGCGGAAGAGTCCAACATGCTCACGGCGGCCTGGACGGGCACCGTATGCACCAATCCGCCCATGCTGTACGTAAGCATAAGGCCCGAACGCTACAGCTACGACATGATACGCCGGACTATGGAGATGACCGTCAACCTCACGACGGCGGCCATGGCACGGCCCACCGACCTGACCGGGGTGCGCAGCGGACGCGACTGCGACAAGTGGGAGCTGACAGGCCTGACCCCGGCGCCCGGCAGCGCCAACGCCTGCCCCATAGTGGCTGAATCGCCGGTCAGCATCGAATGCCGAGTAAAGGAGATAACGCACCTCGGCAGCCACGACATGTTTCTGGCCGACGTTGTCAACGTCATCATCGACGACGCATATCTCGACCCGGCAACCGGTGCCTTCGACCTCGCGGCCTCCGGCATCATGGCCTACTGCCACGGCGGATATTACGCGCTCGGCGAAAAGCTCGGCAAATTCGGTTTCTCCGTTCAGAAAACAAAAAACAAGAAATAAACCATCTCCCCGACATGTACAAAGACAAACAGATTTTCGACATAATAGCCCGTGAGGACGCCAGGCAGCACATGGGCATGGAACTGATAGCCTCCGAAAACTTCGTAAGCCCGCAGGTGCTGGCTGCCATGGGCTCATGCCTCACCAACAAGTATGCCGAAGGCTATCCCGGCCACAGATACTACGGCGGATGCCAAGTCGTGGACGAGGCCGAACAGTTAGCCATCGACCGCGTGAAGAAGCTGTTCGGGGCCGAATGGGCCAACGTGCAGCCCCACAGCGGCGCGCAGGCCAACATGGCCGTTTTCATGGCCTGCCTCCAGCCCGGCGACACCTTCATGGGTCTCAACCTCTCGCAGGGCGGCCACCTCTCGCATGGCAGTCCCGTCAACTTCTCCGGGCTGGTATTCAATGCCGTAGACTACACCGTTGACCCCGACACCGGGCTCGTGGACTACGACAAGATGGAGGAGACCGCGCTGCGCGTGCGTCCCAAGCTGATCGTGGGCGGCGCGAGCGCCTATAGCCGCGAGTGGGACTACGCGCGCATGCGATGCATCGCCGACAGCGTCGGAGCTCTGCTGATGATAGACATGGCCCACCCCGCCGGACTCATTGCCGCCGGACTTCTCGACAATCCTCTGCGCCACGCCCACATCGTCACCTCCACCACCCACAAGACACTGCGCGGCCCGCGCGGCGGCATCATACTGATGGGGCAGGATTTCGACAATCCCTGGGGCAAGAAGTCGCCCAAAGGCGAAATCAGGAAAATGTCGGCCCTGCTCGACTCCGCCGTATTCCCCGGGGTACAGGGCGGCCCCCTCGAGCACATCATCGCGGCCAAGGCCGTGGCCTTCGGCGAGGCGCTCGCACCGTCGTTCAAGACCTACCAGAAGCACGTGCTTCAGAACGCACGCGCGCTGGCCAAGTCACTCATTGACAAGGGTTACAAGGTAGTAAGCGGCGGCACGGACAACCACACCGTGCTCATTGACCTGCGGCAGAACTTCCCCGAACTCACCGGCAAGAAAGCGGAACGCGCTCTGGTGGATGCCGACATCACGGCCAACAAGAATATGGTGCCCTACGACTCCCGGTCACCGTTCCAGACATCGGGCATACGCCTCGGCACTCCTGCCATCACCACACGCGGCGCCGACGTAATAATGATGACCGTCGTGGCCGACCTCATCGACGAGGTGCTGCGCAACGCCGACAATCCCGCAGCCATCGCCTCGGTGCGCGAGCAGGTGAACGCCATCATGGCTCCCATGCCGATATTCGCCGAATGAGCCAGTCGGTACATATAATAATAGTGGCCGCAGGCTCGGGCTCCCGCTTCGGGGGGACGGTGCCGAAACAGTTCTGCCTCCTGGACGGCCGCCCGGTGCTGATGCACACCATCGGGCGCATGCGCCACGCGCTGCCCGACGCATCGCTCAGCGTCGTGCTCAGCCCGGCGATGACCGACCTGTGGGAGCAGCTGTGCCGTGAACACGGCTTCGTGTCGCCTCCCGTAATCCTCGGAGGCGACACGCGCTCCGACTCCGTGCGCCATGCCGTCCTCGCCCTCGACCACGCGCCCGACATCATACTCGTGCACGACGGCGCGCGGCCCCTCGCAAGCGACCGGTGCATCAGAGCCACCGTGCAGGCCATCGTTCCCGGAGTGGACGGTGCCATACCGGCTACGCCCGTGACCGACTCTCTGCGCCGGCTCATGCCCGACGGCTCGTCGCAGGCCGTCGACCGTAACGACTTCCGTTCGGTACAGACGCCGCAGGCGTTCAGCGGTCCCGAGATCATCGACGCCTACCGCCGCTGCGGCGGAAGCTTCTCCGACGACGCCTCCATCATGCAGCACTGCGGACACGCCAACATTGTCCTCACCTCAGGCGAGCCTTCCAACATCAAGATAACCAACCCCATCGACCTCGCCATAGCCGAAATACTGCTCCATCAGGAATGAACTCGCTGAGGTCGCTCGACATAAAGTACGTCAAGGGCATAGGACCCGCACGCGCCGAGCTGCTCGAAAAGCAGCTCGGCATACGCACTGCGTGCGACCTCCTGCGCCACTACCCCACGCACTACATCGACCGGTCGAAGTTCTATGCGATACGCGACTTCGACGGCGACATGCCGGCCGTGCAGGTCAGGGGCCGCTTCGTCAGCTTCAACACCGTAGGCGAAGGCGCGCGCACGCGCCTGATAGGGCTGTTCACCGACGGCACCCGCGCCGTCGACGTCGTGTGGTTCAAGGGCATCAGCTACATCAAGAAAAAGCTGCTCACGGAGACCGAGTACGTGCTCTTCGGCAAGCCCACGCAGTTCAACGGCCGCTGGCAGTTCTCCCACCCCGAAGTGGAGACGCCCGGCACCGCGCAGGCCGAGGCACGCACGCGTGGAGTTTATCCCCTTACAGAAACCCTCCGCAACCGCAACATAGGCTCACGCCAGTTTCAGACCTGGATTCAGAATCTGCTCGACTCGCGCCCGCCGCTGAGCGAGACACTCCCGGCGTCCGTCATCGCGCGCCTCGGCCTGATGTCGCTCAACGACGCCATCCGCGCCATACACAATCCGCCCGACAATCCCACCCTCCAGCGCGCCAGGCTGCGTCTCAAGTTTGAGGAAGTATTTCTCATTCAGGTCGACATGCTGCGCCGCAACCGCCGCCGCAGGCAGGACTGGTCCGGCGTAAATGCGCAGGGCGTGGAGGTGGAGGAGCGGTTCCTTCCGTACGACCGTGTGGGCATTTATATTCCCGGAGGGAAAGCGCCCCTGGTATCCACTTCCATCATGACGGGCGGTTTTGCTCAGGCCGCCGGCGTGCGGGAGATTGTGGCCGCTACGCCCTGCGGACCGGACGGCCGGGTGAATCACGCACGTGTGTATGCGCTGAATGCCTCCGGCGCGACGGAAATGGTCAAGATAGGGGGCGCTCAGGCGATAGCCGCCCTTGCACTGGGGACGGAGAGCGTGAAACCGGTGGAAAAGATTTTTGGTCCCGGCAACCGTTTTGTGGTGGAGGCCAAACGCCAGTTGGTGGGAGCTGTTGCCATTGATTTGCTGCCCGGACCCAGTGAAGTAATGGTGCTGGCGGATGATACTGCGGATGCAGAGTTTCTGGCTGCCGACCTGCTGGCGCAGGGCGAGCATGGCCCGGACAGCGTAGTTGTTTTTGTCACTACATCAGAGGCGTTATTGGAGCAGGTGGAGGCGGAAGTGGAACGCCAGGCCGCCCTGCTGAGCCGCGGATCCATCATCCGGGAGGTGCTGGACAAGCATGCCTACGGTTTTCTGGTTTCTTCCATTCAGGAAGGGGTGGAACTGGTTAATGCCTTTGCGCCGGAGCATTTGGTGCTTGTCACTCGGGATGAAGAGGCCGTGCTTAATGGCAGCAGGACGGCGGGCGCCATCTACGCAGGCTCCCTTTCTACTGTAGCCTGCGGGGATTTTCTGGCGGGTCCCAGCCATACGCTGCCTACCGGCGGCGCC
>URSD01000003.1 GCA_900550395.1 uncultured Porphyromonadaceae bacterium | reverse complement strand
TATATTATAGTTGTATGGCCGGAGGCCATGGATTTTGTTAACCGCGGGCACTTGTGCCCGTGGCAAGGAGTCGCCCCACAGATTCAGCCCCGGAGGTGGCTGAATTTCCCTCTTATAAATCTGTGTCTTTGCAGTCATGGCCGGGAACCGGTGCAGCCACCTCCGGGGCTGAACCCGTAGTTGGTCCATTACCCCGGGCGGCACGCGCCCGGGGCTAACAATATCCAAGGCCTCCGGCCATATGTTCGTTATTTTACGGACAACTTTTTCCGTTGCTCTTTTTTATTTGAACCGCATTGCACTAGCCGTGCGTCCCTACAATTCGAGGTTTTGCAACACTCAAATGCACGACCACTGGCGGCCGCGAAACATTCTGAAAATCTGATAATAAACCCGGACGTCGTGCAACCCGCCATACGGCAGGTTGAAATAATGTGATGCTTCTACCGCGAGTATGGCGCTCCTTACCTCGCCGCTAACCGGATTCAACCCGCGACGACCGCGGGTTGTACCGGTTTTATCGGACAGTAATAATGTATTTTATTCATGAAAGTCCTTGCCGATAAGCCTGTCGAGCCGTTCGGCATGGGCTTTGGCGCGTCCTCGGAATGTGGCGAGCTGCTCCTTGTCAGTGTTTCCGGCAATCACCATGCCGCCGGAAAAGACATACCCGCCCCATTCCATCTGGCAGTGGTTAGGTATTCCGGCGAAAGGTGGCATCAGGTCGTCGATTGTCATTTTCTGCGCACCGTAACGGCTGTACATATCCGCTGAGCCTCCTGCTGTAAATGAAGCGATGAGCCGTTTGCCTTTCAGCTTGTCGCCTCCGCGTCCATATGCGAAGCCGTATGTCAGCACTTCCTCCATCCACTTGTGCATGACCGAGGGACAGCTATACCACATGATCGGGAACTGGAGCACGATCGTGTCGGCATCAACCAGTTTCTTCTGTTCTGCCGCCATATCTATATTGCCGTCTGGATAGAGTTCCGTTATGTTGCTTATCTCCGCATCGGGATTGATGCGCGTGAATTCATCAATGATAGCTCTGTTGGCTACCGAATCTTTCCAGTAGGGATGACCTATTATTATCAAAATCTTTCTCATGGTTTGTGACATTATTTGATATAATTTACAACTTTATTTGATGGGTTAAGTTCATTCTGGTCAAGAAGTTGAAGATTTTTAACCATGTGAAGCGTTCCCTGCTTGTATTTCTGGAAGTGGGCAGAGGCTATATGTAAGCGATATGCTTCCTGAGAAGCATACGTTTCGAGAATTGTGATGTTACAGGGGTTATCCTTTTCCTGCACCGCATACATGGTAAGCACTCCGGGTTCTGTGCGCAAGGAGATTTCGCCCACTTCGGTTGCAAACTTTATATACTCGTCAAGATATGCAGGATCGACTTCCACTTTCGACAGGCGGATTATACCGTCGGCCGACATTGGCAATTTAGCGCACATTGTCGGGTTATTGTTTTTTTCATAAATGACGTCATATTCTTCGTTCTCCGCGGGGAAAATAAACTGTTGATTGTCGATCTTATCTTGCGCAGCCATGTGAAACTGCATGGATATCGCAAATATGGCTGCGTAGGCGATAATTTTGACTTTCATGTTGCCAATGTTTATAACATTGTTTTTTTCGTCTGAATCATATTGCCGTCTTTATATCTGACAATATATACGCCTTTAGGCAGATTTTCAGGCCCTGAAATCCTCTGTCCTGAAAGATTGTATATAGCCATATCTTTATCAGTGGCATAATCAGAAGCAACAGACTCTATCCCGGCAAGATTCTCGTATTCGATTGCTTTCAGCCATTCGGAAATCAACGTTGCCGCGTTAGATGTCTGCGAAGACCGTATCCATAAGCTCGGAGTAAGAAATTTCCCGTCCGGAATCAGACGCTTGGCATCGCTTTCTACACCGCTGATTCCACTACTTGCGCTCGATACAATCAGACCGATATTCTTGCCGGCCATTTCCGCCCCGTGCTGAAACAGAAATGTCTGCAACGGAGCTGCCATGTTGCTCCACCAAAGCGGAGCACCGATGATGATGGTTGAATACTGAGAAAGGTCAACACTCACAGGATCGATTGCCGGATATGAGGCGGCATCATTTGGGTTATTGCGGATTGCCGCTATCTGGGCACTCCCGATAGCATAGTTGTTGGCGGCATAGTCCAGTCCTTTCTCTGCCGGTTCTATCTCCACGACATCAGCCTCAATCTGATTGCGCAGTTCTGTCACTATGCGTTCCACATTATTTGTGTAACTATAATAGACTATCAGCGTTTTTGCCTGTGCCGCCACAGTTGTCAGCATTATAGCCATTGCCAATATATATTTCTTCATGTCAGATTTTTTAACACCCTCTTATTTCAGATTGGTCTTGAAAAATTGCTCAATCTCATTGTATGGGATGACACTTAGATTATCGTATAGGTCCGTGTGGTTGGCTCCGGGTATGAGCATCAGCCTCTTGTTCTCGCCTTTGAGTCTGACAAATGCCTCCTCGCTGAAATAACGTGAGTGTGCTTTTTCTCCATGCACGAGCAAAACAGGTGTCTCTATCTCGCCGAGGAAAGTGTCGAGGGGTGTGTTGATGAATGCGAGAGGCGTTGTTTTTGTCCATCCGGTCGAACAGGCAGGTGCGCGGTCGATATAGCCCCTGTCGGGCGACATATAGAAATCCCAGTAGTCAAGCATGAACTGCGGAGCCTCGGTTGGACGTTCTTTCGGGAAACCGCCGGCATATTCCGGTTTCCCGTTGCGTGCATCGGCTGTGCGCTGTGCGTTGAGCGCAGCCTTTGTCTTATGAAGTTCAGCGGCCGACACAGGGGCGAACCAGTAGCCGTTGTGCATCTGCTCGCTCATGTTATACATCGTCACGGTAACGGTTGCCTTCACACGGATGTCAATCGCGGCGGCATTTAGAGCCATGCCTCCCCAGCCGCAGATACCGATTATTCCGATGCGGTCGGCATCCGCTTCCGGTAATGATGTCAGATAATCCACTGCTGCCGAGAAATCCTCCGTGTTTATGTCAGGGGAAGCGGTGTTGCGGGGTGTGCCACCGCTTTCTCCTGTGAAAGAAGGGTCGAAGGCCAATGTGATAAAACCGCGTTCTGCCATAGCCTGCGCATATCTGCCCGATACCTGCTCCTTTACAGCTCCGAATGGGCCGGCTACGGCAAGTGCCGGGGCTTTTCCGTGATTGTCTTTCGGTTCATACAGGTCTGCGGCCAGTTCAGTGCCGAAACGGTTTTTGAAAGTGACCTTACGGTGGGTCACCTTGTCGCTCTGTGGGAATTTTTTATCCCACACCTGTGTCAGTTCGAGATTTTCCATATCGTTGTCTTTTATTTCCTTTGCTGTAGTGCTGTCGAACATAGACAATATAGCTATTGCAGCAGTAATTATTCTTGTTTTCATGGTGCAAAATTAGTTATGTCTTCCATCTTCTGAAAACCTGAATTCAGGGATTAATGCCCATTTTTTCGGATTGGGGTCTGCCCCGAAAAAAAGGTTAATTTTCCCCGAAAGCGGATTTTCCCATTAGTAATTTTATACTTTGATTTCACGGGACGCCATTAGGCCATTCTTTCCAAAAGCCAGGAGATGTTTTTCCCGAGATTCTTCATTGTTTCGATACCTTCACTGTCTTTTAATGCTTCTCCCGGCAGTTTCCCATAGGCGATGTTCCAATAGGTAGAGCCGGCAACAAACATTTCTTTATTAAGGAAGAAATGGTTAATTGAATCGAGCGCGTTCATGGTCCCTGCACGACGACCGACGACCAGACCGGCACCAATTTTATGGGAGAACATTCCCGGATTGGTGTCACTCACAACACTTGCCCTTTCAAAAACGGCTTTCAGCGTTGTCGATACATCCGCAGAATAAGTCGGAGACCCTATGATAAGCACATCGGCCGCAACCATTTTGTCATACAGATCGCAAAATATGTCATTGTGCCACACGCAGTTTCTCTTGCCGGCGCAAGTGAAACAGGCTTTGCAGGGATTTATGGTTTCTCCGGCGAGATTGATTTTTTCAATCTCATGTCCCGACTCCGCAAGTTCCGCAAGAACAAGGTCTATCATATCTCCTGTATTGCTTTCCTTACGCGCGCTCCCGTTTATTGCAAGTATTTTCATACGTCGTTTTGTGTTCGGGTCTGTGATGTTTGTTGCGTCTGCAATTCCGGAAATCGAAAGTGCTGTTCCCGCAGCAATAAGACCGATTCTTTTTATTGCATCGCGTCGGTTCATTACAACTTACTTATATGCCGAAAAGTATGTGGGTAGGGATGTATTGGTTGTATTGAAGTGTTGTATTCATTGGAATTCTTGTTTTTTGATTGAATATCAGTACCAGTCATGTTTTTCGTTTCGGTTCAGAGCTGCTATGCGGCTCATTTCCTCATCACTCAGTTCAAAGTCGAATATCGAGATGTTTTCTTTCATGTGCGCGGGGTTGCTTGTGCCGGGTATTACCACTACACCGCGCTGCAAGTCCCATCGCAGGATAACCTGCGCGACGGATTTGTTGTGGGCGTCGGCGATTTCTTTCAAAACCGGGTCGTTGAGCAGTTCCTTCTGGTGGCCCCTTCCGCCAAGCGGATACCATGCCTCGACAGCGATTCCGAGATTCTGAATATGGGGTACCACTTTGGTATCCTGATAATATGGATGCACCTCGTTCTGTACCAGCACAGGTTTTATATTGACCTGTTTTATAAATTCATCTATCTCGTCGATATAGTAGCACGACACGCCAATAGAATGTATTTTGCCTTGCGCAACATACTTTTCCATAGCCTTGTATGCCTTCACGTCATTCGTACCGGGATGATGGAGGAGCATCAGATCCACATATCCGATGTCGAGTTTACGCAGACATTCCTCTATCGCGGCTTCAGGGTTGGAGTACTGGTTGGGGTAAATCTTGGTGGCTACAAAGATTTCTTCGCGTGGCACACCTGATTCCCTTACTCCTTTGCCGACCTCAACTTCGTTCCCGTACATGTGAGCCGTGTCGATTTTTCTGAAACCGAGGGCGATGGCTGATTTTACAGAATTGACACATACATCTCCTGTCAGACTGTAAGTGCCAAGACCTACAATCGGCATATCGTAACCGCTGCTGAGGCGTATTGTCGGAGATTGTCCGTTTTTACCTTCTGAAAGTGGAAAATTCGCGTAATCCATACTGTTGTCTTTATTAAATGTTATGCCAAGTCCGGCAATCCAGTTCTCAATATCGCTTTTTGTGGCATTGCCGCCGAATCTGCGCCCTGCCTTCCATTCGGCTTCGGGGGCAAGAGAATGCAGGTTGCGGTCACTGCTTCCTATTCCGCTTGAATGTGAGGTGCAGAAAGGTATGATGGTTTTCCCTTTGAAATCACCGCTTTCAAGGAATGTGCTGATGATGCGTGGAGCCTCACCCCACCAGATAGGATAGCCTATAAAAACAATTTCGTAATCCCTCAGATTCTCGATCTTGTTTTTTGTGGCCGGACGTGCGGCAGGATTATTCTGCTCACGGTTGGCACGGCAATCGCTGTTATAGTCGAGGTCTGCGGATGTATAAGGAGTCTCAGGCTCAATCCTGAACAAATCTCCACCGGTAATGTCAGCAACTGATTCAGCTACCTCTTTTGTAGTGTTTGTGCAGGAGAAATATGCAATCAATACCTTACTTTCGCTTCCGGTGGAGGGTTCTGGATTCGGTTCGGGATTCTCCGTTCCGGGTTCTTCCTTTATAGGCTCGTCATTATCCGTGGTGCAGGATGCACAGGCCGTCAGTGACACCATTGCCATTATCATTGATAAAATCCGGAGTTTCATTTCATGCATTCTTTGAAAAACAGTCATGTCTTTATTCATCGGTTTATCCTGTGGATTTCCTTAGCCGGTATCCCTGCTGCCGTTGTTTCGGGGCTGATGTCTTTTGTGACTACGGCGCCGGCTCCTATTATCGCGCCGTCGCCGATTGTCACACCCGGAAGTATTGTCACATTCGCCCCAATCCATACTCGATTGCCTATCGTGACGGGGCTACAGGTCATATTCCCTCTTGATGATGGATTTTTATCATGGTTTACAGTGCAGATGGTACAGTTATGTCCTATAAGACATTCGTCACCTATGGTTATGCCGCCCCAGTCCTGAAATGAACATCCCATATTTATAAAGGTGTTTTTACCTATGCTGATATTCTTGCCACAGTCAGTGTAGAACGGCGGGAACATACCGAAGCCGCTGTCAAGCTTCTTTCCGGTCAAATCGGACATTATATCTCTCACCTCCTCGGGAGTATGGTAGCGGCCGTTCAGCTTCGATGTAAGTCGCAAGGCGTTCTGGCTCATACGGTGCATGTCCTCGTGGGTCTTTGAACCTGCGATGATTGTTGCGCCCGATGCGGCATATTTCAAAAATTCAGCGTCTGTCATATCGGTGTTATTTTCTCGATGCAAAATTACCACGGGATTTCCTGAATATAGCGACCAATCTTACGCTCGGAGATACCCCGATTACGGAAGTGTAAAATTGCCATATTCGTCTGGCAGATAGATTATACCAAGATTACGGCAAGCAATACCTGAATTACATATTCCCGCGTTCCGACGATTGTCTTTCCCTTGATTCTTGCTAATTTTGCAAAAAGAAACTTTGATATGGAAATATACGAGGCCGACACCATAGAAAGATATAACCGGTATTTCGGTTTTGAAACACGGCATCCGCTGGTGAGCATAGTGCATTTTGATGACACGGTGCATCAGCCTTCACATTGTATGCACTTCGGGTTCTATGCCCTGTTTCTGAAAAATACAACCGGATGCAAAATAAAATACGGCAAAACGACTTACGATTTCGATGATGAAACGGTTGTAAGTTTTGCTCCCGGTCAGACCGTCGGTATTCTCCGCACAGAGGATGGACCCGCACCGGTTGCCACAGGTCTGCTGTTCCATCCTGATTTTCTGAACCGCACCCCGCTTGGACAGAAAATCAAGCAATATTCGTTCTTCTCCTATGCCTCGAATGAGGCTTTGCATCTGTCGGCCGAAGAAAGAACCATATTGCAGGATTATATGGATAAGATCAAGCGGGAATTACAGCATCCGATTGACAAATTTTCAAAATCGTTGATTATCTCCAATATAGAGGTGATGCTCAATTACTGCATGAGGTTCTACGAAAGGCAGTTCATAACACGCGAGGAGCTGAATAACAGTACTATGAGCCGTTTCGAACTGCTGCTGGACGATTACCTTGATTCCGGCAAAGGATTGACAGAAGGGATACCGACAGTCAGATACTTCGCTGACAAGGTATGCCTGTCACCCAATTATTTCGGTGATTTGGTCAAATCCGAAACCGGCAAGACAGCGCAGGAGTATATTCAGCTCAAAATGGTTAATTATGCCAAAAGTTCGCTCCTCGACCCGAAACTGAGCACAAAGCAAATTGCAGAGTTACTGGGTTTTCAGTACCCGCAGCACTTCATACGCTTCTTCAAGAAACAAACCGGCAGCACTCCAAGAGAATACCGTTTGCAACTCAACTGATATGATGAAAGCAAAGCTATAGCTTGTCATGGTTTGGCTGAGAGGCCTGAATACACAGAATGATAAAGAGCCTGAAGAAGAGACGTCACTCTTTATCGTGCAGGGTTATGACGGTTATCTCCGGAGTCGCGCCCAGACGCATGGGGATGCCTACGGTGCCGAGGCCGATGTTGACGTAGAGGCTGTGGCCCGTGCTGTCGCTGTACAGCCCTCCCCATGTGGGATACCGCCAGGCCGCTGGTGAGAACCGGCCTGCGCGCATCTGCATGGCGTGTGTGTGCCCCGACAGCGTCAGGGCTATGTTCATGTCCGGGTGGCCGGCGATGCTGTCGGTCCAGTGCGTGGGATTGTGCGACAGCAGCACCTTTGTTGTGGAATCTGACGGCGTGGGATACGCCCGCAGCAGGTCGCCGCGCGTGGTGAACGGAGGCTCGCCGATGTTTTCCACTCCTATCAGCGCGATGGAGTCGCGGCCGCGCCGCAGCATCACGGTACTGTTGTCAAGCATCTGCCAGCCCATGCGCCGCTGCATCGCGCGGAGCGAATCAGCGTCTGCTCTGTGGGCGCTCTCGTCGGGCCAGTTGAAATAGTCGCCGTAGTCGTGGTTGCCCATCACCGAATATACGCCCATGGGGGCGCGAAGTGCCGCAAGGTCCCGTACAAATGGACGCAGCTCGTCGCTGTGGCGGTTTACGATGTCGCCCGTAAAGACCACCACGTCGGGGTGCAGACCGTCGATGCGGTCGATGCATCGTCTGATGTATGCCGCGTCCTGGCCGTAGCTGCCCACATGCCAGTCGCTTATCTGCACTATGCGCAGCCCTTCCATGTCGGCAGGCAGGTCCGCCACATATACCGGCACTTCCCGCACGTCTATGCGGAAGCGCTCCACGAGGGCGCCCCACCACATAAGGCAGAACACGGCGCAGCCTCCGGCTATGCCCAGAGCCGACAGCCCCCGCAGCCTCCGGCGGTGCCACAGCCGCGGCACCGAGGCCGCAAGGTCGGCGATGATGAATACATATTTTGGAATATAAACGCTCCAGTAGGCATATATGGCCCACATCAGGCGCAGCAGGAACGCGTCGTCACCCATCCGCTTGGGCACGCATATGATGCCTGTCCAAAGCGCCGCCAGCACGATGGATAAGCCGGCATGGATGCGGCTCGTGAGCCTGTGGCCGCGCAGACGCCGGAAGATGTAGAGGTCAGCCGCGAGATTGACCGCGAGAGCCACGAGCGCGAAGACAAGCGGGAGGCGCATCGGCAGAGGCGGTCTATTTGGCGCGGAGCTGGTTTACCACGGGGTTGGCGTACATCATCAGCACCATGTGGCGCATGTAGGCGCGTTCTTCGGGCGTGATGTCCTCGGCTTCCACTTTGTCCAGCTGACGGTTGATGTAGTCGTTGAAGCTGTCGACGTCGGCAGCCGTGTACAGTGCGGCGAACTGCTTCGTGTCGTGGTACTCGTCGTAGGCTATGTAGTTGCAGGGGAAGAGCTTGTAGCCGCGGTGTATGGCACGGTCTATCAGCTGGCACGTGTGGCGCACCACCGGGCCGCGTTCGTCGTCGGCGTATGCCGCGAGGTCGGCGTTGATGCACTTACCGACCTGAAAGTGGACGCGTCCCTTGGGCTTGAGCAGGCCGGTCTCCATGCTGAGCAGGTCGTCGCGCTGGCTTTTGTGGAAGTGCGGGTCGCGTCGTTTCAGCAGAAATTCGCGCGCCTTGAGATAGTCGTTGGGGTCGTATTCGTAGCTTATGGATACGGGCAGAAGGTTCACTTCCATGAGCCGTTCCTTCGTCGTGCCCTCGCCGGCCAGGGCAAGCATTTTTATAAGGCTTTCCTGAGTCAGGTCGTTGCTGTCCTTGGCGCGGCCTTCGCGCTGGGCTATCCACACCGATTCGTTTTTGTCCGTAATGGTGTAATGGATGTAGGCCGACAGCTTGCGGGCTGCGGTGAGCGCCTCCGTGATTTTGCCGTCGCGCTTTACTATGAAACTGCGGTTCAGCTTCACGAGGTCCGTTATCCAGTCGTATATCAGCAGATTGTTGCCGATGGCAACCTGCGTCAGCGGCATATTGCGGCGGATGAAGCACAGGTTGAGGAACGAGGCGTCAAGCACTATGTCGCGGTGATTGGTTATGAAGGTGTAGCTGCGCGAGGGGTCGAGATTCTCAATTCCGTCGCAGCTTATTCCCGATGTGGTGCGTGCGGCGAGCATCTCCAGGAACGACCCCATGACCCCGTACTGGAAATCGGCCTGCGTGGGCACGGCAAGGAGTTCGCGGCAGAATTCGTCGTAGTCGACATCAGGCATCACATAGCGTATGGCATGCTCGAATCCGGGCTCCTTGACAAGGCTTGCCATCCTTTCGCTGAACTGTGAGTCGTCGTAGGGGGCTATATCTTGAAATTCTTCCGGTATGGAAGAGGAAGTATTTTTGCTAATCGTCGTCATGATTATGAGTCGATGTCTGTTTGAAACGCAAATTTACTTATTTTTTCCTCAATAGCGCTATCCTGTGAACAAATATTAACTTAATAGGGGGCTGTGCCGTCAGAAAGAGTAGCTGACGCCGAGGGAAGGCGACCAGGCGCGGATGTGGTAGCTCGCCTCGAAGGTGCCGACAGGCGACAGACCGAGAGCCGGATTGGCGGCCGCCAGCAGGTCGACATACTGGCAGCGGCGGTTATTGGCGTTGAGGCCGGCGACGTACATCAGCGCGAAGTCTACGCTCAGCCCCTTGACGGGACGGAACGAGAAGCCGGCCGAGGGATTGATTTTGGTAGTGCCGGGCGTCTCGGGATTGTAGTGGTCGTCGGGCACGGGCGTGGTGTCCACCATCAGTCCGGCGCGCAGGTCGAGGCGGCGTGTGGCGGCGAACTGTGCGCCCGCTTTGAACGTCCAGGAGTTGCGGTAGTCTTTCTCGATGTGCTGGTCGTAGGGGCGGAGACGTTCGTCAAGGAACTCCACGTCCAGCGACTTGTAGGCGCTCCAGCCCGTCAGCTGTGCGTCGGCCGCGATGGTCCAGCGCTCATGCGGGCGGTAGGCTGCGCCGAAGCTCAGCACGTAAGGGCAGGGCATCTCGGCGTGGAAGTTGGCCTGGTTGATGATGCCGAGGTCTTTCTGCAGGATTGCCATTGCGAGCTCGTCGGCATAGCGCACGGCGGCGGTGCCGGCCTCTACCGTCATGTTCATCTTGCTGCGGAAGTTCACGCCGACGGTGATCTGTTTCGTGATGTCGTACATCGCGCCCACGTTGACACCGAAGATAGGCTTGGCCGAGCCGCGCAGGTTGACGGAGGCCGGCGTCGTGGTGCCGAATCGGTAGCCGGCCGGTATGCCCATGGCGGCTCCCGTTCCTGCGGCTTCCAGAGCGCCGAGAAGCGCGTCCATCGAGGAGGCCGTGACGAGACCCTTGTCGAGGTTGACGTTGCCCCAGGTCATCATCAGTCCCACGCCCACGCTCAGGCCCGGCAGGGGGCGCCATGCCACGGAGGGCTGCAGGGTGAAAGCGCGCAGCGTGCAGCGCTGGTTGAGCACGGCGCCGGGCCAGTTGTCAAGCCACTCTATGCCGCTGCCGTAGGGCGTGTAGAAGGCTACGCCGCCCTGCAGGCCGTCGAAGATGCGGAACGACGCAGATGCCATCAGCGGAGTGCTGACCGGCGCGTGTGTGCTCCAGCTGCTGCCGTCGGGCAGGTAGGCCGTTGACTTGGGTGCTACGCCCGACACCGACGCGCTGACGTCCAGCGTCTTGTCGGAGAACGCCATGCCGGCGGGATTGAAAAGCATGCTCTCCGAGCCGAGCTTCAGGGCCACACCCGTGTGGCCCATACCCATCTGCTTGGTGCTTAATGTATTTACCTGATAACCCTCCGCCTGCGATGCCAATGCGGCGCAACAGGCGATAACAAACGTGACAATCTTTTTCATACTTGAATTTTCGGCTATGCGGAGCCGTTATTTAGAAATCTTATATCGGTCGCCGGTCTCCTTGACGATAGAACGGAAATAGCGTTCATTGTATCCGCCGAATTCGGGCTGCACGGGCATGCCGGTGGCGGTGCGGGCGAAGTGGCCCGGCGAGGTCTCTTTCTTGATGTTGCCGTCGAGGAACTTGACGAACAGATAGTCGCCCAGGCGCTTGTAATCCTTTGTGACGGCTGCGGCGCTCATGTCGGTCAGGCGTCCGAGGCGTTCCTGCGCTTCGGCGTAGGGCATGCCCTTGAGCGTTGTGGCGGCCTCGGCCACGACGTCCTCCAGCGTCTTCTCGTAGCCCTGCTGCACGCGGCGTATGTCCGGTATCATCTGCGAATAGCGGTTGTAGGCCTGGTTGGCGACATAGTTGTTGACCCAGAACATCGCGTCCCACGACAGGTCCAGCAGGTCGCCGTTGCCGTGTGCGAGCTCGTAGGGCGGCTCCTGTGTGGAACTGAACACGGGTATGTAGACGCACGTGTTGGCATCGTCAACGCCGAACCACAGTATGCCGCGCATGGCCTCCGGGCGCCCGGCGTTCATCGTCGCCACGAAGCTGAAGCCGGTCTGCTGCGTGGCGATGGCGCGCTCATGCGTGTACGTGGCCGAGTCCACCTTGAATTCCATGGGGCGCCAGCGGTACGGAACGTCGAAGGGGCCGGCGCCTATGTCGGTGGCCATGTCGAGGGGCGTTCCCTCGAAGTGGTCGCGCATCATCCACTTCAGGTCGTTGGCGCTCAGCGGCTTTTCCAGCTTTACCCAGAGGGGGAGCACTTCGCCCTCGCCTTCCAGGACCCAGGGCAGATACCGGTCGAGGCTGTCGGCGGCCGGGGCGAAACGGCGGAAGTAGCTCCACACGCGTCCGTCGCAGCCGCGGGTGGCGCCGACGTCGGTGATGGCATATGCCCGGGAGAAGTCGAAGTCGGCATCCTTGCCCTTGTAGTAGCCCTGCTTGCGCGCGAAGTCTATCACGTCCGGCGAGTATATAGTCGTTTCAGGCTCGTTTTGCGGGAAGCGGTGTATGCGCGCGTGGTTGGCGTGGCCGCTGATGTGGCCGTCGGGCACGCGACGGGCCACCCACACGGCGCCCTTGTCGGCCTTTCCTTTGCCTATCATCTCCATGATCCACACCTCGTCCGGGTCGGCGATGCTGAACGATTCGCCCTCCGAGCCGTAGCCGTAGTCGCGCACGAGCCCAGTCATCACGTCGATGGCCTCGCGCGCCGTGCGTGCGCGCTGGAGCGTAATATATATGAGCGAGCCGTAGTCAATCAGACCGCTGCCCTCCAGCTCGGGACGTCCGCCCCATGTGCTCTCGGCGATGGTGAGGCCGTGCTCGTTCATGTTGCCGATGGTGGCATAGGTGTGAGGCACTTCGGGGATCTCGCCGCGGTGGCGGCCGCTGTCCCAGTCGGTCACGGCTCTCATGGTGCCTGCCGGATGGTCGGCGGCCGGCTGGTGGTACAGCTCGCCGTAGAGCGTATGGCTGTCGGCCGCGTAGGTAATCATGGTCGAGCCGTCGTCGGTGGCGCCGGCTGCGGCAATCAGGCTCGTGCAGGCCTCCGCGTCGGGTACTGCGGCAATTGCGGCGGCAACGGCCGCATATTTCAACAGGGATATATTCATAGTTCTAAAAATTGTCACAAAGGTACGAAAAAGTGGTCTATTTTGCAAATCCGGATACGAAAATGCCTCATGGCGGCAAGATACCACCACCATCCGGCGTTCAGTAATCGCGGGCTATGATGTAGTCAAAAAGATTGCGCAGCGCGTCGTTGGTCTCGCCGGCCGGCAGGTAATCGAGTATGTCGTGCGCGCGGTCGCGCAGCTCGGCCATACGCGCGAACGCATAGTCGATGCCTCCGTTGTTCCGTGCGAAAGCCTGAAGGGCGTCGATGTCGCTGTCGCTCAGCGAATCGCGCATCACCAGCTCGTGCATTTCGCGGCATTCAGGGCTATCCGTCGCAAGCAGCGCGTGAAGCAGCGGAAGCGTGATTTTTCCTTCGCGCAGGTCGTTGCCGGTAGGTTTGCCCACTTTGTCGGACGGGTAGTAGTCGAATATGTCGTCGCGTATCTGGAAACACAGTCCCAGAAGGCGCCCGAACTCCGCCAGGCTGCGTGTGGCGTCTTCCGAGGCACCTGACGTATAGCATCCCATGCGTGCGCATGCCACAAACAGCGACGCCGTCTTTTTTTCTATGTTGGCGAAATAGGCATCCTCGCTCAGCGCGTGTGTGCGGGCCGTGTCGAGCTGCCCGAGTTCACCGAGGCTCAAAAGGCTGCCGAGGTCGGATATGCAGCGGATGACACGCATATCGCCGGTCTCCACGGCCTCACGCAGCGACGCGCTCGTGAAGAAATCTCCGACGAGTACGGCGATGTGGTTGTCCCATAGCGCGTTGACCGTAGGCATTCCCCTCCTGATCTTCGACTCGTCCACCACGTCGTCGTGAATCAGCGAAGCATTGTGCAGCAATTCCACGGCGGCTCCGGCGGCCAGAACCTTATCGGAAACGGTGCCGAACATCCGCGCGCATAGCACCACCACAAGAGGCCGGATCTGTTTGCCGTGCGTCCTCAGCTGGGTGCCGACAATACGCCCCATCAGGGCACTGTCAGAATCGAGGCGTTCCCGGATGCGTGCGTTAAGACGCCCGAGTTCGGGCGCCACCATCTGGCGGATTTCGTCGTAAATCGTCATCTTTTTGCGCAAAATGCGGTGCAAAATTACTAAATCTATCGGAGAAACCGAAACGATTGCATCGAAAAGTGCATGAGGCGGGAAAAAACAAAAAAAATAATTTCATAAAATAGAGCTTACTTCAAAAAAAATATGTACCTTTGCATCGCAATTGCGGGAAACGGCTCCGGCTGCACCTCCCGACAGAATTGCTAAAGGTCCTATAGCTCAGTTGGTCAGAGCACCTGACTCATAATCAGGGAGTCCTTGGTTCAAGCCCAAGTGGGACCACTTCTTAAAAATCAAGCAGTTACGAAACAAATCGTAGCTGCTTTTCTTTTACTTTGAACACAAATCTGAACACAACTCCGCGCCAACTCGTTTCGGCCGCCAATGGCGCCCCTCTGTGTTCATGCCTTTGTGTTCAAATTCTATGTTCAAACTATGGCTGAGGAAAAGAAAATAATAATGGGGAACCTTTCTTTTTGCCCAGCATAGACCCTCCTTATATATTGGTTTAGGTTTAGTCGGGCATATATAAAGCCCGAACCAAACCAAGTCTGACTTGCTCATCTGCACAAATATGGGTAACTTTGTAGTCTGATTCTCCTATAGCACTGCATATTATGACATCCAAAGAATTGGAAATATTCTTCCGTAGGCTGTACTTGCCGCTTGGCATGTACGCCCTGCGCATTGTCGATGACGCGGATGTTGCCGAGGATATGGTTCAGGAGGCTTTTATCAAGACATGGAGGCAACTGGAGACCGGACGGGAAATATCAAATTTCAAGGCCTTTATATATAGGTGTGTAAGAAATGAATGCCTGACATATCTTTCAACGCAGGAAAATAAAGTCGGGGAGGAACTGATACCTGATGTGGGCGAAGAGGTGATCGACACATCATTCCGAGACGCAAGAATTTGGAAAGCCATCGATGAACTGCCGGAGAAATGTCGGGAGATATTCCTGATGAGCAAGCGTGATGGATATTCAAACGAGGAAATATCTGAAGAACTCGGTATATCCATAAAGACCGTCAAGAATCAGATAACCAAAGCCTTAAGCCGTCTGCGCGAGGCTCTGAGTGACGGACACAAACCGTTCTTCCTGCCGTTCCTGTAATTTTTTTTGAAAAAATTTTCTTTTCGGATAGGACTTTTTCGCAGGATGCCAGTCATAGGTGTGAACAAAAGATATTCAAATCATGAAAAAGATACTTATCATCCTGACAATACTGCTGACAACGCTTTCATCCGAAGCGCGACAACCGCGACGCGGCTACCGTGGTTTTCTGGAATGGAGCAACAGCGTCCGAAGTGAAAAATTTGGCTATTCGGATATGGGCGGCAACCTGCTGATGAGTCGTGAAAACACTTTCTATACCGGTTTTTCAACCTCACACGGTTATCAGATCAATCCGATGTTTTTTATTGGTGCCGGTCTCGGAATGGAACGGTGCGGAAAACTTGACAACTGGGTGGCACCCATATTTATTCAGGGACGAATAGACTTGAAGTTTGGCAAATTCACACCGTTTGGAGATTTGCGGCTTGGCGCCAATGTCGCTGAAGGGGTCGGCGTATACATCTCACCGACCATTGGTTACAGATTCAACTGGGGACGCAAAATGGGTGTAAACCTCGGAATCGGTCTGTCTCTTGCCGGATATAGAGCAGATCATTATGAAGGCACCATGACCGGTCCGGATTCATATGAAATTCAATATGTAGGCACCAAGAATCATATCCGTCCGTATTTCTCATTTCGCTTAGGCATAGATTTCTGAAAATTATGAAAAACAAAGAAGTTGAATTCATAGCCCGCCGCTATAAAAAAGGAAGATTCTCGCCAGATGCGGGATGGCGTCGTCTCGGTATAGCACCTATATCCATATGGAGAAGATATAGAGTTGCCGCAGCAGTTGCCGCCACTGTCATTCTATCCGCTACAGCGACAATACTCTATAAAGAATATCGCATGGAAGATGTGCCGCAGCAAACTATGCCGGTCAAGACTCAGACAATAAACCCATTGGCAGAGGTCAAAGCCATAGACTTTGAAAATGCTCCGTTGCCTGATGTCATCAAGAAGATCGAGACTGTTTACAATGTCAAGGTTAATGGCATCCCGGCTTACCCTGAGGAATATGAGTTGTCTCTCCACTATGAAGGTACGCCGACCGACCTCATATCTGTAATCAATGAAATTCTCGGGACTCAAATGACCGTTACAGAGAAATGAAACTGTTTGTCTTATCCTTAATGCTATGTTTCAGCGCGGTTTGCATGGCGCAGAACGTCACAATCAGGGCAGTAAACCAGCCGGCGTCGGTTGTGTTCCGTAGTATCGTTGAGCAGACCGGAAAGAACTTCGTGTATTCATCCGAACTGCTGAAAGATATGCGCGTATCCATAAATGTAAAGAATAAGCCTTTGAAGCAAGCTCTTTCCATAATATTCAAGGACTCAGACATTGAATATGAGATAAAGGGAAGAAACATTATACTAAAAAGGAAGCCAAAGCCTGAAAAGAGAGTCAACAAATCGGTTGTCTCCACAGAGCGTCCGATTATACCGAAACAGAACGCTGTTGTCCCCAAAATGCTTGAGGAAGTTGTCGTAGTGTCGCGCCTTGAAGCCCCAGCTGTGGAGACTGCTGAAATAGGTGCCAAGAAACTGACCGCACAGGAAATCATAAACACTCCCGTCTTGTTTGGTGAAAGCGATGTCATCAAGGCATTGCAGATGCAGCCGGGCGTATCGGAAGGTCAGGAAGGCATGGCGGGAATGCACGTGCATGGTGGCAACGCTGACGAGAACCTGTATATGCTCGATAATGTGCCGCTATATCAGGTGAATCACTTTGCCGGATTGTTCTCTGCCTTTAACGCTGAAGCAATTAGATACATTGACTTTTTCAAATCCTCAATCCCGGCGAAATACGACGGACGCTTATCCTCTTACCTTGATGTGCGTACCAAGAGCGGCTCACCGGAAGGTCATCACGGTTCTTTCAGGCTGGGACTGACTTCCGGGGCATTCAATATCGACGGCCCGATAGGAAGGAAGACCACCTACTCTGTTGCATTGAGGCGTTCATGGTTCGATGTGCTGTCGATTCCTATGCTGGCGTTGGTCAATTCGTCAAGCGACGATGAGAAAATCCGGTTCCGTTATGCTTTCATGGATCTGAACGCCAAGGTCACACACCGCTTTTCCAACAAGGCTACAGGATTTATTTCTGTCTATTTCGGCAATGACGTTCTTAAGACGGGTTCTTGTGACAAACATGTGCCTGAATCCGGTTGGTATGATGATGACAAGTGTGATTTACATTGGGGAAACCTTGTGGCACAGACCGGTCTTAATTACAGAATAAATCCCTTGATTTCTGCCGAGTTCACCGCCGCATATACCCGATATTTCTCCGGCATGAAACATGACTGGCTGTCAAAGGAGATTTCAAGTTCAGGAACTACGGAGTCGCATTCCATATCCAAGACAAACAATAATATCAATGACTGGATTTTCCGTGCGGATTTCGACTGGAGACCGAACGATGCGAACCGTGTGCGCTTCGGAGGCAACTATATCCTCCATTCATTTCTCCCAGCAAGAACCGACCGCAATTATACCGTCGGCACAACACAGACATTGACACGGGATTCGACATGGGCATATACCGCCAATGAAGCCAACATCTATATAGAGGATGATTGGCGTATCAGCGAAAAATTCAGAATGAATGCAGGTCTGCATCTGTCTCTGTTCAATATCGACGGCAAGACGAATTATGGAGTAGATCCACGACTTTCCTTCAGTTATCGGCCTTCCGAAAATTGGGCTGTAAAAGCCGCCTATGCACGGACAAACCAATATGTGCATCAGCTTTCCCAGACCTATCTGTCGTTGCCGACCGACCAATGGGTGCCGATCACGGGTAAATTCAAGCCTCAGAACGCGGATAAGGTTTCTCTGGGAGCCTACTGGCAGTCGGACAACAAAATGTTCGCCGCATCAGTCGAAGGGTATTATAAAGTCATGCGTAATCTTGTGGATTACCGGGATGAATATTATCTGCAACCGCCTACAGAGATGTGGAATGCCCAGCTGTGTTCTGGCAAGGGAACAGCAAAAGGAATCGATTTCAAAATTGAAAAGCTATATGGAAAGCTGACAGGTCATATTTCCTATTCTCTCGCATGGTCAGACCGTACTTTCCCGGACAAGAACGGTGGTCTTACTTTTCCGGCTCGTTTTGATAACAGGCATACCATCAATATTCTGCTCAACTGGAACATCAGTGATAAGGTGAGTCTTAACGCCGCATGGACAGGACACTCCGGCAACCGCTTCACGCTGCTGCCGCAGGTGTGGGAGTCACCCGATTTCGGCACCATCTATAGTGGCGACGAATCACCGTTGAAGACACGGCTCAACAACTATCAGCTGCCGTTTTACCACCGTCTCGATCTTTCCTGCACGGTGCGCAACAAACGTGGTTACTGGACTTTCGGACTTTTCAACGCATATTGCCACATGAATACTGTGGCAATCCGGCGGACGCATAACAACGCTAACCGTCCCGTGTTCCAGAAAGTGAAACTCTTACCCATAATTCCCTCAATTTCCTACACATGGCAATTCTAAGATACATAATACCGATTTTGTCAGTCTTTTTGCTGACAGGATGTTACGAGGACTTCAATCCGGAAATTGACACTAAGCCGGTGCTTTGTCTGAACTCCCTGATCACAGCCGGAGAACCGATTGAGGTGAAGGTGACGCACACATGGATGTTCAATGATGAAAAATCTGAGAGGAACCATGATGTTAAAGATGCCGTTGTAACCATTCTCGCCAACGAGAGGATTGTCGGCTCAGACTATCTTCCGAAGGAGGGAGACAAGATCCGTATTGTCGCGGAGAGTCCGACTTACGGAACAGCAATGGCCGAAGTTATTGTTCCTTTAGCCACACCGATCGGTAAGGTAAAGGTTACTCCATCGGTCACAAATATATGGAAAAGGGATGATATGCCTAATTATGAGATGCTTGCGGATATAACTTTCAACCTCAATATCGAGATGGATGTCAATGACCCGGCAGGAACAGACAATTATTATCATTTCGGATACAACTGGTTCGGTTCAGACACTGACGGTTCGCCGACACTGTCTATCGGACAATTCGAGTATAATTCCGAACCGATATTCAAAGAACACATCGGAGTATTTGAGACAGTAATGGGTAACGACGAGGATACGCAATTTGTATTTTTCTCTGACCGTCAGTTTTCCGGTAAAACATATACCCTGCATCTGAATTTCTCAAACAACTCCTTTCATGTAAACTCACAGGAGTATGATGAATCCCGACTTGAATGTGGCGTGAATCTCTATCTCACCACAGTCTCAAAAAGCTATTACAATTGGGCGGTATATAAATGGAATGTCGATGAAGGGATTACAGGAGACCTGTCTGACATCGGTCTTGCGGAATCAAAATGGGGATACAGCAATGTCTCCACGGGAGCCGGCGTCGTGGCGGCTCAGTCATCAGTAAAATATACCATTGATTTGAAAGAATTTTTGAAAACAACATTAAATAATAAATAAGATGAAAAAATTACTTTTTATTGCGACCATACTGTTCACCGTTCTAACCTTCTCATCCTGCGAAGGGAAGGATGGTCCAGACGCACCACCGGCTTTCACTGAGATTACAATCCATCTTGAATATGAAGGGAAGGATGATTTTCAGGGTGAATTATCCAGAATAGCGGTATTTGTCACGGATGAGAACGGTAATTTCATTATTCGTCATGCCGACAAAATCGATGGGAATATATTTGTGGCTGATTGCAGACCCGGCAAATATGCCGTAAGTGCCGAATATGTTAATCCAGACACCGATAACGACAATATCATCCTTGGAAGGGTAAATGTGGAATTAAAAGCCTATCAACCAATTGAGGTGACATTGAAAATAAATCTCAATAAAATAAAAATACAGAAACAATAAAGATGAAAAAGTTACTTTTTATCGCAACCGTATTGTTCACGGTTCTCTCGTTATCTTCCTGCAAGGAAGACGACCCCAACCCCATGATATGGGAGTTCTCCAACTACGACCGAGAGGCTATCTCGGCTGTATATTCTCCTGATTACGTCAATCAGGTGGCAATCGTTGCTCCACCCGAGTATAGCGGTGACATCACTCTGAAATGCACCAACTACTCACAGCTGACGCTCAATGCTAATACTGCTGACGGTATTTTCAAAAGTGCCGGGGCTGGGTTCACGGTCATTAAGATAGATGACAACACTCTTAAAATCACCTTTGAGCCAATAGCGGCAGCCGGTGAGAACGGAATATACGAAACAGTTTCGGCAGACGGTAGAAACGGCAAGGAAACCGGAATGACCAATATGTCGGTCGGCAGAGTTAAAAAATGAAAGCCCTTAAATCACGACTGATTGTCATAATGTCAGTTGTTGCCATACTATTGTCGGTATCGTCCTGTACTACCATACAGTTAGACCCGGCGAATAGAGCCGAGCAGGTTTCAGTAACATTCGATAAGACAATCAAATAACAGAATAGCAAATGAAATATTCATTATTGGGGATAAGCGTTATCGCGCTTATCTCAGCACTCTTGTTGTCTTCTTGCAGCAAGGAAGAGTACGTACCGGTACCGGTCAGCTCAAAATCCTGCAACATCGAGGTTGAATGTGTCGGAGCTTCCGGCGAGAATCTTCTCGCAGACAAATCGTTCACCGACAAAATCAAAATCGAGGGCGAAAACTCCCACACCAACATCAAGTTTACAGTCAATAACAATCGCCTTTGTTTTGAAGCAGACCTTCCCGATCAAGACGATATGAAGTGGGCGAAGGACAGAAGCGAGGCTACGGGCATATCAAATATGACCGTCAGGTTCGGCAAACAGAAAGCATCGCTGAAATGCTTTTTGAAATACATCGCTAATCGACCTCCAGCCACAGTTGGAGGTTCCATCACTCTTGAAGAAGTCGAATACAAAGGTATGACTCACAAGCGTACCGGCGGTTCAGTGACATTCAGAATACAATTCAACAGAGACGGCAAACTGTAAAATGAATAGTGACGATGTAAAACAATTATAACCTTACACCGTAGTTTTTAAGTAACACCTATGGCAGAAAGAAGCCGAGTGCAAAGAATCTGCTTAATAATATGAAATCGCTATCCAATTCAGTCACGACACGGAGGGATGGCAAATGGAAAT
This sequence comes from uncultured Porphyromonadaceae bacterium, assembly GCA_900550395.1. Lineage (GTDB taxonomy): Bacteria > Bacteroidota > Bacteroidia > Bacteroidales > Muribaculaceae > CAG-873. The sequence continues at coordinate 65,595 of URSD01000003.1, read as the reverse complement.
CATAAAAAAACAGACAGACAACCTCGACAGTGATGTCGAGGTTGTCTGTCTTTAGGGATTGTGAGCTGTTGCTCAGGGGATATTATTCGTAGCCTTCGGGCAGTTCGGGTTTGGCGTCTTCCGGGATGTTGGGACTGGCTCTCATATCCTTGATTGCTTGGATTTCGCCGGGTGTCAACCTTGATTTACGCTGATGCGGGAGCGGCCATCTGTCGATCTCCGTTTCTTTGGCAGATTTTGTTTCCTCCGGCCGCGGTTTAGGCGGCTCCGGCTTCCAGTCGTCATGCGGCTGGAAATGACGGAACGGGATTCCCTTTGCCTCATGTTCCATTATGGTTGTCTGCCAACTCTCGCGCTGCTCGTCAGTGCCATACAGTATCTTCTGCTCCATGCTGTTTATGGAAGCGGTGTCTTTCGGGTTTAACATCGACCGCAAGCCACGATAGAGCCATTCGACACGCATGAGTTCGTTGTGTTCCTTCCGGAGTCCCTTAGTCCACCAGCCGAGTAAGCACACAATGTTGAACAGGACTATTATAACGATGACGAGATTGCGGTTGACTTTCAATAATCCGGCATATTTCTTTTGTGTGTCAAATCTGTTATTCGTCTCTTTCAGCGTCTGATGTATGCTCGCTGCATCATTAAAACTGATTCCCGGAGCGTTCATAACGCCGTGGCGCATAGCCTTTGCCGTCGAATCGTCAATCTTCGGAGTGAGATTGTCAACGACCTCCCTTGCGGTTTCCTTCGCCACTTTCTCGGCTATGGACTGAACATCCGGCTTTGGCATTGCCTCAAAAGCGTTATTGATGTCTGCCAGTCCTTTCACTGCAAGCGCGACGGTGCCGTTCAATGTCTGTATCATTCCTGTCAATGCCTTTATGTCGCCACTCTTGGCGAGGTTGTCAGGAAGACTGACCTCAATCGGCTCCTGAGGCTGTGGCTCCCCCGATGGGGGAAACACAGGCTGTCGCGCCGGAATACTGCCAATCTGCTTCTTGACCTCGGTAAACTTTTCGGTGAGAGTATTTTCAAGACGCGCCAACTGGCGGCGCAGTATCTCGATGTCGGCGTTCTCACACTGTACGCCTTGAACTTCATCTTTCTTTGCCATGACTATTATCTTTTGATTCCACGATTAGGTTTCTTTTTCCTGGGATGCGCGAGTTCCCATGCCAGGCGTTCTTCCTCCGGATCGTATGCGGGGCCCGGTTGAAACAGTCCGCCTACGAATTGCCCGACACTCTCGCCTATGTCCGCAACCATTCCCGCTGCTGTGGCTGCCGTTGCCTTTACTGCCCGCATTGCCTCGTCGGAAATTGACGATGCGCCGGACTGCGGAGATTTGGCCTGCACCGTTGCCTTTTTAGAAGCTGGCTGACGGTTGCCCTGCGAGAAATAGCGGTCGAGATTCCTGAACTTGAAAGCCTCGCCGACATCAGAGCCTTTGACTTTATAGTCGCCCGACTGAAAAGATATGCCCTGCATTTCGGTGGTGCCACGGCGATATTTCGGTATGATGTGGATATTCTTCCGTGCCAACAGAGCTGCAAAAGTGTTCCAGTCGCGGGCGTTGCGCAGAGCCTCGGTAGCGGCAATTCTAATCTCGGCTTTCGCCCTTTCAAGACCGTGGAGTTTCTCCGGATCGGGAGTCTCCTGCTTTGGCAGAGCAAGGCGGTAACGCTTCGTCAGTGCCTCACAGACGCGCTTGTTCCGGTATCGGTTGCGCCCCGATTCCATGCGTTTGCCGTTGTCGCCGACCATGTTGAACACGATATGACAGTGCGGTTTGTCAGTTTCGTAATGTCGGACTATGAGGAACTGCGTCTTGTCAAGGCCCATCATCTTGATGTAGTCAAGGGCGATTTTAAGCATCTTTTCATCGCTCAACTTGGGCTTGTCGTCGGCGGCAAAAGACAATGTTATGTGTCCGGCAGGATTGCCGATTCTCCGGTTCTGCATAGCCTGAGCCTCGAAGCTCGCCACTATCTGATTGCGTTTTTCGCCCATCAGACCACGGCTGCCGAGTATCTTCCAAGTATCGGATGTAAAGATTTTCTTGTCGTGTTTTTCGCGGGTTACATAATCGACTTTTGAGCCGAATGACCCTCCTTTGAGTATTTTCCCTATCATGTTTTCATACGGTTTTTGAGTTTGAGAACAAAGGCGGCGATACGGTCAACAAGGTTTTCAGCCTTGTCCGCCGCGCCGTGATAGCCCTCGGTATTGGCTTGATGGGCTATCTGGTTGAGATTCGGGCCGAGCTTTTTCAGTTCGTAAAGGAGCATCTTTTCCTCGTCGGAGAGTACGCCGGTGACCTCGGCGTTCAACGCTCCCTCCCTCACATATTCAGCCCGGCTCAAACCGGCGCGGGATGCCTTGATGTCTATGATGTCGAACTGAGAATCGCTGAAACGTACCGTCACAGTGTTGCTCTTCTTAGCCTGTCCGAGAGGCGGTCTTCCGGTTGATTTCTTCATTGGAAAATCGGTGTGGTTGGTGTAATGATTGCACCGGATCGAGCGACCATCGGGAGGCAGGCAACAACCGCCCGGACGGGCTGTTTTGCCCCTTTTGAGGAACTCAAAAGGTATCTTGCCTTACCAATCTAAAAGACGCTATTGGATATCGGGCGAAGCCATCCCTTCGGGACTTGCCGCCTACCGATTTAGCCACTAATCCGATGCCGTTTCTATCTCAGAGTTTGCGCCAGACTTCGATGTCCGGGGAGTATGCCCGCAAGTGGTCGGCGAGGACAGCGTTGATGTAGCTGGCGACGGTGGTGCCACGATTGCCGAGGATGCGGGCGATGCGTTCAAGCTGCTCCCAGATGTCGTCCTCGATGTTGACCGGGTGACGGTTCACCACCTTTGCCGGAGTTAGGAACGTTGCCTTGAAGTCGGCGAAGTCCGATTTGCGCTGCTGCTTGCCGATGCGCTGTTGCTTCGGTGGCTCGGTCGTTTCGATTACTGATGTTGCCTCGGTTGCCGTCTGCTCGTCGCCAAACAGATTGTCGGCGTTGGCAGGTGTGGTAATGTCAACAGCGTTATCGCTGTTAACTGTGGAAGTGGGGTTGATTGAATTAGGTGAGTTATCGGGTTGCATAATAATTTGCGGGTTAGAGTTTGATACTTTGGATTTGGTTGCATTGGTCAACTCGGTTGACTTAGATGCGGTTGTTGATGATGCTTTTGTTGTTTTCATCACTTGTTTTGTTTGATGGTTGAGCTTTGATTTGTGAGATACTCATTCAAGTCGTTGAACTCGGAGTAGAGTGTTGATTGGTCAATCACAATTGAGCCATATATGGCTGTTAATTCGGATAATGCGTTTTGTCCGGCATTGTCGTTGTCAAGATAGCAGTTGATTGTTTTGTAATCTTTGAGAAAAGGCACAGCCTTGTTGACATTGACAACCGAGTTGAGTATGATTGCGTCGGCTCCGCTGATGATGCCGAGTGTGAGCGCGGAGAAATAATCAATGAATCCCTCGAACACGGCACACTCTGCTGACGGGCCATCTCTCGACCACGGCAGATATGATATGTCCTTGCGTCCCCGGCAACCTTTGAAATATTTGTTGCGCAGTTCCCAGCCTCCGCTGACATTCTCAAATGCCACGGCAAAATATGGTTTACTGTTGACGCTGTAGTGAGCCTCCTTGCAGTTCGCCTTGGCAATGTGTACCGGGATACCACGCTCTTGGAGGTATGCGACAAGTGCGTGGTGTTCCAGTGGCACGACTTCAAACCGCTCCATACTCGGTGCAGAATGTCGCGGAGCAAAAGAGGAAGCGACTGTCGGCACCGATGGCACCGGGTAGCTGTCAGCGATGCAACGCATGAGATAGTGCAGGTCGGTTGACTGATACAACTCGAATGCCAGGTCGATGATGTTGCCGCCTTTGCCAATACCGAAGTCATACCAGCAGTTGAGCGCGGTATCGACCTTGAACGATGGTGTCTGTTCCTGTCGCAATGGCGACTTATACCAAAGCCTCGTTCCTTTTCTCGCCGCCGGCTCATGTCCGAGCAGGGACAAGAAGGAGGCTAAAGGGATTGATTTAATCTCTTTGATCATGGGTTCTAAAATGTTAGAGTGGGTTGGTCTTTGGTTTGGGTCCTATTATATATGCCCTTTTCTAAACCAGACCAGAATTGTGATTTTCAATAGTAGAAATCCGGATTGTAGATGTACTCGCGATTCTCGTAGCGAATCATGCCTTTGTTGTCAAGAAAGGTCTTTAAGCCCTTGACCTTGTTGTTGGAATACGAGTGTCCACAGGCGGCATATCCTGCCTTCAATGCCGCCTCGAAGTTGCGACAACCTTTTATCGGCCCGTTGGCGAATACCACACCCAACGCCTCGCGGTGCTGTTCCTCGGTCAGTTCCTTGTAGGGATAAGGGTCTTTGGTTTTCTTGCCCGGCTCGGTGAACACATATCCGCTGGCTATCTCCGGCAGTCCGTAGTCATTGACACGGAAAGCGAATGGATCGAACTCGGCGGCGCGTATCATGGCGGCGCAGACCTCAGATACGGTATCATCGGTTTTACTGCGGCTCACCTGAAGTACGGTTTCTGCTTTGTTGTTCAGCTCAGTACCAACATGACCACGGGCATTATCATCGCTCTTGTTGAGATGCAGGACGGTGTGGATATGTATCTGGAACTTGTCCGTCCATTCCATCAGCTTGCCGATAAGATCAGTTGACTCCTTGGCGCAGTTGATGTCATACATCAGGTCGCGCACACCGTCTATTACTACCAATCCTACGCCGGGAGTATTGATTATAGCCTGCTCGATGACTTCAAGGCGCAATGAGGGTGTAAGCTGGCGCAATGCCGCGAATTTCAGATGCTCAGGGTGGGTGTCTGTCGGCAGTTTTGCCAGTCGCAACGCTCGCTCCATGACCTTCTGGCAATGATATGGGCTTTGCTCGGTGTCGAAGTAAAGGATTGTGCGCTTGTCATCGGGAAACTCTGCGGTATAGCCCAATACTTTGCCGTTGACGAGCGATGCTCCGACAATGGCGGCGACATTGAATGTCTTTTTGCTCTTGGCTTTACCGGTCGAAGCCGAGAAGTTGCCGAGTGTCCCGATGACACTGCCGTTGGCATACAGCACCTCCGGCGCGGTCTGAATCTCATCGGTGATTCTCAACTGCTTTTCCTCCCAAAGTCGGAGGATGTCTTGCTTCACTCCGTCCATTCTTCACCCCCTTTCTTATTTTCTTGTATGAGGTCGAGTGCTTTCTGGGCGTCGATGACTATTTTTCTGCCAGATTGAGTAATGGCATCTTTGATTACGCCACTGTTCTTGATGCGGTGTGCGGTAGCCTTGCTGCACTGGAGAAGGTCGCATAGTCCTTTGATTCCATAAACGAGCCAACGCTTTGCTGTGGTGGTAACATTTTCGTCAGAGGTTACGCTTGCGGGTGCGGGTGAGGTCTTGACAAAATGAGAGTCAAGCAATTCTAAAAATTGTTCTCCGGTGTACTGCCAGAGAGGAAGTTTGAGCAACTGGTCTTTTGTCATACGCAGTGTGGGTTTGAATTATACTTCCGCCCTCAGAGAGAGCGTATCCGAGTATCTCCCGGACACTGCAAAATTACAACCGGTTATGAGTGGGGTGTATGTGGTTTCATCTTATCCACTTAATAGAACTACCCATCAGAGTATCAGACTCTAACGGGTAGTATCATGAGGTTCCTAAAGTGGATTTTTGAGTGGTGAAAGTGGTGCGCAAGTGGTATCTTTAAGTCGCAAGGACTATCAGGCCCGCTTTTTATGGTTTTTGAAGATTCTGTCAATTTCATCGGCATATTCTCTACTTGATGCACTGGCATCATCTCCGCGTGGATGACAATACTTCTTTTCATAGTAGCTCCACTGAATATCAAGATGAGCGAGAATATCCTCGCGCCACGCTGCTTTATGCTTGGCCGGAACAATCTCGTATAATTTTGATATAAGATAGCACGCCTTGATTTTCTGTTTTGGTCGTATCTTTATAGGTTCATGCTTACCATGAAGATTGAGCGATGAATGAAACTGAGTCTCGGTACTATCGAAAACATCAGAGCAGATTTCATATAATTCCGACACAAGAATCATCGGGAACAGTTCTTCTTCCCATTGGCGGCATGATTTCGTATTGGTCTGATTCTGTTTTACAGGTTGTTCAGGCGCAGGATAACTACCATTGTGAACCTGCATCTTTTGTATAAAGGTTTCCCTGCATTTCGGATGTAACTGAATTTCACATGGCGGAAAGTATCGTTCCACCATGATAAAAATTTTGCGACAGACATTTCGCAAGTCATGGTACACATCGAATGAAGGTTTCAACAGAAATTCATCATATTCAACGCTTTCCTGCAATTTCTTAAGAAACTCCCGTTTCTTTTCAAGCCATCCGTCACGGGTCTCGGCCATATGGAATTGCTCGATTTCCTGTTTGTATTTATCTATTGTCCAATCGTCTGGAACCGGGATTTTATGGCAAGCCTTTAGCGCGTACTCATAATGGGCTGCTATCATATAGAACATCTCCACTTCTTTAAGGAAGTGGTTGCTTTCGTAGCCGTCTATCATGTCTGCCTTGGATTTATTTTTACGTTCACGGTCCAACGTAGAGAATACAGGCCAAAATGTAAGTAGTCTTGTTGCAATCTCGGCGCAGTAATTTCTGGTCTGGTTAGCTTGCACCTTTCCGATTTCTCCGGAAGCATGGGATTCGATGATAGCGTTTTCGATGTCGATAGAGCAAAGTTTACTGGTGGCCTCGGCAATTCGCTTGTACAGAATTGTATCCTGTTTGGCTACCAGCGGAACTTTCGTGAGTTGCCTCAGATCGTCCAATATTGGCACAACATCTCGTAATGTCGTAGGGTTTGGCATTTGCGGGGTGGTGTTTTAATGGGTTGATGAATGTGAGTGCCAATAAATCTTAACAATACCTATTGGAATGTTATGAAATTTTAGCACTCAGTATCTCAAACAACAAGCAACCCAAAAGTGTTCGCCCGCAAGATTCAATGTTTAAGGATATCCCATCTGCCGGCTCTGGTGCTGCCTTGGCGCAAGATTACGCCTTCCTTTTGTAAAACGTCTAAGTCGCGACGTATGGTAATTTTTGCCACATCTTCCTTAGCAGCTAACTCCGACAATGTAATTGTTGGATTCTCAGCTATGTATCCAATGACACGGAACTGTCTTTCAGATAATTTTATGTGCTCATTTATGTGCTCATTTATGTGCTCATTCTGTGAACCATAAGGATTCTCGGCATTGACTATCTTCAGTTCGAGTTTAACTTGCATCAGCTCAGATTGCTCAATGAGCTGAGGTTTCAGCCAGTGCCTTTCATGCCATGCATTGAGTATGAGAGGGAAGCCTGAACCAAGATTCTCGCCATAGCCTATCATACGAAGCATGTGCTGCATCCGCTGGTTACGCGCTTTGGACTCTCCTCCGGCATAAATCTGCTCAAGCGGAAGTTTCAGCAGTCCGGGATTAGTGAGCACAAATCTGTCATCATACTTTTCAACCCTAAGGAGTCCGCTGCCTATCATCATGTCGGCATGGATAATCATGTTGGTAAAAGCCTCACGAACTGCTTTCTTCTGCGGAGTATCATCCTCTCGGATAATACCTGTCATCTTGAATGGTCTGGGTAAATCCCGCGTAAGACGGGGAACTACCATACGCAGAAAGTTGAATATGTTGTTCTCCCATGTGCCATCGTATGTCAGGCGGTCGCTATACCTCTGGTCTCCAACAAGATTAGACTTGTCGATGTAATCCATTCGCAGGTTGTCAAATCGCTCCCGCACCGGCAAGCCTTTGCCAAACATCAGCAAACCTGCCATAGTAAGCCCTTCCTTTCCGGAGGTACGGTCAATGGTATAAGCTCCGAGTTGTGTTAGAAATTCTTTGTGGTCCAATCCGTTCCATACGTGTTCGAGATTTGCCACACGGAACATGTTGCGATATGCCTCAAGTGTCGGAATATCTATGTCGTCCATCGTATAATGTTCGAGAAACATACGGTCATTACCATCATCATAGGCATCTCGCAACATCATTCTTATAATAGCTTCGGGGCAATGATAATCTCCCTCATGCCGGCGTCGGTATGTGCCACGCATAATGTTGTTGTTGATATATACCGGGCGCTCTTCATAAGTGGCACGAGGAACATGAATAACGACAACATCTTTACCATCGTATGAAAGAGTATTTATGTCTTCGTCTCTAAGCAGACTGGTGCTTACCTTTTCGCGGCTGTTAAGTGTATTCCAAATATCCGTGCGTATTTTTGCGGCATCTTCAACGCCGATGACATTGAAACGTTTGGATATGTCCTTTTCCTTCAAATCCTCGTCAACACCAAGAAGAATTGTGCCGCCATCAGTATTGGCAAAAGCGGAATAAGTTTCCCATAATGAATGTGGTACATCCTTTCTGGCTCTCTTACATTCAAGGGTAACTCGTTCTCCATTAGCCAAAAGTTGGTCAATGTATTCTTTATCGTTTATTTCTGCGTTGTTCGTTGCCATAATACAAAATTAATCATTTTTGATGGACTTTTCATGTCTTGGGTCAAATAATCACTGAATCGGAGGCACTATAAATATTTTCTCATTGAAAGCCTGCATCATAGCTGGTGTTACATTGGATATGTAACCTGCGAGTAGTGCCGACACCTCCGATGTGGCGTGTCCTACAGCATAGTCTATGTACGCTGTCATGACTCCATGATGCGCCAATGCCGAAATAAAAGAGTTGCGGGCATACTGCGGTGTAACGGGCTGGATGCCGAGAGATTCGCAAACATCTTTTATGTTTTTTGAGATCCGGCGATTGAAGTCGTGGACACGGATAGACTTCTGTTCATCTGTAACAGCATTGAGAAAGATGTCAGGGAAAACAAGTTCACCGGGGCCATATGGCGAGGCATACACATCGAGCAACTGCCGTAACTGAGGGATGATCGGCACGGATGTCTCATCAAGCTGCTTGCCAATAGGTTTATTTGCCCTGTCAATCTTGGAACGTATGAAAACGAATTGCGGAAATTTCTGCGAAACTGCTGCCTTTTCTGTCCAGACAAGTTTTGCCATATCTATGGTGTTCATGCCGTTGAGACAATAAAGGAGCAGCCAGCGTCCTACTGCACGCGCATATTTAGATTGTTTATCAGGAGCTGCAAGCCAATATTCCCACAACTTCAATACTTCTTCCACAGTCAAGGCGTTCAAGCGGCGACGGTTGCCGGCATGGATAAGACCTTTGAAATTGGGTACCAGTGTAGTGTGACCGTCTTTATATGCTTGATTGAACACAGCTCGTGTGGCACGGAGAATTACCATTCGCGTGTCCAAAGAAAGCGGCTGATCCGTGCCGTTGCGTGCTTTCTGTTCATCAAGCCATTTGGCGAAGCGTGTGATTATGGCGGTATCGACAGCGCCGAGTGAGATGGGTTTATCTTTTCGGAACAGCTTGAACCAGTCAAGGGCAGAAGAATACATCGCGCGGGTCTTTACTTTCTCTTTCGATGCGCCAAGTGTTGCCCAATAAGAAAAGGTATCGTCCGCCCTCATAGATTTTTCCGTTACTTTCCCCTCGGACTTTTCAACATGACTTTTGAGGTCGGCAACCGAGAACCGATTGAGCAAAATTAGTTCGTCTGTTTTGGCACATATCTGGTCAAACACCTTCCGAAGCTCCTTTCGGGCTTCAATGGCAGCATTTGATTTCGAGAACAACGCCTCATATTCTTTAGTCGACGATACCTTAAATCCGGTTGTGAAATATCGCCGTAACCGCTGATGAGTGACACAGACTGTCAACGGCACAGATTTGCCTGTGTCGAATTTATATCTGTTGTCCGGGGCGAGAACGATATATATCGTTGCTCCTGCGAACCGTCGGGATTCATCGCTAAAAAGTGCCTTGTTCATATCTCTGTGTTCAAAGTTGTGTTCAAGTTTTTATCAGACCTGCCAGACCCCACAAAACAATCAGGGAGCGTGTTCAGCAAATGGGATTTGAACACATTTTGAACACAACCCGCGAGTTTCAAGAGGTCTCATACAAAATTACAAACTTCTTTCGATGTCTGCAAATATCTGATAATCAAATTACATCTTATTAACGAAGTTTCATGCGGTTTCGTTCAAAATCAGGGAGTCCACCTACTCATAATCAGGGAGTCCTAGGTTCAAGCCCTAGTGGGACCACGGTGTTGAATCTCCAAACGATTGTATGGCAATTGTCTGGAGATTTTTTTGTCGATGGAGCTGATACAAAAACAGCCGCATGCTGGTACCAGGGCATGCGGCTGTATGTGTTTTTGTGCGCGAGGTGTGCTGGCCGAGCTTGGCTCGATGCGGGTCACAAGGCAACCCTGACGTCGGGGACTATCACCTAACACAACGGGTGTGCGCTACCAGTCGGAGAGATGCCGGCTTCTCTCCGTTTCCGTTGTGTTGCCCCCTGCCTGCACTGTGCGGTGCGTCTCCGCGGGTGCGGAACGCAAGGCGAGGTTGTATCAGAATGTCAATGTTCTCGGTTTAAGGTTTATGGTTTAAGGTTTAGGGGGCGGCCGCGGGCAAAGCCCGCAGTTAGGAGTTGGTTGCGCTTCGCGCAGTTAGGAGTGAGGAGTTAGGACCGGCGCGGGCGGGGTGTGCGCGACGGCGCTTGCGCCGCGCGCAGTGTGCAGCGCAGTGTACTGCGCAGTGAGGAGTTGGGAGTGTGGAGTGAGGAGTTGTGCTTGTGGTGGCGACAAGGATGATGCAATTTAGTGTGCAACGGTTATTGAGGAACAGGGCGTAGTGGAGGAGCAGGCGGCTGATGGCGGCGTGCTCGGCGGCGGGTACGGTGAGGACGATGCTGACGCGGCCGGTGCGGCGGCGACGGCGTTCGAGGAGGCCGATGACGGCGGCTTCCCTCACGGTGAGGGACTTTCTGTACCAGCGGCGGAAAGGGTATGTGCTTGAATGTTTCATGATGGTGCAAAGTTACAACACGAAATACCCCTTTGAATGTAGTTTTTGTACTAATGGCAAAATTTTTTTTCGGGGATGTCAATATAAGGGATAAAAAAGGAGGCTGCGCTTGCGGGCGCAGCCTCCGGTGTGGGTGGGTGGATTGATGTGGAGAATCAGTATTTGAAGGGTGCTTCTTTTACGTAGATGCGGTAGCGGCGGATGGCGCCGGGAACTTCTGACTCCATGCGGGGGAGGTACTGGAAGCCGGAGAGGTCGCGCGTGCTGCCGAGGTCAATGACGATGGAGTGGGGGAAGGGAACGGCGGGGACGGTCTGCCAGTAGGTCGATTCCTGGAGGTCGAATGTCTTGTCGGCCGACCGGTTTACGCCGTCCGTGTCCTCGCTGTCTGCGTAGAGTACTGTCCAGGGCTCGCGTGACAGGCGGTCGCCTTTGCCGTCGAGAAGGTACATTTCGGCGATGGCGGCTGTCTCTTTGCCGTCGATGGCGTCGAGAGCCTCGATGCATACGTAGCGGCCACGGACGGGGGAGGTGAAGGATACCTGCTGCCAGCCGTTGCCGGGCTTGAAGGCACCGGAGGCGACGGGTTTCTCGGCAGAGAGGTCGAGCGCCTGCCCGGGTTCGCGGTGGGTGCGGCGTTTTTTAACAAGGAGCTGGTCGAGTTTCGGAGCCGTGAGTCCTTCGCTGACGGCTTCGCGCGGCCCGAGGATGTCGAACACTATAATCTCGTTCTCTCCTTTTTTCAGCCAGCAGCCGGGCATGTAGAGTGTCTGCTGGGGGCCGATTTCCCAGATGCGTCCCATGGGGTGGCCGTTGACGTAGACCAGGCCTTTGCCCCATGTCTCGAAATTGAGGAAGGTGTCGGAGGGTTTGCGGACGTGGAAAGTGGCGCGATAGGCTCCCATGGGCAGACGGCCGTCGGCGTTCTTCATCCCGTGGGTGAGGGGCCTGAAGTCCATTGCCGCATAGGTGTCGTATGCGTCCTCGATGTTGAAGACCTGCCAGCCGTGCAGTTCGTCCACCCATTTGTGGCCGTCTTTTTCCACGGTTACGGTGACATTGCCGGTGATGCCCTTGAAGTCCTTGATGGCCCGGCCGAAATTGATTCGTCCCATAGCCTCGACAAGGATGTCGAGCTGCGCGCCTTTGCGGCATGCGGGAATGGGGAGTTCTTTCTCGCCGTTGCGGCGGTCGAGCGTGCCTATGTACCGGCCGTCGATGAATATCTGAGCGAAGTCGTGGGCGTCGCTGACGGTGAGGAGGGCGGGAGATGTCAGCTCCGGCAGGGCGGTGCGGTAAAGGATGGAGCCGAAGCCCTGGTCGTACTCCTCCATGGTCTTTATGCCGTCGTCGGTCTTCGGCTGCGGCAGATTGTCCCAGAGGGGAGCGACTTCGGTGAACTCAAAGGCTTTGACTGCGACGGGTTTTATCGTGGCGGGCACGGGGAACTGCTTTTCGCCGTCCATGTACTTTGCGAGGGTAGCGCGCAGTGCGTGATATTTGGGCGTGACCTGTCCGGACTCACTGAGTGGGGCGTCGTAGTCGTAGGACGTGACGTCGGGTGCGAAGCCGGGGGAGTTGGCTCCGGCCCAGTGGCCCCAGTTGGTTCCACCGTGAGTCATGTAGAGGCTGAAGGAGATGCCTTTTGAGAGCATTTCGTCGATGCCGGCAATCATGTCGTCGGCGGGACGTGTCTCATGGTTCGCGCCCCATTTGTCGAACCATCCGCTCCAGAATTCGGAACACATGAGTGGGCTGCGGGGTCGCACTTCTCTGAGTTTTGCGAACTGCTGGTCGATGTTGGCGCCTGTGCCGAAGTTCATTGTCCAGATAAGGTCGTCGAGCCCGTTGTTGAGGAAGTTGGACGACCAGTCGCACTGGAACAAGGTGACATCCTTGCCGAAATTTCCGCGCAGCATGTCGCGTATCTGCGAGACGTACTGCCTGTCGATGCCGTAGGAGCCGTATTCGTTCTCCACCTGTACCATGATGATGGGACCGCCGTCGGCCACGGTGAGGTCGCCGACCTGCCCGGCCACCGCTTTCTGGAATTTGTCGACGCGCTCAAGGAAATAGGGGTCGGACTCCCTGAGCATGATGTCTTTCTTTTTCAGCAGCCACCAGGGGAGGCCTCCCATCTCCCACTCGGCGCAGACGTAGGGACCGGGACGGAGAATTACTTTCATGCCGTTTTTGTCGCAGAGGCGGACAAACTCGCGGAGGTCGTTCTGCCCGGTGAAGTCGAAGCTGTCGGGCTTCGGCTCGTGGGCGTTCCAGAATACGTAGAGGCACACTGTGTTCATGCCGAGGGCCTTGCAGAGCTGTATGCGCTGCTCCCAGTATTCGCGGGGTATGCGCGGATAGTGCAGCTCGGCCGCCTTTACTACGAACGGCTTGCCGTTGAGCAGGAAGGTGCCGTCGCCGGCCTCGAAGCGCGGGCGGTCCTGAAACTCGTCCATGCTCCAGGTGTCGCGCCATGGAATCGTGATTTTGCCGCCGTCAAACGACATGGGGAGCCATACGTAGCGGGAGTTCTCGAGGTCGGTATTGTTCCAGCGGTCGAACATGGCTATGTAGCAGTCCTTCTTGCCGTGGACGGGCTGCACGTAGGTGCTCTGGGCGTAGAATGTCTTGTCGGCATCGGTGCCGGTGCAGGGGTTTCCGATGACGGTCCACGGTCCCATGATGGAATCGGCCACGGCCAGCTGTGCCTGATTGGGGTCCCAGCCGGTGCATCCGGAGGAGAGCATGTAGTATCGTCCGTCATGCCTGAAGACGGCGGGCGCTTCGCGCGACATGCCGATGAAGTTGCGTGTGAAGCGTCCGGTGGGGCGCAGATAGTCGTCGGTCAGCTCGTTGATGTAGAGAGTCTGATTGTTCTCGGAGGATGCGAACTGATATGCTTTGCCGTCATCGTCGACAAACACGGTCTGGTCGCGGCTCATGGCGTTGTTTGGCCGGAATGAGCCGAGGTAGGTGAAGGGTCCGGTGGGTGAGTCGCTGACGGCGACGCCTGCGGCGGCCTTGCTGTAGTCGGCGCTCTCGACGTGTGCCCACATCACGAATTTGCCTGTCCCGGCATTGTAGACGACTTTGGGACGCTCCAGTACCTTGGAGGGGTGCAGGTCGTGGGAAGAATCGTCGGGCACGGCGGGGAGGACTATGCCTTCGAAGGTCCAGTCGACCATGTCCGGGGAGGAATAGCAACCCACACCGGTGACGTCGGTGCGGTAGCACTCCCATGTGGCCCATTCTGGCAGCACGGTCTCGCCTTTCTTATACTCGCCGTACCAGTAATACTTGCCGTTATGGTAGAGGATACCGCCACCGTGGGCGTTGATTGGATTGCCCGACGTGTCGAGCCATACGTCGCCCGGGACGATGTCGCGGGCACTGATGGCCTGTGGCGCCGCCAGCAAGACAACGACCATTGCAAATCTTACTAATGTGATGAACTTCATTATAATGTGGTTATTATTTCGGGCATATGGATTGTGTTTGTGGTATTGCTCGGAAATATCGTTATTATGATAATACGTGCTTAATTACCGATTCACTCAATCGACGAAAAAAAGGAGACTGCGCCGAAACGCAGCCTCCCGGCTATCGGGTCTACCCTATGTCACTCTTCAATCCATGCTTTGATCTGTTCGGGCGTGGCCGGCAGGCGCAGACCCTTTTTCCAGTTGTAGTCGGGATAGCCTTTGTGCAGCGTGGCATCGGCTTCTGACATCGGACTCTCGTAGGATGTGCAGAAAATTCAGAAGCGGAGCCTGAAGCCGCCCATCGCGGTGAAGCCCGGCATCTCGTAGCCGCGGTTTATGGTGTAGCTGGCGTCGGTGATGTTCTCGAGCCGCGTGAACACGGCGATGGCGTGGCAGATGTCCCATGTGACCTTCAGATTCAGGAGGGAGTAATTCTGATGGCTGATGCCGTCGGCCACAAAGAGGCCGCCGACGCCTTTCAGGTCGGCCGCGATGTTGAGGAATGTCCACGGGTTCCACTCTGCGCCGAGGTAATACTGGTTGCGGGGCGCGCCCGTCAGGTTGCGGAGCGATGTGTGCAGGTAGCTGTAGGTGGCCGTAAGCCAGAGGTTGTCCAGAGGATGGCTGCGTGCCGACAGTTCTATGCCTTTGTTGATGAAGCGGCCGGTGTTCCGGTTCTTCTGGTCGACGGTCTGTATCATGTTGTCGCCCTTGCTGTAGTAGGCGGTGAGCTCGGCCGAGAAGTACCGGGAAAAGGATTTTGCGGCCGAAAGCTCGTAGTTCATCATCTTCTCGGGCTGAAGGTCGGGATTGGCCATGCGGTAGAGATACAGTTCGCGGAACGACGGGTTGCGGTAGCCCATGGCGAGGTTGCCTTTCAGCGTCCAGTCGGCGCCGGGATTTATGGAAAAGCCGAATTGCGGAATCCACTGTGTGTCGAATTTGTCGCTGTTGGCCATGCGCAGGCCGGCGTTGACATTGGCGATGCCGCCGGGGAGTGCCTGCGAGAGCGTGAGGTATGGAGAGTACTCCACGATGGTTTTCCGCGAGATAGTGCTCATGGAGCCTTCGGTGTGGTGGTTGCCTCCCGAGACGGGAATCTCGCCCGAGTACGAGTCGAAGTCGAAGCCCACGGTAGCCGCGGCGCCCTTCCAGGGTCTGAAGCTTTCGTACAGGATTACTCCGAGGCGGTCGTCGGTGCTGTGGAAATGACGCGGGTCGTCTACGAAGTGATTGCCGTAGTTATAGTATATACGTGCCGAGCCGGACAGTGCGCCGTAGGTGTTCGTCACTGTGGCTACGGCTTTTCCGCGCGTGATGTTCTGGTGGTAAATATCCGTCGACTCTGGGTTGGAGAGGGTAGGATATATCGGGTCGTTGCCCCGGAAGTTCATCAGCGTGTAGTCGACGGTGGCATGCCATCTGTCGGAGAAGTCGTAGCTTATTTTGGCATATCCGTCGGCCTGCTTGAAATCGAAATTGTCGACGGTCCCGTCGGTGCGGTCGTAGGACAGAGAGACGAGGGAGGAGAAGCGGCCGCGGCGTACGGTGTTGGTGACGGACGTCAGCCAGGTGTTGTACGAGCCGTACTGCGATTGCAGGGTGGTACGGACGCCGTCGGCCGTCGCGTTTTTGGTTATGACGTTGATGGTACCGGCCATCGCGTTGGAACCGTACAGCACGGAACCGGGACCGCGGAGCACTTCGACGCGGTCAACGTATTCCTTGTCGTAGAAGTCGGCGATGTGGTGCGAGTATATGCCGGCGAACTGAGGCTGACCGTCGACCATCATCAGCACGGCGCCGGCTCTGTCGCCGCCTACGCCGCGGAGCTTGATGTGGCCCGAGCCGCCGTTGCTCACGCCGAAGCCGAAGATGCTGCGCTGTGACACGAAAAGGCTCGGCACCATGCCCGATACAGCCGAGAGAATCTGGGTCTGACCAGTGGCCTCGAGCTGGCGGTGATTTACCACAGAAACAGTATATGGCAGCAGCTTCTGGGGCACAGCGCTGCTTGTGCCCGTGACGACAATCTCGTCGAGAACCTTGGCCGAGTCGGCAATTTCGGCTCCCGAAATCGCGGGAGCCGAAATTGCGAGAACGGACAGGACGGCTATGCCGGGAATCCTTAGTTTCATGGCTGCGGTCAGTCTATCTTCTGTTTGCGTCCGTTGACGATATACAGACCGGGCTGAAGGCCGGAAAGGTCGGCGGCATTGGACAGCACTTTCACTCCGTTGGTGTCGAACACATTGTACTTTCTTATGCCTTTGGCGGCAACGTCGCCTATGCCGGCGGATGTTATGTCTATGAGGTCATAGGACGTGGTTCCGAGGCCTATCTGCTCGGCATAGTCGACGGTGTGCGTGCCGTGGCGGCTGGAGATGCGTTCGATGAGTGGCGCGCTGTTGTCGCCCTGCGTCGACACGTGGCCGAACACGAGGTCGAGGCATGCCTTGTCGAGCGCCACGGGGTCGAGGGACGCGAGTATGCCTATGTCCTTCATCTCTGGGGCATGCGGGTGTCCGTCGCAGTCGCAGTCGACGGAGAGGTTGTTCATTACGTTGATGTACACGATGCCTTTCTTGCCCTTGAAATAGTTGTGGACTGACTGCGCGGCGCCGGCCATCGATTCCAGGAATGCGTCCTGGCCGTGAGGCTGTCGGAAGACGAACTGCGGGTCGGAGTAGGCGCCGGCAGTGTGGATGCGCGTCTTGCCGTCGGGCGTGGCTATGCCGATGCTCTGGTTCTTCAGCACGCCGCCGAAGCCTCCCATGGCGTGACCCTTGAAGTGGGCGAGGTTGATCATGAAGTCGTAGTTGGCGAGATGGCTGCCTACAAGATTCTCCGAGAACCATTTCGTGTCCTGCATGGGCAGCTCCATGCCTCCGTCCTCGTCCATGATGTCGACGGTGGCTATTTTGCCGTAGCCGCGTTCTTCGATGGCGCGGCGGTGGGAGGCGGTGTTGGAACGGTTACCTCCGTAGGCCGTGTTGCACTCCACGATGCTGCCGTTGACTTCTTTCACGAGCTTGCCTATGAGTTCGGGACGCAGATGATTGCTCTGCGCCGATTCGCCCGTGCTGATTTTGACGGCTACATTGCCTTCGGGCTGTACGCCCAGGGCCTGGAAGATGCCTGAAAGCGATTCAGGCGTTATCTCTGATGTGAAGTAGACTTTGGCCGGCTCCTGCGGAGTCTGTGCCATGCCTGCCGTGGCGGCAACGCAGAGGGCTAATGCTGAAAGAATATTGCGTTTCATGTCAGTGTGATTTTTCGTTGTGCAAAATTCTTAATTTTCCACGTATGCGCCGTTATGCAAAATTCGGCTTTTGATACCAAAATTACATATTGCGGATATTTTTGCATCAAAGGCCGAAAAAAAAAGCGGCTATCCGGCAAACTACTGGATAAACCGCTATACGTCTATGGATATTGCCCGCCTGCTGCGCGACAAGAGTCTGTCGTTCGTGCAGATTTCCGATATGTTCCGGTTTTCCTCGCCGGCATATTTCAGCCGTTACGTGCAGCGCACACTCGGGCTGAATCCGACTCAATACCGGGAATAATACTACTTTGTTATGAGGAAGCTGTCGATGTCCATCCAGCCGCGGTCCACGGTGTCGGGTGTGATGCTGAATAGTCCGAGCTTCGCTCCTATCCATTTGCCCTGACGGGCCTTGAAGGCCGTGCCGGCTTCGTGCCAGCGCTTGCCGTCGGTGCTGTAGCTGAAGGTGCAGAGCGCACCGCGGCCCACGTGTACGCGCAGCCAGATGTCGCACTCATGGTTGGGGTAGAGGCCGGCGTTGTAGCTGCGTGTAGGAGCTATGACGGCGATGTCCTGCACGGTCTCCGGAGTGCCCTGCTCGGCGTCGGTGCAGCTGATGCGTTTCAGCACGAAGTTGTCGCCGCGCTTCTCAAGCCCGAGGCAGCTGTAGTCCCATCCCATCACCACAATGCCGCTGATGGCGCCCTCGCTGGTGGCTTTGGCCGAGACGCGCACTTTGGCCGTGGCCGTGAACTCCTCGGCGGGGAACTTCTGCAGCAGCAGGTTGGGGACGGTCCACAGGTTCGCGTAGTCCTTAGGCGTGCGGTAGCTGTAGAGGCGGAAGAATCCCTGACGGGTGGCGAAGCCGTAGTCGAGGCCGGGATTGCCGTGCCATTCCCATTGCAGGCCGAGCGTGTCGGATGCGAAGTCGTCGTCGGTCTGCGGAGTCAGGCGCGCTCCGTCCGGCTTGGCGGCTACGGGTTTCTTGTGCATCAGCACCGGGTTGCCGCAGCCGTCGCCGTCCGGGTCGCTGCCTATCACGGGCCAGTCGTCGTTCCAGCGCATGGGGTTAAGATGCACCACGCGTCCGTATGGGCCGCGGTCCTGGAAGTGGATGAACCACGACTGTCCGGCGGCATCGTCGACCCACGCTCCCTGGTGCGGGCCGTTGACGGGTGTCTTGCCCTGTTCCATTACGCGCTTTACCTCGTACGGGCCGTACACGCTGCGCGAGCGCATGGCGAGCTGCCAGCCTTTCTCCACGCCGCCGGCCGGAGCGAAGATGTAGTACCAGCCGTTGCGCTTGTAGAGCTTCGGGCCTTCTATGGTGTGGTTGATGCCGTCGTTGCCGTCGAACACGAGCACTGGCTCCGATATGGCGCGCTCGCCGTCGGGGCTGAGTTCGAAGACGGTGACGATGCTGTTGAATCCTGCGCGGCTGGCCGCCCAGGCGTGTGCGAGATACACCTTGCCGTCATCGTCCCACAGCGGCACGGGGTCTATCATGCCGCGTCCGGCTTTCACGAGTACGGGCTCGTTCCATTTGCCCCGCGGGTCGGCTGTCTTTGTCATGAATATGCCGAAGTCGGGGTCGCCCCAGTAGATATAGTACATGCCGTCGTGCCAGCGTATGCTCGGCGCCCACACGCCTTTGCCGTGGCGCGGTGCGGCGTTGTAGAAGTCGTAGGGCGGCACGGCAGGCAGTGCGTAGTTGACTATCTCCCAGTTTACGAGGTCGGTGCTGTGGAGTATCGGCAGTCCCGGCGTGCACGCGAAGCTCGACGCCGTCATCCAGTAATCGCCCTCGGGGCCGCGCACGGCATCCGGGTCGGAATAGTCGGCGAAGATAACGGGATTTTTATACATGCCGTTGCCGAGGTCGGGCACCCATGCTTCCGAGAGTTCTGCGTTCATGACTGCTGCAACAAGTATGGCGGCAGCCGATAATATTATTCTTTTCATGCCTGCTTATACGTTTATGAGGGCCGGAATACCTAATAACAGTTGATATTCTTTCCATATTTTGTGAAATTGATTCAAAAACGCATTTGTTAACGTATTTTAACAGGAGGGGGGGTCTAAAAATCGGATTATATAAATTAATTTTGCGCAAAAATTTCGATAGAGAACGATAGACATTAAGTGTTGTTGATCTAATTCACTGTTTTACAGATGAAAAAGTGTCTTGTTTACATGGCGCTGGGTGCTTTGTCGACTTTTTGCGCCTCTTGTATAAGTGAAGTTCCACCCATACCGGACTCTGAGTTATACACGCGTGAATGGGTGAAAAATTTCGGTGTGATAAATCCCGGCCACGACTGGAACGCTGCCACGCGCGGTAGCATCAATGTCAACACCGATATTGCGGCCGAAGTGAGAATAACAGCAAAAATCCGTGGTACGGATTACCTGTTGGCCGATTATAAGAATGTAGTCGGTTGTCGTGACCTCGGATTTGATGTGCCTAAGGGTGTAGAGGAGGTGACTGTCTTCTGCGGTGGTGAGAAGTGTCGTACGCGACTTGGCGGAAAAGTGGCTTTCGCGTCGTCCGGGCGTGCCATATGGGACATGAAGGCCGATCCCAATGATGTGGTTAAATTCAAACGCACGACGGGTTATCGGGAAATCTCCGACGTGGCGGTACGCTCGTTCGGTGACAAGCTGAAAGAAAACCACAACAATCTCGATATAGAGGGCGTATCACAAAACTTCGAGTTTTTGGCTAACGGGCCGTTTACTATTTATCCCGTATTCTGGAACACAGGCCGGTACAATACTCTTGGCATATACTATATTCATAAGGACCCCGCGACGGGCAAGCGCCAGATGGTACATATCCCATTCTATACGGCCAAAATAGCTCCTGTGGACGGTACTCAGGGCAATCTGCTATATCAGCCCTATGGTGCTCCTGACGGATATTGGGTCTACCCCGGTTCGTCCGATGGGGTGACTGCTGCTCAGAACTGCAGTTATCCGGAATATAATGCCTATCAGGAACTGGAAGAGGCAGGTTTTAGTTATCAGGATATGATTGACTGGGGATTTCAGTTTCCGGTAAAATGGCAAAGTCGCGGCATAGAGTTCGATATTGCCGAGGGTACGCGATTCGGTCTGTATCTGCGCACTCAGGAATGGGATGAAAAAGCGCCGGACCACGGCATCCCCACGAAGGAAAACGTCGAGCCCGTAATCTTTGATCTTGATGACGAAGGGAAACCTATAGATACCGACGGCTATCTGCGCCTGTATTCCAACAGTATATATAACAAGAAAAACATGATAGACCCTGCCGGAGGCAGCGAACTGCTGCAGGCTGTGCATGCCGCATCGTATATGTACGATGCACCCAGCGGCAGGACGTATCGAGTGCTTGCCTTTGAAGACTGGGATGAGGATGCAAACCCGAACGTACATTCCGACCGCGACCTCAACGACCAGATATTCTTTATTGATTCCGAGAGCCCGTATGAAATTCCTGAGATAAAAGATGAGGACGATCCGGACGCCAAGCCCATAAAGTGGCTTATCGCATGCGAGGACCTTGGCGGCAAAGACGATTTCGACTTCAATGATGTGGTTTTTGAAATAGAACATGTGGCAGGCAGCGGCGAAGCCACTATTACTCCGCTGGCAGCCGGAGGCACACTGCGGACTTATCTGATGCGCGACGGTAAAAAGGTAGACGAGCGCGAATGGCACAGCCTTTTCGGCGACGGCACTTTGCCCTACACGGAGATGATAAACACTCAGGTAAATTCTTACAGCGCCGAACCCATCACTATTTCTGTTCCGGATGATTTTTCAATAACGTCGCCCACAGATGTGTACGACCAGAATGACAACGAGGCTTACAAACGGAGCATGGGTGGCTTCTATCTGCTCATCGAGGACGAGGAACGCACTGTCACTCCTCCTGTAAGAAAAGAAAACGCCGTGGCGCCGCAGATGATTCTGATATATCAGCCCGAGGGCAATCCCTGGCGCTGGCCCCGAGAACGTATCGCTATAGACGATGCCTATGGTGAAGGGTTCCTAAAGTGGATGGAAACCAACATTTTTGATGCTAACAGCGAGGGCGGCAACTGGAGCGCAACACCCACCAATGAGAATTACGTTATCGGGAGATAACCTGCAAGATAATGATAAAACACTAAATTAAGAATTTAATATTCAGCGCGTCTGATGTTGGGGAACATCAGACGCGTGCCTTTTTAAGGCTTACCGTGTTTGCAGTTTAACGAAAAATTTGCTTACTTTGCATTCTCACACCAACGCTCATGGATATAGAACTCATTCTCATAAACATCTCGGGCAGCGACCGCCCGGGCGTGACTTCCGCGCTTACTGAAATTCTGGCTAAGTACGATGCCCGCATTCTTGACATCGGTCAGGCCGACATACATCACTACCTCTCGCTGGGCATCCTCATTCGCACCGACAGCGCGCGCAGCGGCGACATCATGAAGGACCTGCTGTTCCGCGCCTACGACCTGAACGTGAAGATTCGCTTCACGCCCATCACCGTGGCCGAATATGAGGAGTGGGTGGCGCGACAGGGCAAGAACCGCTGGATCATCACCACCCTGGGACGACGTCTCAGCGCAAGACACATAGCGCTGGTGACGGCCGAAATCGCCGCGCAGGGACTGAACATCGACGGCATACAGCGCCTTACGGGCCGCATGCCGCTGAACGACGACGAGCAGCCTCTTTCCAAGAGCTGCGTGGAGTTCTCCGTGCGCGGCACACCGCACGATGTGGCGGCCATGCAGGAGCATTTCATGAAGATGTCGAGTGAGAATGAGTTCGACATCTCCCTCCAGCAGGACAATGTGTTCCGCCGCTGCCGCCGTCTGGTATGCTTCGATATGGATTCCACACTGATTGAGACGGAGGTCATCGACGAACTGGCTATGCGCGCCGGAGTGGGCGACAAGGTCAAGGCCATCACCGAGCGCGCCATGCGCGGCGAGATTGACTTCTGCGAGAGCTTCCGCGAGCGCGTGGCCCTGCTCAAGGGTCTCGACGAGAGCGTGATGCGCGAGATAGCAGAGAACCTGCCCATCACCGAAGGCGTAGGCCGCATGATGCAGGTGCTAAAGCGCGCAGGCTTCAAGACGGCCATCCTCTCGGGCGGATTCACCTATTTCGGCAACTATCTCAAGCAGAAATTCGGCATCGACTACGTATATGCCAACGAGCTTGAAATCGAAAACGGACGGCTCACCGGCCGATACGTCGGCGACATCGTCGACGGCAAGCGCAAGGCCGAGTTGCTGCGCATCATCGCTCAGGTGGAGAATATTGATATAGCTCAGACAATTGCCGTGGGCGACGGCGCCAACGACCTGCCCATGCTCTCTACCGCAGGACTCGGCATAGCGTTCCACGCCAAACCGAAGGTGAAACAGACGGCCAAGCAGAGCATATCGACCATAGGCCTCGACGGCGTGCTCTATTTCATCGGCTTCAAGGACTCGCTTATCTCCACACAATGATGCGGCGTCTGCTCGTTGTCGTACTGATGGTCCTGTCGCTGGCTGCCGGCGCCGCCCGGCGGCAGAGCGTTGGACTGGTGCTCAGCGGCGGAGGCGCCAAGGGCATAGCCCATATCGGCGTTATAAAAGCCCTGGAGGAGAACGACATCCCCATCGACTTCGTGGCCGGCACGTCGATGGGCGCCATCGTCGGCGCGCTTTATTCCATGGGCTATACACCGGAGCAGATGATGGACCTCATCACCTCGCGCGAGTTCGGATTCTGGAGCACCGGCACCATTGATCCGCGCCTTGACTATTACTTCAACAAGCCTGTGCCGTCGCCGGCGTTGTTCAACTTCAATATAGGACGCACCGACTCCGCGTCGGCTGTCCCGGCCAGCCTTATCTCGCCGCTTCCCATGAACTTCGAGTTCATGCGCCTGTTCTCGCCGTACACGGCGGCATGCGAAGCCGATTTCGACAAACTTATGGTGCCTTTCCGCTGTGTCGCCTCCGATGCGGCTGCAAAGCGCAAGGTGGTGCTGCGCAGCGGCGACCTCGGCCGGTCGGTGCGCGCCTCCATGAGCTTTCCGGGTGTGTTCCAGCCCACCATGATTGACGGCCGTCTGCTCTACGACGGCGGCATCTACGACAATTTCCCCCTCGACGTCATGCGCTCCGATTTCGCGCCTGACATCATGATAGGAGTCAACGTGGGCAGTTCCGACAAGGGACCGCAGACGTCGATACTGGCCCAGCTCGACCAGCTCATATCCTCGCCGGAGCATCCCGAGATACCGGCCGACGAGCTTGTGCGCCTGCGCATCGACCTCGACCGTTTCGGTCTGCTCGATTTCGGCAAGGCGCGGGAGATAAGCGACATCGGCTACCGCTTCGCCATGGAGCACATGGACAGCATTCGCGCCCGTATCCACTCCCGCACAACACCGCAGGCGCGCCGTGCGCGCCGCGACCGTTTCTGCGCCGGCGTGCCATATCTGCGCTTCGACAGCATCAGTGTCGAGGGCGGCACTCCGCGGCAGAACCGCTATGTGGCCTACCTCTTCAGCGGTGCGGGCGACACTTTCGACATCGAACATGCGCGCGAGGCCTATTACCGCGCCATCTCCACCGGCCGCATTGCCGACGCACAGCTGACGGCCACGCAACCGCATCCCGGCGCACTCTTCGACCTGCATGCGCGCACATGGCTCCGCAACGACGTGAGAGCAGGAGTAGGCGGCTACCTGACTTCGTCGTCCAACAGCTACCTGTATCTCGGCGCGCGCGTGGCTTCGCTGAGCTTCCGCAGTATGGATGCCGGGGTAGGCGCGTGGCTGGGGCAGAGCTATATGGCCGCCGCGGCCGACGGACGTATTTATCTGCCGTCGAAACTTCCGATGGCGGTGGGTGGCGAGGCCGTCGTCAGCCGCCGACGCTACCACGAGTCGGCCGCCGCGTTCTATGACAACAGAGTGCCGGTCTACGTCATACGGAAAGAGTTTTTCGGCCGTCTGCGCCTGTGCATGGCTGCCGGACGTTCCGGCGAGTTCGACATTTTCGGTGGCGGCGGCAAGCAGATAAACCATTTCTACCGCGATAACGTTTTCGGCAACTATACCTACGGGCGCGACCGCAGCGACTATGTGCTGTGGCAGGCCGGCGCCGAGTTCCGGCGCTCTACCCTCGATGCCGAGAACTATCCCGTGCAGGGAGGTTATATCGCGGCCCGTGCAATGGCTGTCGGCGGAACTTTCCGCCAGTATTCGGCTCTTACCGGCCTCAGAGCCGACTTCTCGTCGCCACTCTGGGCGCAGCTCGAGGTCAAGACCCGTAATTATCTGACAGCGGGACGACATTTCTCCCTCGGCATCGAGAGCCACACCATGCTCTCCACACGCAAGCTTTGCAATAACTACAATGCCGCCGTCACGGCCGCGCCGGCGTTCGAACCGACACCATCGGCGGCCGATGCGTTCCGCACCTCGTTCCGGGCCAACAGCTTCGTGGCGGCCGGACTTATTCCGATATACCGCTACAACGACGCACTGAGCGCCAGGGTAGGTGTCTATGGATTTCTCCCGATACGCCGCATATGCGAGCGCCGCGACACGTACGAGGCATACTACGGCGGATGGCTGCGTCATCCCGAGTTTTTCGGCGAGGCCGCCGTGGTCTACCGGTTGCCGTTCGCAAGCATCACCGGCTGGTGCAACTACGCCGGCGGACGGCACGACGGCTGGAACGTAGGCCTTTCTTTCGGTATTTATCTCACAGCTCCAAAATTCCTGCAATTATGAAGAAAATAGCAGTAATAGGCATAGGTCATATGGGCGCTCCCATAGCCCGTGCACTGCATAGAGCCGGCATAGCCGTGGTCGTGGCAAACCGCACCCGCGCGAAGGCCGAAGGCCTGGCGGCTGAGTGTCCGGGCATGGAAGTGGCGCCGGACGCCGCGGCAGCTTGTGCCGCCGGTGCCGACACCGTCATTCTGGCTGTCAAGCCCTATCTCATTCTCGATGTGCTGAAGCAGTGCGTGGCCGTGGCTCCCGATGCGGCTTACGTGTCGCTTGCGCCTGGTATAACCCTCGACACCCTTGCCGCACACGGGGCTGTGAGCGCCATGCGCCTGATGCCCAATGTGGCGATAGCCGAAGGGCAGGGCATGAGCTTCATATGTCACAACGAAGCCGCTGCCGAGGCTGCCGGCAGTCTTGCGTCGGCACTCGGCGCTACGGGGCGTGTTGCCATCGTGGAGGAGCGCCTTTTCGAGCCAGCCATGCAGGTGGCGTCGTGCGGTATCGCTTATGCTCTCCGTTACGTCCGCGCGGCTGCCGAGGGCGCAGTGGCTCTGGGCTTGCGTCCCGACGATGCCACGGCCTACATCGCGCAGACGCTGCGCGGAGCCGCCGCAATGCTCGATGCTGCTCCCGGCGTCAATCCCGAAGCCATAATAGACACTGTGACGACTCCCGGAGGCACCACCATCCGCGGTCTCCTTGCGATGGAACGCGCCGGTTTCTCCGCCGCCGTGGCCGCAGGCCTGCTGTCATGAACCAATTACATATACAGATGAATAAGGCCATACTTATGGGCAATGTCGGTTCCGACCCCAGGATGCGTTACGTGCAGACGCGTCTGGTGGCCGAGTTTACCCTGGCAACCAACGAACCGGCCCACACCACCCCCGAGGGCGTGCAGATACCCGAGCGTACTGAATGGCACAATATAGTAATGTGGGATTCGGCCGCCGAGTTCGCCGAGAAATATATCCGCAAGGGTTCGCGGCTGCTTCTCGAAGGAAAAATTCGCACGCGATACTGGGAAGACCGTAACGCCATAAAACGCACGGTTACAAACATCTATGTGGATTCTTTCGAGCTGTTGCCACGCGGTGGACAGTGATTATGCCTTTAACAATTCTTATAAAACCGGCTCTAAACCTTTTGCTTCCGGGCGTGTCTTATAACTGAACGAAACAAAAATCAGACATTCCAAAAACTTAAAGACATGAACAAGAAAATTTCTGCAATCGCACTGGCAATCGTTGCCTCTCTCGGCATAAGCGCTTTCGCGCAGACTCCCGCAACATGCACCAAGGCTGCCGACTGTCCCCGCAGCGCCGCATGCGCTCCTGCCAAGGCCTGTGGCGACAGCTGCTGCACCGCTGTGTTCTTCGAGGGCATCACCCTTACCCCCGACCAGCAGACTAAGATAGCTGCCATAAAGGCCGACCGCCAGAAAGCCGCCAAGGAGGCCCGCGAGAACCGTAAGGCCGACCGCAAGAACTGCAAGCGCGACTATCTCAACAAGATGAAGGAAGTGCTCACTCCCGAGCAGTACGTAGTGTTCCTTGAGAACATGGTCGTAAACCGTCCCGACGGTCAGAAGGCATTCCGTGGCCACAAGATGAACGGCCGTCACGGCGACGGCGCCCGCTTTGCCGGCAAGGCAGACTGCCATAAGGCTAAAGCCGACCGCCCCGTCCGCAAGTCTGACAAGAAGAAATAAGTTCTCTTCTCTCCAAAGAAAAGCCGACCGTGACGCGGTCGGCTTTTCTTTGTTCGCCCGGCATGGGCGTAATCTAACGGGTGTAAGTCCCGGCGCATTCCGATAGCTCTATGGGCTGACGCGAGTCAATAAATGGAGTATACGACTGAAAGAGGGCTTGGAAAGGAAAGTTTATTCGGTGCGGAGGTAGTCGACGGGGTTGCTGCGGGCTACCCTCAGGGCGTTGAGGCAAACCACGGCAATTATCACCACTAAGATGACAAGCAGGCAGACGACCATGCTCCATGGCGACAGCGACACCTGGTCGGTGAACTGCGACAACCAGTCGCGGCCTATCAGCATCGCCGCGATGCCACCGGCCAACAGTGACGGCACGGCCACCTTCAATATGTCGATGCAGAATATGCGCAATATCTTGCCCACCGTCGTACCGTTCACCTTCCGGATGGCTATCTCTTTGGCGCGTCGCTGCACCTCGTCGGCCGTGTAGCCTATCAGACCGATTATGGTAATCAGCAGAATGGCGATACCCGCCGCCATCACCGAGAATCCGAATCGCTTCACCGGCGCGTTCCAGGCTTCAACCATGGTCTTATAAGGCGTGATATACATGGTGTCGGAATACTTTCC
The DNA here is from genome assembly GCA_900550395.1 of uncultured Porphyromonadaceae bacterium. Taxonomy (GTDB): domain Bacteria; phylum Bacteroidota; class Bacteroidia; order Bacteroidales; family Muribaculaceae; genus CAG-873. The sequence continues at coordinate 37,703 of URSD01000003.1, read as the reverse complement.
GTCTATTACTTTCTGTGCTTCCTTCAGCGCGTCGGGCGTCAGGCCGGTGAACCGCACATAGAGGTTATCATACACTTTCGTGGTGGGAAACAGCACTCCGGCCCGCTGGTCAGAACTGTCTATGTTGTAGCCGCCACGACGAATGTTCCTGATTACTCCTACAATCGTGAATTCATTAAATCCGTCAAGACCCATATGTTCCGTTATGTTGAACCGTTTGCCGATGAGATTGTCATCTTTCTGACCGAAATGCGACTTCATCACATCAATGAAACGTTCCTCCACTATCACTTGATGAACAGTGGTGTCGGCATCCTCGCGAAATGTCTCTCCCTGCACGAATTCCATTCCCAACACATCGAACAGATTGGCATTGGCCGCATACATATCGGCCACGTTCACCTGATTGTCAGGCCTCGGGTCCCCTTCGATCCACACATTGTTTCCGGCGGCCCAGCCCGTGAAGTTCTGATAAGCCGAAGCCACTCCCTCCACGCAACTCAGACGAGACAATTCCTCTTTCAGCACTTTCCGTTCGTTATCGGGCAATGCGCCGACATTCAGGTACCCGATGTTTTCATACTCATACCCCATATCGCCATGGCTCATCATGTCATATTGTCTGTATACCAGCACAAGCAGGCAGAACATCAGCCCGGTGGCGAAAAACTGTACGGACAGCAACGCCAGTTTCCAGAGCCTGCGCTTACGTGTGTTCTGATGAAACACATGCGACACCGGTGTCCTGCAATAAATCCACGCCGGTATTACGCCGGTTATCAGCAGCAGCCCCATGCATACGCAAGTCTCGACAATCCAGACACCGGGGCTTGAGAGCAGCACCGACGCCGGATAACCAAGCAGCATCTCGCACTGGTCCGACATGCTCAGCACTATAAGCACGGCAAGGACGATAGACACGACGAGGAAGAACACGCACTCGCCCATGATGCGTAGAAAAATCTTGCGGTTGCTCGTGCCGTAACATTTGCGCACGGCCATCTCCTTGCCACGCTTGCCGAGCTGGCCTATCACTATCAGCAGATAGTTGAGCGACGCGCTCACCAGTATTATGAACGCCAGCAGACTCAGCACCCATATCATCGTCTTTACGCTGTCCTGCGAGGCATATACCTCGGTCAAGGGCTTCAGACCGATATTGAAATTAAATACCTCAAGAGCTTCCTTGTCCACATTCTCCTTCAGCATCCGCCGGATATGCGGGGTGACATCAGCCATGGACGTTCCATTAGCCATGCGCACATAGCTTCGGTAACAGTCGTTGCCCACCCAGTTGTCGCGTCCGTCGCGTTTGAACTTCCCGATAGTGGGGAGCGAAAGATATATCACATTTTGAAATGTCGAGTTTATGGGGAAATCCTCATAAACTCCTGCCACGATAACCTTGTAGCTGTCGCTGACATCCGGACTTGTCAACGTCATGCCCATCACGTCATCTCCAAGCTTTTCGGCCAGCGAACGCGGTATCATGCAATAATCCTCTACGGTCAGGGCCTCCTTGGGATTGCCGATGATTACCGGCCACCGCAGCACATCGAACAGACAGCTGTCGGCCAAAGTCACACCGTCAGCTTCCACCAGTTTGCCGTCCTGCGTCCTGACACTTAACGAGCCGAACAATGTGGAGACGCGTGTGGCCTTTTCCACCTGAGGCACATATCGCTTCAATCCCGGGGCTATCGCTCCGGGCGTGCTCAGATACTCCGAGAATTCTCCATTGCGGGTCACGCTCTCCGTAACCAGATACACATTCCCGTATCCGGGAATGGCGTGGTCGAACGACTGCTCGACAAACGCCTTGGCAACCAGCAGCAGGCCGATGGCAAGTCCTATGGTGAGACAGAATATCTTTGTCAGGTTCCGTCTCAGGTCTGATGTGAAGAATTTCAGCATGGTGTCACAGTTTATCGTTAAGGTTTTCCACCACCTGTCCGTCGAACAGGTTTATGATATAGTCGGCCTGCGCTGCGTCGCGCTGCGAGTGCGTCACCATCACGATGGTGGCTCCGTCCCGGTGCAGGTTCCTGAGGAGGTCCATCACCTCGGAGCCGTTCTTGGAGTCGAGATTGCCGGTCGGCTCGTCGGCCAGTATCAGACCCGGTTTGCCGACGATGGCCCGTGCTATGGCAACGCGCTGCTGCTGACCGCCGGAGAGCTGCGACGGATAGTGGTCGGCACGGTGACTGATGCCCATACGGCGCAACGCCTCGTCCACGCGACGCCTCTTCTCCGCCTTGTCCAGCTTCAGATTGTTCAGCGGCAGCATTATGTTGTCGCGCACCGTCATGTCCTCTATCAGGTTGAACGACTGGAACACGAAGCCGATGCGGCCCTTGCGCCATTCCGTGCGCTCCGATTCCTTGAGACGGCCCACTTCCTTGTCGTCAAGCCTGTAACTGCCTGCCGTGGGATTGTCGAGCAGTCCGAGTATGTTCAGCAGAGTGGATTTCCCGCAGCCCGACGGCCCCATTATCGCCACAAACTCGCCGTCATTTATGGTGAACGACACACGGTTCAATGCCACGGTCTCGACGGTGTCGGTTCGGAACACCTTCTCCAGATCTTTGATTTCAATTTTCATAATTATATTATTGTAGTATTATTTTCTTGGCGTCGCCGAAACTCTTGTAGCTGCTGGTGATGATGCGCTCGCCTGGATGCAGGCCCTCCAGCACCTCGTAGTATTGCGTGTTCTGACGCCCTATCCTGATGTCGCGCAACGTGGCCGACTTGCCGTCGCGGCTCAAGACGTATGCCTTGTGACCGCCGGTACTCTGGAAGAATGCGCCGCGTGGCACAAGCACCGCCTCCGTAGGCTCGCCCAGCTGAAGGTTGATGTAGTAGGTCTGCCCGACACGGATATTCTCCGGCATCGTGCCATCTATCTTCAGGTCAGCCTTGAACATGCCCCGGCTCACTTCCGGATACACCTTGAACAGCGACACATCGTACTGCCTGCCATGACGTTCCACCTTGCCGCGCAGCCCCGTCTCCACGCGGTCGATATAATGCTCGTCTATCTGCACGGTGATCTTGTAATTGTCCAGAATATTGATCTGTCCTATCTGCTGGCCGGCGGCCACGTTCTGGCCCAGCTCAACCGACAGCGTGCCGAGCTGGCCGGCGTGAGAGGCGCGTATGTTGAGGTTGTCGGCACGCTGACGCACCAGGTTGAAATTTTCCTGCATATTGTGCAGACTCTCGCGCATCATCGCCACCTGCACCCGGCGGTACAGCGAATCCTGGCGCTGACGCTCCTCCAGCAGCACGAGGTTCTGTCGTGCCAGCTCGCAGTCCTCCTTGGTCTGAAGATATTCCTCGCGCGAGATCAGTTTTTCCTGGTACAGCGTCTCCTTCTGCTTCATGGTCCGCTGTTTACGGACATAGTCAGTGCGTGCGGTCAACAGATCCTGCTTCACCTGCGTGCGTTCCTTCTCCATTGCTATCTCCGTGTCGCGCAGCATGTTCTGCTTCTCGGCCAGCTGCGATTCCGAGTCAAGTATCTGTTGCTGAAGATTGGGATTCCGCAGCGTCACGATGATGTCTCCCGCCTGTACATCGGCTCCTTCCTCAACCCGCTTATGTTCCACTATGCCCGACTCAAGTGCCGAAACCAGCACTATCACGCCGGTTTCCACATGTCCGTTGACACGTATAAAGTCGTTGAACATACCGTTGGTAACATCGGCCGTGGTTACAGAATCGGCATCCACCTTGTAGGTGGACTCTCCCACCTTGCCGATTGCGAATATCACGGCCACCGATATCAGCCCCGTTACCACGCCGATAGTGCCGTATTTCTTAATCCTGCTGCTCTTACGTTTTATCTCCTTGTCCATCACTTAATCAGTTTTTCGCCGTTGTAGTATCCCAATAGTATGCGGCTTATTATTTTCTGAATCCGTTTCCCCTCGCGGTTGGCGCGTGCCGTAGCCAGCTTTGCGCCGGAGGTATACAGGTCTATCGCCGAGGCGTCGCCCAGCTCGAACTTGCGCTGTACGGCCTTGTAGGCCGTCTCCTCGGCCATGACGCGGGTCTCGGCAGCTTCCAGCTCCTCGGTGGCAGCATCGAAGTCAAGCCGCGCCTCCCGCTTCTCCCGGTCAGTCACCAGGCGCGCTTCCTCCAGCAAAGCTTCCCGGCGCTTCACCTCCAGCTTGGCTTTCTTCAGTCTGTTTACCCGCGACAATCCGCTGAAAATCGGGACGTAAACCGAAAATCCTATATATTGCCCCATATTGTCGTGCCATTGCTGCGGGAAACGCCGGTTGACGTAGCCCGGTCCGAATATTTTGTAGTAAGAAGTCGAGACGCCTGCATTCAGGGATATCACCGGCGAGAAAGCGCCTTTGGCGCTGCGTAGGTTGTAGCGGCACTGCTTCAGTCCAAGCTGTGCCTCGGCTATACGGGGATGCACGAAGTCGGCATCCGGTTCGCCGACATATTCCTCCTCCTCCGTCAGCTCCAGTTCTCTGTCGTCGGGTTCCATGCCCATAACGCTGCGTAGCTTCAGGTACGCCTTGCTCAGCAGGTTGCGCTGGTTGGTCAGCTCGTAACGGTCAGACGCTACGATTGCTTCGATTTCCGCTACATCGGCGCCGCTTTTGGTGCCAAGATCCAGACCGAGTTCAGTAGCCTTCAGGTTGCGCAGGTCGCGTTCAAGCTGCTCCTGCATCTGCGCCACCATCGCCTTGCAGTACGATACGTTGTAGAACGACCGTATCACTTCCAGCGATATGTTGTCCGCCTCGAGCCTTGCGGCTTCCTGCTGACGGAGTTTGCCTGTTTTCGCGGCCTTAAGGTTGTTGAGGCTTACCAGTCCGTCGAACAGAGGCAGCGACATCTGCAATCCGAAACCGGTGTAGAGGGTCTTGCGGTTGTCGTAAGTGTTGGTCTCGGGGTCTATGTTGCGGCCGAAGCTGAGGTTGCCGTTTGACGACAGGCTCAGCGACGGCATCAGGCCGGCGGCGGCAATGCGGCTGTCTGACGCGGCCTGGCGCACCGCAATGCCGTTTATCACATTGCGGGGCGCGTGGTCGCGGGCATAGACCAGACAGTCGTTCAGCGTCATCTGCGCCATGGCTCCCTGACATCCCGCCGTCAGCAATATGGAAAATATCAGTTTCTTCATCGTCTTTGCTTTTGACGATGCAAATTTATATGCCGTTAGGCCGATTGCCTCCTGAATTTTGGAGAAACTGCATTTTCGGCATTCAAATCGTCTAAAATTTAGACAATCATCCCGCCCATATCGATATTTTGCAGAAATCGCTTTGCGCATACGCGCCCACGCGTTAACTTTGCATTGAAGTTGTTAGGCGTTATGAAAATACTGATAATCGACGATAACAAAGCGGTTCGGATGTCGCTTGAGATGGTGTTGGGCGGCGAGTTCGACAGCATTCTGACCATCGGTGACCCGAAGTTGCTCCCGGCGTTGCTGAGCAACGGCGACTTTGACGCCGTGCTGCTCGATATGAATTTCGACAACTCGCGTCTGGACGGCAGCGACGGACTGTTCTGGCTGGCGCGCATCAAGGAGATGCCGCAGCCGCCGGCGGTGGTGCTGATCACTGCCTTCGGCGACATACAGCTGGCCGTCGAGGCTATGAAGCGCGGAGCCGACGACTTCGTCACAAAACCCTGGGACAACGACGACCTGATAGCCAAGGTAAAGTCGGCCATACGCAAGAACCGCACGGCGCGCTCCGACAGGGCCGTGCTGTCGCAGGCTAAGGACACCAAGGCGCGTCAGGATAAACTGGACGCCATGACTCTTGACGAACTTAAGTCGGACCATATCAATTCGGTCGTGGCGCGTTGCAACGGCAACCTGACGCAGGCCGCCAAACTGTTGGGCATTAACCGTCAGACACTTTACAATCAGTTGAAGAAGTGAAGCATTTCCGCCTTAATTTCATACTCTGCATAGCGGGGATAGTGCTGTTTACCGTACTCACAACATTATGTTTCGCCGACGGCAGACATGCCCCGGCCATCCTGTCGATGATTCCGGCCGTTATCTCCGTCGTTCTGCTATGGCGAATTGTGCATCGGCTTATCAGGTCCATGTCCGATTTTATGAATGCGCTGGACATGAACGACACTACCATCCGGTTCGCCGAGAGTCATGATCCGGACATCAACAGCATGTCTCAGACCATGAGGCGCATCATGGCCATCTACAGTTCCGCCCGTCTTGAGCTGGAGACGCGCAAGCTGTATTACGACCGCATCCTTCGCATCATGACGCATGAAATGCGAAATGCCATCACTCCGATCGTATCGTTGAGCGCGGACATGAAGCGGAACCCGGACCGTTACAGGGGCGAAGAACTGAATGAAGCCGTATCGTTAATATCGGATGAAAGTCAGAGCATACGTCGTTTTCTGGATTCCTATTACGAGCTGACACACCTGCCCGGACCGAAGATTGAAACCATCGACGTCTTGGCTTTTTTCTCGGGAGTCCGGAAGTCGTTTGCCATTTACTTATCAGACAAAGGTCTTGACACCGACATCATCGACTATACCATCCCGGTGGACATGCGGTTGCAGGCGGACAGGGATCTGTTGGGACGGCTTGTCACCAACGTGCTGCGCAACGCCATAGATGCCGTCGCATCAGTGCCCTCACCTCGCATCCATGTCGATGTATCCGTCAGCGAGGGCCACCCCTACATCAGCGTTGAGGACAACGGCTGTGGTATCCCGGCGGAGATGATGCCGAATCTGTTTCAGCCCTTTTTCACCACGAAACCCGGCGGCAGCGGCATCGGTCTGTGCCTGAGCCGTCAGATAGCGCGTCTGCATGGCGGCGACTTCACCATCACCTCCACCCCGTCCCACGGCACCAAAGCCCTGATAACCCTGGCATAACACAAAAAGGGCCATGCCGATGGCACAGCCCTTTCTTTTATGCTTGAAACTCAGGCTATCTCACAATCAGCTCGGCGCCTGCGCTGTGCGCTGTCAGTGCCGGAGCGAGGGCGCTCTGTACTGTAGCCAGGCCTGCTGCGAATGTGCCGGCGGTGTTGGCCGTGCAGTCGTAGCTGAGCTGATAGGTGCCTTTGGGGAGGCGGGAGATGAACATGCGGGTGGAGGCGTCGCGCGATTCGCGGTAGAAGTAAGCGCCGGCGCTCGATGTCATGCCCGGAGTCTGGTCTACGGGTTCGAGGCCTGCGGCGCGTTCGTCGATGATGGTGACGTACTGCATGTCGCGGTTGACGTGGAGAGTGAGCAGCACGCGCACACGGTCGCCAAGCGCTACGGTGTCGGCGGCGAAAGTGTTGTCGCCACCGGCCTTCACGCGCACGAGACGCTTCTCGATGCTTACCGCGTCGCACGAGGCGGCCTTCACGTCGGCCGGCCGGCTGCGGTAGCTGCTGATGATGGCTCCGAACGACGGCACATCGGCTCCGGGAGCTATGCGCAGGGTCTTGCCTGCGGCCTCGCTGCCGAGGCTTACGGTGGCTTCGCCGCCGTAGGCGCATGCGTCGCCGAGGTCCACGGTGTGGCGTCCTAACTGCACGGTGGCCGGAGCATTGTCGGTGTGCCAGGGCGTGCCGGACGTCAGGAACGCGCCCACGAGCTGCGACGCGTCGTAGCTGCCGAGTCCCACGGTGGCCTGTTCGCGCACTACGAGCCACTGGCGCATACCGTCGATAAGCGCCGACGACGGGTCGACGCGTCCGAAAGCCATAAGCAAGGGTGCGTACTGGTCGATGTCGCCTACCGAGGGGAAGCTGACGCCCTGCGCCGGAGTGGCGACGGCAAATTCCTTCACCGAACTCATTATTTCCCCGGCGTCGGTTTTGCGTCCGTAGATGTCGAGCAGAATCGCCATGTTGGCTTTGCCCGAGGTGGAAGCCTCGCGCCAGCGGGCGGCGCAATCGCGCAGGGTGGCGTCGATTACGCGCTGTCCCCATGCCGACGGCCTGATGTCTTTCCACAAGCTGCGGGTCACGGCGTAGCTCATGTCGGGCTGCATGCGGCGGTTGCGGTCGAGGCGTTCGAGCTCCTTGTCGGTGTAGGCCAGAGCCTTCACCATCATGCTGTGGAGCTGTGCGTCGTCGGGCAGATAGCCGGCGAGACGCAGCAGACCCAGGTCGTGCAGCGCCAGCTGTGTCGCCCACAGCGAAGCTTCGTCGCACCATTTGCCCCAGCGCAGGCCGCCGTCGGCGGTGGCGAGATCGGATAGCGTCCTGATGGCCGCACGGATGTTGCGGGCGGTCTCGTCGTTGTCGAGCAGCAGTCCCAGGCGAGCCATGCGCATGCTGTCGCCGGCCGCGGCCTGTACCCACGGGGTAGCATGCAGCTCGGCCGTCTTCAGCGCGTCGTTGGCGGCAAGGCGCGATTGCAGGGGCTTGTCTTTCCATGCTTTCAGCGCGTCGGATACGGCAGGCACACGGTCTACAATGCCTTTGGCCGTGCATGCCGCGAACAGGGAGTGTACTGCTCCGGGTGTCGTGGACGGCTCATAGTCGACGAGGCCGGGCAGAGCCTTGACGATGCTCCACGACGGGTTCTGGCAGTATTGCAGCGTGTAGGTGCCGTTTTTGTCGGAAGGCACTTTGATTTTCAGTTCCTTGTCGCCGGGGTTGAGATAGAACGTCTGCGACTCGATTACGTCGCACTGTGCTGATTCCACGGGTATTACCGTCTGCTCGCCGTCGGAGAAACTGTCGGAGCTGCTGCGCACGCGGTAGCCGAGCGAGGCGGCGTCGGCGGGAGCTTCCACTTCTATGGCTACTATGGCCGAGGCGTCGGGCGCCACGGTGTCGCAGCTTTCGGCTGTCGCTATCACCTTCATGGTGGCGGGGTCGAAAACTTCCACGACGCTGCGCAGCTCACGCGCGGCCGAATCGTTGTTATAGACAGTTGCGAGTATGCGGGCCTTGTCGCCGGCGCGGAGGAAGCGGGGCAGATTGGGCTGCACCATCACCGGCTTGTTGGCGACGAAATCGCGTATCAGCGTACCGGCTCTCATGTCCTCAGTCCACGCCAGTGCCTGCATGCGCCATGTGGTGTTGGCGTCGGGCAGGCGGAAGCTCATTTCGAGGCTGCCGTCGGGAGCGCTGGCGAGGTCTGGCATCCAGAATGCCTCAGCCACGTCGGCGTCACGATAGTCGAAATTTTCTTCGGGTCTTGCATTATTGGTGGTGACAACAACGCTTTCGCAAAGAGCTTCGGATTTACTCTCTACACCGGCCACGGCACCGGCCATCATGGGCGCTGCCATGTCGGCCGATTCCATGACAACTCCATCTTCTTCCGTCTCTGCTGCCGATAGTCTTTGCCGCATGACGCCATTGGCGGCCATCTTGCGGGAGCCATAGATGTAGGTGTTCCCGAGATAGCCTGACAAATAGCGGAAAGCGGGAGCATTCAGCGGCAGCTCGCGTATTGTCCTAAGTTCTGAGGCTATGTCTGAGCTTCTCTTCGCGTCGGAAAGATAGTCGAGTGACAGTTTAGGATATTCTCGGGCCACATGGAATGCGGCGGGCCAGCTCAGTCGCGCCAGTGCGTCAAGTGAGTGGCTGTACATGGTGGCTGTCATGGCGGCTTCAACGGGCTTGCCGTCGGCTGCGGTTATGTGCAGATTCCACTGCTCCGTTGCTCCCGGAGTAAGGCGGTCGCGGAAACTTTCGCCGCTGATGGTAAGGTCGCGTTGCTCCGGACGCTCTATGCCTACTGTGAATGAGCGCAGCATGCCGTCGCGCACGGTGAAGATGTGTAGTGCGCCGCGGTCGGCATCGGCCGGCAGGTCGAGAGACAGGTGGCGGAAGCCTTTGTCGCGTTTATGCACCTCAATCTCAACTATCTTGCGTCCTGTGCATAGCACGGCGTAGAGCCACGTGTTGTCCTTTGCGACGCCGTAACGGAATGCAGCGCGCCCGGTGGCGTCTGTTTGCACGCTCTCCACATCGACGAGCAGTGGATAGCCGTCGGGTAGGGAGGACAGCTCCACGTTGTAGACGAGGAAATCCTCGTGGCTTGCGTCCGCCAGGGCGCTGTCGGAGGCTTCCACTGTCAGCGTGTATTTGCCGCCGCGCACGCGGTCAAGGTCGGCTGTCGGTTTCAGTGATCGGCATTTGCCGGAAGCCACGACATTGCCGCCGTCGGTCTCGGCGAGTTTCCAACGCAGCTCGATGTCAGCATTTTCTCCATCAGCATCGTAAACAGTTACAGGCAGCATGGTTCGGGTCTCGGCGCGCAGGAATTTCTTGCCGCTGATATTGATGAGATAGGGGCGCCCGTTGGTGAAGGGTTTCTGAGCCGTGGTGTTTTCGCCGCTTGTGGCTGTCACGCTGATGTCGGCGCGGAAGTCGTGGCCGTCGCCCTTTTTCAGAAATTCGTCAGTCAGTACGGCTGTGAATCGGCCTGTGGCGTCGGTCTTTACTTCAAGACTGCCAATATTCTGTGCAGGTACCCACCAGCGCCAGCGCCATGCTTCATGTACGACTATGTCGACGCGGGCGTCGGCAACCGGCATCCCTGAATATGTGACGGCGCGACCGCTGATGCTGACATCGCCACGGGCCGGTGTGTCGCGCACGGCCGAGAGGTCGGTGATCTCGAACACGGGCATCCGATAGTCGCTGACAGGAACATCGGCGCTTCCATCAACGTAGGCATCAGATTCGTCGTCTACGGAGGCCTCAATGGTGAAGTTGCCGCTGAGGCCGTCGGTTGGCAATGCGAATGTGCCGAAGGCGCGGCCGTAGCGGTCGGTGATAACGGATACGGAGTCCACGTGCTGGCCGTTGGCGTCAGTGAGCTCTACCTCAATCTTTAAGCCGGCTGCGGCGTGGCGGCTGCGTTTGTCGGGCGCGTGGCTGTCGGCTATCACAGCCCAGCGCAGGGTGTCTCCGAAATGGTAGATGGGCCGTGCGGGAATTACACTGATGTTAATGTCGTCATCCGCCTCCACAGGTTCCTCTCCGCGCCAGGGCATGCGTATGTTGATGCGGTGTGCGAAGTCAAGGCTTTGGCCCTGTGGCGTAACGGCACTTATTTCATAGTTGTTGCGTCCGGTCAGCTGGAATCGTGCGAGACCGTTCTTATCGGTCGTGCCGACCGGCATGGCCTGACGTTTCTCCGACTTGGCGAGCACCTTGACGCCTTCTGCGGGATGCCCGGTGGCGAAGTCAGCCATCACAACCACCTGCTCGTCGCATCCTTCCATCGCTACGGGAACATAAGGCGAACATACAATGGCGTTCCAGAGCCCGTATTGCTCGTTCTCGGTGCGTCCGTTGACCGTCGGAGCCACCATATATACACCCGGTTTGGGCAGCGTCACCGGGCAAATGTGCTCAGTAACGGTAGAGTCCGTTCCGGCGACATTCTGCGATACCACAGCTTTCAGGGCCGAGAATGTGATTCTGGAATATTCCTCTCTGCCTTCGGGTACGGGATAAATTTTGAAGCCGGCTTTGCGGGCGAAATCGGCAGTGACTTTTACGTCGAAAGGCCGCCCGGGGCATACAAGCTGCGGATATTCCACCGTGTTGCGTGCCTGTTTCAGCGAAGCCAGGGCGTTGCGCAGGGCGTTGTTGTTCCAATAGCCGGGGAAGCGTTCGAGCGATTCCTCCACAAGCGCTATGAGGGGCAGACGCTGGTCTTTGTCGTTACGAGCGTCGCATGCGTCTTCCAGCAGCAGTCGGGCGTATTCATCGTGGCTGTGCGCCTTGTATGCGTCGAGATATGCCTGGAAGCGGTCCTGCCATGTCGAAGTGGCCTCGATGTTCCGGGAAAGCCAATAGTAATAAGGTGCCGACCCCTCCTTCTGTGCGGCCAGCATTTCGCCGATGAGCGAGTCGGCCTGTTCTGTCCTGCCTATGCCTTGCAGGAGGTCGTACACATCGCAGGCCACGAAGTCGGCCATCTGCGGGAAATACAGCAGTGTGCGGTCATTGGCCCTCACGGCAGCGGAGTAGTCGGCCAGAGGTACGTTGTGCTCGCGGGCGCCTTTCAGCGCAGCCTCCGCGTTTTCGGCTATCTGCGAACGGAACTGGCGTCCGTTCCATTCCGTTATGTCCTGCGGCAGCGGAGTGTCGGGTGTGTCGAGGCGGTCGTAAACCCAGCGGCGCCGGTTGTAGGCGTTGTTGAGCAGTTTGGCGTCGACGAGCCGCAGCAGCGACTGCGCGGTGGGGTTGGTCTCCTTGTCGGCAAGTTCCGTCACGTCGTGTACGAGCGAGAAAATGCTGTCGGGGTCGATCGATTGCGCGGCGGTGCATATTTCCAGCACGGCGCGCACACGCTGTGGCCCGGCGTCTTTGTCGCCGGCTGTACGTTTCAGCTCGGCGTAGGCGTCGGACAGCACTTTCCGCGGATGTGCGAAATCGGGATCGGTGGCGGCATGTGCCGGACTTGCGGCTGATGCTATCACGCCCAGAGATATCAGAAGATTGCGTAGTTTCATTTCTCAGAGAATGGTTTGAAGTGCAAATATAGCAATTTTTATAGCGAGTCCGAAAAATTTCACTAATTTTGCAATATGAACCGTAACCAGCCATTCCTGTCGCGTTTTTACACGCGCCATCGCATAATCAGTAATCTGATAATCATACTCCTCACCGCGTTGCTCCTGCTCTGGTGCGCCATGATCTTCCTCAACGTATGGACGCATCACGGCAGCACCTCGACAGTGCCGCAGGTGCGCAATATGTCTTACGCCACGGCGGCCCAGCTGCTGCGCGAGTGTGACCTCGACATCGAGATCGCCGACTCGGTCTACGACCGTTCCGTTGCTCCCGGCACCGTGATAGAGAGCTGGCCCAAGGCCGGAGCCGTGGTGAAGCGCCACCGCCAGGTGTACGTCACCATCACCGCCTTCTCGCCCAAGATGGTGCGCCTGACTATGCCCGTCACCGGCGTGTCCTCGCGTCAGGCCATCAGCTACTTGCGCGGGCTCGGCATCACGGGCATACGCATCGTGTCCGTGCCGTCGCAGTATCCCGACCTCGTGGAGTCGGCCAAGGTCGACGGCCACCTGCTCCACGCCGACAGCGAGATACCCGTCACGGCCACCGTCACCCTTGAGGTGGGCTCTGTCCCGGAGCCTGTGCTTGAAGCCGACAGCACCATGATAGACCGCCTCGTGGAGGAGGCCGTGGACGCTGCCGATGCCGAACAGGAAAACTCAATTTTCGACTGATGGACTGCGACGACGAGCTCCTGCCCGCAGCCTCCGGCGAGACCGAAAATCCCGCCGACGAGGCTCCGCGCATTGTCGACATCGGCGACGGACGCGAACTTTTCGAGCACTTCCGCTTTGTTGCCGACAAGGGGCAGGAACTGCTGCGCGTAGACAAATTCCTGGCCCTGCGTCTTCAGAAGTCGAGCCGCAACCGCATCCAGCAGGCCGCGCAGGCCGGTTGCATCATTGTCAACGGACGTCCCGTCAAGAGCAACTACCGCGTCAAGCCTCTCGACACGGTGCAGGTTGTGATGGACCGTCCGCGCTACGACTTCGAGATAGTGGCCGAGGACATCCCTCTCGACATCGTGTATGAGGACGATACCGTGCTGGTAGTCAACAAGCCTGCCGGCCTGGTGGTGCATCCGGGCCACGGCAATTACTCCGGCACGCTCGTCAACGCCCTGGCCTGGCATTTCCGCGACACGCCTGATTACGACGTCAGCGACCCGCGCCTCGGCCTAGTGCACCGCATCGACAAGGACACCTCCGGGCTGCTTGTCGTGGCTAAGACTCCAGATGCCAAGACCCACCTGGGCCGACAGTTCTTCAACAAGACCACCCGCCGCGAGTATGTGGCTATGGTGTGGGGCGTGCCCGACCCGCCCGAGGGGCGCATCGAGGGCAACATCGGGCGCAACGAGCGCGACCGCCTGCAGATGGCCGTATACCCGCCAGGCGACGTCCGCGGCAAGCATGCCGTCACGCATTACGAGGTGCTGGAGGCCCTTCAGCACGTGGCGATAGTGCGCTGTGTGCTTGAGACGGGGCGCACCCATCAGATACGCGTACACATGCGCCACATAGGCCACACGCTGTTCAACGACGCCCGCTACGGCGGCGACGTGCCTCTGCGCGGGCTGCGGTCGGCGTCGTACAACGCGTTCATCGCCAACTGCTTCGCCGCCTGCCCGCGTCAGGCGCTTCATGCCCGCACTCTCGGCTTCGTGCATCCCTCCACCGGCCGGGAGATGTTCTTTACTTCCGATATTCCGGCCGACATGTCGGCCTTGTTCGACCGCTGGCGCAACTACGTAGCCACGCATTCCGACACCCGCCAATAACACCGCTATGAAAAAGAAAATACTTGCCCTGCTCGCCATTGCGGCGCCCGCCGCATTCGGCGCCACCACCACGCCGCTGTGGCTGCGTGACGTGAAAATATCGCCCGACGGCTCCACCATCGCCTTCTGCTACAAGGGCGACATCTGGACCGTTCCCGCCGCCGGAGGCACAGCCACGCGCCTCACGTCGGCCCCCGGTTACGAGTCGAAGCCCGTATGGAGTCCGGACGGCAAACGCATAGCCTATGCCGACGACCGCAACGGCAACCTTGACGTCTACATCGTGGACGCCGAAGGCGGTGCCCCGCAGCGTCTCACCTACAATTCGGCAGCCGAGACGCCCGAGGCATTCACGCCCGACGGCTCTCAGGTGCTGTTCTCGGCCTCTATCCAGAAGCCGGCCGCAAGCGCCATGTATCCCTCCACCTCGCGCATGACCGAGCTGTACGCCGTGCCTGCCGCCGGCGGCGCAGTGACGCAGGTACTCGCCACTCCGGCGCGCTTCGTCAGCTGGCTGCCCGGCGGCGACGCGTTCCTCTATCAGGACGTCAAGGGCTATGAGGACGAATGGCGCAAGCACCACACAAGTAGCGTGACGCGCGACGTGTGGCGCTACGACACGCGCACCGGCAAGCACACCAACATCACAGCCCGCGGAGGCGAGGACACCGAGCCCGTGGCCGCACCTGACGGCCGCATCTACTTCCTGAGCGAGCGCGACGGCGGCAGCAGCAACGTTTACAGCATGGCCGCCGACGGCAGCGACATCAAGGCCGTGACGCACTTCGCTCCCCATCCCGTGCGCTTCCTGAGCCGCGGCGCCGACGGCACGCTCTGCTTCGCATATGACGGTGAGATATACACCCTGCGTCCGGGAGCCGGCGCTCCTGCAAAGGTGGAGATAGCCCTCGTGGACGAGTCGCTGCCCGACGTGGAGAAACTCACCCTCTCCAAGGGCGCATCCGAGGCGTCGCCGTCGCCCGACGGCAAGGAGATGGCTCTCGTGTGCCGCGGCGACGTCTTCGTCACCTCCGTCGAGTACGGCACCACACGCGCCGTCACCGCCACCCCCGAGGCCGAGCACGGCGTGCAGTGGAGCCCCGACGGCAAGAAACTGGTCTACGCCAGCGAGCGCAACGGCCGCAGCAACATCTACACCGCCACGATGGCTCGCCCCGACGCGGAGGCCAACTTCTCCAACGCAACATCGTTTACCGAGCATGCGCTCTTCCCCGACGACGGCCACGAGCGTAGCTGCCCGCAGTACTCGCCCGACGGCAAGAAACTCGCTTTTGTGCTCGACCGCACCCGTCTGGCTGTAAAAGATCTCGCCACGGGCACCGTGCGCGAGCTTACCGACGGCACCACCACGCCGCAGCGCGACGGCTCGCTGACCTATCACTGGAGTCCCGATTCGCGCTGGATAGCCTTCGATGCCGTGCCGCGACGCCACGAACCTTACGGCGACGTGACTATAATTAATGTGGAGGACGGCACCACGGCCGACCTTACCAACAGCGGCTACTTCGACTTCACCGGCCGCTGGGTGCTCGACGGCAACGCCATACTCTTCACCAGCGAGCGCTACGGCATGCGCAACCACGCCTCCTGGGGCTCGCAGCTGGACGTGATGCTCGTGTTCCTCAACCGCGACGCCTACGACCGATTCCTCCTCTCCAAGGAAGACTACGAGCTGCGCAAGGAGATAGAGAAGAAGACGCTGAAGCCTCTGACCGTCACCCCCGGCGGCAAGAAGAAGTCGGCAAAGACCGACGAAAAGGCCGACGACAAGAAAGAAAAGGATGCCGTGAAGCCCATCGTGGTGGAACTTGATGGCATAGACAAGCGTGTGGTGCGCCTCACGCCCCTGTCGGCCGACATCATCGACGCCATACTCACCGCCGACGGCGAGACCCTTTACTACACAAGCGAGGCCGACGACGGCGCATACCTCTGGAAACTCGACCTGCGCGAGGGCGCCGACGACACCAGCCTTGACATGGTGCGGAAAATCAGCGGCGGAGCCACATTTGCCGCCACGCCCGACCTCGGCACGATGTTCCTCATAGGCTCCTCCATCAAGAAATTCGACCCCAAGGGCGGAAAGACCACGCCCGTAAGCTACTCGGCCAAAATCAAGCTCGACCACGGTGCCGAGCGCGAGTACATGTTCGACTACGTGGCCCGCGAGGAGGCCGAGCGCTTCTATGTCGCCGACATGCACGGCGTGGACTGGCCGGCACTGACGGCGTCCTACCGCCGCTTCCTGCCCCATATCGAAAACAACTACGACATGGCCGAGATGCTCAGCGAGATGCTCGGCGAACTGAACGTCAGCCACACCGGCGCGCGCTATTCGCATCCCGGCGGCAGTCAGGCCGACCGCACGGCCTCGCTCGGCCTGCTCTTTGACTACAGCTATCCCGGTCCGGGCATGAAGGTGGCCGAGGTTGTGAAGGGCAGTCCCTTCGACAAGGCCCACAGCCTCATGCGTCCCGGCTGCATCGTCGAGAGCATCAACGGCACGGCTCTCACGCACGATACCGACATCGCCGAACTGCTCACCGACCTTGCCGGCAAGAAGACCCTCGTGCTCTTCCGCACCCCCGAGGGAGCCGACGAGGAGGAAGTCGTGCTGCCCGTAGGCGCAGGCGCGTTCTCCCGCATGCTCTACGACCGCTGGGTCGACCGCCGTCGCGCCGAGGTCGACAGCCTTTCGGGCGGACGTCTGGGCTACGTACACCTCGACGCCATGAACGACGACAACTTCCGCCGCGTGTACAGCGACCTGCTCGGCCGCTACAACGACCGCGAGGGCGTCGTGATAGACGTGCGCTGGAACGGCGGAGGACGCCTTCACGAGGACATAGAGGTGCTGTTCAGCGGCGAGAAATATCTCACTCAGGAAATCCGCGGCACAGCTACCTGCGACATGCCCTCGCGCCGCTGGAACAAGCCCAGCATCATGCTCGTGAACGAGGCATGCTACAGCAACGCGCACGGCACTCCCTGGGTCTACAGCTACAAGGGCATCGGCAAGGTGGTGGGCGCTCCCGTGCCCGGCACCATGACCTCCGTCAACTGGCAGCCCCTGCAGGACCGCACGATGCTTTTCGGCATCCCTGTGATAGGCTACCGCACGGCCGAGGGCGGATTCCTGGAGAACTCGCAGCTGGAGCCCGACGTGCGCGTGCTCAACACGCCCGAGGGCATCACCGCCGGCCGCGACGACCAGCTCCGCACCGCCGTCCGCGAGCTCCTGAAAGAAATCGACGCAAAGAAATCAAATAAATAAGGCCCTAAACCCTAAACTTTAAACTCTAAACTCTAAATGGAGAGCCTGATCACCGACCTTGCCTTCATCCTGCTGCTCGGCGCCGGCGTCACCGTGCTGTTCAAGTGGATAAAGCAGCCCGTGGTGCTCGGCTACATCGTAGCCGGATTCCTTGCCAGCCCCCACTTCGAGTACCTGCCGTCGGTCACCACCGAGGCCAACATCGACTTTTGGGCGCAGATAGGCATCGTGGTGCTCCTCTTCTCGCTCGGTCTCGAGTTTAGCTTCCGCAAGCTCGTGAGCGCCGGCGGGTCGGCCGTGGTTACGGCTCTTGTCATCATCGCCGGCATGATGTGCGCGGGCTATGCCGCCGGCCACTTCATAGGACTCAACCGCATCAACAGTCTCTTCCTCGGCGGCATGCTGTCTATGTCGTCCACCACCATCATTATCAAGGCATTCACCGACATGGGTCTGCGCCAGCAGAAATTCGCCTCGCTGGTGCTCGCCGTCCTCATTGTGGAGGACCTTTTCGCCGTGGTGCTCATGGTGGTGCTGTCGCCCATCGCCGTCAACAACTCGGTGGAAGGCTCCGAACTGCTCTTCAGTGTCGCCAAATTGCTGTTCTTCCTCGTGATATGGTTCCTGGTCGGCGTGTACGTGCTGCCGTCGGTGCTCAATGCGTGGCGCCGCTTCCTCAACAGCGAGACGCTGCTGGTGGTGTCGATGGGGCTGTGCTTCGGCATGGCCGTGTTCAGCGTCTACTGCGGCTTCTCGCTTGCTCTCGGCGCGTTCGTCATAGGCAGCATACTCGCAGGCACCAGCTATGCCGAGCGCATAGAGCACGTGGTGGCTCCCGTGCGCGACCTCTTCGGCGCCGTCTTCTTCATCTCCGTGGGCATGATGGTGCAGCCATCGGTGCTTGCGCAGTATTGGGGCATAATCCTCCTGCTGGCCGCGGTTGTGGTCGTGGGCATGATAGTGTTCGGCACCTTCGGCATGCTCATCACCGGCCAGACGCTGCGCGTGGCCGTGCAAAGCGGTTTCTCGCTCACCCAGATAGGCGAATTCGCCTTCATCATCGCCACTCTGGGCATGAGCCTCGGCGTGCTTCAGCCGCGGCTGTATCCCATAGTGGTGGCCGTGTCGGTCATCACCACGTTCATGACGCCGTACTTCATACGCATGGCGCTCCCGGCCTACCGCATTATAGAGCGCCTGCTGCCACCGCGTCTCAGATTCCTGATCGACCGTTACCGGTCCGACGCCATCCGCGAGCAGGCCACGCCGGGTGTGTGGGCCGCCATGCTGCGCCGCCATGCTCCCCGCACGCTTGCCTACACCATCGTGCTTGTGGCTGTCATTCTCGCCGGGCGCCACTATCTGCTGCCGCTGCTGACCGCGTGGCTGCCGGGGTGGGGGCTGACGCTGACCGCCGTGTGTACGCTCATGGCTATGGCGCCCTTCCTCTTCGCTCTGGCGGTGCCCGTGCGCACGCCGGAGGGCTTCAACGCGCCTTCGGCACGCGTGCCGGCCATCGTGCTGAGCGTTTTCCGCTGGGTGCTGGCCCTGGCTCTGGCGGCTTATGCCGTGTCGATACGCGCCTCAAGCGGCGCCGTCGTCGTGCTTGTGGCGATAGCCGTCATCATCATCATGCTCGTGCTCTCCCACCGTCTGCGCGAGCGCCTCGACAGCATAGAGCGAAAGTTCAGCGACAACCTCAACGAGCGAGAGCTGCGCCGCAGCGGCCGCAACAATTTTGTAATCAACGACCTGCACCAGGCGTTCATGACCGTCGGCACCGGCTGTCCCTTCGTGGGCCAGCGGCTCATGGACAGCGACCTGCGCCGCCGCTACGGCGTGAACGTCGTCAGCATACAGCGCGACCAGCAGTTCATTCCCATCCCCAACGGGCGCCGGCGCATCTTCCCGGGCGATGTGCTCGGCGTCATCGGCAACGACGAGCAGCTTGCCGCCGTGCTCCCCGAGATTGAGGCCGAGCGCGAGCCGGACACCGTACGCGACGCCGACGTGTCGCTGTGCTCCGTGATTCTCGGCGAGGCGTCGCCCCTGATAGGCCGCACTCCGCGCCAGCTCTCCCTGCGCGACCGCTACGACGCCGTGGTCGTGGCCGTGCACCGCGGCAGCGACTTCATCGACTCCGACCCCGACCTCGTGTTCGCCGCCGGCGACATCCTCTGGTTCGTCGGCGACAAGCGCAAGATTGAAAAAATGCAATAGCGCGCACCAACCAAATGCCTCGCCGCCACGTTATTCTTTCATGAGCATATTGCGCGAGATACTGTTCGGAGCCATAACGGCGGCAGCTGCTGCCGGTATCGGAGGCTGCGGCGGCGCACAGACCGAGGCGCCCCGGCGGCTGCCCGACACCCTGCGCGTGGCTACGCTGTACAGCCCCACCACATATTTTATATACCGCGACGAGCCCATGGGCTATGACTACACTCTGGCCGCTGACTTCGCGCGTGCCAAGGGCATGGTGCTCGACCTGCGCGTGGCCCGCAGCATGACGGAGGCGGTGGCGCTGCTCGACAGCGGCCGCATCGACCTGCTGGCGTGCGGCGTGCCCGTGACGTCGCAGATGCGCGGCAAGGTGGTGGCCTGCGGTCCCGAACTGCTCACCACCCAGGTGCTGGTACAGCCTAAAATCAAGGGCGAGCCCGCCATCACCGACGTCACGCAGCTGCCCGGCCGCGAGGTGTATGTGGAGCGCGGGTCGAAGTACGAGCAGCGCCTGCGCCACCTCAACGACGAGCTGGGCGGCGGCATAGACATACGCAGCGTCGACTCCGACTCGCTCATCGACGAGGACCTGATGCAGATGGTGAGCGACGGCCGCATACCTCTCACCGTCGTCAACCGCGATGTCGCGCTCCTCAACGCCACGTATTATCCCGACCTCGACGTCAGCCTCGAGGTGAGCTTCCCGCAGCGGGCGGCGTGGGGCGTGGCCCCGCAGCGCGAGTGGCTGGCCGACAGCATCGACGCCTGGATGGCGACCGCCGACGCGCGCCGCGACAACGCCGACCTGCTCAAACGCTACTTCGAGATTAGCAAGGGACGTGCATCGGACGTGAGCTTCGACTTCTCCAAGGGCTACATATCGCGCTTCGACAACCTCTTCCGCACCTATGCCGAGCGCATAGGGTGGGACTGGCGTCTGCTTGCGGCGCAGGGCTGGGCCGAGAGCCGGTTCCGTCCCACGGCGCGCTCGTGGGTGGGGGCGCGCGGCCTGATGCAGATCATGCCGCGCACGGCGCGCGGCTACCGCACCCCGGTGTCGCAGCTCAACAATCCCGAGACGAGCATACGCGTAGCCACGAGGCTGCTCGACGATCTCGACCGCCAGCTTAAGCCCTATGTGCCGAACGACCGCGAGCGCCTGAAATTCGTCATCGGCAGCTACAACGTGGGCATCGCCCATGTGCTCGACGCCATGCGCCTCAGCGAGAAGTATGGCATGAATCCGCAGGTGTGGGACGATAATGTGGCGCGTGCTCTACTCATGAAGTCCAAGCCCGAGTACTACAACGACCCCGTGGTCCGCTACGGCTATTGCCGTGGCTCGGAGCCTGTGGGCTATGTGCGTCAGATTATGGCTTTCTACGACTCGGCCAAACGCGAAATACAGGCTTAGGGTCTGAGGTCCAACGTCAAAAGGCTTAGAAAATACAAAGGTAATATCTTAACGTTTTTAACTCTTTCAACTCGTTCAACTATTTATGAAAAAGACGTATCTCACCGTGGCACTCGTATGCCTCCTCGGAGCATCGCTCCTCGGCAGCTCCTGCATCGGCAGCTTCCAGCTCACCAACAAGCTCCTGACCTGGAACAAACAGATTGGCAACAAGTTCGTCAACGAGCTCGTGTTCTTCGCTTTCTGGGTTCTCCCGGTATATGAGGTAAGCGCCCTGGCCGACATCCTCGTGCTCAACAGCATCGAGTTCTGGAGTGGCGAGAATCCCGTGGCGCAGGGCAAGAGCGTCATCGAGGGCAACGACGGCCGCTATATCGTTGACTGCGACGGCAGCGGCTACACCATCACCTCCGAGACCGACGGCAGCGTGGTACGCCTCGACTTCGACAAGGACGAACAGAGCTGGAGCGTCAATATCGACGGCGAGAAACACACGTTCCTCACCTTCGTCGACGACACTCATGTAGTGCTCCCCGGCTTCGACGGCGACATGCATCAGGTGGAGCTCTCGCAGCAGGGCGTCTACGCCTACCGTCAGATGGCCGAGTCGTCCCGTGCCCTGGCTTTCGCCCGCTGAATCCAAAAATGCACCCTTTTTCCGGATACCATGACATATCGGCATGGTATCCGGTTATTTTTTTGTATCTTTGTACTCAAGTTGATAATAACCACAGTAATAAATCAATTATTACTGTCCGCTAAAACGGGAACAACCCGCGCTTGTCGCGGGCTGAATCCGGTTAGCCGCGAGTTAAGGAGCGACCGTAGGGAGCGACGTACTCGTGGAAGAAGCGTGACAAACGCATCAACCCGCCGGATGGCGGGTTGCACGACGTCCGGGTTTATTGTCAGATTTTCAGAATGTTTCGCGTCCGCCAGTGACTGTGCAATGCGGTTCAAATAAGGTTGGGCACAGGAAAAAGTTGTCCATAAAACAACATATATATGGCCGGAGGCCATGGATTTTGTTAGCCCCGGGCGCGTGCCGCCCGGGGTAATGAACCAGTTACGGATTCAGCCCCGGAGGTGGCTGCACCAGCTCCAGGCTATGGCTGCAAAGATACAGGTTTATAAGTAGGAAATTCAGCCACCTCCGGGGCTGAATTTGGGGGCGACTCCTTGCCACGGGCACAAGTGCCCGCGGTTAACAAAATCCATGGCCTCCGGCCATACAACTATAATATACACAGCACATTGCAGCCCGATAAAATGAAAACTGCCAGCCACACGGAGGGTTGAAACGCGCCCAATGGTCTTATTTGAACCGCATTGCAGTGGCTGTGCAACCCGCCATGCGGCAGGTTGATACACTTTACTGAACCTGCCGCGGATACGGCGCTGTGCGCCTAAATCCGCGGCTAACCGGATTTTACCCGCTATGCGGCGGGTAATCACCGATGAATAGGGCTGATTTTGTGACAAAATGACACGGATGGCGGCTCATAATTACAATTTTATAGAAAATTTGAATTTTTTATGCAATTCGTTTGCTTTTCTCAAAAACATCACATAAATTTGCACCGATTAACGCCCTTTAGGGCAATAATGAGGTAAAAAACAATAACAATTCAAACAAACAACGCATGAAGAAATTCTACTCCATCCTTCTTTCAGCTGTTGTCGCCGTTTCCGCTACGGCCGCTAACGCTGAAAAGCTTCAGACGAGCGTTGCAGCTCCGTCGCAGATTTCGCTTGCTAATCCGGCTCTGATGAAGAAAGCTCCGGTGATGGAAGTCAATGTCAACGCCATGAAAGCAGCTCAGGATGCGTTCAAGGCTCCCGCCAAAGCCGCAGCTACAACCATGGACGCTCTCGTAGGCGTCTATGACTACTCGATGACGGTATATACCGGTCAAAGTTCTTCGCAGAATTATGCAAGCACCAACAGTATCGTCAAGGGAGAAGGCCCCAATGACATCATAATCAAGGGCCTTCGCTTTATTGATATTGACGTTAAGGGTACCGTTGATTTCACTAAAGGTATAATAACATTGCCCGTACAGGAGCTGTTCGTGCGTACTGATGGCATCCATGTTTGCCTGTATACTGCTATGAAAAGTCAGACAGAATGGTCGGATGATCCTGTTACTATCAAAATCAATGAAGATGGCACATTGACTTCCGACGACTTTATTATGTATGGCTTAAAGGAGCGTCCGGGCTATGTTGCTGCTCAGTTTGACAATCTTAAGCTTGTTCCCAGTACAATGAACACCACTGCGACTCTTTGGGAGTATGATACGGACGCACAGGGCAACTTCCTTACAACTACAACTGAGTTCACCACTTACTGTAAGGCTGAATTGGTTGACAACTACGTAAAAGGTACGGAGGAACTTGGCGAGTGTGTGGTACTGAAAGATTTCCTCGGTCCGGACTATGGCGCAACTACCACCTACGACCTGCCGTTGAGTATTGATCGTGACTACAAAGAAGTTTACCTTGATCCCTGGTATTGGATTAACATAACATTGGTCGACAACCAACAAAATGAGGTGGATTGTCTGCTTGCTGCTATTACCGGTGTGCAGGATGAAGATGCAATCGTAGGCACATATAGTGAAAATACTATTGAGTGGACTACAGACTGGTTCCTGTATGCAGCTAACGCTTCCTCCGGGCAGGGTCTTGGCCCGTTGGCAAAATTTAAGGGTGCCAAGTTTACTTTCTCTTTCAACGTCGAGAATCCCGGTGCAGGCATCAACGACGTGATTGCCGACAGCGACGCAAACGCGCCCGTTGAGTTCTTCAACCTCCAGGGTGCCCGCATCAGCAACCCCGCCGCCGGTCAGCTCGTAATCCGCCGTCAGGGCAAGACTGTCACCAAGGTATTCGTGAAATAACAATACATCCCATACACAAAAAGCTGCGCCCCACAAACATGCGGGCGCAGTTTTTTTGTACCTTGATTGCAGATTGTGCAGAACGTGAGCCCTCTGACCTATCCCATATAAACTGAAGAAAGGGAAGCCCGCGGAGCGCGGCGGGCAGTTTTCAGCCCATGCGTGAGGAGGCGCAGCCGACGAGCCATGGGACAGCGTGCCACCATCCTCCACGCGCCGAGCTCCGGCAGGAAGCGACAGCGCGTGTTAACGGACCTTGGTCCCGGCACACACCAATGGCTCCACGGACTAACGTCCGGAGAAGCGCAGCTGCGCATCCTGCCGGAGCTTGCTGCGCAGATATTTACACCCCGCAACCCATGGCTCGTCGGCTGCGCCTCCTCACGCATGGGCTGAAAACTGCCCACCCACTCCGTGGGCTCCCGATGTCGTTTATTCCATGGATAACGCCATTATGGCCTTCCCGCGTATACCGGGCAGGAAGAAAAAAGGCCACAGGACATTGTTTTGCCTGTGACCTTTTCTATTTCGTTATCGGTTTCAGCCGAGGGCGGCGATGGAGGCTTCGATGGCGGCGAGTTTCTGCTCGGCGTCGGCGAGCTTGCGTCGCTCCACTTCCACCACTGCGGCGGGGGCGTTGTTGACGAAGCGCTCGTTGCCGAGTTTTTTCATCACGGAGGCGCGGAAGCCCGTGTAGTAGTCGTGTTCCTTGCGCAGACGTGCCAGCTCTGCCTCCACGTCGATGCTGGAAGCCATCGGAACCTCGTACTCGGTGGTGCCGACAAGGAACGATACGGCGGCGGGATCTTTGGCGGCATTCTCCGTGATTGCATCCACATTGGCAAGCTTGCGCACGACGGCCTTGGCTGCCTCGGGCATCGTGCCGAGCACGAGCAGACCGAGGGATTCCTTGGCTGGGATATTCTTCTTGGCACGCACGGCGCGCACACCGCCGACCACTTCCTGAGCCACAGCCATATCGGCCACAAGTGCTTCGTCTACCTCGCCGGCCTCGGGCATCGGAGCGTACATGATGCTCTCGCCGGGACGGCGGTCCTGCAGGTGCTGCCACAATTCCTCCGTGATGAACGGCATGAAGGGGTGAAGCATGCGCAGGAGAGCGTCGAAGAAGTCGTTGGTGACACGCAGCGTCTCAACGTCGACAGGCTGCTGATAGCCCGGCTTTACCATCTCAAGATATGTGGCCGAGAAATCGTCGCGGAACAGACGGTACACGGCCATAAGAGCCTCGTTGAGGCGGAACTTGTCGAAGCAGTCGTTCACCTCGGCCACGGTGGCGCTGATGCGCGAGCGCATCCAGCGTTCGGCTGTGACGTTGACCTCGGGACGGGCTACTGCGTCGCTGCTCTCCCATCCGGCCACAAGGCGGAAGGCGTTCCAGATCTTGTTGCAGAAGTTGCGGCCTGTCTCGCAGAGCTTATCGTCGTACATGATGTCGTTGCCGGCAGGTGCCGCAAGCATCATGCCCATACGCACGCCGTCGGCGCCGTAGGTAGCGATAAGGTCGAGGGGGTCGGGCGAGTTGCCGAGGCTCTTCGACATCTTGCGGCCGATGCTGTCGCGCACGATACCGGTGAAGTAAACGTTTTTGAACGGTTCCTTGCCAACATACTCGTAGCCGGCCATAATCATGCGGGCCACCCAGAAGAAGATGATGTCCGGGCCCGTCACAAGGGTCGATGTGGGATAGTAGTAGTTTATCTCCTCGTTGCCGGGGTTGTTGATGCCGTCGAACAGTGTGATGGGCCAGAGCCACGACGAGAACCATGTGTCGAGGGCGCCTTCGTCCTGACGCAGGTCCTCGATGGAGAGTCCGGCGCAACTGTCCTTGGCGAGAACCTTGCGCAGGGCTGCGTCCTTGTTCTCCGCAACCACGAAGTGTTCCTGACCGTCGGCCGGGTCGGTGTAGTAGTAAGCCGGGATGCGGTGTCCCCACCACAGCTGGCGGCTGATGCACCAGTCCTGGATGTTCTCAAGCCAGTTGCGGTAAGTTGTCTTGTATTTTTCGGGCACAAAGCGGATGATGTCGTCCATCACGGGCTTCAGCGAAATTTCGGCGAAGTGCTTCATGTCGATGAACCACTGGAGCGACAGCCTCGGCTCGATAGGCACTTTCGTGCGCTCCGAGAGGCCCACGTTGTTCACATAGTCCTCCACTCGCTCCATCAGGCCGGCCTTCTGCAGGTCTTCGGCGATAGCCTTACGGCAGTCGAAACGGTCCATGCCCACGTACATGCCGGCGACTTCGGCCACAGTGCCGTCTTCGTTGAAGATGTCGATGGTCTCGAGGTTGTGGGTCTTGCCGAGCATGTTGTCGTTCTTGTCGTGAGCCGGCGTCACCTTCAGGCAGCCGGTGCCGAACTCTATGTCGACGTAGCGGTCCTCGATGACAGGTACCACGCGGCCCACCAGAGGCACAATCACCTTCTTGCCCTTGAGCCATGCGTTCTTGGGGTCCTTGGGATTGATGCACATGGCTGTGTCGCCCATAATCGTTTCGGGACGGGTGGTGGCAACCACGGCATAACGGCGTCCGTCGGCATCGGTGTGTATCACTTCCTCTTCGGCACCCGTAGCGCCGGTCATGTCGTCATCGGCCACGTAGTAGCGGAGGTAGTACAGCTTGGACTGCTCCTGCTCGAAGAACACCTCGTCGTCAGAGATGGCCGTACGGTTCTGCGGGTCCCAGTTGACCATGCGCAGGCCGCGGTATATCAGCCCCTTGTCGTAGAGGTCGCAGAACACCTTGATGACGCTGCGGCTGCGGCGCTCGTCCATAGTGAATGCCGTGCGGCTCCAGTCGCAGGAAGCGCCGAGCTTGCGCAGCTGCTGGAGAATGATGCCGCCGTGAGTGTGGGTCCAGTCCCAGGCATGCTTGAGGAACTCCTCGCGTGTGAGGTCGGTCTTCTTGATGCCCTGCGCGGCAAGCTTCTGTATAACCTTTGTCTCCGTGGATATGGAGGCATGGTCGGTTCCGGGCACCCACAGTGCATTCTTGCCAAGCATCCTTGCGCGGCGCACGAGTATGTCCTGGATAGTATTGTTGAGCATGTGGCCCATATGCAGCACGCCCGTCACATTTGGCGGGGGAATAACTATTGTATAAGGCTCACGTGCATCAGGCACCGACTTGAAAAGTTCGTGGTCAAGCCAGTAGGAGTACCATTTGTCCTCCACTTCGGAGGGATTATACTTCGGAGCTAACTCGTTCATGCAAATGTGTATTTTCAGTTTTTGACCTGCAAATTTACGATATTTCCCTTAAAACACAAAATTTAGGTAGGAGAGGACGGTTTAAAGCTTTAAGTATTAAGTATGAAGTATTAAGTATGAGGGTGTGGTGATGACATATATACAAAAAACAGCCGCATGCTCCCCTTCCTTTGGCATGCGGCTGTTGTATGTTTTGTGCGCGTGGCGTGCTGGCCGAGCTTGGCTCGATGCGGGTCACAAGGCAACCCTGACGTCGGGGACTATCACCTAACACAACGGGCGTGCGCGTTCCTTTAGGAGAGATGCCGGTATCTCTCCGTTCCCGATGTGTTGCCCCCAGCCTGCACTATGCGTTGCTGCCCCCTCCACTGTAGGGCTGCAAGGCGGGTTTGTAACAGAATGTCAATGTTCTCGGTTTAGAGGTAAGAGGGACGGCCGCCTCTGCGGCCGAGTTCCTCTTGCCGGTGCAAAGTTACAACACGAAATCGCGTTTGAATGCTGTTTTTGTACAAATGGCAAAATTTTTTTTTGAGTTTAGAGTTTATAGGGGATAGGTAAGAGGGAAGCCTTTGAGGGCGAGAAACATAAAGACATAAGGTCAAAAGGGACATAAGAATTATTATTGATTGTATTCAAAAATAAAAACTTTTGTCGCTTATGTGTCGTTGCGAAAACAGACCGCAGGCGATGCCGGATATGCCCACGCCCCGAACGATGAAGGACGGCATTGTACTGAACGTATGGAAAGAGATGTAGCGTATGACCGGTAATCAACCGCATCACCTAATCTAAGCTGATACCGTATGCTTCAGCCACTACATGAAATTCATCGTCTGTCAGCAGATGTTTTTTAATATGGTCTGCAAGTTTTTTAGGCACGTCGTCGAAAATCTTGTTTGTCTTATTATCGTTTAGAATTCCGATTATGCCTTTTCTGAACACTTGCTCGTCCCCGCTGTATATGTCATCGCGGAATTTCCGATAGAACAGGTCGCATGAATAGTCTGTGATTTCCGGTTTTATCACAGTCTTTGCATAGACCACATTAAGATACTGCACGAACTTATAGGGAATAAAAAGACTGTGCACAAGTTCTCTGACAGAGGCGGCAGAGGCGGCAAACTTGGCTTCGTCACGGCTGCAGGGAGTCTCCTCCTGTTTTTCGGCCTGTTCCATAACATCTTTCGCCAGCGTATCGGCCAGCTTCAGATAATAAGGAATGAGTCTGTCGTAGTTTTCCGAAGATACCTTGGTTGTGACGGACCCCGTTCTCTTTCTGAACGAGATCGAAGTCTGAGCCACTGCGCAGATCCTGCTGTCGGCCGACAGCAGCGCTATTATGTCGGGAAAATCCTCATATTTCGTGAATTTGCCGAAATCTTCCTTATATGGAGTCAGGAAAGCCTGATATGTTCTGGCTATACATTTCCGATAGCACTTCACCCATCCCAGCGTGCTGACAAGATGGGCAACTTTGTTATCAATCAGGTTTTGGGGAGTAAGATATTCAGTTCGTTCAAGCATGCAGTCATTGTTTTTGCTTTCATCCACATAGCCTTTGATTTCCAACTCCTTGGCCATCATCTTCACGAGGTCGTTGTGGAAATTCTTCGCAAAATTCATGTATGTGTTGCCGAAAGTCTCGAATCCTATGATGCATATATTGGACTGCGTGCGGAACATTTTAGCCACGATGTTGGAAATGGACTGCGGGTGAGCCAGCTTGTCGTCGGCGTCAAGACATACGGAAATATCGTTGTCTGTGGCATAGTTGATGAATACCTGCCGTGTTTCATATGCAAGGGCGGCAGCTCCCGAGCCCACCGAATAACTGTATTGTATGCGGAGTCCTTTCCTGACGAATTCATCGAAGAGGGCCTCGGCACTGCTTTTCGAGGCGCTGCTCATGTTGTCCTTGTCGATGATGACGATTACCTTGATGTCAGGATAATCCTGCATGGCGATAGATTCGAGTTGCTCCCGCAGGAAAGGGAAGGCGGTTTCATCCACGCGGGTGAGTATGAATACCCGGGGTATTCCGTATCTCACGAGCGTAGCGTCAAAAAGTTTTTCGTCTTTTTGGTGGGAAAGGATGTCAATCCTTCTCAGCTGTTTGCGCGACAGGAAACCGGCCAGGAACAGCGATGCCAGCATCAGAAGGGAAACAAGGGCAGCAAGCGGATATGAATTCCCGATGCCGTCACGGCAAAAAAGGAGTGCCAGAAGTGCCAGCGCAGGGAAGACGTACATGAGAATTTTGTTTGCCAGAATAAGCTGTCGGGTTCTGGTGGCATTGCTTCCCAAAATAAAGAGGGCGATGAAAATTCCGAGCAATATTGTGGTTTTAATGAAGAGAGCCACATTCAGCGCGAAAACCGAAAAAGAAATAAAAGCCAGAGCCATACCCTGAAAGAACTGGTTGGCATAATAGAACTCCAGTTTGTTTTCCGAATCGGAACCGGTCTCGGTGATGTCCTGAAATATTTCCACCACCTTGTCGGGAGCCTCCGAATAATATATCCAGTCGGGATACGGGAATTTCTCTTTGTTGAAAATCCATTTGGGGTAGTGCTTTATGAAGCAAGCGGTTTCACCGATTCCCGTTCCCAGAAAATTTCCGTGGAAAAAGAGTCCGATTACCAGCTGAGTGATATATCCGAAAAGGTAAAACACGCTGATGCTTGCGATGAGCACAATGATGCTCTTGTCGAAAGGAAAAGCATCCAGCGTCTTTGTCACGTTTTCGAGCTTGATGCCTCTGATATTGTCATAGAAAATCACGACGCACAGGATGCATTCTATGCAGCCGAGAAGTATATATCGGAATATGTCGGAAACTTTTAAGTTGAAATCACCCATATGTTCGGTCTTGCTTTGGCTAATATGGTTTGTTTCTTGAAGTTGTAAAGACTTCATTTGCAAAAGTAAGAAAAATAATTGAATCGGCAAAAGTGCGACAGTTTCGGCGAGTTGCACATTAGGCAGTATTTTTGTAATTTTGTAAGCTAAAACGAAAAGGAAACAAATACATGAACCTGCGTCTCTCCATATCGCTCTGCCTCGCCGCTTGCTGCGGCGGCGCACTTCATGCCCTTGATTTTGAAGGCACAGTCGATAAAGTCATAACTGTCGTGCCTGAGAAGTCGACCGGGCTTGAGGCGGTGTATGTGCTTCGTCATGCCGCCGGCGTGACGGCCACCTACCCCTCGGCCACGGCTACATGGAAGCGCTTCGGAGCTGCCGGAGCAGCATATGCCGAGCCTATGGAGGCTGCCGTGCGCGGAGGCGTTTCTGCCGCGATTCTCGGCGAAGGCGACTGCGGCATACTCATTGAAGACGGCGGCCGCCAGTTGTGCTACTGGATTACGGACTACGCCGCCCACTCTCTCCGGCTCGACGGCGTCACGGCCTCCGGCGACGAATACGCCTGCGACAACACCCTGCTGAGCATTGCCGGCCATGGCGACGCGATTCGCTATTACAGCATAAACGGCCGTGCGCTCACCCTCAGCCGCGACATTGCCGTAAGCTACCGGTCGCTGGTCTACGACGAGGAGGCACGGCAATACGTACAGGCCGAGCAACAGGCTTCGCTCGAATACATCTCAGCGTCCACCCATGTGCCGGCTCCGCTGTGCAATACATCGTTCACCGTCGCCGGCGACCGCTTCCTGCGCGAGTGGGGGGCAGAACAGAGCGTAAGCAGCGCGGAGTACGCGGCAGTGGCCGTGGCTGCCCGCACCACTGCCACGCAGCAGGAACGCGACGTAGCCAACGAGCAGAAACCTGCCACGGGGGGAGCATCCCTTGGCGGCAGCGCGCCGTGCGAGATCACCTTCGAGGCGGCAGTGACCGATGCTGTCGCGTTCCGCGAATGGCAGATTTCACGCACACCCGAGTTCGACATCAACGACAACGTGTTCAACGACACGCAGTTCAGCTATACCTTCACCGAGGAAGGTACTTTCTACGTCAGATTCACCGCCGCCAATGCCGACGGCACATGCTCCTACACGGGTGAAACCTATGAGATAGGTATCGGCGAATCGCGCCTCGTATGTCCCAACGCATTCTCGCCGGACAGCAGTCCGGGCGTCAACGACGAGTGGCGCGTCAGCTACCAGTCCATCGTCGAGTTCAAATGCGACATTTTCAACCGCTGGGGAGCGAAAATCATCACTCTCACCGACCCATCGCAGGGTTGGGACGGCACTCACGGAGGGAAAAAAGTCGGCCCGGGTGTTTATTACTATGTGATACGGGCCAAAGGCGCTGACGGACGTGATTACAACCTCAGCGGCGACATCAACATCATCGGCAGCCGCCAGAACCGTAACGCGACAACCTCTCCGGAATAATGGTTTAAAGCCATATCCTCTCTCACTCTCAAAACACGAACGACAATGAACAGAATCATAACAACTTGCCTAATACTCGTCGCAGCAACGGCAGCTTTGCCTGTCGAAGCCGCCACGCCGGCACAGAGCACAGTCTTCTCCCGCGTGGCCAGTCCAGACATACCGCGCGCCGTGAACCTGTGCGGCAACAAGGTTGACCTCGACCGCACCGACATGTACGAGCGCTACGACCGCGAGCTCACCTCCATGATATACGGCCACGGCTCCATCCTGCTTACCATAAAGCGCGCCAATGAGCTGTTTCCCGTCATGGCTCCGATACTCAAAGCCAACAATGTGCCGCAGGACATGCTGTACATGGCCTGCATAGAAAGCCATCTCGACACGCGCGCCGTGTCGGGGGCCAAGGCGGCGGGTGTCTGGCAGTTCATGCCCGCCACGGCCAAGCAGTACGGCCTCGAGGTCAGCGACGAGGTGGACGAGCGCTACAACGTGGAGAAGGCCACCGCTGCGGCCTGCCGCTACCTCAAGAACTCGCTGGCGAAATACGGCGGCGACTGGTCGTCGGTAATCGCAAGCTACAACGCCGGCATGGGGCGCGTCAGTTCCGAGCTCGACAAGCAGCAGGCCGACGATGCCTTCGACCTATACCTCAACAGCGAGACATCCCGCTATATGTTCAGGCTCCTCGCCATGAAGGCCATAATGGAGAAACCCGCAGCCTACGGCTACACGCTGCGGCGCGACCAGCTCTACTTCCCGCAGGAATATAAGGAAGAAAAGGTCAGCGGCCCCGTCGACGACTGGGCACAGTGGGCCAAGCAGCGTGGCATCAGCTACCGCCAGCTGCGCGAGGACAATCCCTGGATACGCGCCCGCAAGCTCACCAACAAGGCCGGCAAGACATACACCGTCAAGATTGCCACGCCGGAGTCGCTCAAACGTTCGACGCAGAAGCGCCCTGTCTACAACCCCAACTGGATACGCGAATGAGCACAGAGACAGACGACATCGCATCCGGCACCGAGGTGCTGCGGGTAGAGGGCGCGCGCGTGCATAATCTAAAGAACATCAGCGTCACCATACCCCGCAACGCGCTTACGGTAATCACCGGCCTCAGCGGGTCGGGCAAATCGTCGCTCGCCTTCGACACCATTTTCGCCGAGGGCCAGCGGCGCTACATCGAGACATTCTCGGCCTACGCCCGCAATATGCTCGGCAGCCTCGAACGTCCGGACGTCGACCTGATTTCAGGCCTCAGCCCGGTCATAGCCATAGAACAGAAGACCGTCAACCGCAATCCCCGAAGCACCATCGGCACCACCACCGAGATCTACGACTTCCTGCGCCTGCTCTACGCCCGCATAGGCCACGCGCGCAGCTACCTATCCGGAAAGGACATGGTGCGCTATACGCGCGAGCGCATCGTGGCACTGATACTCGACAAGTACGCCGGGCGACGCATACTCCTGCTTGCCCCCGTGGTGCGCAACCGCAAGGGCCACTACAAGGAACTGTTCGAACAGCTGCGCAAGAAAGGATTCCTCAATGCGCGCGTCGACGGCGAGCTGATGGAGCTGACACCCGGCATGCGTCTCGACCGCTACAAGAACCACAGCATAGAGATAGTCGTCGACCGCCTGCGCGTGGCCGACAAGGACATGCAGCGCCTCGATGCCAGCGTGGAGAACGCCCTGCGCCACGGCGACAAGCAGCTCATGATATACTGCCCCGACGACGGCTCAGTGGCGCATTACAGCCAGAGCCTGATGGACCCCGAGACAGGCCTCAGCTACCGGGAGCCGGCGCCGCACAATTTCTCGTTCAATTCGCCGCAGGGCGCATGCCCTTACTGCAAGGGCTTGGGATACGTAGACGAAGTGGACCGCGAGAAAATAATCCCCGACCCCTCGCTCAGCATCCACGACGGAGCGATAGTGCCCCTGGGCAAATACCGGAACACGATTATTTTCTGGCAGATTTCCGCTATCTGCGAGAAACACGGCTACAACATCAACACCCCCGTCGGCGAGCTCAGCGAGGAAGCTATGCGCGAGATACTGAACGGCACCAACGAGCGCCTCGTGCTCAACAACGACACACTCAGCACCACGAGCTACTTCCAGACCTACGAAGGCCTCATAAAGTACATCGAGATGCAGCAGTCCGACGATGCCGGCGCCGCCGCCAACCGCTGGAGCGGACGCTTCTTCTCGCGCGTTGTGTGTCCGGAATGCCACGGCGACCGACTCAACCGCGAGGCCCTTCACTTCTTCGTGGACGGCATGAACATAGCCCAGCTCTCACGCCTCGACATCGGGCGTCTCTACGAATGGAGCAGCACCGTGGCCGAACGCCTTGAGCCACGCGACCGTGCCATTGCCGCCGAAGTCATCAAAGAAATCACCACACGCCTGCGCTTCCTCGTGGACGTCGGCCTCGATTACATCCAGCTCGACCGTGCGTCCGCCACACTCAGCGGCGGCGAGAGCCAGCGCATACGCCTCGCCACCCAGCTCGGCTCCGAGCTCGTCAACGTGCTGTATATCCTCGACGAGCCGTCGATAGGCCTGCACCAGCGCGACAACAGGCGCCTAATCTCAGCTCTCCAGCGCCTGCGCGACGCCGGCAACAGCATCATAGTGGTGGAGCACGACAAAGACATCATGCTCGCCGCCGACTATATAGTGGACATCGGTCCCGGCGCGGGACGCAAGGGCGGCCGCGTGGTTTTCCAGGGCACACCCACGCGCCTGCTCGAGACCGATACCCTCACCGCCGACTACCTACAGGGGCGCCGCAGCGTAAGGATGCCTGAAGTGCGCCGCAAAGGCAACGGCAAGCACCTTATGCTCCTGGGATGCACAGGCCACAACCTGCGCGACGTCGACCTCGACATCCCACTCGGCACGCTCACGTGCGTGTGCGGCGTCAGCGGCTCCGGCAAGTCGTCGCTTATCGGCGGCACGCTCCAGCCCATTCTCGCCCGCGACTTCTACCGTGCGCTGGCCGAACCGCTGCCCTACCGAGAGCTGCGCGGCATAGAACATATCGACAAAGTCGTAACCGTCGACCAGTCGCCCCTGGGGCGCACGCCGCGCTCCAATCCAGCCACCTACACCGGCGTATTCTCCGACATACGCTCGCTGTTCGTAGGCCTGCCGGAGGCCAAAATACGCGGCTACAAGCCCGGACGCTTCTCCTTCAACGTGGCCGGCGGCCGCTGCGAGGTGTGCAACGGCAACGGCTACCGCACCATCGAGATGAACTTCCTGCCCGACGTGCTCGTGCCATGCGAAGCCTGCGGGGGCAAGCGCTACAACCGCGAGACCCTGGAGGTGCGCTACAAGGGCAAGAGCATCGCCGACGTACTGGACATGACAATCAACCAGGCTGTGGAGTTCTTTTCGGGCATACCGTCCATCCTGAAGAAAATCAAGGTGCTTCAGGAAATCGGCCTCGGCTACATAAAATTAGGACAGCCGTCGAGCACCCTCAGCGGCGGCGAAAACCAGCGCGTCAAGCTCGCAACCGAGCTTGCCAAAAAGGATACCGGACGCACGCTGTTCATCCTCGACGAGCCGACCACAGGCCTCCACTTCGACGACGTGAACACGCTCATGGGCATTCTCGACCGCCTCGTGGAGCGCGGCAATACGGTGCTCGTCATCGAACACAATCTCGACGTCATACGCGCCGCCGACCACATCATCGACATGGGACCGGGCGGCGGCGAGAACGGCGGCCTCATCGTGGCCGCCGGCACTCCCGAGGAGATAGCCGCGGGGTCGTCGCCCACCGCCTCCTTCATCCGCGAGGAGATAGAATATTACAAAAATCACAACAACACAATATGCTGACCTACAACAACCATCTGCCCGACCTCATACTCCCCGAGTATGGCCGCAACATACAGAACATGGTGAACCGGGCCCTCGAAATCGAAGACCGCGAGCAACGCACTGCCGCAGCCGCAACCATCGTCGACACGATGATGCGTCTTTTCCCCCCAAGCGGCCCTGCCGACGACTACCGCCGCAAGCTCTGGGACCACGTCATCATCATGAGCGGCTACCGCCTTGACGTCGACACGCCCTACGACACTCCCGTACGTCCTGACAGCAACGAACATCCCGAGCCAATCTTCTACAATACTGACCCTGCGCGCCGGCGCCACTACGGACGCCTCGTGGAGCTGACCGTGGCTGCCGCCGCCGACATGCCCGCCGGCGACGAACGCGACGAGCTGCTGAGCCTCGTGGGCAACCAGATGAAAAAACTCCTGCTCGCCATCAATCCCGAGGGCGTGGAGGACAGCCGCGTGTACCGCGACCTCTACGAGATGAGCGACGGCCGCATACGCGTCGACGCCGACTCGCTGCCGCTGCATGAGTTCAACATCATCGCGCCCCCGTCCACCAAAAAGAAGAAGAAACGCAAATGATTCTTGCCGACGAACTTGTCCTTCTCGGGACAGTGCTGAAAACGCACGGCCTGCGCGGAGAAATCGTGGTGGAGCTCGACCGGGACTGCCCCGACGAACTGCGCCACGCCGTGATGCGCATCGACGGCATCTTCGTGCCGTTCCGCATAGCCGGTCGCCGCAGCCGCGGCACCGGAGCCGTCCTGCTCACCCTCGACGGCATAGACACGGCCGAGGAAGCCGCGGCGTATGTGGGCCACGACGTGTGGGCACTCCGACGCGAATGGCCGGAAGACGATGAAAGCCTCGACGACGCCGACGGGCTATATGCCGAAGACCTCACAGGCTTCACCCTTACCATACCTGACGGCACCACCATAGGACGCATCGTCCATGTGGACGTCTCCACGGCCAACACCCTCCTGTCCGTAGAAACGCCGCAAGGCTCCGAACTGCTCATACCCCTCGCCGACGACTGGATATGCAGCATCAACCCCGCAGAACGCTCCATAGCGATGGACGTGCCTAACGAACTACTTGAACTATGAAAGAATACTCCGAAGACGACGCAATCCGCGCAATGCGCGACGCCGTGGCCGGCGCCGAAGCCTACGACGACGACCAGCTGCTCAACCTCATAGACATAATATTCGACTACTACGAGGACAACGGCGATCTGGACATAGATCTTGATGACGACACCGAAGACGATGATGATGTCCAGGCCATTGCCGCCCACGCGTCACGCGTCCTTGCCAAGGACAGCGGCAACATCATACGTCCGGAGCACATCGCTCCACTTGTAGCCGCCGAGATAGACTACGAAATGAGTCTGCTATGATACGCCGCCACCTGCTCCCTGCTATAGTCCTCCTGCTGCTGTGCGCCATCCCGCGTGCCGCCGCACAGACCGGCGCCGCCGACCTTGACCTCGACACCAACATCAACACGCCGGCCATCCCGCAGAAACGGCGCGCCGAGGCCGCCGACCATGCGCGCCGTCTGGCCGCGTCGCTGCGCACTACGGGCATGCGCGCCTCCACCATCCGCGAGGGCGAAGTGGTACTTGCGACACTGCCCTGCGACACCATCTTCCCCGCCAACTCCACTGAACCCAAGCGCGAGGCCCTGCACCGCATGCGCGGGCTGAAAAGCATCGTCGAGGACAACGACCGCTACAAAGTACTCGTGGCCGTACATGCCGACGACACCGGCGACGACGCCTACTCGGATGCACTCACCGAGGCTCGCGCCAACGCCGTGGACGATCTGCTCTGGCAGCTCGCCGGACGCGACGACACGAACGTCGTAATTTACGGTCTCGGAAAAGACGAACCGCTGAACGACAACACCACACGCGCCGACCGGCGAGCCAACCGGCGCATCGAGTTCTATATTGTCCCGGTGTTCTAATGTAGCTGTTCCGCAATATTAACATATTGTCTACAAACGAATTGTAGGGATGCACCCCGGTGCAATGCGGTCAAATAAACCATGCCCCATCAGTTAACAGTGTATCAAGCGGATACCCGCCGCATGGCGGGTAAAATCCGGTTAGCCGCGGATT
>URSD01000002.1 GCA_900550395.1 uncultured Porphyromonadaceae bacterium | reverse complement strand
CCGTTGTGTTAGGTGATAGTCCCCGACGTCAGGGTTGCCTTGTGACCCGCATCGAGCCAAGCTCGGCCAGCACGCACAGCGCACAAACACACATCCAGCCGCATGCCCAGGTACCAGCATGCGGCTGTTTTTTTATCAATACTTTAGGGCTTATGCTCTATAAAAACTTTTGTTGCTTTTGACCTTTTGTCTTTAGGTGTCTCGCCCTCAGAGTATAAACTATAAACTATCAAATAATCGACGCAAGAAGAAGCATTGCCTCGGTGGCGGCGCGGTCGATGACCCGCGAACGGTTTCCGGGCAGATGCAGCAGACGGCTTTCGGTGCGGGTGGGCGTGGTGGCAGCTATCCATACTGTACCTACCGGCTTTCCCGGTGTGGCTCCTCCCGGTCCTGCAATACCGCTTGTGGCTACCGCGCAGTCGCAGTCGAGGGTGCGGATGGCGCCCTGTGCCATCTGTTCCACGACCTCGCGGCTTACGGCGCCGTGTTCGCGGAGGTCGGCCTCGGATACACCGAGCACAGTGGCCTTGACTTCGTTGCAATAGCTGATGACGGAGCCCTTGAACACGTCGGAGCATCCGGCTATAGCCGTGATGCGCTGAGCTATGGTGCCGCCGGTGCAGCTCTCGGCCGTTCCGAGCGTATAGCCCTTGCGACGGCATGCGTCCAGCAGTATTTCGGCAGCCGTGGCGTCGCCGTCGTAGCGGAGATTGTCGCCGACAAGTTTTTTCAGTTCCTCGATTCGGCGACTCATCTCGGCGTCGATATGTGACGCGTCGTCGCCGCGTCCGTCAAGGCGCAGGCGTATCAGCCCCGGGGTGGGCAGGTAGGCGAGGTGCAGGTAGTCGGGCAGGTCGTTTTCCCATTCGGCAAGCCGTTCGGCGAGAGCCGATTCCGTTATGCCTCCCACCATCAGGCAGTGGTGGCGCAGCGCGGTGGCTGTGTGGAAGTGACCGGCCACGGCCTGCGCCACTTCCGGAAGCATCCCCTCGGTCTCGAACGGTACGCCCGGCATCGACACCAGCATGCGTCCGTCGCGGAAAAAGCACATGATGGGCGCCGTGCCGAGGCGGTTCTGGATTACGGTGCAGGATGCCGGCACGTCGGCCTGCGAGGCGGTGAGCGCGTTCATCTGCAAATGGCGCAGGGCGAATACGCGTTCAATATTGGCCGTCACGCTTTCGTCGCGTACCAGCGGACCGCCGAAGATGTCGGTGAGGATGTGCTTGGTGATGTCGTCCTTGGTGGGACCGAGGCCGCCCGTGCATATCACGAGCTGCGATTCGCTCAGTGCGTCCTCTATGGCGCCGCGGATGGCGTCGCCGTCGTCGGCCACGGTGCGCACGCCGGCGATGTCCCATCCCTGTGGGCCGAATGTGCGCGCTATGGCTCCTGAATTTGTGTCGGTGACCTGACCTATCAGTATTTCGTCGCCGATGATGATTATGGAAAGTTTCATCAGACAGTTACTCGGGCAAAAGGAACGGAATCGTAGGGGCAGAACTGCCCGTCGAGATATTTGTAGTATCCGGCGATAGCCACCATCGCCGCATTGTCGGTGGTGAAGGCGCGCTCGGGAATGAATGCCTTGAGGCCGCGGGCCGCGCAGTAGTCGGCCACGGCGCTGCGTACGCCGCTGTTGGCCGAGACGCCTCCGCCGATGGCTACGGTTCGTACGCCCGTCTGGCGCACGGCCTTGTCGAGTTTGTCGAGGAGTATGTCTATGATGGTGGCCTGGAGCGAAGCCGCGAGGTCGGCCTTATTGGCCTCGATGAAGTCCGGGTCGGCTGCGACGGCGTCGCGCAGCGTGTAGAGGAACGATGTCTTCAGGCCGCTGAAGCTGTAGTCGAGGCCGGGGATGTGCGGTTTTGCGAACTTGAAGCGCTTGGGATTGCCTTCGGCGGCGAGGCGGTCGATGTGCGGGCCGCCGGGGTAGGGAAGGCCCATCACCTTGGCGCATTTGTCGAAAGCCTCGCCGGCGGCGTCGTCGATGGTCTGGCCCAGCACCTGCATGTCGTTGTAGCTCCGCACGAGTATGAGCTGCGAGTTGCCGCCCGACACGAGCAGGCAGAGGAATGGAAATTCTGGCACCTCGTCGTCGGCTTCGCGCCGCACGAAGTGGCTGAGCACATGACCGTGCAGGTGGTTCACATCCACCATGGGCACGCGCAGCCCCAGCGACAGCCCTTTGGCGAAGCTGGTGCCCACCAGCAGCGAGCCGAGCAGGCCCGGACCTCGGGTGAATGCTATGGCCGAAAGGTCATGCTTGTCGATGCCCGCGCGTTTCAGGGCCGTGTCGACCACGGGCACGATGTTCTGCTGATGCGCCCGCGATGCAAGTTCGGGCACCACGCCGCCGTATTCCTCATGTACTTTCTGCGAGGCTATCACGTTGCTCAGTAGCAAGCCGTCGCGTATGACGGCGGCCGATGTGTCGTCGCACGACGACTCTATGCCAAGTATTATTACAGGTTTGTTGTCACTCATATCCGTTTGAAAAAGCCGCACGGACCGGTAGCCTTAAAATTAAGCATAATGTGATTTGTAAGTCTGCATGCACGGTCCGTGCGGCTATATTCTGATTTAAGTGCAAAAATACTAAAAAAACTCCATAGCGTGCATCTCTTTGCGAATCTTTGATTAACTTTGCGTCATAAAATCAACAGAAATGAAAAGATTCAGCTTATTCATCGCCATAATATGCTTTTTTGCCGCATCGGCTGCGGCTCAGTTTCGTGCCGCCGGCGTTGCGGGTGTCAACATCGGCAGTCTCAGTTTCAATCAGGATATCGTCAGCGTCAGCAACGGCGTAGGCTATCATGCCGGCGTGCTGGGCGAACTGATGTTTCCCGGCATAGGTTTCGGAATTGACCTCGGTCTGCTGTACAATCAGTCAGGCGCGAAAGTGAATCTCGGCGAGAAGAAAGTGTGGTCGTCGCTGGGCTACGGCGAGGAGCGCGCCCGCATGCACTACTTGCAGATTCCGCTGCATCTGCGCTTCAAGTGGACCCGCATGAACGGTTTCGAGGAGACTCTCGCACCGTTCGTCTACGGCGGTCCCGAACTCGACATTCTCCTTGCCCACGGCAAGTGCAAGGCGTTCGACTACAACGGTACCGAGCTGGGTATGACGGCCGGCATCGGCGTAGAGATTCTCCGCAACTGGCAGATTTCCGGTTCATACACCTGGGGCGTGACATCGGCCGTCAAGACCCGTCTGCTTGACGACTACCGCGCCAGCAACCGCCAGTGGACCATCCGCGTGGCCTATTTCTTCAAGCATTGACGCTGCTCCATTCCGGAATATCCCGTGCGAAGCTGTAGCGGCCCGTTGTGTGGTCGTAGCGGCAGCAGTAGTGCGATATTCCGTTGCTGACGATTAGCCAGTCAGCCCGCATTACGAGATTGTAGCGGGCTATCTGGTCGAAAACACGCTGTGTGATTTCTATATCGGGGGCTTTGTATTCCACCACGACGGCGGGGGTCATGTCGCGCCGGTAGACCACGGTGTCGCAGCGCCGTAGCGTGCCGTTGAGGCGCAATCCCACTTCGTTGGCCATCAGTGCGGGCCGGTAGCCTTTTTCCGTAATCAGGTAATTCACAAAATGCTGGCGTACCCATTCTTCCGGCGTGAGCGCCACGAATTTGCGACGCAGAGGGTCATAGACCTGCATCGAGCCGTCGGCCATGCGGCGTGTCTGAATGTCGAAGGACGGAAGATTAAGCTTCATTTTGCGTTTCTCGGAAATAATGTGTAAATTTACGAATTATTTGTGAAACTATGGCAGGCACAAGCGCCAATATATCATTCGATGCCGTCAGGCGGCAGATTCGCAACGGACAGTATGCTCCGGTGTACCTTCTTCACGGCGAGGAGGGTTACTTCATTGACGAGTTGCTGAAAGACTTCGACAGAATAATCCCCGAGGAGGACAAAGAGTTCAACCAGTACACTCTGTATGCCCCTCAGGTGGAGCCGGGCAGCGTGATGGATTTGTGCATGAGCGTGCCAATGATGGCCGAACGCCAGCTCGTGATACTGAAAGAGGGTCAGGCCGTGCGCTCCGACCAGCTCAACCGCCTGCACCGTTACGCTACGTCACCCTCGCCGTCGACAATACTTGTGATATGCGTACGCGGAGCCGTAGCCAAGGGAAAGGAACTGCTTGCGGCGGTCAAGGCCAACGGCGTGATTTTTGAATCGAAGAAGATACGCGACTATGAGTTGCCGAAGTATGTGTACCAGCTCGTGACGGAGCGCGGGATGCGCGCCGACCAGAAGGCCATAGGCATGCTGTGCGACTTCGTGGGCGCCGACCTGAGCCGTCTGAGCAACGAAATCGGCAAGCTCGTCGACATTCTCGGCAAGGGTGCGGAAATCACTCCCGAGGCCATTGAGCGCAACATAGGCTACAGCAAGGAGTTCAACTCATTCGAGCTTGTGGATGCCGTTGCCGCGAGGGATGTGGCGAAGTCGATGCGCA
Organism: uncultured Porphyromonadaceae bacterium; assembly: GCA_900550395.1. GTDB lineage: Bacteria > Bacteroidota > Bacteroidia > Bacteroidales > Muribaculaceae > CAG-873. The sequence goes on along the minus strand of URSD01000002.1, from coordinate 126,116 downwards.
TAGCCGGCTATTTCGCGGCCAATCCGAAGGCTGCCCCCATGGTGCTGGTGGCATCCGGTCTGTTCAGCCTTTTCGCCGACCTGATGACGGCAGTCTATACGCCCGACAAGAGCGACGACGGACTCATGCGCGCACTGTCGCTGAACTATAAGGCCGCGCTGCGCCGCATCCGCCTGGGGTTGCAGAACTACAACGCATTTCAGATTATCGAGATTCTGGATGCCATACGGCGTTTCGACGCCATGAGCAAGGGCAACGGCTCACGCCAGCCGGCCACGGCGCTGTTTCACGACCTGCTCTACCATATTTTTACGGCTCCCGGCAAGTTGCCGTTCTAAACAGCCCTTCAGTCGTCGAAGAGGCTCATCTGCATGCCGTCGTCGTAGGGGCGCGGCTTGGGTTCCGGCGCGTGGTAGCCGAAGTCGTCGTTGTCGCTGACGGGCTGCGGAGCCTGCGGTTCCGGCTCGGAGGCGCCGAACCAGCTGTGGTCGGCAAATCCCGACTCCACGTCCATCAGGTCGTCGTCCGTGATTTTCGGTACGACCGGCTCCGGTTCCTGCTTCTTGGGTGCCGCGGCGCGCTTGCGCGGTTTCTTCTCCACGGGTGTCTCCTCGCTGACGAGTTCCTCCGCAGCCTTTTTCTCCTCCAGCTGCGCGATGCGGTCGAGCAGCTCGCGTTCGCGTGCCGAGGCATTGTCGGCGGCCGCGCGTGCCGAGGAGGTGAGTGTTTCTATCTGAGTCTTGAGGCGCCCGATGTTGTCGCGCTGGCGTTCAAGGGTCTTGTCGCGTTCCTCGATGGCCTGACGTACTATCTCCACCTGCTCGGTGATGGCCTGCAGGTCCTCCACCTCTTTCTGCGATACGGCGAGGCGGCGGCGCAGGTCGGCGCACATCTCGTCGGCCATGGTCTGCCGTTCGGCTGCCTGCTGAAGCTGCGTCCTGAGCGATTCATTTTCTTCTTCGAGCTTGTGGCAGGACTCCGTGAGGCGTTCCAGCTCCTCGGCGTTCTTGCTGTCGTCTATCTCCACCGGGACCTCCTTAGTCTCCGGACCCTGTACGGCCATCACTTTCAGCTTGTTCAGCAGGCTTTTGTTTTCAAGCTCAAACTGCTCGCGTTCGGCCTCGAGGGTGTCAATCTGTTTTTCAAGGTCCTTCAGGCGGTCGCTGAGCGCGCGCTTCTGGCGCTCGGCACTGAGCTGCTTCTGTTTAAGCTCGGCGCGTTCGGCTTCTATCTGAGCACTCTTGTGCCGCAGAGTCTCCATGTCGGTGCGCAGCTGCGACTGTTCCTCGCTCCAGCGCAGCTCGCAACGGGTGTCGGCGTCGGCCCCTATGCGCGCCACATAATCCTTCAGGCCCTGGTCGAGGCTGTCGAAGAGGAGTTTGCGCTGTGCGGCGGGGTCCACGCTACGGGCTATGAAGTCGGGCAGGGCGGTGTTGAATACGTTCAGCACCTGAGTGAAAATTTCTTCGCGCATGTCGCTGTACTGCTTGTCCTCCTCCTTTTCGTCGGGTACGGCAGCGGGAGTATCGGTATCGGCCGCGTCGGCAGCGAGTTCTTCTGTCTCGAATTCTTCTTCGCCCCCGAATCCGAGCGAACGGCATAGTTTGTTGATGAAACTCATGGCTGAAAGGTTTATTGGTTGTGTAGAGGCCCTTGTCCGGGTTTGTAGACCACGCCTTTTCCGGCGCGTCCGTTGATGCATATTGTGATAGGTCGGCCGAAGCGCACTACGCGCACACGTCCGTCGTCGTACTCGGCCGGCATGGCGGCGAGTGTGCCGCTGTCGTATATGTCGGAGCCTGCGGTGGGGTCGAGCGTGAAGTAGCCCACGCCGAGGCTCGTGAGGTTCTGGAAGAAATGCGTGCCCTGGCTGGGCTCTATGCGGTAGTTGCTCTGTGCGGCTTCCACGATGAGGCGCGCCGCCGAGATGTCGGTCCAGGCGACGGGGATGCCGAGGGCGGCGTCGCGCGAGCCCCAGCGGCCGGGGCCTATGAGGATGTAATGCTCGCCGCGTTCGGCGAAGCTGTCGTTGATCCTGCTGAGAACGGCCACAAGCTCGCGGTTGTCGAGCGAGTCGAAGGTGTCCGGCCGCACGTAGACCACGGCGCTGATGTCGTCGACGATGCCGTTGCCCAGCGCCGTAGAGCAGCGCAGCAGGAGCTTATCGTCCGGCGCTTCCGTGAGGGAGTCGTCCACCGACTCGCGGCGGTCGGTGATGGGGCGGATCTGAAGCCAGTAGACCTGTCCGCGGCGTCCTCGCTCGTCGGATGCCGGTTTCAGTGTGCCTGCAAATTCTATCTCTACGGGCCGCTGCATGGCTTCCTGTCCCTTGGTGAGCATCGTGTCTATGACCTGCGCAAGCGGGAAGGCGTTGTCGCGCAGCATGTTGGTGAACGTGATAACGCGTCGTCCGCGTCCTTCCTCATAGTCGCGCAGCGTGCCGTCGGCCGCGTCGTAGGTGCTTGCCGCATAGCGCAGCGCGCCCGTGCCTGCGAACTGCTGCACAGGTACGCGCTCGATGTTGAAACCGTCGTCGGTGGCGAAGTCGCTGCTGCTGACCGGTTTGCGCCTGAGTGCCAGGAGATGGGTCTGAGTGTCGCGCAGGGCGAGGTCGAGTGTCGACGTCTGCAATACGTGCGCCGGATGTCGCGGAGAGAAGCGAAGTCCCTTGCAGCCGTCCACTATGTACTTGCCGAGGCCGACGGCCACCTGGGCCACGCCGTCCTCCGGCTTTTCGTCGCCCAGCGGATAGTAGTTGAGCGAGCGCCCCACGCCGCTGAACGCCGGGAAATAATATTCGCCGTGCTCCTCGCCGACAACCTCCTGTATTATCACCGCCATTTTCTCCTCGTCGATGACGTTGCTCGTGGCGGCCATGTAGGTCTTGCTGGCACGGTAGAATACGGAGGCGTAGACCGCCTTTATTGCCGATGTGAGCATGTGCAGCCGCTGCTCGCGGTCGTCGGCGCAGGGCACCATGTAGGTGGCGTAAACGCCCGCAAAGGGCTGGTAGTGCGAATCTTCGAGGAGACTTGACGAGCGCACCGCCAGCGGACGGTCCACCACGTCGAGCAGTGCGTTGAGGTTGTCGCGGATGTCGTCCGGCAGCCGTCCCGCTATGAATGCTTTCAGAATCTCCTCGTCCGAAGCCTTGCCGAGCGCTATGGGGTAGAGCGCATTGTCGGCCATGAACCGGTCGAAGATGTCGGTGCAGAGCACGACGGTACGCGGGATGGTGACGCAGACGCCGTCGATGTCGTCGAACACCGCGTTGTTCTTGATTATGGAATCGACGAATGCCAGGCCGCGTCCTTTGCCGCCGAGGCTGCCGTCGCCTATTCGGGCGAAGTTGCTGTAATGGTCGAAGCGGTTTTTGCGGAACACGGCCACCACGCCGCGGTTCTTCATGCGGCGGTACTTCACGATGAGGTCGAAGAAGAGGCGGCGCACAGCCGGAGCCTCGTCCAGGCTCTCGAAGCGATGCTGGCGCACGACGTCGGCTATCGGAAAGAGTGCGCGGCTGTAGAGCCAGCGGGAGATGTCGTTGTTCTGAGCGTGATGGTAGAGCGCATCGGCGGGGATGTCGAATATGCGCTGCTGCATGTCCTTGAGGTCGACGATACGCATTATCTCGCGGCCGTCGGCCGGGTCGCGGATTATGAAGTCGCCGAAGCCGAAATTTGCCATGATGGCTTCTCCGAGGTCGACCGACAGTTTTTTTGAATTCTTGTCGACGAATGTGGCGCCTACCTCCAGGGCGCGGGGTGCGTTGGCTATCTCGCTGCTTTCGATGATGACGGGCAGATAGGGGTCGCGCGCGCGCAGCTCGCGGGCGAGCTGCAGCCCGGCGTCGGCGCACTTCTCGCCTCCGCGGGCAAAACTGACGTCGCTGATAACGCCCAGCATCTTGTCGCCGTAGCGGTCGTAGAGCGCCATGGCTTCCTCGTAGTTGCGCGCGAGCATCACCTTGGGGCGGCCGCGCATGCGCAGCATCTGCTCGTGCTCGTTGAGGGCCTCGGTGGAGAACAGCTGGCTCTGCTTGAGCAGGAACTTGTAGATGCGCGGAAGCACCGACGAGTAGAAGCGCACGGAGTCCTCCACGAGCATTATCATCTGTACGCCGATGCCGTTGATGTCCAGCTCGGCGTTCATTTTGTCTTCCTGGAGCTTGATGACGGCAAGGAGCAGGTCCATGTTGCCAAGCCAGCTGAACACACAGTCGATGCCGCTGAGGTCCTCGTGGCCCAGACGGCGGCTTACTTCCTTGCTGAACGGAGTCAGCACCACCAGCGGCACATCGGGATGCTCGCGCTTGATGCCGCGCGCGCCGGCCATGCTCTCACTGATGTCGTTGGCCGGCATCACGATGACGAGATCGAACGTTTTCGCGCGCATCTCCACGGCGGCTTCGGCCGTGGTGGATACGCGCGTCACGCGTGGCGGCGAACTGAGGTTGAGGCGTACGTACTCGAAGTAGAGCTGTTCCTCCACACGGCCGTCTTCCTCCATCATAAAGGCATCGTAGGGCGAGGCTATCAGCAGCACATTGAATATGCGGCGTTGCATAAGATTCTGGAACGCCGTATCCTTCAGGTACATCTGGCTGAGAGCCTCCTCGTTCATGCCTCCGTGTCGTTCTGTTTATCCTTATCGGAGGGTTTGCTGTCGCTTTGCGCGGCATCTTCCGGGCCCGGGACGTCGTCGCCGTCGAAGGGCGGCGGGGTGATGTCGGTCGCCTCCACGTCCTGCGGCTTTCCGGCGGCGTCGCGCGCGGCGAGAATCTCGTCGGTGCGCGAAACCCAGGGGCGCTTTCCGAAGATGTGCTCGACGTCTTCCGTGAAAATCACCTCGCGCTTTACGAGCACGTCGGCCAGATTGCCGTGGCCCTCGGCATGCTTGCGCAGCAGCTCCTTGGCGCGCTCGTACTGTTCGGCGATGATGCGGCTCACCTCCTCGTCGATGATGCGGGCTCGCTCGTCGCTGTAAGGTTTCGAGAATCCGTAGTCCTGCCCGGTGGAGTCGTAGTAGCTCAGGTTGGGGAGGCGTTCGCTCATGCCGTAGTACACCACCATGGCGTAGGCCTGCTTGGTGACACGTTCCAGGTCGTTGGCCGCGCCGGTAGAAATGTGCCCGAGGAATAATTCTTCGGCAGCGCGGCCGCCCAGTGTGGCGCACATCTCGTCAAGCAGGGCCTGCGTGGGCGTGATCTGACGTTCTTCCGGCAGATACCATGCGGCTCCGAGGGCCTTGCCGCGCGGAACGATGGTGACCTTCACCAGAGGATTGGCGTAGCGCAGATGCCACGAAACGGTGGCATGGCCGGCCTCGTGGACGGCGATGGCGCGTTTTTCCTCGTCGGTAGTGATTTTGTTGCGTTTCTCGAGTCCGCCGATGATTCGGTCGACAGCGGCGATGAAATCCTCCTTGCCGACGGACTTCTTGTTGTGGCGCGCGGCAATGAGCGCGGCCTCGTTGCAGACGTTGGCGATGTCGGCGCCGCTGAAGCCCGGTGTCTGGCGCGCCAGCAGCTCGATGTCGAGCTCGCCGTCGAGCTTGATGTTGCGGAGATGCACCTTGAAGATGCTTACGCGGTCGTTGAGGTCGGGGAGGTCAACGTAAATCTGGCGGTCGAAGCGTCCCGCGCGCAGGAGAGCCTTGTCGAGAATGTCGACGCGGTTGGTGGCGGCGAGGATGATGACGCCGCTGTTGCCGCCGAAGCCGTCCATCTCGGTGAGGAGCTGGTTGAGCGTGTTCTCGCGCTCGTCGTTGCCGCCCATGTTGGCGTTGCGTCCGCGGGCGCGTCCGACGGCGTCGATTTCGTCAATGAATACGATACACGGTGCTTTCTCCTTAGCCTGGCGGAAGAGGTCGCGCACTCGGGAAGCGCCCACGCCCACGAACATCTCCACGAAGTCGGAGCCACTCATGCTGAAGAACGGCACGTTGGCCTCGCCTGCGACGGCCTTTGCGAGCAGAGTCTTACCTGTGCCGGGAGGGCCGACGAGCAGCGCTCCCTTGGGAATCTTGCCACCGAGCTCGGTATATCGCTGCGGGTTCTTGAGGAACTCCACAATCTCCTCTATCTCGGTTTTCGCCTCGCTGAGTCCGGCCACGTCCTGGAACGTGACCTTCACGGCGTTGTCCTTGTCGAAAAGCATTGCCTTGCTTTTGCCCACACTGAACACACCTCCGCCTCCGCCGGGTCCGCTGCCGCCGTTCATGCGCTTCATGAGCCAGAACCAGAAGAACACGAGCAGGAGGACGGGTCCGAAAGAGAAGAGCAGTGAAGTCCAGGAGCCGCTGCGCTCGTACTTGACATCGCCCGAGAACGCACCCATGGCGCGCCATTCGTCGATTTTGGTGTCGAATTTGTCGGCTGACGGAATGTCGGTCACTACTTTGGCAACGCCGTTGCCGGGAGTGTATTGTTCCGAAGGAAACAGCTGCGAGGCGAGGGAGTCGGTGAGGAAGCCCTCTGCGCGCTTCTTGTCGGTGAAGACCACGATTTTGCTGATGCCGTGGTCTTTGGTGACGTATTTCTCAAAATTGCTGTAGCTCACCTCCTGAGTGATGTCGTTCTGGTCGAGAAACCATATGCCGCCAATGAAAAGCAGCACGATGGCATACATCCAGAAGAAACTGAAGCGTGATGCCAGGTTGTTCTTTTTTCCGGGTTTATTATTAGGTGCCATATCAGTCGAGATTCGGAAGTTCGCTTATGACAGCATCGCTCCATAGTTCTTCAAGATTGTAGCGCAGGCGCGCTTCGCGCTGGAAGATATGCACCATCAGGCTGCCGTAGTCGAGTACAATCCACTCCGACTGTCCGTAGCCGTCGTAATTAAAAGGCTTTATGTCGCCGTGGCTTTGCACGTAGTCGCGTACGCTGTCGGCGATAGCGCTTACCTGAGTGTTGCTTGAGCCCTCGGTGATGATGAATCCGGATACCGGCGCGGCCTCAATTGCGCTCATGTCTACTGTCGTGATATTGCGGCCTTTACGGTCGCGTATGCCTTCTATGATGAGCTCTTCTAAGGAGTTTTGTGTCATTAAGAATTATTTAATATGCAAAAGTAATGAAAATTTGTGATAATCGCCTGTGGCGTGTACCTTAATTTGGCGTGTGTTTAACAATAAATGTTAAAATTCACATCCGTTCTTATACTAAAAACAAGATGTGGTGTGGGTTTGGTTCGTCAGGCAGAGCGATTTTATTCATAACGTACGGTGAGAGCCGGGTCTACACCGGCAGCGATACGCGACGGAATAACGAGTATCAGCCATGCCGCGACAGCCACGCCGAGGTTGAGCGCAAGCATGTGCATCCAGTGCATGCTCACCGGCACGTGGTCGAGATAGTACATCTCCGGGTCGAGGGGGATAAGATGCAGCTGCTTTTGCAGCATGAGCAAGCCGATACCGACGGCGTTGCCGATGACGATGCCGCGGAGGACAAGCCTCATGGCCGTGGTGATGAATATATTGCGCACCATACGGCGTGTGGCTCCCAGAGTGCGGAGTATGCCTATGGTGGAGATGTGTTCGAGCACGAGGATGAAGAGCGCGGCCACCAGAGTGGATGCGGCGACGAGCAGCATGAGGATGAAAATCACGATCACGTTGGTGTCGAGCAGGTCGAGCCAGTTGAGGTACATGCCTCCGCTGCGCTGAATGTTGTCGACGGGATGGAGGTGGGCTATAGCCCCCTGCTGCCATTCGGCCACGAGGCGGGTCTGGAGACGGGCGGCTGCCGCCGCTGCGGAATCTATGCCGATGCCTCGGAGTTCAAGCCTCGTTCCCTGATTGCTCCCGATGCCGCTTACGGCCTGAAGCATGGGCAGGGAGGCATAGGCCGTGGAACGGTCGCGCTCCTCCATGCGGCTGGCAAACAGGGCGCTGACCGTGACGCGGCGGCTGCGAATGGCGGTGCGTCCGTCCACGAAGTACAGCATGGGCCGGTCGCCGACGGCGAGATTGAGAGCCCGCGCCGTGGCCTCGCTGATGACGATGTGGTTGCGCGTGCTGTCGTTTGTGAAATCGGGCCACTCGCCCTGCGTGACGCAGGAACGCTCGAAAGTGTAGTCGTGGGCCGTAGGGTCGTAGGCCGAGAAATACAGGACCGAAAAATCGCCGTCGGTCTTCAATACGGCGGGACGCGACACGGCCAGCGCCGCAGCGGCTCCCGGAACCTCTTGCCGTATGATGCCGGCGATGGCCGAGTCGGCCGTGAGATATTCTTCCGAAGTCGCATCTTCGGGATTGTAGGGAGGCATGACGCTCACTTCAGGGTCGAATCCGAGAACCTTATGGCGAATCTCGTCGCGGAAGCCGCCCACTACGGCCAGCGTGAATTCCATGACAGCCAAAGCTATGGCGATGCCGGTCACGGCTATGACAGCACCCGTGCGGGCGCTCCGTGAACTCCCCGCGCCGATGCTCAGCCGCGATGCTATCCATGCCGTCATATTCATTGTATTGCAAAATTAGTCAGTTTTATATTGCCCTGCAAATGAATTTTCATTAATTTTGCAGTCAGAATAACCAAATATACATTATATAATAGTTCAGAAAATGAAACTTCTCGAAGGAAAAACAGCCCTCATTACGGGTGCTGCACGCGGCATAGGCCGTGCCATTGCCCTGCGTTTCGCCCAGGAGGGTGCCAATATCGCTTTTACTGACCTCGTGATAGACGAGACCGGCAAAGCTACCGAAAGCGAGATAGCAGCCCTGGGCGTAAAGTGCAAGGGCTATGCCTCCAACGCCGCCGACTTCCAGCAGACCAAGGAAGTGGTAGCCGAGGTGGTGAAGGACTTCGGCCGCATCGACATCCTCGTCAACAACGCCGGCATCACCAAGGACGGCCTGATGATGCGCATGACCGAGCAGCAGTGGGACGCCGTAATCAACGTCAACCTGAAGAGCGCCTTCAACTTCATCAACGCAGTTCTGCCCGTGATGCTCCGTCAGCGCGGCGGCAGCATCATCAACATGGCATCGGTGGTGGGCGTTCACGGCAACGCCGGTCAGGCCAACTACGCAGCCTCCAAGGCAGGCCTCATAGCTCTCGCCAAGAGCATCGCACAGGAAGTGGGCTCGCGCGGCATCCGTGCCAACGCCATAGCTCCCGGCTTCATCGAGACAGCCATGACCGCAGCGCTGCCCGAAGAAGTGCGCGCCGAGTGGACCAAGAAGATACCTCTGCGTCGCGGCGGCAAGCCCGAGGACATCGCCGACGTGGCAACCTTCCTCGCCTCCGATATGTCGAGCTATGTTTCCGGCCAGGTTATCCAGGTGGACGGCGGCATGAACATGTAATCCATCCGAAAAATCCTATCACACGGAGGCAAGACGGCCAGGCGGTATGCTCCCCTGCCTCTTGCCTCCGTTTTTCAGATACAAAAAAAATGAAAAAACTTACAGTAGCCATCGACGGGTATTCATCGTCGGGCAAGAGCACCATGGCGCGCAGTCTGGCCGCACGCATAGGCTACCGCTACATCGACAGCGGAGCCATGTACAGGGCCGTAACGCTCTACGCCCTGGACCACGGCCTGATGCACGCCGACGGCACGCCCGACACTGAGGCCCTTGTGGGCGCGCTCCCCGGCATCCGCATAGACTTTTCGCCGGCAGGCGCCGACGGCCGCCAGCACACGCTGCTGAACGGGACGGATGTGGAGAAAGAGATCAGGTCGCTGCGGGTGTCGGAAAGCGTGTCGCCCGTGGCAGCCATTCCGCAGGTGCGCCATGCCCTGGTGGCCATGCAGCAGGCGCTGGGCCTGGAGGGCGGCATCGTGATGGACGGCCGCGACATAGGCACCACCGTCTTCCCTGACGCCGAGCTCAAAATCTTCGTGAACGCGCCTGCCGAGACACGCGCCCGGCGCCGCTACGACGAGATGAAGGGAGCCGGCGGCGATGTAGACTATGCCGAGGTGCTTGCCAACGTGAGGGAACGCGACCGCATAGACGAGACGCGCGAGGAGAGCCCCCTGCGCCGTGCCGACGACGCCGTGCTGCTCGACAACTCCGACATGACGCCGGCGCAGCAGGACGAATGGCTCCTCGAACGCTTCCGCGAGGCATCGGAGCGCAACTGACCGGTCATGGCACGGATAGAGATTGACAAGGATTCGGGTTTCTGCTTCGGTGTCACCACGGCCATAAGCAAGGCCGAGGAGCAGCTTGAAGCCGGCGGCACGCTGTACTGCCTGGGCGACATCGTGCACAACAGCGACGAGGTGGAGCGCCTGCGCGGCAAGGGCCTCGCCACAATCACGCACGACGACCTGTCGGCGCTTCCGGCCGGTGCGCGGGTGCTGCTGCGCGCCCACGGCGAGCCGCCGTCGACCTACGCCACGGCGCGCCGACGCGGCATAGACATAGTGGACGCCACGTGTCCCGTGGTGCTGAAACTGCAACAGCGGGTGAAGGCCGCCTATGACCGCGACCCGGCGCGGCGTCCGCAGATAGTGATATACGGCAAGACAGGACATGCCGAAGTGAACGGCCTGGTAGGGCAGACGGACGGGCAGGCCATAGTGGTGGAGACCGTGGCCGACCTCGACCGTCTGGACTACACCCGCGACATAGCGCTGTTCTCGCAGACCACCAAGAGCCTCGAGGGCTATCGCGGCATCATAGAGGAAATAGAGCGCCGCATGCAGCCTCAGGCCCATTTCGAGCATTACGACACGATATGCCGTTCGGTCAGCGGGCGGGTGGAGCGTCTGAGACGCTTCGCCGCCTCGCACGGCATCGTGCTGTTCGTGGCCGGCACCAAGAGCAGCAACGGAAGGATACTTTACGACCAGTGTCGCGCGGTGAATCCCGACACACACCTCATAGCGAATGCCTCTCATCTGAACGCCGAGTGGCTGCGCGGCGCCTCGTCGGTGGGCATCTGCGGCGCCACGAGCACACCGCTGTGGCTGATGGAGGATGTGCGCGACGCCGTGGCGCGGTACATGGAGAGCGATGAATGACTTTATAGCTGTGGACGTGGAGACGGCGAACGCCGAACCCGGGAGCATATGCGCCCTGGGTGCGGCGAAGGTATGCGGCGGCCGCATTGTAGACACATTCTACAGCCTTGTGCGTCCCGAGCCGGAGTATTATCTTTGGTCGTGTACGCGTGTGCACGGTCTGACGGCAGCCGATACGGCCGACGCTCCATGCTTCGACTCCGTGTGGCGCCGTTTCTCGGCCTGGGCCGGCGATATGCCTCTTGCGGCGCACAACGCCCCCTTCGACCAGCGGTGTATACACGCAGCCTGCCGTATCTATCGCCTTGACGCGCCCGAGAGGCCGTTTCTATGCACACTTGCCGCAGCCCGTCGGAAAATTCCCCGCGGGGTGCTTGCGTCGAAGTCGCTTGATTCGCTATGCGATTTCTTCGCCATCAATCTTAAGAACCATCATAACGCCCTGGCCGACGCGGAAGCCGCCGCCAGGCTCGGTATAATTCTGCTATGAGAGCACCGGCTATATCAGTATTTTTGTTTCTTCTGCTGAGCGCGTGCGGAGGAGGGTCCATGAGCAATCCGCACTCGTCGGTAGCCCTTGATTCGGCCGCAGCCGCAGGCCGGAGAGATGCCGCCGCACTGGCCGACAGCAACGCGACGGCGATGGAGCGCGAGGCCGCGCTGCTGATGATAAAGCATAAGGAGGCGCATATGCGCGCCCTCGGATATGACCGTGCGGCCGATGCTTATATGGACGCCGCCGCGCAGGTGATTCCCGATTCAATCACATCTACGGAACCATGAACGAGCGCAGCCGGCAATTGCTTGAGGGATTCCCGCCCGAAGCGTGCATCTGTTTTGACGCAGAGTTCGCACGCGGGATGGAGATGCTGGAGCTGTCTATAATCGACGTGCTCGGGCGCCTGATGTATCAGCAGCGATTCAAACCGCGCCGCTACCGCACATGGTCGAGCGAGATACACCACATCACGCCTGAGATGGTGGCCGGTGCGCCATCGTTTTCGTCGGCGCGGCGACGCATACAGCCCATCATCGACCGGTGCCGCTACGTCATGGGCTTCGCCGTGCGCGAGAACGACATGGCGAAGATGAAGCGGCAGTATGTGCAGGGACTGGACTCCAAGCGTGTGCTGGAGCTGCGCGACTGGTTCTGGCTGTGCCACGGCCGTGAGGCCGGTCTCGACTATATGCAGGGCATAAGCCTGCGCCGCTGCTGCGAGGAACTCGGGGTAGGACATGATGACGGCATGGCACACTCGGCGGCTTACGACGCCTGCGTCACTCTCGAATGCTTCCGAATACTGTTCGACCGGTTCGTGGAAAAGTATGGCGCCGAGCGCAAGTATGAGCGTTTCGGCGACGTGGTGGCGCATTTCGAGAGCGTTTTCAAGAAATACAAGCATGAGTACGACTGCTCGCTCGCGGCAGGCTACTGCGTGATAGAGCGAGCCGGCAAATCCTATCTCGTCAAGAGTTCGCGCGAGTTTCCGGCTGTCGGCGAGGATACAGTGGAATGCATCGCCGTAGCAGACCGCCGCAGCACGATGATGGCATTGAGCGAGCGCTTCACGGGGACGGCCCGTGCGCGCAGTTTCTTTTTCGGACGACTTACGCCTGACCGGCTCGAATTCTTCAGGCTACAGCGACGTCAGGATGCTGCAAAAGGCTGAGTGCGTCCGAACCAAGCGCGCATTTGTGCGGTTATAATAATGTCGCCGGATTATTCCGGGGCGTTGTTCTAATCCGTACACTTTATGCGCACTCTCCACATTTACCGCCTGCTGTTGCTGCTGTCGCTGCTGCTGCCTGCGTCTGCCGTATGTCAGGACGTAGTGCCCCGTGCTGTCGACGACGGACAGTGGTGGGGCTTATTCGCCGATCCTACGCTTGACTCACTTCTTGTCCTTGCAAGGGCAGGCAACAATGATGTCGCAGTCGCGGGTCTGCGCATAGACCAGGCCACCCAGGCCATACGCCAGGCATCGGCGGCCTACTATCCGGACATAACGGCGTCGGCCTCGTGGCAACGCGCCCGGCGCGACGGCACGACCGGCGGTATGTACTCGCTGGGCGTGCAGGCATCCTGGGAGATTGATGTGTTCGGCAGAAACTATTCGCGGGTAAAGGAAAGCCGTTATCGGCGCGACGTTTCGCGGGCCGACTACGATGCAGCGATGGTGTCGCTGTGTGCCAGTGTGGCTACGGCTTATTTCGACCTGCGTACGGCGCAGGCCCAGATGGCTGTGGCTGCGGCGCATGCCGAGGCACAGGACACGATTGTCAGCAAGGCGGTAGCGCGCTACGAGGCCGGACTGGCCTCGCGCCTGGACGTGACCCAGGCCCGTACGGTGCTGTACTCCACGCGGGCTTCCGTGCCGGCTCTGCATACGCGCATACAAGCCGACGTGCAGTCGCTGGCGCTGCTGTGCGGAGTTGAGCCTGCCGTCATCGTCCCCATGTTGCAAGCCCGCGACGGCGTGCAGCCCGAATACCGGCGCATAGTGGCCTCTGAATTGCCGGCCGATATACTGCGCGGGCGTCCCGACGTGGTGGCCGCGGAGGCGTCGGTGAATGCGGCGGCGGCAGCTCTGGGGGTGGCACGAAAGGATTATCTGCCTACGTTGTCAATAACCGGCTCTATCGGAACGGAAGGTGTCAAACCGGGCGATCTGTTCGGGCGCGGATCCGGCACGTGGTCGGTAGCACCGACGCTGTCGTGGACTGTCTTCAACGGCATGGCCCGCAGGGCGGCTGTGGTTTCGGCCCGCGACGCGATGGAGGAGCAGATAGCGTCCTACCGGCAGACCGTGCTGAATGCCGGCAGCGAGGCTGCGAACGCACTGACGGCCTATAATGACGCGTTGCACAGTATAGACCTCTACAAGTCCGTAGTGGAGCAGAGCCATGAGTCGCTGTTGCTGTCGGTGGATCTGTATACGCAGGGGCTGTCGCCGTTCAGTAACGTCGTTGACGCGCAGATGAACTATCTTACCTATACCAATTCGCTTGTGGACGCGCGCGGGAATGCCCTCGCGGCCCTTGCAAACCTGTATCGTGCGCTCGGAGGCGCTTTCTAACAACTATGATGATGAACATTAACCCCAAATGCCTGATAGTAGGCGCCTGTGCAGTCGCGATGTGTTTCTTTCAGGCCTGTAGTCATGGCCGCGATGCCGGCGATAAGGCTGCCGCTGCCCCCGACATAGAGGTTTCGACAGCAGTAACTGATTCCGTTACTATCTACAAGAAATTTCCAGGCACACTCTCGGCAACGGCGAGCGTGCGCGTGGTGGCGCGTGTGAACGGCACCATAACGGCCAAGCACTACACCAGCGGCGACATAGTGCGTAAGGGACAGGTGCTGTTCAGCATCGAGAGCGAGCCGTATCGGGACGCCGTGCGGCAGGCTGAGGCGGCTCTCGCCACGGCGCGCAGCGAGAATGATTATGCCGTCAAGCATCTGGCCGCCATGGAGAAGGCCTGGCGGAGCGATGCCGTGTCGGAGATGGAGCTGGAGCAGGCGCGCAGCGCGGCCCGCACTTCGGCGGCTGCAATCAACAATGCCGAGGCGTCTCTGAGTCTTGCCCGAACGCGCCTCGGCTACTGCACGGTGACGGCGCCGATCACGGGACGCGTCACTGACAATATTCTGTCTGTAGGAAACTATGTCAGCGGCGAGGCATCTCCGGTGGAGCTGTGCGAATTATTCGACAACAGAGAAATGTTGGCAATTTTCGCTATCGAGGACGCTGCTCTGGCCCGGGATGTGGCGCGTAACCTGCCGCAAGGCAAGGGGACGGTGCCGGTCTCGTTCACGCAGCCGCTGGAGCACAAATATAAGGCCGACTATTTCTATGTGGCACCGGATATGGATAAGTCTACAGGCACGCTGACAGTTGAGATGACTATCGATAATCCATACGATGAACTTCGTCCCGGCATGTATGTGGAGATTTCCGTTCCGGCCGGTATCGACCCGCGGGCTGTGCTGGTGCGCGACGCCTCCCTGTCGACCGACCAGCTCGGCAAATACCTCTATACCGTCAACGATTCCGACCGCGTGGTGTATACGCCTGTGAAGACCGGCGATATGGCCGACGATTCCATGCGCATAATCACGTCCGGCCTGGAGCCCGGCGCGCGATACGTCACTTCGGCGATGCTTAAGGTGCGCGACGGCGTGACTGTCAATCCTGTTTCCTCATCACGATAGCTCAACGCCATGTTCTCAAGATTTTTCATCGAGCGCCCGATTTTTTCCATCGTTCTCGCGGTGGTGATGCTGCTCGCGGGCGTGCTGACTATCAATACGCTGCCGGTGGCCCAATATCCCGACATCACTCCTCCGACCGTGCGCGTGATGGCTACATATCCCGGTGCGGATGCCGAAACCGTGGCACGGACCATAGCCGTGCCACTGGAACAGCAGGTGAACGGCGTGGAGGATATGATGTACATGAGCAGTACCTGCGGCAGCGACGGTTCTTATTCTCTTACCATTACTTTCGAGGTCGGCACTGACCTTGACGAGGCTGCCGTAAAGGTGCAGAACCGCATAGCCATGGCCGACGCGCAGCTGCCTGCCGCGGTGAAACAGCAAGGCGTGTCGGTGATGTCCGAGTCGTCGGACATAGTTCTTTTCGCCGCGCTTGAGAGCAACGACCCGGAGCGATACGACGCCCTGTACCTCACCAACTACGCCAACATCAACATAACGGACGAGATAGCCCGTGTGCCCGGCGTGGGCGGAGTAGGGGCCTTCGGCGGCGGCCAGTACAGCATGCGCGTGTGGCTCGACCCTCAGAAGATGCGCGCACGCGGCCTTACGCCTCAGGATGTGATGACGGCTGTGCAGTCGCAGAACATACAGGTGTCGGCCGGCTCGGTGGGTACACAGCCTTCGGCTCCCGGCCAGGCGTTCGAGTTCACGATAACGACGCCCGGACGCCTCACCGATTCCTCCCAGTTCGGTAACATAGTGATACGCACTGATGCTGACGGCGGCATGCTGCGCCTGCGCGACATAGCGAGGGTGGAGCTGGGCAGCAGCGATTACTCCCAGGTGGCGCGCGTGAACGGCCAGCAGGTGGCGCTGATCGGTGTATATCAGCTCCCGGGTGCAAATGCTCTGGATGTAGTCAAGGGCGTGGAAAAGAAACTTGACGAACTTTCGCGCCGTCTGCCTCCGGGTGTCACCGTCAGAATATTGCAGAACTCTACAGAATTTGTGACGGCATCCATAGACGATCTGCTCGTCACGCTGCTGGAGACCACTCTCATCGTCATGATAGTCATTCTGCTGTTCCTCCAGAGCTGGCGTGCCGTCATTATCCCGATGCTCACTATTCCGGTGTCGCTTATAGCCACTTTCGCGGTGATGAAGATGATGGGATTCAGCATCAACACGCTGACGCTGTTTGGCCTTGTGCTGGCTGTGGCAATCGTGGTGGACGACGCCATCGTGGTGGTGGAGGACTGCTCGCGCCTGCTTGACGAAGGAAAACTGAATCCGCGTCAGGCGGCGGAGAAGGCCATGATAGAACTGCAGGGGCCTGTGATAGGCGAGGTGCTCGTGTTGCTGTCGGTGTTCATACCTACCGCCCTTGTCAGCGGCATCACAGGCGAGCTCTACAAACAGTTCGCCCTGACGATTGCCATCAGTACGGCCTTCTCGGGCTTCAACGCCCTTACGTTCACGCCCGCCATGTGCGCCTTGTTCCTGAAGCCGGCCTCCAAGTCGCCGCGTTTCTTCCTTTTCCGCTGGTGGCGAAAGGGCGAAGACGTCTGCAACGGCACCTATATGAAGGTCGTGGGCCGCTTCGTGCGCAAGCCCTGGGTGGCCGTCGCGCTGTATTTCGTGCTGACGGGAGCCGCTTTCTGGGGCTTTCTGCGCTGGCCTACGTCTTATATCCCGGCTGAGGATATGGGCTACTGCATCGCCTCTGTACAGCTGCCTTCCGGCGCGTCGCTCGACCGCACGGAGAAGGTCATGAACCGTCTGGCAGACAGTGTCGCCACGATTCCGGCCGTCAAGAATGTCATGGCTATAGCCGGCACCAGTTTTCTCGGGGGCGGTTCGGGCGGCAACGTCGGCTCGATGTTCGTAATACTCAAGCCATGGGACGAGCGCAAGAGCAAAGGAGAGGGCGTAAACGAAGTCATACGACAGATCGAGACCTTCGGCGCCGCGATGCAGGAACCGATAGTATTCGCACTCAATCCGCCTGCCATACCGGGCCTGGGCATGTCGTCGGGTCTGGAGATGCAACTGCTCGACATCAACAACCGCGGTGCGCAGGCCATGAGCCTTGCTCTTGAAGACATCCGTGCTGCCGCAGCCAAAGACCCGCGCATAGCGTCGGTGAGCTCTCTCTACGAGGGCGCCATACCGCAGTATACGCTGAAAGTGGACCGCGATAAGGTGAAGTTGCGCGGCCTCACGCTGGAGAGCGTCTACTCGGCTCTGTCGGCATTCATGGGCGGCAGCTACGTCAACGATTTTGTGGAATTCGGACGCGTCTATCAGGTGACGGTGCGCGGCGATGCCGCCTCGCGCGGACGCATAGCCGATGTGTTGGCTCTGAGTGTGCGCAACGCGTCGGGCGATATGGTGCCTTTCAGCGCATTCGCCACTATGGAGCCGTCGTTCGGCTCGGCTACCGTGAGCCGTTATAATATGTACCAGACGGCCTCGCTGACGGCTACTCCTGCCAAGGGCGTGAGCTCGTCCGATGCGATTGCCGCCATGGAAGAGGTGATTTCGGATGCCGTAGGTGAAAACTACGGATACGCCTGGACCGGCGAGGCATATCAGGAAACTCAGTCAGGCACGACTGTAACATTCGTCCTCATTCTGGCCGTGATAATCACTATCCTGGTGCTTGCCGCGCAATACGAGAGTCTTACCGACCCGATAGCCGTCGTGATTGCAATGCCAACGGCCATTCTTGGCGCTGTCACGGGATGTATATTCATGGGGCAGAGCATCAGCATATACACACAGATAGGCATTATCCTGCTGCTGGGGCTCTCGGCGAAGAATGCCATTCTGATTGTAGAGTATGCGCGCGACTACCGCGCCGCCGGGCAGGATATAGCCACTGCGGCGATGGATGCCGGCAGGGTGCGTTTCCGTCCCATCATGATGACGGCTCTCGCATTTGTGTTCGGCGTCATGCCCATGCTGTTCGCCACCGGCGCAGGTGCCGGCAGCCGCGTGGCCCTCGGCTCGGCGGTGGTGTTCGGTATGGCTGTGAATGCCGTTGTAGGCACTCTGTTCGTGCCCAACTTCTGGGTCATACTCCAGAAATTCAAGGAAAAACATCTCGACAAGTTCTTCCATGGCAACAGCGGCCTGAGTTCGGGCCAGAGCAACGGCGTTTAAGCGTCTTTCACTTTGCTCCCCTCTATGCCGATGCCGAAGAGGGCGAAGTCGTAGACCACGGGGTCGTCGGGGCGCAGTCGGCGCAGCACGGCGGTGAGTTCTTCAACGGCTCGCCTGTCGTTGCTGCGACGGGTGAGGAGTCCGAGGTCGCGGGCCGTATTGCCTACGTGAACGTCCAGCGGAATGTACAGCTTGTCGGGCGTGAGGGCATTCCATATGCCGAGGTCTACGATGCCGTCGCGTCGCACGAGCCAGCGGAGAGCCATGTTCAGGCGCTTCAGGGCTGTGGATTCAAGATTCTGCGGCAGGCAGCGTGAGTCGTGACAGCTGTCGTTGGCGGCAGCCATCTCTGTGTTCAGCTCGCGGGCGAGTGCCCATGCGGGGGCAGGTTCATCGGCAACTCCTCGTGCCGCGGCAAGACCTTCAACGCTGCCGTATTTGCGGAATATGCGGTTCAGTCCGCGCAGCCAGTGCTTCAGATTGGCCTGGAAAAAAGTGCGGTGGATGTTCTTCCCATCGTCCAGCGCTTCGTATTCTCCGCTGAGGATGTATTCTGTGGGCCGGTTGTCCATAATGTCGAGCATACGCTCGCAGTTGCGGCATATCATGGTCCGTTTGCCCCAGGCTATGGTGGCGCAGAGCAGGGCCGCGGCCTCGATGTCGGTCGGGGCGGAGAATCGTCTCGGGAACTGGACAGGGTCGTCGGCGATGAATGCGGGAGCGTTCAGGCGTGCGGCCTCGGTTTCGAGCAGTTCGGCTATGTAGGGGTCTATATGGTCCATATGTTGCTGATTATTATATAAAAAACAATGCCCGACATCACGTCGCGCATTGAATTCAGTTTTGCAAAGTTACGTTATTTCATTGGGGTGAGGTGTGGGGGTCGAACCCACGACCTTCGGAACCACAATCCGACGCTCTAACCAACTGAGCTAAACTCACCATTTCTGATTGCGAGTGCAAAGTTAGGTCTAATTTCTGAAACTGCCAAATTATTTGGCGAAATTTTTCCAAAAAATGTTTTTTGGCGTGAGTTTTGGGACGTAGGCAGACAATATATTTTGATTATAGCCAATAATTTGTTACCTTTGCCGAGAAATTTTGAAAAAATTTAATCACTATAAGCAAATATAGTTATGAGTTTGAACATCATTGTGTTGGCAAAGCAGGTACCGGATACCCGCAATGTCGGCAAGGATGCCATGAAAGAAGACGGCACCATCAACCGTGCCGCGCTTCCGGCCATCTTCAACCCTGAGGATCTGAACGCCCTCGAGCAGGCTTTACGCCTTAAGGACGCGAATCCCGGCGCCACCGTGACTATTCTCACTATGGGTCTGCCGCGTGCCGCCGAGATTATCCGCGAGGCCATCTACCGAGGCGCCGACCATGGCATAGTGCTGACTGACCGTTGCCTCGGCGGCGCCGACACGCTGGCTACGTCGTATTCGCTGGCCCAGGCCGTGAAGAAATTCGGCAACTTCGACATCATACTCGGAGGACGTCAGGCCATCGACGGCGACACGGCCCAGGTGGGTCCGCAGATAGCTGAAAAGCTCGGCCTCCCGCAGGTTACATACGCTGAAGACATCCTCTCGCTGGAGGACGGCCACGTCACCGTGCTGCGCCGTCTCGAGCATGGCGTGGAGACCGTGAAGGCTCCTCTGCCCTGCGTAATCACTGTCAACGGCAGTGCGGCCGAGTGCCGTCCGCGCAACGCAAAGCGCGTGATGAAGTACAAGCGCTCCGCATCTCCCTCCGAGAAGGCATCGCTTAGCCCCGAACAGCAGCAGAAACTGGCCGAGCGCCCCGACCTCAACATCGAAGAGTGGAACGCAGCCTTCATCGAGGCCGACCCCGAGCAGATCGGTCTGCCCGGCTCGCCCACAAAGGTAAAGGGCATCGTCAACGTGGTGTTCACCGCCAAGGAAGCCCTTACGCTCGATGCGGCCGACGATGCCGCCGTGGAGAAGCTCATTCAGGATCTTATCGCTAACCACACAATAGGCTAACCTACAATTATGGCAGATACCAACAATCTTATAGTTTACTGCGAGTACGAGGACGGCCATGTGGCCGATGTCAGTCTGGAACTCCTTACCAAGGGCCGCGTGCTGGCCGACCGTCTCGGCGTCAAGCTGGAGGCTCTCGTCATCGGCGACAAACTCGAGGGCATCGAGAAGCAGCTCTTTCCTTACGGCGCCGATGTGGTCTACAAAGTAGAGGACCCGCGCCTCTATCCCTATACCTCCAATCCGCACGCAGCCGTGCTGATAAACCTTTTCCGCGAGATCAAGCCTCAGGTTTGCCTCATGGGCGCCACCTGCATAGGCCGTGACCTCGGTCCCCGCGTAAGCTCGTGCCTGCACAGCGGCCTCACCGCCGACTGCACTGCTCTGGAAATCGGCGACCACACCGACCCCAAGACCGGCAAGGAGTACAAGGACCTGCTCTATCAGATACGTCCTGCTTTCGGCGGTAACATCGTGGCTACCATCGTGAACCCCGAGTGCCGTCCGCAGATGGCTACCGTGCGCGAGGGCGTGATGAAGAAAGAGGTTTACAACCCCGACCACAAGGGCGAGGTAATCAGCCTCGACGCTTCGCGCTATACCTCTCCCGAGGACTACGCCGTGGAGATCATCGACCGCCACATCGAGAAATCCAAGACCAACATCAAGGGCGCGAGCATCATCGTGGCCGGCGGTTACGGCGTGGGCAGCAAGGAGAACTTCCAGCTGCTTTTCGACCTGGCCGATACTCTCGGAGCCGAGGTGGGCGCATCGCGTGCCGCCGTCGACGCAGGCTTCATCGACCATGACCGTCAGATAGGTCAGACCGGTGTGACAGTACGTCCCAAACTGTATATCGCCTGCGGCATCTCCGGCCAGATTCAGCACATCGCCGGCATGCAGGACAGCAGCATCATAATCTCCATCAACACCGACCCCGACGCTCCCATAAACACCATCGCCGACTATGTCATCAACGGCCCGATGGAGGAAGTGGTTCCGAAACTCATCAAGTATTACAAGAAAAACTCCAAATAAGCTATGGCCAACTTCTTTACCGACAATCCCGATTTGCGCCATCACCTCAACCATCCCCTGATGCGCAAAATCGTAGAGCTCAAGGAACGCAACTATGCCGACGCCGAGAACTACGACTACGCACCCGTCGATTTCGAGGACGCCATGGACAACTATGAGCGCGTGCTCGACATCGTGGGCGACATCTGCGGCAATGTGATCGCCGAGAACGCCGAAAGCGTAGACCACGAGGGAGCAAGCTGCTCCGACGGCCACGCCCACTATGCTTCCGCAACGGAGACCAACCTCGACGTATGCCGCAAGGCCGGCCTGATGGGCATGTCGATGCCCCGTCGCTTCGGCGGACTCAACTTCCCCATTACTCCCTACATCATGGCCGCCGACATCGTCAGCCGCGCCGACACGGGCTTCGAGAACCTCTGGGGCCTCCAGGACTGCGCCGAGACGATATATGAATTCGCCAGCGAAGAACAGAAGGCAAAATACATCCCCCGCGTATGTCAGGGCGAAACCATGTCGATGGACCTCACCGAGCCCGACGCCGGCTCCGACCTCCAGAGCGTGATGCTCAAGGCTACCGAGCAGCCCGACGGCACATGGCGCCTGAACGGCGTGAAGCGCTTCATCACCAACGGCGACAGCGACATCCATCTCGTGCTCGCCCGCAGTGAGGAGGGTACAAGAGACGGCCGCGGCCTCTCCATGTTCATCTACGACAAGCGCGACGGCGGTGTGACCGTGCGACGCATCGAGAACAAGATGGGCATCAAGGGCTCGCCCACCTGCGAACTCGTCTACAAGGATGCGAAGGCAGAACTCGTCGGCTCCCGCCGCATGGGCCTCATCAAGTATGTGATGGCTCTGATGAACGGCGCCCGCCTCGGCATCGCCGCACAGAGCGTCGGCGTCAGCGAGATTGCCTACCGCGAGGCTCTGGCCTACGCCAAGGAGCGCAAGCAGTTCGGCAAGGCCATCATCGAGTTCCCGGCCGTAGCTGAAATGATAAGCGTGATGAAGGCCAAGCTGGACGCATCGCGCACGCTGCTCTACGAATGCTCCCGCTACGTGGACCTGTACAAGGCCTACGAGGACATCGCCAAGGAGCGCAGCCTGACGCCCGACGAGCGTAAGGAAATGAAGGCTTACAGCCGCCTGGCCGACGCCCTCACTCCTCTTGCAAAGGGCATGACCAGCGAATACTGCAACCAGAACGCCTACGACTGCATACAGGTACACGGCGGCAGCGGATTCATGAAGGACTACGCCTGCGAGCGCATCTACCGCGACGCCCGCATCACGAGCATCTACGAGGGTACGACACAGCTTCAGGTGGTAGCGGCAATCCGCCACGTCACCACCGGCACCTATCTCAACCTCATCAACAGCTATGCCGAGCAGCCCGTGGCCGAAAGCCTGGCCGACGTCAAAGAAATGCTTGCCGGTCTGACCGACACCTATGCAAAGGCCGTTGAGAAGGTGAATGCCGTGGGCGATACCCGCTTCACCGATTTCATGGCACGCCGCCTTGTGGAGATGGCAGGCAACATCATCATGAGCCACCTGTTGCTGCTCGACGCCACCCGCACGGAGTCGTTCGCACGCAGCGCCCGCGTCTATGCCAAGATGGCGCAGGCCGAGGTTGCCCGTCATGCCGAGTTCATTGCCTCTTTCGACCCCTCTCAGATGGCGCTCTACGAAGCATAATCCATACAGACTTTTACTTACAAAACCCTCTGTCGTACCTGCGGCAGAGGGTTTTATGTTGAATTTAACAATTATTAACTTGCGGGGGGGGGTAATTTTTGCGTAAATTTGCAAAAACTGTATATAAACCTATTTTTAAACCATTTAACCCTTAATCCATTACATGAAAAAAACGCTTTATCTTGCCGTGTGCATGGTTGCTGCCGGCACGTGCAGCATGTGGTCTTCGCCGAGGCACACGATAGTGCCCGGATTCGGCGAATATGAACCGCAGCCGTCTATTCAGGTACAGACTGAAAAAGCTCCGACCGGAGCGACGCTCACCACGAAAACACCTCCGCGTCTGGTGATGAAAGAAGAAGCGACGCACGAAGAGGACCGACTGATAAAATACACTTCACAGTACGGCGAAAACGAACCGAACGTGACAACCTATGGCTACGACCGGTACGGCTTTCTTGCATCTGAAGATTTAGGTGGCCTCGTGCTCAATACCGAATACCACTGGGCTATTCCCGGAAAGGCATGGGACAGGAAAACGCGCACCAATGCATCGACATCCGCACTGGAGGACGAGAATGTGCGCACGTTCCATTCCAATGGAATGGTGGAAACCGAGGACTACAAATCGTCATACGCAAGTTACCATGTGGATTATGACACCGAGGGCTATGCCGTATATTCCATACAGTATGATGAGTCCAACCAGATGAAAACTGAACATCGTTGGAAACGCTTTACGCCGAAAGGCTCCGACCGTTTTACGTGGCTGGAGGAATCGACAGAGGCAAAAAACTTCCGCACATCCTATACAATAGGTGAAACCGACAACTATACAATTTATCATAGGGAAAATTTCGACGGTAGAGATTGGGTGAAGTCCTATGACTTATATGAATTTTTCAATGTTAACGGTTACTTTTGCGGCAGCTGGAATATTAATTATGAGAACGGTGAGGCTGTACCCGGTTTTGGTACCCTGAGTAATTTCGAGGTACCCGGCGACGGTTCTTATTTCGTAATCAGCGGCATGAACTCCTACGGTGAGTGGAACATTACAAAAAAGACCGAGTATTCCGACAGTTACCGCAATCTGACGGATCCAGTCCGGCGCCCCGATGAATGCTGGACAATTGAATACTACCAGCAGACAGTGGACGGTAAAATGCAATTGCTCCCGACTTTAAAAACAACCTATACCTATTTCAAAGGCAATTTTGTAAGGGCAGAGTCCACAAATCTGATATACGGCGGAACAAGTAGCACGAGCTACTATCTGCTCGATGCCGACACACATACCCTGAATGGCATCACGTATGACGAAACTACAGGCAATTATGCCATAGTCACGCAGGTGGACGGAATTACGGCAGATTACAGCTACCGCGATAGCGAAGGCACGGAGTTCAAGCGCCTGCGCGTGATCAACGAAGACAACGGACTACAGACGTGGCTCGTCTGGACAGGAGATAACTGGGCGAAGCTCACGGGGACACTGGAACTGATGGATTATACATGTGTTTTCGACAACGAGGGCCGCGTCACATCGTATACGATGCTTGATGAGAATAATCAGGTGAAATTCAGGTATGAGGTGGCTTACGACGACAAAGGCGGTTTTACACGCAATGAATACAGACGTCCCGGCGGCGGAGAGCTGAGACTCAGTTCCAAACTGATTTATGACGCAGTAGAGGACAAGTCCGTCAGCGATTCTTACGGATATGACGGGGCAGGAGTAATGAAAAGAGGCAACCGTACCGTCACGGATCATAAGGCGGGTATATATGATTATTACGACTACGACTATGATACCGATACATGGAAGCATACGGGATGCACTATACGCGACCTTGTGGAGAAGATGCCCGATGGCAGCGAGGTAACAATTAAGCGCACCATTGACCTTGAACACAATATCGTACCGCAGACCAAGATTGTTGTCAATCCCGGTCTGAACAGGGTTGTCACCTATTACTACTGGGTTGCTGCTCTGGAGGAGTGGGTCCCCAGTTTGAAGGAAGTGAGAGAACGCTATCCGGCAGCAAGTTTCGAGTACCATATGCCGGTAGAGCCAACTATTCTGTATAATGATTACTTCGAGCCGAAGTATCATGGTGTCGATCCGAATATCGTCACTTATCCGGAAACAAATCTTATAAGCTACATCTGGGACACGGATAAGAACGATTGGGTTCTGAATTATTCTGTTGAGCCTATATGTAAGGTGGAGGACAATACTCTTACGTTTTATTACAATTATGATGGATATAACAATGTGACGAGTTATACCGTAGACGATTCGCGCAACGTCATAAGATACCGTTCTTCCAATGAATATCCCGACGGCAGGACTGAACCCGAAATGGATATTGAATACAGCTACGACGCCAAAGGGCAGCTGACACGCCGCCACAGCGACTTTGCGGGCTGGACCTCCACCGAAGAGTTTACATATGGTCCCGTCACGATATATTCAGGCATTGACGATGTCGCCGCTGAGGAAAGCGAGGCCTATACCGTATACAACCTTCAAGGCATACTTCTGCTTCGTGAGGCAGGCTCGGATGCTGTCAGGGCTTTGCCTGAGGGATTGTACATAATCAATGGTAAGAAAACTTATCTGCGTCATTGATAAGACAACAACCCAAAAAGAACGAGGCAGTCCGGTTTTGGACTGCCTCGTTCTTTTTGGAGGGCTGACCGTGTTATGTTGCGGAGAGAGTGTCAGCCGGTGTGGATTTCCTTCTCCACTCCGATACGAGGAGAGACGGAAGGGTCCGTACAATGTTGAAACAACGTCCGAACTGTTTGGATGGTTCCTGAGCCAGGCGGTAAACAAACTCCATGTGGTGACGGACCATCCATTCGGGAGCACGGTTGGTATCAACGCCACTGAAGAATTTGAAAGCTGCTCCGACCGCTATCATTACGCCGTGATTCAGGTGAGGTTTCAGCATTGACATGAAGTATTCCTGTTTGGGCGCTCCCAAAGCAATCCAGATTATGTCAGCTCCATCTTCTTCGATGAGTCTAGCTATTGAGGGATAGTCAAAATCATCCACTTTGCAGAAGGGCAGTTCGATGAACTTCATATCGCAAATGTGTGGATTGAGTTTCATCAGATTCTGTCTGAGGCCGTTTAGAATGTTTTGCTGAGTCCCCAGAAAGATCATGCGGTATTTACGGCTTGCAATGATGTCGGAGAATATTTCGCTGCCACAATATTGTTCGAGTTTTTTGCCGTGGATCAGCTTAATATATAAAGGAACGTAGCTGCTGTCGCAAATTGAGAACATGCCCCCGTTCACAACGTCGAGATAGTGTTTCTGCCGGTTGGCGGTATTCATTATCACTCCGTCAGCCACACAGATGTAATCAGACCCTGGTGCTGAAAGCCGTTCTTCGATAGCCTTGTGTACCCGTTGACGCATAAACTCATAACGGATATTGAAATAATATTCCATAAGAGATTAAGTCTGAAAATGTAAGTAATGAATTTGTTATGTCCGGAGTCTCCTCCGTGAATTGCTCTACAATTAAAATGCTATTAGTCTGCGCTATATGTTGTTAGCCTGATACGCAAAGTTTTTTATCTGAATCAATTGGTAAAGGAGGTTATTCCACATTGAAGACACAATAGTGTCGGAATAGCAGTTTACGAGTTTTCTATGGGCTTTGTCTCCAAACAGTCTTGATTGTGATGGGTTATCCCACAGATTGCGTATCGAGCCGGATAATGTGCTGATGTCGCCCGGAACAGTCAGCATTCCTATGGCGCTGTCGCCATGACCGATTATTTCGGTGAATCCGCCGTGATCCGGTGCAATCATCGGTTTTCTGAATCGTGCGGTCTCAAGTATAGTCATTGGAAATCCTTCGTACCATCGGGACGCCATGACAAAAAATCTTGCATTAGCATAGAAATCATGCAGTTTTTGTCCTGACAGATAACCGACATGCTCAACATTTTCAGGCAGATCAGAGATGAGGCCGGTATCACGAACTGCACCGGCGAGCCTGAAAGGGATGTCGGGATTACGCCTGGCAGCTTCAATTATGAGATCAACGCCTTTCTCCCGGCTTATGCGTCCGCTATATGCCACATAGTCTCCGTCGTTCAAGCATGCTTCAACGGCTGTATCCGCTGAGTTTGGAATAACGGTTATTTTTTCGGCCGGGAACCCGGCTTCTATCAGTTTTTGCCGTTGGAAATCAGTTATGCATGCAAAGCAGTCGACATTGTCCATATAGTATCGATTGATTCTTGCCACGGCATTGCGTACGGCATATCCGATGGATTTCGCCAGCGAGTGCTCGCAGTTGTATTTCACGCATCCCCATTCATTTCCTTTGCGGAGGCAAAGTTCGCATGGTTTGTTGTCTCGCATGAAGAGTCCGGTGGGGCAGATCAGCCGGAAATTGTGTACGGTCATCACGACCGGTACTCCTTCTTTTTTACATACACGTAATGCAGCCGGCGAAATGAACGGATAGAGATTGTGAATATTCACTATATCGGGTTTCTCTTTTTTCAGAGCCCTCCTCATTGCGAGAATGCCTGACGGACTATGTATTCCTGCCACGAATCCGTGGATTTTTCCAATTGTAGACCCGATAACTTTCGCGGAACTCATTCTTAATTGTGCGACATGATGCCCCGATGCCTCAAGCATCAATGCCATCTTGTCGACAACGGCTTCCTCACCGGAGTATTTTCCGTAATCGTTGTGTACTAACAGTATTTTCATCAGTCTATGTTTGAACTCTTCAGAACGTGGTGCAGGGTACGCACACAAGTGCTGAAGAGGGCGGAATAGAAGTTCTAAATGTCGAGCAGCCGGCGCAGACGGCTGTAAATACGTATGGGAATTGAGTGATATGAACGCAGCCGGCGTAATATTCTATTGTCGGGCGAAATATTGTCTGTGAGGTTGAAGCTGATGTCTTCAGACAGATTCATGTCAACCTTAAAGCGTGAGTATTTCTGGCGGCAGTTTGTAGCGGATGTTCCGTAGCCTTCATTGGCGACGAGTGATAGAAACGGATGAACCGAATAGAGCCCGTAGCGGAACTGGTGGAAGCAAAATCTTATTGCCCAGGAATTGTTCCGGCCTTTTTTATAGTCGTCGAGCATTCCATACATATCGCTGCCTCCGCGGTTGAATCCGCTTTTTATCCCCGGTTTCTTTTTAAGTTGCGGCCAATCCGGTATGTCCCAGTCTATTTCTGCCCATCTGTCGGCCCAAGTGCCCCATCCCCATGACGATGATCTGTTGGAGAGGTACACATCGCCGCTGTAGTTTCCGGGGCGCTTGATTTTAAGCCCGTAGCCGCATATGGAAAGTATAGCGGGTGCTTGCTTGTAGAATTCCAGCGCCTGATTCATGTATAGCAGGAACGAGGGTGCGCAGTAAAGGTCGTCCTCGACCACAATCACTCGGTCATACTGTTCTAAAATTCGGCTGATGCCTCCTATGATGTTGCGTGCGAGTCCCAGGTTGCGCGACGATCGTACGATATTCAGTCCGTGCTGTCCGGCAATTTCCGCAACGTGTTCAACTTGCGGGGTATCCCTTTCGTCGCGCGGTCCGTCGATAAATATGTATTTCGGAGATTCGGCATATAGCTTGTTTTTCGACAGGGAATCAAGGAGCCGCGTCAGTGAGTCAGGTCGGTTGAATGCAAAAATGGCAATTGGTGCGAGTTTACAACCGTTAGGATTATCTGTGTTCATACTATTTTCAGAAAGGCTGAAGTCTTGACGGAAGCATATTCAGGAACATAAAGGCGTACAGCTTGATATTGGTCGGATGGTATTTTAATCCGACAAGGCATTCTTTTACAGACAGGCGGCGCATACGCAGGCGCATGTATATGTTGGCACGCATCTTGTGCCAGTGAGCTACATACCGCTTCAGGCTCCGGGAACGGCATGAGATATACAGTCGGGCCAGCTCGTCGCCGACATAGTCTTTTTCAGAAGGAATGCGTTTGGGTCTGTCGTGGATGCCGTAACCATCTGCTACGAATGTGGCAATCGGAATATTGCAATATGCGATGTTGTATCGACAAGCAAGGCGAGCCCATGTAAGCAAGTCTTCCCCGGATTTTACACCGGGTGGAAAACCGCCAACGGCATGTATTGCCGATTTTCTAACCATCACGGCTGAGGTCCAGAGGGGAGGATGTGAGCAGGACGCTACTTCAAAGTAGTTTGTAAGCAGTCCGGTTTTCCCCCGGAATGGAAGCCGGTTTATGACAGTCGGTTTGAGCGTTCCGTCGGGTTGGCGGAAATTGTAATTTGACGCAAATACGTCGCATTGTGGGAAAGCGGCAGTAAGCCGGTGCATCGTCATCAGATAATCAGAACTCCAGACATCGTCTGCGTCAAGAAATGCGATGAATTCGCCATCGGCTTCGCTTATTCCGCGATTGCGAGCTACGGATACGCCGGCATTGCTTTGACTGATCAGCCGTATGCGTGAATCTGAAATCTCAAGCACTTTCTCTGCGGAGTGATCGGTAGAGCCATCGTCCACTATTACAATCTCGAAGTCTTGAAATGTCTGGTCAAGAACTGTGCGTATGGTGTTCTTGACGGATTGCTCCTTATTGTAAAGGGGAATTACAACGGAAATCATAAAAGTATGTCTAAAACCGGATGCTGACTCCGGTAAGTCAAATCCCGAGCGTTTTCTGCTGTCAGGATTACTTCTCGTTCTGTTATTCTAATTCTGATGCTTCAGGAGGCCGATCGTATTGTAGGGCGTTACCCCTCCTGAGTTGATCGCCTTGATTAATAACCCCTATATTTTCTTCAGAAATTGATACAGGGATTTCGGATTGGATTCCAGCTCCGTCGGCGACCAGGTGCGGGTGTTCAATTTGAACATCTGTGTGGATTCTGTCATTTTATTCATCAATGGTTCGTTGTAATCTTGAGCGATTAATGTGCGTAGGGCGTGGACATCAGGATTGTTGAAAGGTACAGCGTCTATAATCCGTCGGACAGTGTCATCCGTGCGGTATAGAATGTCAATGAAGTGGTCGAACAGGAAATAATCAATCAGGATATCGTTGTTCTCCATATAGTTCTCGAAAGCTTTTGCAACACGTGGCATTATGTCGCAGCCGCGTTTGCATGCCAGCGTAAACACAGCCCATCGGCAGTCGGAAACGAAGTAGCCCTGGGGGCGTGTCTTGATGGAGAAGAAAGGCATGTCGAATATACTCTGTGCGACAGGCGCCGTAAGGAGCATTGTGGCATCAAGCCAAAGACCGCCTTGCTGAGCCAGAAGGTTCATACGAATGATGTCGGCGAAATGGGCATGGCTCAGCTTTTTGTCGATGTATTTGTTTAATGCTACAGGTGGTATGACCACATAGTCTGAATAATTGTCCAGAGACAGAAGGACAACGTCATGGCCTGCTGAATTTTTCTGAATGGATTTCCAGCAGATGCGTACCAGTTCAGGCATGTGTTCTTCTCCCTGTAGCCAGCACACCCAGATTGCATTGTCTTTTATGATGAGTGGAGTGGGTGTGCAGATGTGGTCTGATATTGCCGGCAGGTAATGGCTTACTTTACGGCGGATGAGTTTATTGCGGCTGTCGCCAGTCTTTTTTAGTATTGATGGCGGGAGGTGTCGACGACCATACACAAGTATAAGGTTTGAAATGCTGAGCCATATGCCATATCTGTGCATCCTGCGCACCATATTTTTGATATTGCCAAGGTTCATGGATGTAAATTATTTGCCGGTGAGTATCTTTAAGAATCGTGGACTGATTTTACTCAGGGCATAATACGTCAGTACGCAGATACCGGATGCAATGACCGGACAAATCAGGAAGATGACGATTCGGGTTATCTCAGAATCTGCCGGAAGTAAAATTTCCAGCCGTTTTGATATGTAGGTCGGTCCTAATTTATGGGAGACATATATGAAGAAACTTGCTGATGTCAAAATCGGTATTGTCACTATCCGGTAGTGCTTGACGGCAAGATAACTCAATATAATCAGGGCATGGGTTCCGGTCAGCAGATATACGTTGTTGATATATGCCGATATGGGCAGGAAGTGAAAAAGGTTGATGATGCAGGCGGTGATTCCTGTGATAATTATCGAAATCAGAACTGTCGGACGGAAATTACAAACGGTATAGCTGTTGATTCCCCAAAACACGCCTGCATAGAACATCAATAATGATACAGCGGTTTGATTTGCAAAAGAGTATGGGTCACAGAACAAAGGAAGCACTGAAAACAAAACGAAGGAAAAAATCAGGAAAGGTAATTTCAGTCTGGCGGCCATCCACCATATGACCGGATAAAGTAGATTCAGGACGATAAGGTTCCTTAAAAACCATAGTGGAAAGTTGACAGGCTGAATAAATGTGGCAGCCCAGGACGGCACGTATTCAATCTGTCCTGTAAGATGCAGATATACCACACAGGCAATATTCCATATAATGTATGGAATAAGCAATGTGAAGCATCTCCGATATAATTTAGAAAGGTATATTCCGGACTGAAAGGATGTCATATTGAAGCCCATCAGATATCCGGAAATAATAAAGAAACATGGTACGGCCAGATTTGCTAAAGTGCATATACTGTTGTTTATCCAATAGTAAACGGGATAGGTGACGCGAATTATGGATGTCTCAGCGCTCTCAAGACAGAGGGTGGGGACTATGTGCAGATACACAACAAAAAGAGCCAACGGAAATCTAAGGAAATCGAATGTTCTGGAAAGGTTATTTTCGATTTTTCCTTTGGAAATGTCTGAGGATAAGAATGTCATATCATTGATTCAGAGACCGGCAGTGTCTTTTTCTCGTTTTGCCAATCCGAGAGCCATGCCATAAAATGCCCAGGGGTAGGCGAGCGTTGCCATGGAGTAGGATATGGTATTGTCGCTGTAGGTTGTCACTAATATGCCCATGAGGGCAGCGCCGGCAACACTGGCGCATAGCTTTACGGAGTTTCTGTCGGACTTATGATATATTATCATGCAATGGAACATCACAGCCAGGTATGACAACAGGAACAGGCCGAGGCCAATAAGTCCGTTGTCGCATTTTAGCACCAGCAAGTCGTTGTGCAACTGTCCGCCTCGACGCCATCCGGGGGCTTCTTCGTAGAAATAGTGCTGCACTCTGCCTGTGCCGGAACCTTTATATTCATGTCCGTCATAAAACCATCGTTCGACATCTTCCCAGCCTTGTTTTCTACCGCTTGTGTTTATGTTGTTTTCGTCGACATTGCCGGTCAGAAAATCTGTCATAGTCACTTCATCGGGACGGAAATACATTTTCTCCTTTACCGCCGGGATATAGAATAGCGCACACAAGGCTAATCCGGCCATGCCTATTACCAGAGGGAGAGACTTCAGTCTGTATTTCAGGAAAAAAAATGTAGCCAATGCTACGGAACTTCCGAAGATATCCGTTCTGAAAACCCAGATGAGGGCCGGGAGACAAAAGGCTATCGTCCACAATATGTTTTTCTTAGACCTGACTCCTGCGTATGCAAGCGCTATGGAGAAAACCACCCATACGATGTAGTTTGTAGCCAAGGCCGCACGGTTCCAGAATACGCCGAGGAAAATAAAACCCGACATGGGAATATAGTACGTTATAAACGAAATCACGGCCATCCGCCGCCCCATCTGTCCGGCTTTAAGGAATATCTCAACGTCTCTTATCACAGCAGATGCAAACAGAGCGATAAGCAACGGATAGATATATTTAAGGATCATTCGGACACCATAGTTTACCGATACTCCGTAAATAATACCGATGGCAGCCCATAGGAGAAAAACAATATAAAACTCAAGCGGAGTGGAATATATGGCCTTGTACGGCGCGCGCGCAATACCCAATATGCAGATTAGCTCGAGAGTTCCAAGATGTATTGCCAGCAATGGAATCAGTCCCATCAGGCCGGTGCCGATCATGAATATCAGCAGAGCCTCCAGACCGGTGCAGGCCATCTCTGTCTTTTCATCGCAAAAAGGCAGTCTCATCACGATTGAATCCTTATGATTCAGGAATTTAAATCCGAACCAGGTAAGAATACAAAGCCATATGAGGTTGATTATGAATACCATCTGAGATAAATAAAGAGGTGTGTTAGGAATGGGTCAGTCCGTCTTTATCATGGAGCTGAACAGCGATAGCCATTGTGGCATTATGTTTTCAGGATAAAACCGAGCCACTTCTGTCTGCGCGGCTTTGCCCATCTGTTGTCGCAGGGAGCCGTCTGTCATGAGTCGCTCCATAGCCCGAGAGAATGCGTTGACGTCCTGATCGGGCACAACTATGCCGGTGCGTTCCGTCACAATCTCGCATGGGCCGCACGGGCAATCCATAGCCACGGTAGGCAGTCCGCATTCCATGGCTTCAGTTATTACAAGACCGAATCCGTCGCTGCGTGACGGGAAGGCATATATTGATGCCTGAATCAATTTGCCGGCAATGTCACGGCAAGGAGCATTAAGGCTTACCTGTGCTTTCATGTCGTATTTGTCGATAATCTCCCGCAACAGGTATTCTTCCTGTCCGGAGCCATATAGTTCAACGCTCCAGTCAGGATATTTTTTCGATAATGGGCCGAAAGCTTCCAGCAACTGGTCGAAACCTTTCGACGGAGTCCAGCTGCCGACTGCGATGATGCGTTTTGACATACAGTCGGACTTTATATTGCTTCTGAAAGAAAGGGGATTATGTACAAAAGTCATATTGGCAGGATTGCCCCAGAGACTCATATCCTTTTTTGTCAGCCCGACGAAAAGGTCGTATTTGCGGGAAGTCTTTTCAAGTTTCCACTGCAACCATTTCATTTTAAGGATGTGCAGCGACCGGAAACGTATTGTGTGCAGTCCCTTGACAAAGTTGACAAGAAAGTTTTTGGTATAATGAAATTCCAGAACCTTACGGCTTCCGTCGTTCAGAAGTGGCAATACATCAATGGCTGTGCCGGCAACACCGACTACTATATCCGGCTTCAGCCGATTGAACAGTTTTGAGATTTCAGTTTTATAGCTACGCCTGTCACCTGGTATAACACGGAGTTTAAAGTTTTCCACCCGGCTGTCGAGTGAGAAGAACGGTTCTCGGCTGTCGTCCAGTGTAACACAGACCACTCGCACGCCGGGCTGTGTCGCCCACCAGTTGAGTTTGGTTGTGACGACGCGTTCAGTGCCTCCGGACTGCCAAAGTCCGTCAATGCAGTATGCAATAGTCATTTTGAAGTTGTCAATACTCCGGAGAGCTGTTTACACCAGGACAGAATTCGTTTCTGAATCCATGATACGCCGATGGCACCAGGTATCAAAAGAATAATGCCCCATAGCAGAATCAATATTGAGTAATGGGGAAAGTATAGTATGTGCTGCCAAGGGCGGCTGCCGGTAAAGAATATGCTATGAAGAAACCACATGTTCATGCTGTTGATTCCAATCCATATCAGTATTTTTCTTATTGTTGCCGTCCCGGAATGTTTGAACATGAGTATTGATGCAAAAACAAATGTTCCGGCAAAGAGCGCCTCGCTCAATCCGGTGTTTATCCCGGATAGTAGAAAGATCTGCCGAATGGAAAGTACAGATACAATCAGGCAACAGCCCAGAGCCGTCGGATGATTCCTGCAAATGGATTCTACCCTGCCAAAGACATCCCATTTCGCTACGAGTAAGCCGAAAACTGATGCAATCAGAGTTCCGGATAACAAGGTGAGAGATATTGAGTGGAATGCGCTGTCGATTCCGGATATTTGCATTCCCCAATGCAGGAACTGGAGAAATATCAGTAAAAGGACATCCTGAATCCAGGTGAGCCTATAGGTCAGCCTTAGCAATACAGGCGAAAGCATAAGCAGAACGATATAAAAACATACATACCATGCAAATGCAACGTTTACGTACGGAAAACCGGGGCCCGTGGCACCTCCATAGAGGTTTTGAAGCAATGTGCCGGCATCCGGTCGCCGGTCTCCTGTCGCACAGGCATAAATGTAGAAAAGGAAAACTATTATCCAATAATTCAACAGGAACTCGGCGGCGCGGCCTGCGACATATTTTAAGCCGATGTATTTCTCCCTGTTTATCCATATCGCATACCCGCTCATGAATGCGAATATCGCCACACATAGTTTTCCTGCAGAGGCAAAAATTCGTTCCAGCGAGACTCCGTCAATTTTGAATGGCTCATAGAACCAATTGGAATCAAGCCTATAATACTGAAATCCAAAGAAATGGTGAATCAACATCATCAACAATGCGATGCCGGCCATGATTCTTGCCTCCTCCTTCCCGTAAAATGGCGAGTGACAGAGATTTTGTTTACAATATATCGTCACCATTCTTTGAGCCGGCTTATTCCTGCCGAATAAGATTCTGATAGGCTTTATCAAGGTTGTCAGCCAAACGTTGAGGGGTAAGTTCCTGCCGGATAAGAGATCGGAGATTTTCAATCAGAATTTGTGTTTCTGTGGTATGGGTCAAAGCCCAATGTATTTTTTCTGCGATCGCTTCAACGTTGTTGGTATCAACCAGTATGCCATTTTTACCGTCGGTGACGAACTCAGTTACCGCACCAAATTCCGGAGCGATGAAAGGCGTGCCCATAAGTGCCGATTCATATGGCACCAATCCGAATCCTTCTCCCACTTTTGTTAGAGTCAGCGTGAGGTCGCTTGCACGGTATACTGTCTGTATATCAGACACTTGTTTGCCCGTAAGGATTACTTTGTCTTCAAGGCCTTCTTTATGTATTATATCAAGATAATAGTCGACAATATGCTCTTTGCCACCGCCTCCGGCTATCATGAGCTTTGCATGAGGGTGATGCCTGACAACCTTTGCAAACGCCCGGATAGCATTGTCATGGCCTTTGTGTTCCGACAGTTGTCCGACAGAAGCAATAAGTATATCAGAAGGATTTAACCCCAGTCGGCTTTTCGCCTCCTCCCTTGACAGGTTGGATTGCATTTCATCAATATTCACAGCATCATAAAGTACTTGAATATTGGTGTGCCTGCCTTTTGTGAGGTATCGTTCCATGGAGTATTTGGAAACACAAACAATAAGATCGAACAGACGTTGGGCATTGGGCGGGGCAATCCATTCGAGCACGTGGCTCCTATAATGTCCCATTATTTTTGCGCCGGTGAATTTTGCTGTAGCCCATACCCACATCATGATATCGTTGCGCATAAGATTTACGTCTACAATATCAATATTGCGTTTTCTGACTAATGCAGCCAGTTGAGCTCCGAAAACGGAACGTTTGATAAAATCCGTGCCTCTCAGCGGTCGTATCCAGCGGTCACTGCCCATCCACCACTTTATGGAATCATTCAGCCAAATCTTTTCACAGTGAATAGAATTATATTGCTGTTGATGCTCAAGCGGGAACGGGAAAACTATAAGCGGTTCATATTTGTCCCGGTCTAAGTGCGTGAGCATATTGCACAGGATACGTTCGGCTCCTGCGAAGATATGGCTGTAGTCGATGAATGCGATTTTTATTCTATCTTTTTCCGCCATGTCAGAGACTGTCGATAAGATTCCGATAATTACGGCCCATTACTTCATGCGAAAAACGATCCAGCGCGCAGGCCCGGGATTTTCGGGAAAAATCCTGTAGCATTTTGCGATTGTTCGCAAGTTGTTCAATGTGACTGACAAATCTGTCTACATCGTCACGAGTTACTAAGAAACCATATTCTCCGTCTGCCACAAGATTGTCAGTGATGCCCGGAAGAAGAGTGACAATCGGAACTGCGCCATTGATCATGGCCTCGGCTATAACTAAACCGAACGCATCCAGATGAGTGGGATACAGGAATATATCGGCCTTTGACATATAATCGTACACTTTCTCGTGTTCAATTACGCCTGTCATAGTTATTGTGCCGGCTTTGAATTCCTCAGCGAGCTCTTCCCGTAGCCAATTTGCGCGTCCTCCTCCGCCTATTATGGTGAGATGGAACTTAATGCCTTTATTGGTTAATCTGCGCACAATGTCAGGCATTATCAGTATTCCTTTATGTTGGTCGACGATGCCTGCAAAAGTTATTTCGAGAGTATCAGATCCTTTAGTCGGTATGGTTTCCGGTGCTTCCACACCGTGAGCCACCACTTTGATTTTATTAAGATATTTACCATTTGTGAAGTCGTTGTAGTGGTCGCGGATGCCTTTTGTGGGGGCAATCCAGGCATCTACATATCTTCCGTTTATTGACGCGATTTTATAAAATTCAGGTGCGTCGTTATGGAGTATATGAAGGACTTTTGTTTTGCGACGTTTGAACGGCAGGATGAATTGTGTAAGACCGTTGAAATTGGAAATCAGTACATCAGCCTTAAAGTTCCATAACAGACGTATGTTATTGATATAATTGGCGATTTTGCCGTTGCCTCCGGTGGCGATATATTGAATGTTTCCGTCGATTTTCGCAAGCTCGCTTATGGTATATGGCGATTTTCCTTTCGCATGGGTCTCAATCAGCAAAACTTCATTGCCGGGCTTGAGAATTCTGCACAGCGAAAAGACATACCTGCTCAGTCCGCTTCCAGACGCCAAAGTGGCTACGGTAATGATTATGTTCATTGGGTCAGAGGGTTTTCAGGATATACTTTCAGCCAAGAATCTTATATACATTCAGCCGTGAGATTCTCCATAGTGATATTGGAGATACGCCGTGCCTTATGCTTTTCTTTGCGACTCCTTTATAGACTATCGGAGCTTCCGTCTTCAAAAATCGGTCGAAAGCCTCAAGCTGTGCGTGGCTCCCTTTTTCGCTGCCGCATAGTTTCGGCGACATCAGCAGCTTGTAGGCAAATGTGGCGATACTGATAGAGTCCTCCAGCAGGTAATTCTCAACAGGGGTGGTCGGTGTTTTCACTCCGCACGCCTTGATGAGCTTGCGCGCCACTGAGAGATAGTCGTTGATATGCTTTCTGTAACCGGCAACGCTTACGCTCTGTCCGGCTCTGCCGAGCATGTACTGATACAGACGGAAAGGAGAGAAATATATAGTACGTACATATTTAAGCGGAGTGTTTATATAGTCTATATCGCCATAGAACTTTTCCCATACGCTAAAATTATGTGTTTTCAACAGATCGGTGCGGTATGCGACGGCGTGGATTGTTTTTCGGAATGTGCCCAGGCCGCCGATGTACTCATTCAGGTCAAGAGTCTGCCCGTAGAACTCAGGCGAAAAGTAGCGCTCGGCCGTGATATTGCCGTCTTCATCCACCTCATTGTATGGAGCCAGAATCATGTCTGCTTCGATTGATTCGAGTTCGTGGATAAATCCGTCAAGATGTTCCGATATGAACCAGTCATCGCTGTCAAGCGATTTGTAGTATTTTCCGCGTGCCTCTTCAATAGAACGGTTTATAGCCGATCCCCATCCGCCGTTAGGCTTGTCGATTACGCGTACCGTTTCGGGATGCTGTCTCTCAAAATCGCGGGCTATATTCAACGAATTGTCTGTCGAACCGTCGTTTACCACCAATATCTCGCATCGCATGCAGTTCTTGATTGATGTTACGCTATTCAGGCAGCGGGCGAGATATTTCTCCATATTATATACCGGGATGCCTATAGTCAGCAGTTTTTCCATAGTAGATGTCAACGATTGAAATGATCTAATACTTTAGCTATAATCGGTGCCATGTCGTAATATTTATACTCTGCGAGGCGGCCTCCGAAAATTACGTCTGATTCTTTGTCGGCCAATGTCCGGTATTTTGAATATAACTCTTGGTTTTTATCGTCGTTTATTGGATAAAACGGCTCCAGCGAGTCGTTCCATTCGGCCGGATATTCTCTTGATATGACTGTGCGTGGGTTGCGAAGTATTTCATCTCCGAAAACTTCGAAATGCTTATGCTCAATGATTCTTGTGAACGGAATATCGGAAGAGGTATAATTTACTACCGCATTCCCCTGATAATTAGGCTTGTCGACAATTTTAGTCTTAAAGCTGACCGAACGGTATTCCAGCTTGCCGAAACAGTAGCCGTAGAACTCGTCTATTTTCCCCGAGAAAACGATTTTATCGGCCAATGCCGACCAATGCTCTCTGTCGGCAAAAAAATCAGTATCCAGCAGCACTTCCACTCCATTCAGCAGTCCGTCGATAAGTCGGTTGTAACCGCCTTCGGGTATACCCTGATAGCTGTCATTAAAGTAATTGTTGCTGAATGTCAGTCTTACGGGCAGGCGCCGGATGATGAATGCCGGCAATTCCGAACACCGGCGTCCCCACTGTTTTTCAGTATAGCCTTTGATAAGCTGCTCGTAGATGTCCTTGCCGATGAGTGATATTGCCTGCTCCTCGAGATTGCGTGGTTCGTCGGCACCTTCCGACTTCATTCGTGCTATGGCCTCGGCACGCTGTTTTTCCAGCACTTGTTCTGCCTCCTCCGGAGTTTTCGTGCCCCACATCTGATAGAATGTGTTCATGTTGAAAGGCAGATTGTATAGCTTTCCGTCGGGGGCGATTGCCACCGGACAGTTTGTGTAGCGGTTGAACGGCACTATTGCGTTCACAAAATCCCATACGCGCTTGTCTGATGTGTGGAAAATGTGTGCGCCGTATCTGTGCACATTTATGCCGGCGATGTTTTCGCAGTAGATGTTTCCTCCGGCGTGCTTCCTTTTCTCAATCACGAGGCATCGCTTGCCGCGGTCGGCAGCCATACGTGCGAATGTCGCGCCGAAAAGGCCGGAACCTACTATAAGATAGTCATATTGTTTATTCGACATGTTTTTTGCGTTTAATTAGCTCGTCGAAAAGATCTTCCCATCGGTCGGCTACGTTTGTGATCTCGAATTTCCGAACCGAGTCTTCTGCATTGGCGGCCAGTTGCTGTCGGTATTCATCATCTTCAATCAGATGTCGCAGCAGATCTACGTATTTTTGTTCATCGAAGGGGTCTATAAGTTCGCCGTTGAAACCCGGCTGAATTATATCCGAGGCTGAGGCAAAGCTGTTGTAGGCGATCGGGACACATCCGCATTGCATGCCTTCAATCAGTACCATAGGCCATCCTTCGGATACGCTTGTCAGGCATACTATTGCCGATTCTTCCTGATAGGGTTTCGATTCGGCATATCCCACAAGTTCTACGTTGGATACTCCTTTGAGTATCTTATTGAGACGCTTCAGGCGTCCTTCCGGACCATATCCTACCATGACAAGTTTCCAGTCCGGGTAGTCGGCTGCTATCTTAGCCCATATACGAGCCATCCAGTCTTCACGCTTCACATTGCCGAACAAGGCGACAAAGAGTATCTGCTTTTTCTTTTGTCTCAGCGGCTGGCGCTGGTATGGGTTGGGGTTGGGGATAAAGCGGTATTTTGATGAGTAGCCCGGGCACAGAGCATCAAGCTCTCTGAATGAATTTGATGAGAGAGCGCATATCAGATCGGTTTCCGGCACCATTCGTTCAAACTCTTTTCTGACAGAAGTCAGTGATTTGTGCTTTATGCGAGGATACAGAATCATACGGGCAACTCTTTTGGCTTGCTCTTTCAGTGTAGTATCCCGCAGAGGCTCCACTATCAGCTGCCAGATGTATTTATAGGCGTTCGACGGATATGTATGCAGCACGGATACTACCGGGATACCAATTTCTTTGCATTTCAGCCATAGCCGTGAATCGTCAAAGTTTCCGCTTTGGTTGATTACAATATCGATTCTGTTTTTTTTAAGAAAATGGAAATAGGAGGTAATATTGGCCTCGGACAGAAGTTCTTCCGAAGGAAGGTATTCCAACGGCGCCGGATAGTCATATTCATGGCGTATTGTCATGCCCGATGGATATATCAGGTAGAACACTTCATGTCCGCGGTGCTGGAATTCGCGGGTGAGAGCGTCAGTTGCGCGTCCTATTCCTCCTTTATTGGGATGAAATGGAGTTATGTAGCAGAATGCGAGTCTCATGCGGATTATTATTAAATGACATCTGTTTATTTAAGCCGTTCTTTTGCAAGCCTGCGCATTATGCCGCAGAATCTGATATACAGATCGGCGGAAGCGCGGAGTGCAGGATTGCGAAGCTTCATGTTCCATTTCTCGAATGTCGACAATTTGAATCCACAGTGCCGGATATCCTCCTGCAACCGGCGAAAATATTCGCAGTCGTATGCATCTGCCGGCAGCTTCCATGCCTTTCTGAACGAGTGATGCCATATATTCAGGCGCCATCGGGTCAGAGATTCGAGATACTCAGTCCGTGTATTGCCGGGAAAGGAATTGTTGAGAACCATATCATATCCCTGTAAATACGCCCATGAGCCCCGGAATGTCTTCATCGCGCTGTTGGGGTTCGCGTCGGTGCGAATAAGGTAATACTCTTGGTCTGATATAATTACATCCTTTGAGGTGTTGAAGCTTATACGGAGGTTCATGAGATAATCTTCTGCCGAACTTATGTCGGAAGGAATATCAAAGACAAAGTTATTGAAGACCGTGCGACGGAAAATTTTAGAGCACGGACCGGTGTACAGTTCTCCAAGGATTATTTTATTCCGATATGAAGCGATGTCAATTGGGCCGGCAACTGGTTTCGGCGTTTTATTTACGGGAGCCGAGTAAAATATGTCAGCATTGAATTTTGCAAGTTCTGCCACGGTATCCGAAAAAGATGGCAATAGCACATCATCAGCATCCAGGAAAGTAATCCACTCGCCTGTCGCAGCTTCCACTCCGTTCGCTCGGGCACGGCTTGCCCCTTGATTTGTCTGTCGAATCAGCCTGAGGCGCGGATTCTCAGCTGCAAGATGTTCGATTATCTCATAACTCTTGTCTTTGCTCCCGTCATCAATAAAAATGGCTTCGTAGTCGCATGTTTGCTTTTCGATGCTGTCTATGGCATCTTGTATGAACGCCGCAACATTGTAGCATGGAATAATAATTGAAATCGTTGGAGAAGAACACATAGCTCGGTTTAATTTCTATATTTTATTATTCGGGCCGGATTGCCGGCGACAATTGCATTTGCCGGTACATCTTTCACTACTACGGCGCCTGCAGCAATGACAGCGTTATCACCGATATGTATATTTCCTATGCATGTCACATTTGTGCCGAAATCCACGTTGTTTCCGATCCATGGACGTTCGTGATGCCTTTCTTTACTTTTTACGCCAATGGTTGAAAGTTGCCGAAAGCGGCAGCCATAACCGATA
The DNA here is from genome assembly GCA_900550395.1 of uncultured Porphyromonadaceae bacterium. GTDB lineage: Bacteria > Bacteroidota > Bacteroidia > Bacteroidales > Muribaculaceae > CAG-873. The sequence goes on along the minus strand of URSD01000002.1, from coordinate 83,772 downwards.
TGATTGGCTCCTATACGAGTCGCAATTGAATGTTCAAAATAGATGGCACCTCCGTCAATATTTTCACAATCGGTTGCTATGGATATTGTCTGATCCGGTTTGCAAAGCATCTTAAGAATTGAAGACTGTGTTTTTAGCCGGTAGAAAAAGATATTTCGAAATTGAGGGAAAAAGAACAGGAGACTGATTAAGCCTGCAATGTCACCGGATGCGTGTACCCCACTTTCTTCTTTCCACCGATTTATATCCATATCTATAAGATGACGGTTGTCTGACTTGACGTATAGCCTAAGTAATGGCAGATATAGCAATGTCGCCCATAATAGTTTCAGTCGTAAAATCATATCATAAATATTTTGGCGGTATTGATTATTAATTCGATTGATGATGATATTTTGGATAAATCAAAAGCCGAAGAACAGGACGCGCGAGATTTCAAATAAGGATCGATACTTCCTTCCCGTTGGAAATTTTTGCCATATTCTATAACGAAGAATTTTTTTTGCCAATTTTATTTTCTGATTGTGGCGGTGGGAGGATATATAACACATCAAAATTGCATATAGCCCCTTTCTGTTTGCTTCAATGGCCTGTTTGCAGTTACCGAAATATGATATCGCGTTTTCGATAATTGTGCTTGTATAATTGAATTCGTCAATGGAGAATTTGTAACTTCCTCCAATTCCCATATAATATTTATAGGTCATTGCCGGGATCAGGCGGATACTATCAGCTTTGGAAATTAGTTGAAGATTGAACAAGTAATCTTCTCCCCAATGAAGATTGTGGTCGAACCGTATATGGTTATCCAGTAAAATGGTTCTTCTGATTGATTTAGCATAGGGACCTCGAAGACAAGCATCGTTATAATGGGAATTAATTATATGATTAAAATCTTCCTTTCTGCTATATACCTTGTTTTGAGGGGTATGCTCTCGTATTTCATCTTGTAAAAGGACTAAAATGCCTGATATTATTACGTCCTCATCGAATTTAGCCATTTCAGCCAAGGCTCCTGGAAGCATTTCATCATCGGAATCGGCAAATGTAATATATTCTCCGGTTGCGTGTTCTATGCCTGCGTTGCGTGCTGACGATACGCCACCGTTAATTTTGTGAATTACTTTTACCCGTGAATCAAGAGCCGCATAGCTGTCGCATATAGTCGGTGAGCTGTCTTTAGAACCATCATCTACCAGAATTAACTCGAAATCCGTAAAAGACTGATTGATAATAGAGTCAAGACTCCGTTTCAGCCATTTCTCTGTATTGTAGACAGGTACTACTATTGAAATCTTTGGATTGTTCATCATATTCATTTTGAGGGTTTGACTCCGAGCAGAAGCCTGGCGGTGACTGGAGATAGTCGTAAAATATATCCCATCCCGAGAGAGATAAAAGTTATCGGGATTGCCAGCATGATGGCCAGCAGATATTCAATGAACTGAGCATTGATACTGAATAAATAGTTTCCCCATAGATGCAGATCAGGAAGGAAAAAATAGTGTATGAAATATATATCCAACGACCTGCGTCCTACGAGCGAAAGGAAACGACCTATGCGCGAATCTGTGCTCAGTGCCGGATATCGGTGAAATAATTGCCATATTATGAGTAGCGATGACGTGTGCATGCACAACAGGAAAATTCCGGCACCCAGTTGCAGACTTTCGGTTCCATATAGAGCCGTCGCTATTTGAGCGAGAAAATAAAACAAGATGCATAGTCCTGATAATATTGCATTTCGCTGTAACTTGAAAACAGTATCACGGTGTTCAAATAGCACAGCTCCGACTACGAAGTAGGTATAGCTGAAATATTCAGTGACAGAGAAGAGGTTGATAAGACTGCAAGTCTTGGCGTATTTGCTGAAAAATAAAGCTGAATATGAAACGACTAAGCCCAAAATAATATGTACAAAATTTGCCTTAAGTCCCGATATTCCCGCAAACCTTATCGCCTTATCTATTGAAATATAAATAATTATAAAGACAAAAAGAACAAGTGTGAACCAGTAGCCCCCCTTTAATTGTTCATGTAAAATGGATAAGTAATTCAGTTGGAATATCCAGCAGAATATAAATAGTACCAGTAATGCCGGTATGACAAGATGTATAAGTTTGTCGGTTGTGACTTGATAAAAAGGTGTATTAGTAAGTTTTGGCGCAAAGAATCCACTAATAAAAAAGAACAGAGGAATCTGTATGGCGTGATTTATGTATAAGTTAAAAAACGGATGATTACCAAATATCCAAGTACAGCAATGAGATATGACAACCATCATCATTGCCAGTCCGCGCATGGCATCAATATATTCAATACGTTGATTCATGATGTATTTTTTTTAGGCAATCTGATATCTTTGTCGTATTCCTTTAACGGCCAATTTTGTAATCCGGATTATAGCCATGCATACAATCAGTACACCTATTGATATGATTGGTACTATAATAGAATAGAAAAGGATAGTAGAAGCGGAGTCGAAATTGATATACCGTGGCAGATATGTTTCAAGAATTATAGTCTGAAGCACGTATATCCAAAGAGTTTCCTGCCCGATGGCATTGATATATTTTCCAATCAGGGTTGTGTGGAATTTTCGTGAAGAGAGCATCTCGAATATGCCGAAAAACATCAGACTGCCGCTTAATCCTATGATGACGCGGTAAATCATAACATACCACCAGTCCGTGGACAATAATAATTGTATCGGGACGAATACGAGTATGTCTTGCGTTCGGTATTTCCAAAACGAGGCATCAAAAAAAATGACCATTGCCAGCCATATGGCACCGCTGATAATTGTGAGTGTTCCAATATGTTGCAGAACAATTGTGATTCGGCTCTTTAGAAATGCCCCTGCCAAGAAGCAAGGGTACATAAGTCGTATATTGTAAATGCTGAATATTTGGGATATCAAAAGCGTCAGCATTAATGGTATGATTCTGTTCCTGACAGGAAATGCTGTTGCGAGCGAGTATAGCGCAAAGCATGAGAATGCGCTTTTGAGAAACCACAGCGAGTGGATTAAGGGGTTCAAAAAACGTGAGGATTCCATGAGGATATATCTCATGATAAAAGCAAATACAACTACTGGAATTAACAAAACCCAAGCTCGCCTTGCAATTCGTTGATATACAGATGTTTTACCCCCCCCTATGCTATTTCTATAAGAGAAAAAGCCGGAAATTGCCATAAATAACGGCATATGGAAAGAATAGATAATACGGTATGCACTCTTGTCGCAGTAATCGCCGGAAATAAGATACTGAATTGTGTGGCCGGCTATTACCATAAAAATAGCAAAGCCTTTGAGCATATCCATCGAAGCAAGTCGCTCTTTTCTAAGGTTAAGATATTGCTCCATACTAATTTTTTCCGCAGACTGATTATATAGTGTTTATCGCTTTTTAAAGTACTTGGGCAATATTCTGTCCAGTTGTTCAAAACGTCCTATGTGTTCCCTGACAGTTGAAATGCGATAAAGACGTTCCTTTATTATTTCTTTATCTCGTCTGATTCCGTAATAACCATGATTGGTGCGATATTGCTGTTTTTTTTCGATGATATAACGAAAAAAATCAATATATGCTTTTTCCCACTCTATATAGCTGTTGTTTTCAATTGGATTCGTCTTGAAGTAGCCGGAATAGAGAGACTGGTTATTATCGATTTTAATAATATATTCGATTGCATCATTAATATTTTTGAAGCTATTGACGTCTATATAGCAGTCATTAGGAAAGTCCAGATTTATACGCGGATTTCCCCAGTAGATAGGTACGGTGCGACATAAAAATGCATCGACAATTTTTTCGGTGGTATATCCGTCGACCATGCTGTTTTCAAAAGCTATGTTGAATTTGAATTTTCGAAGAAATTCAAATTTGTCATCAACGGGCCCTCCTATGTTGTTTGCATATTTTCCACCAGAGGAAACCTTTTTGTATTTTGAAAGTTTCTCGAAAAATTCAGTGCGAATAGGGTCGCAGCAATGACCGTTGCTTACAACAAAGCTGCAAAAGTCCCTATCAAATGAACCCGCCTGATGTGGCTGTTGTCTTAGTTGCTGATATGAATTGTATGTGGCGAATAGAGGAAGTCGCAAATGACGAGGGCCGAATGATAAATGCTGAAAGGAAATCGCATAGTCGCACTTGTTGAAATCGGGGACGTCGTTTTCTCCGGTATAGAAAACTTTGATTTTGGCATTGATGAACAAGTGCTGGTCTCCAAAAATTGAATAAATCAGTATATCCGGACTTTCATTCGGGTGCACCAGCTCAACCTCAAAATTCTCATTAAGCAATGTGAAGAGAAAATGTGTTTCGGGTTCAAATTTCTGCCAGAAATCAGAGAATGCTATTTTCGTTGTCATGTTTTACGGCGTTATTTATTTGTAGGTGATATGTCGTTCGCTTAATTCATATCATCAATCTCTTAAGCTACAGATGCCTTATGTGAAAAGTGTGACCTGATATGTATTAAGAAGTTGCGTAGTCCGGGGTCGAGTGAGATTAATATTATGCCGGTAGATACGGTATATATGAGAATTAATAGAACAGAGGAGATGGCAAGTTGTATGAAATTTGAGTTTGTGGAGAATAATTGTCCATGAAACAGAATCCTCATTGCAATGATGGCCGAAATTTGTACAACAATATATTTACCATAAAAAAGCCAAAATTTCATCCATGGCAAGCGGAGCCCTTTTGAAAAAAGAAAATATGATTTCCAGCCGACGTTGATGATCAGATTGCTTGTCATGGAGCCGAGCAGGACACCGAATAGGCCCCATTTGATGCCGGCTCCGATACTTATGCCAAGACATATTACGGATTCGACAAACGGAGCCCAGACATCATAAAAGAGGCCATGTGCAAAAAGGAAAGTATTTAAATTTGTAGTTGTGAAATCACAATATATTTTAATGAAGTAGGGAATAATCATCCATAAGGCCAACTCAAATTCGGTTCCGACCCAAAGTCCGATGAAAGGAGTGGAAAATTCCACGAGACCATAGAGTACAATTCCACCTATAAATGATGTGAATCCGGCCATTTCCCAATATATGTCTCTCGTTCTCTGCACATTGCCTTGCGCTGCAAGATTTCCCACACTGGCGTTGCTGCTCCCTAATACTGTGTTGATAAGCCCGATTATTTTACCTATGATAAGTGTGTAGTTGCCATACATGGCTACCATGGAAAGGGAGGCCACTCCGTATATAATTATATTATATGATTGCAGACAAATGCTGCCTGCAAGTTTGTGTATGAATAGTTGTTTGGTTTTAGTTATTACATCGGGATATTGTTTCAGTAATTTATGCCCTTCTTTTATTCTGGTTTTCAGCCATGGATAAGTTTCATTGATTTTCCAGTTCAGTATAATTGCAAAGTTGATACCAAACAAAAACTCTATAATAACCCATATATAGTAATTGCCGGTATAATATGCCGATATCATTTGGATGATGGTCTTGACAATGTTCGCTGTCTGGAAATATGCAGCTACCACATATCCCTTTTGATCCGCATTGAGTAGCGTCTGCCTATAATTGATGAAATATCCGATAAGCGAAGATGTCAGGAATGAATAGTACGCAAAATAAATCAGGGGTAGGGGAAAACCGGTGTTATCCTGAGGAAATATTAGCGGAAGAAAAAATGACAGGATTACGCCGGCGCTGAGAATGAACAGACCTATGCAGCGATACAGGTATCCCATCACGGAGATTATATCGCATATCTTTTCTTCATCATGATCGAAGATCGGTTTGTACAGCAGGTAGCCGATTGCTGCCCCAACACCGAGTTCCGCCAGGTTGAGGTAGCCGAGCAGATTGCCAAGTGTGCCGGTCAGACCCACGAAGTCGGCGCCGAGGCAATCAAGGAAGATCTTGCGGGAAAAGAAGCTTAAGGCCAGCGTCAGAAAATAGAAAATCAGATTGACGCGGGCGTTCAGAAACGTCTTTCGCACTCTTGACTCTTGCTGTGGAGCTCCCATTGTTTGTCTTTAATCAGTATATTATAGGTAGCCGGCCAGGGCGTATGCGAGTGAGCCCACCGACTCGTTCAGCATCGATTCCCATTCTACGGCCGTTGACCAGCGGGGATAGAGGCTGCGATGGCTGAATCCGGTGGGACGTAAAGGACACGACACGGCGTAATAGGCCGGTTCTTTACCGAATTTGCTGAAACAACGCAGCGCGCGCTTCATGTGGTTGGCGTTAGTGATTATCACGCATTCGGAAAGAGGGATATGTTGCCGGTTGAGAATTTCGTGGGTGAACCGGGCGTTCTGTTGCGTGTTCAGGGCCTTCTTTTCAAGAATGATTGCGCTGTCGGGCACGCCCATTGTTTTCATGTAGTCAAGAAAACGGTCGGATGTATCGGCGTTGTCCTCGCGTATCTGGATTGACGGGTCGCCGGTGATGAGCAGCCGTTTCACACGTCCGTCTTTATAAAGCTTGACGGCATCCCACAGACGCGGCGCCCGGTCGCCGATGAAATTCAGTGTGCCGGTTTGGATATTGAAATTGGAGAATCCTCCCATCACTATAGCCACTTCGTAGGTCTTGTCCTTTGACATAGTGGATTGTGGCCGCGTCCCGAAACTCCGATAGTTAATTTCGGCGTATATCCATGAATTTGTGAAGAACATGAATAACAATACCGCCAGCGAGAGAAACAGCTTTCTCAACTTCCTGTCGTGAAGCAGCAGCCCTGACAGCAATGCCGCTATCATCCACGTGATAGGCGATATAATGAAAAACTTCAGGAACTGCGCCAGCTCGAAGAACATCCCTCACTGATTTCAATTGCCGTAGTAGCTGTTTCCGTAGTTTCCGTAATGGTATCCGTAATGGTATCCGTAGCGATGGTATCCGTAGCCGCTGTGGATGTCGGTGCCATTGAGTATTATTGCCATGTTCTTATATCGGTTCTGGTCGTAATACTCCTGGATGGTGGGCAGCTCGTCTTTTTCGAGCAGTCCGGCGCGCACGACGAACAGTGTCATGTCGGCAAGGCGGTTAATGATCTTGGCGTCAGAGACGATTTCTACCGGGGGACAGTCAAGGATGATGTAGTCGTATTTCCGGCGAAGCTCGTCGATTAGTTCATCCAGTCGATGATTGGACAACAGTTCGGACGGATTGGGCGGAACTGCGCCGACTCCGATGATATCAAGTCCGGTGACATCATCGAAGTCGGAGGTGATGTTTACATCCGTTGTTCTGCCGATGATATAGTCCGTGACACCTGATTCTGATGTCTGTGCCAGTTTGGACAGCGATGCCTTGCGTATGTCAAGGTCAATGACAAGGATTTTCATTCCCTTGATCGCAAGCACTTTCGCGAGGTTTATGGAGATGAATGTTTTGCCTGAACCGGGATTTGCTGAGGTTATGGCAATAACTTTTGCAAGTCCGGTATGCTCCGATGTCTGATGGTTCTCATTGATTCCGATATATTCCAGATTGGTACGCAGCACACGGAAAGCCTCATTTATGCTGTTGCGGCTCGCCGATTTTACCACGATGGTGCTGTCGGTCGGTTTCCTTTTTTTCAGGCGTTCAAAACCACGGGCTTTTCTTACTGCCGACGGAATTTCACCGAGATAGGGGATTGTAAGCGGAGCGAGGTCGCGTTTGCCGCGTATCTTGGTGTCAAGCATTTCTCGCAATATCAATACGCACAGAGGGATAGCCAGACCTAATCCAAATGCTATAAGCATGATGTTGGTGCGCGATGGCGAAGTCGGTGCGCCCGACCCGTCGGGCTCTCCTATCATGCTTGTGTTGTAGGCGGTGAATGCCTGGGTGAGTTCGTTTTCTTCTCGTTTTTGTAACAGGAACAGGTACAGTGATTCTTTCACTTTCTGCTGACGTTCTACACTCAGAAGATATTTCGCCTGATTGGGGGTGGATGCGATCTTGCCGCTGGCTACCGACTGCTGGCGGCGCACGTTGTTCATCTGCAGCCTGAGCGTGCCGATATATGAGTCGATAGAAGCCATCATAGTGCCTTTGATGGTCCGCAGAGACTGGGTGAGGTCCTTGACGACAGGTGTTTTCTCACTTGTGGTCTCGAGCAGACGGTTGCGCTCCATCACCATGCTGTTGTATTCGCCTATGAGGGATACTATGTCGGCGTTGATGAGGCCGGTATTCGTCGGCAGTGTCTCTTTGACTGATTCAGAGTTAAGCTCCCTGCGTATCATGTCGGCTACGGAGATCTGGTTGCTCAGGTCGGCGATTATGCTTTGAGCCTCGGCCGATTGCGACATATACATTGATGCGGCGGCGCTGACATCCGGCATCTGGTGCTCAGCCTTGTACGAGGATATGTCAGAATCCACGTTGCCGAGTTCTTTTTCAATCACTCCGAGTCTTTCATCGATAAAGCGGGAGGTGGATACGGCAATCTGGTTCTTGTCCTTGATCCATCTCTCGTTGTAAACCTGTATTATGGCATTGAGGATATCGTCGGCTTCGTTGATGCTTGGACGTGTGATTGATATGGAGATTATCGACGATTTATCGGATGGTACAATGGCTGTCACTGCGCCGGCAAGTGCTTTTGCCATAGCCTTTACTGTGGTATGCGCATAATTTATCTCTTTGCCGACGAAGGCGTTGCTATCCCACTGTGGCTTGAATATCTCAAATCTGTGTGAGCCTACGGTGATGGTGTCCCCTATGGACGCCTCGATAGTTCCGTCCATGAGTCTGCCGTCGGCATTGATGTTCGAAATCTCGACCATGTCGTTGCTGTCCAGCCTGAATCTGAAAGATATACCGGAGTTGTCAATGGAGTCGACGCATGAGAATACAACGGGCGACATCTTGTATAGCTGATTGTCGCGCAGTCCCTCCGTTATGGTATATATGTCATTGAGGTCCAGACGGTCCACAACCTCTTTCATCAGTGAGGTCGACTTTATGGTATTGATCTCGTTGTCAAGATTTACAGATGACGTGGCGATTCCGAGTTCCGACATGTCGACAGATGTGCTCGCATTGCCTCCCTTCGAGTCATCTTTGATCATTATAGAGGCCGAACGGGTGTACAGCGGTGTGGTTCTCATGATCTGCACTATTCCCAACGACAAGGTGATGGCAAGCGATATGGCGAACCAGTACCATTTGGATATAATGAGAGCGACGATGCTTTTCAGATTAAAGCCACTGTCGGCGGCTCGTTGCCGCTTGTTTGTGTTAGATGAAGATTCCGGTATTATTTCCATTGCGTCGGCGTTACATTTATTTGAAAATAAGAATGGAGGTAGTCATAAGAAAAGAAATAATCGAGAACCACATACCGAGTGATTTATAGTCGTTTGGATTGTCTGCGGCCTGACGGGCTATTTTTTCATCAGGCTTTACATATATCACATCGTTTTGCTGGATATAAAACACGGGAGAGTCAAAAATATCGTTGTCTCTCAGGTCCACGAGATGTTTTATGCGTTTGCCGTCCTGTTCGCGTATCACTATGATTTCTCGTTCGCCGTTGTTCGACAGGTCTCCGGCCATCGACAGCGCCTCAAGCAGAGTAAGCTTGTCGTTGGTTATGGAATATGTGCCTGGTGCGCCTACGGCACCGATGGCCGAAAAGTGAAGGTTCGAGAACTCTACCGTAACAATAGGATCGCTGATCCATTCCCCTTTTATCAGCAGGTCGGCAATCTTAGTACTTATCTCGTCACGTGTAAGGCCACTGATGTGTAATTTGCCCAATTCGGGGAAATTGATGTCTCCGTTGTCATCGACAGTATATGAAAGCTGCGATGTGCCGCTGTTGCTCCCCGAATTGTCTTTAAGGTTGAAGAGTGAAGCGAGTTTGGGCTCCTTGCATGATACGATGATTCGCAGTTGGTCCTGAGGCTGGACTTTGATTTTGTTCAGATTCAGAATGCTTTCCGACTGACCGTATCTGTCGTTCTGCATGTAAATAAGATCTTTGTGTGTGGTGCAGGCTGACAACGCAAGTATAGCGATTGACAGAATAGCTTTTGAAAGGATTTTTATCTGTGATTTCATTATTTAAGAATTGATTCGTTGACTTTGGATAATGCTTGACGCGGGGAAAAGGGCGCCGGCTGGCATTGATCGTGTTGCTACGGTTGAGATATGGATTTGGCCTGACGCGGGTCTACACTGATTTTCCATTCCACTCCCCGGTCATCAAGGATGCGCAGGCGATAGATTACTCCTTTTTCGTTCAGAGACTCAACTTTTAGCAGTTCCCCTTCATTGCCGGCAAATATACCGCCAAGTATTTTTATGGTTTCCCCCGGACGTGGAGTTATCGACCCGATTGGCCCCACCTCGTAGTCTGATGTGAACTGACCTATCGCCATCTGGAATCGTTCCATTACCTGGCGGGGAATAACAGCGTACGATCCAGCCCCGGAATGATCTTTGTAACACCACGCGAGATCCCCTATTTTCAGAAACATAGGGTATACTTCGGCTGGGTGACTTTTGAAGAAAATTATGTCGGGAATGACAGGAGTTCTCTTGACGATGGTTTTTCTTCGTATACGCTTGGTTATCTCCTGGCATGGATAGAACAGTTCGGGGCACTGTATTCCATTTCCGTCACTATTGAGCCTTTTTTCAATATCATCAATTGTCACTTTACGTCGCAGCTTCATCGCATACCAGTTGAGTGAATTTGATAATAATGAATTTGCAACAGCAGTTATAATCGACGCTTTATCTGATGTGCATGCTCGGCGCGGTACCTTTCTTGCAGCTGCTGGAAACGCTTTGGGATAGGCACCCGACACGGAATATACTTCGGCGGCTGTGTATCCGCATTTCATTGCGGCATATGCCCAATAACTGCTGATGGTATCGGGTAAGGAACCGAATAGTTTTACGCCATGCGCACTCAAAATGGAGGTTATTCCCGTTGTAATGTTACGCTCTAACTGCTTTCTCGTCAGTTCTGATTGAGCCAGGGGGAAAATGTATTTTCGTTTGTTCTCCTGATAATGTGCGAGGATCGAAATCACTGTCGAAGACTGTAGGTTGATAGTCTCCTTCCTGAGCAGGGCTATATCTGTTGGGGACATGCCTCCGGTAAGCAGTGATATGACAAAAATATCTGTCAACATTGCTTCCTGAAGTGGAAGTTTGGTCCTGTTGCAGATAAGACTGTGTAGACGGTTGTAATCGGTTTCAGAAATGGATTTGAAATGTCTCGCAGACTCAAATTCCCTGATTCTTGTTCTGAATGTCGTGAATACATCGCTGGGCATGACTACGCCGGCTGCCACTGCGGCTCTGTAGAGTCCGGAAACAACGTCTACATGGTGTGCTACTGTTTTGACAGTCATGCCGGAGTTCATTAGATACATACACCAGTTTTCTAACAGTGCTACCGACGGAGATACTAAAGTATTGGCAGCCTCCGGTACGAAGTCTGATAGCAAAGCAATAGTTTTACTGTAATCTCTGATGGAGTGGATTGATAGTGTATCAATCCTGCATCGGAAAAAATCCAATACGGTTTTATTGTTAACCATATGAAAATTAGGAATTTATACCGCCTGAAATTTTATCAGATACAATAAATAGATACAATTCTATTCGACCCCTTGGCTTGGACGATCTGACCGAAAAGCCAAAGGTTCAGGCTGTGTATGTGGAGCAGATTTCATGCGAAAAATGCTTCAGATTGGTTGTAGAATATGTAACTCTTAATTAGAGATGGTAATATATTGACAATAAATTTATATATGTATGATAGACTTGTCTATATACAGAGTAGAGATGTCGTGGAGTGTTAGATTGGCCTTAATATATGGTAATGTTTCAGAAATATCGTAGGTATCCGGCCCAAGCTTTCAAACTTGTTCTTTGCGCGTATTTAATTGAATTTTAGGCTTAAATTTGCCGATTTCTCATTTTTTTTGTAACTTTGCGCCTTGAAAAAGTATCTCTAATTAAGAGTTTTTAATATAAAAATGTCATTTTAGCATACTTGGCTTTTTCCTCCTGCACTTTATATTAGGAATGTTATTTTTATTTTTTTTTGACATCGGTGTGCCGTGATTCAGCCCATGGTATAAGCTAAATTTGCTGCATAATCAGGAGGCAACTCCATAAATATGCAGCTATGACACAGATTTCTCCTTCAGATGTTATTTTCGCGTGTGCCACTCAGCGCGGCAACCGTATTGCCGATTTTCGCATAAGTGGTCTTGATTCCATGAAAGCGGTGGTGGCTGAGTTACGCCGTCTTGCCGGCGGCACCTTTGGCCTTGTGCGGCTCACATTGCGCAACGCCACACAAGGCTGGTGCCATAGCGTCGATCTCTATTTTAACGTTGCGTGAATTCCCAACTGTCAAGGTTGAACAGGTTTTTCTTCTGCTTGCTGTTTCCCCTGAATACGAGGTATAGGTCATGTATGCCCTTGAGGTTGCTGACTGGGGTGAAAAATTCTACAAACTCGTCCTGGGTGTTCGGTATCGTTATTGTGCCGGCCAGAGGTCCGTCGGGCGCATCGGTGTGTATTTCAATTGTGCCTCCATATAGATGGGACGATGCTTTAACGCGGAAACTGTCTGCACCGTTGCCGAAATCAACACCACGCAGCAGAAGGTATTCGCCGTCATCTATGCCTGTGACAATCTGATTCCAGGGTTCTTCTCCCCACGGATTGCGTGGTGTTGTCTTGAGGCCGTATCCCCACGCCATTGTCTCGGCCTCCACAGTCCGGTATGGGTTGAACGGGCGCACCTGGTCAAGTGTGCAGTGCAGGAAATAAGGCAGTTCGCGGATCGTACCGTCTGGGTTGTATTCCATTTCTGCTGCGGATACTGAACGGCGTTCGGCATGGCGGCTTTCTGAAAGACGGAATATGTCGTAGTTGAGCCCGAAGCAGTACCATTTTCCATGGTATTCAATGATGCCGGGGTGGTTGCCTCGTGTCTGCGTTGTGTGGTCCATTATGTGTCCCTTGTATTCCCATGGACCGAGTGGATTGTCGCTCATGGCATAGCCTATGCCTTCGGGGCAGCATGTGGATGCGAATGCGAGGTAGTATTTGCCGTCGCGTTTGTAGAACCACGGTCCTTCCTGATAATCCTTTATTTTGGGTAGCTTGATTATGTCTCCGGAGTATGAGATCATGTCCTCGTTGAGCCGAACGGCATATATCTCCGGATTGCCCCAATACATGTATGCCTGTCCGCCATCATCGACCCATACGGTAGGATCAATGTCGTTCCAGTGTTCTTTTTGCCATACCAGAGGCTCTCCTATCGGGTCTTTGAAAGGACCGTAGGGTGAATCAGCCACCAGTACGCCGATGCCGTGGCCGTGTATTGGGCAATACATATACCATTTGCCGTTCCTGTGAACCACTTGCTCGGCCCACGCGCCGTTGTCGCCGTCGTACCATTTGAAATCTTTGAGAGATGCCACGGCTCCGCAGTCTCGCCAGTTTACCATGTCGGTCGACGTGTACAGCAACCAGTCGCGCATGAGAAAGCCCTCGGCGTTATCTTCGTCGTGAGTCGTATACAGATAGATTGTGTCGTTGACTACTACCGGAGCAGGGTCAGCCGTGTATTTTGTCTGTATCAGCGGCATATTGAGGTCCTGAACCGACGATATGGCAGGTAAGGACGCAAGCAATGCGATAAGTGGAACTATGATACGTTTCATATGGTGTTTAAGGCTTTTGAGAGCTGAACGTTATGAGCTTGTTGTATAAGAAATTGCAGATGGTGTAAAGCACATTTCCGAGTAGCGTTGCTATGCCGTAGCCGCTTATTACGAATATGCCCAAATCATATTCCTCGCTGCCGAACGCGCTTTGCGTCAGGCACCAGACCAAGGCGAACTGCATGGCATAGCATATGCCGAACCCAACGGCGAAGCGGAGGCCTTCGGCACGGTAGCTGCTGTGCGAACGGAACACCCATACCTTGTTCCAGACAAATGAGTTGATGATACCTGCCGCGTAACCAAGCATGTTGGACACGTAGGGATTGACGCCGAGTACCGACTTGCACACGAATATTACGCCGAGCGTCACTGCTGTGTTGAGGACACCCACGGCGCAGTATTTTGCGAATTGTCGCACCGGCAGTCTGTCAATCTGTCTCATGGTTGTTGTCATCAGACAGAAGGCCGGTGTCTACTTTAAGGATGGGCAGCGACCAGTTGAAATGAACGGCAGCGATGCGCAGGCCGATTACCGTCACGGCGCATGCTATCTGCGGCACTATCGGGCTCCAGTGTGGGAGGTCGAGAAGCCAGTAAACTACGCCGCCGGCCAGGCATGCTGTAGCGTAGATGTCTTTGCGGAAGAAGAGTGGCTGCTCGTTGATAAGGATGTCGCGTATGATGCCGCCGAACGAGCCGGTGATGGTGCCCATGACTATCGCTACCCACATTGGGAGGTCTGCGGCAAGCGTGCGCTGCACACCCACCACGACAAAGAGTGCCAGACCTATGGCATCGAAGATGAAAAGTGTACGCATGCCCCTGACGAGCGCCTGACGGAAAATGATGACAGCTACCAGTGCTATGAACGTTACCACGAGGTATACCGACGACAGCATCCAGAACACCGGGAGGTCGAGCAGTACATCGCGCAGCGTGCCGCCGCCTATTGCGGTGACGAGGCCGACAACGTAGGCTCCGAACCAGTCGAAGCGTTTGGCGGCCGCAAGGCGTATACCCGAAATGGCGAATGCCGCCGTGCCGAGAATTTCGATGATGTCGATGAAAAGTTCGTCCATTACTTCTGTTTACTGAAGTATCGGCATGAGTGACTCACAGGGCATTCGCCGCAAAGAGGATTGCGAGCTTTGCATATGTAGCGGCCGTGAAGTATGAGCCAGTGGTGAGCTTTGCCCACCAGCTCGGCCGGAATGTGGCGCAGAAGTGTCTGCTCCGTGGTAAGCGGATTCTTGCTGCCGGTTGTGAGGCCAATACGTTCGGCCACGCGGAACACATGTGTGTCAACTGCCATCGCCGGCTGCCCGAAGACAACAGACAACATCACGCTGGCTGTCTTACGCCCTACGCCGGGCAGACTCTCCAGTTCCTCTCGCGTCGAGGGAACCTCTCCGCCGAATTCCTCCTCCAGTCGGCGTGCCATACCGGCCAGGGCTTTGGCCTTGTTGTTGGGGTAGGAGACAGAACTGATATATTCGTAGATTTCGTCGGCGTCGGCCATAGCCATAGCGTGTGCCGAGGGGAAACGGCTGAAAAGAGCCGGCGTAATCTGGTTTATACGTTTGTCGGTACACTGCGCAGAGAGAATTACGGCCACAAGTAGCTGGAACGGGTCGGCGTAGTGCAGCTCCGTCTGCGGTTCCGGCATCTCAGAGGCGAACACCTCGAGAACAGCCTTATATCGTTCTGCTACGGTCACTTATCGTGCGGCTGCAAATTCGTCGAGGAAGCGTACATCGTTCTCAGAGAAGAGGCGCAGGTCGTTGACTCGATATTTGAGGTTGGCGATGCGCTCAACGCCCATGCCGAGTGCGAAGCCGGAATATACTTCGGGGTCGATGCCGCAGGCCTTGAGCACGTTGGGGTCAACCATGCCGCAGCCGAGTATCTCAACCCATCCGGTGTGCTTGCAGAACGAGCAGCCCTTGCCTCCGCAGAGGTTGCAGCTGATGTCCATCTCGGCCGACGGCTCGGTGAACGGGAAGTAGCTGGGGCGAAGACGGATCTGTGTCTCTGAGCCGAACATTTCCTGAGCGAAATAGAGCAGGGTCTGTCGCAGGTCGGCGAAAGTCACGTTCTTGTCGACGTACAGGGCCTCTACTTGATGGAAGAAGCAGTGGGCGCGTGCCGAGATCGCCTCGTTGCGGTAAACGCGTCCGGGACAGATTATGCGGATAGGCGGCTCGGAATGCTCCATGGCACGGATCTGAACCGACGAGGTGTGTGTGCGGAGCAGAACGTCTGGACGCGAGTTGATGAAGAATGTGTCCTGCATGTCGCGTGCAGGATGGTCTTCGGCGAAGTTCAGCGCCGAGAACAGGTGCCAGTCATCTTCGATTTCCGGCCCGTCGGCTATCGAGAAGCCGAGGCGGCGGAAAATGGATGTGATTTCCTCGCGCACGAGCGACAGCGGATGGCGTGTGCCCATAGGAACGGGCGACGGCGTGCGCGTTAGATCGAGCGCAGCGGCCATAGCCATGGCGTCTTCGGTAGCGGCTTCCTGGCGCAAAGAGTTAATGCGTTCGGTCGCATAATTCTTGAGTTCGTTGATGGCCTGACCTATCTCTCGCTTCTGTTCTGCGGGAACGTTGCGGAAGTCGGCCATCAGCTGCGAGATGGAGCCTTTTTTGCTGAGGTATTTTATGCGCAGAGCCTCGACTTCTTCGCCGTTGGCCGCACTGAGCGCCTGTATTTCTTCGTGGAGTGCTTTTATCTTGTCTAACATACCGTTTGGAACGTGATTTCAGATTTACTTGCAAAATTACTAAATTTTGGCGAATACAAGTGAAAATTTACACTAACTTTGCAATGTGGAAGAGTTATTGACGACGGTCAGGCGCACCCTGGCCGATAAAATTGTGTTGCCGCGGGAGATTCCTGTGGTCGTGGCTGTCAGTGGCGGCGCTGATTCCGTGGCGTTGCTCGCATGCCTGTGCGAACTGGGATATGTGTGTGTGGCCGCGCACTGCAATTTTCACCTTCGGGGAGAGGAAAGCATGCGCGACATGCGTTTCGTAGAAGCTCTTACCGAACGTCTCGGTGTCGATCTCTATGTAAGGGACTTCAATGTGCCTGAGGCTATGGCGGCCACGGGAGAGAGTCTGGAGATGGCATGCCGCAGGCTGCGTTACGAATGGTTCGACGAACTGCTGACATCGTTACGCGCCGGCGATGTGGCCGTGGGGCATCACAGGGAGGACAATGTGGAGACTTTCTTCCTGAATCTCGCACGGGGCAGCGGCATAGCCGGGCTTACGGGTATGAGCTATCGCCGCGACCATGTTATAAGGCCCTTACTCGACTGCTCCCGTGCGCAGATTGAGGAATATCTGAATAAGCGCGGACTTGATTATGTCGTGGACAGTACAAATCTGGAACTGGATTGCCGTCGTAACTGCCTTCGCAACAGTCTGCTGCCGGAACTGGAACGATTGCTGCCCGGCGCGTTGGCGGGAGTGGAGCGCAGCATGCGCATGCTTGCCGACGCCCGCGGTGTCTTCGACCGTGCCGTGCAAGAGGCAGCCACGCGCTATGGCTCTCCGGCCGAGGGACGGATAGACATAGCCGCTGTCGCAGCGGAACCGGATGCGCGGGTGCTGCTGTTCGAGCTTCTGCATCCGGCGGGTTTCAGCATGGCGCAGGTCGAGGATATGCTTGCCGACCCTATGCGTTCCGGCGTCATGTTCCGTTCAGCCACCGGTCTGCACGGTGAGCTGAGCCGGGGCGTTCTGGAAATATACGAGGATGACGCCGACGCAGAAATTGAAGTGCCGGTTTCGCTTGACAGTGATATTACGGAACCGCTACATATAAGTATCACGCACCATGACAGCTGCGCCGGATTTCACCCCGAGGCAACCCGTACGGTCGCCTACCTTGATGACAAGGCGCTTAAGGCGGGTGAGCCATGGGTGCTACGCCGATGGCGCCGCGGCGACCGCCTCCGGCCTTTCGGCATGAGAGGCAGCCGCCTGCTCAGCGACATCTTTTCTGATGCGAAAATGACCGTACGACAGAAGCGATCGGTGTGGCTCCTTTGCCGCGGCGACGAAATCGTGTGGGCTGTCGGAGTAAGAGCGTCATCGCACTATCCTGTAACATCACGCAGCCGCGGATACCTGGAATTACGCCTCGTGTGAAGCGGCCGAACGTGCGACGGACTGAAGCACCTCAGAGAGAGTAGGGTGCGAGTGCACCAGGCTTCCTGCCAGTTCGTCGACGGTTACTCCGCCATACATCAGCGCGGCACCCTCGGCCACAAGGTCGGAGGCGTGCGGCCCAAGCACATGTACTCCGAGAATCTTGCGTGTCGTAGGGTCGTAGACAATCTTGACGCATCCTGCAGGCATACCGTCGGCCAGCGCTTTTCCATTGGCTGCAAAGTTGCCGCGTGCCGTGGCACATTCGATGCCGCGCGATGTGCAGTCGGCGGCTGAGAGTCCGACCATAGCCGCTTCCGGTACAGCGAATACAGCCGAGGGGATAATGTCGAGTCGTACATCTTCGCCAAGCATGGCTTTGCGGGCCTGTGCTGTGGCGGCATGTGCGAGCATGCACAGTCCGGTGACGTCGCCTGCGGCGTAGAATCCCGGGCGCGAGGTGCGTATCCCTTCGTCTACCGCGATAAATCCCTTTGGTGTCAGCTCAATGCCGGCCTCTTTCAGCCCTTCCGGCAACACCGGTCTGCGTCCGACTGCCATCACGACAGCATCGCCCTCCACTGAGGCATCTCCCCGCTTCCCGCGATAGTGCACACAGCCGTCGGGGCTTATAGCTGTCACTTCGGCGCCGAGCGCGAACTTCACGCCGCGGCCTTGCAGAGTCGTGCGCAGACGTTTGGAAATATCGGTGTCGAATGTCGGCAGGATCTCCTTGCAGTATTCCACAACTGTAACCTCGGAGCCCAGTGCATTGAATATATTGGCGAATTCTATGCCTATCACGCCGCCGCCTATGATGGTGACCCGGTGCGGCAGCGGCATGTCGCGCTCAAGCAGGTCGTCGCTGGTGAGTGCGTGTTCCGCACCTTCCACCGGCAGTATGGCCGGACGCGAGCCTGTGGCAATGAGTACACGGTCGGCGGAGAGTCGCCGCCCGTCGGCTTCGACAGTGCCGTCGGAGAGGATGCGCGCTGTGGCATGTATTGTTTCCACTTTTGCCAGAAGCGTCTCTACGCCCGAACGCAGGGATTCTACAACTCCGTGCATGCGTTGGCGGGCGGCGTCGTAGTCAACGGATATGTTTCCGGCATCAATGCCGAACGCCGCAGCGTCGCGCAGCGACAGCGTCATGGCTGCCGTGGCGCAGAGGCATTTGGTAGGTATGCAGCCTCTGTTGAGGCATGTGCCTCCGGGGCGATCCTTTTCTATCAGAGCTACTTTGCGCTCCGACGCCGCAAGCTCGGCGGCTATCTCGTAGCCGCCGGGGCCTGCGCCGATGATTATATCGTCAAATCTTTCCATTGCAGCAGAGGATGCGTTGCGGCTTCGGTTTCGTCGGGATGGGCCATCGGAGTGTGAAGCGGAGCCTGTTTCAGCCGTTCGGGATTCTCGGCGGCTTCGGCCGCTATGCGGCGCATGGCGTCGATGAAGGCGTCGAGCGTGTCTTTGCTCTCTGTTTCCGTGGGCTCTATCATCAGTGACTCGTGGAAGAGCAACGGGAAATATATGGTTGGAGCATGGAAGCCGTAGTCGAGCAGGCGTTTGGCTACATGCAGGGTGGTGACGCCCGTCGATTTGTCGCGCAGACCGTCGAAAACAAATTCGTGTTTGCACGGTCCCGGAATGGGGAGTTCGTAGAGATCCTTGAGAGAGTTCATGACATAGTTGGCAGTCAGAGTCGCCAGCGGGCCTGCCTGCATGAGGCCTTCGGCGCCCATGCTTAAGATGTAGGCTAGTGCGCGCCTCAGCACCGTGTAGTTCCCAAGCCAGAAAGAGATGCGTCCCAGCGACGATTCACTCTCTGTGACTACGTCGAAGCTGTCATTATCTTTTTGTATCACCCGTGGATCGGGCAGATACTTCTCAAGGCCGGCGCGTACGCCTACCGGGCCTGCGCCGGGACCGCCTCCGCCATGCGGAGTGGAGAATGTCTTGTGCAGATTGATGTGCATCACGTCGAAGCCCATGTCGCCGGGGCGTGCCACTCCCAGCATGGGATTGAGGTTGGCGCCGTCGTAGTACAGCAGTGCGCCGGCGGCGTGTACCGCTTCGGCGATTTCCGGAATGCGGCGTTCGAACATTCCCGTGGTATTGGGATTCGTCATCATCACGGCGGCCACGCTGTCGTCCAGCTTGGAGCGCAGGTCGTCCACGTCGACAGTGCCGTCAGGCAGGCTTTTCACTTCCACGACCTGCATTCCGGCTACTGCCGCGCTGGCCGGATTTGTGCCGTGTGCCGAATCCGGCACGATAACCTTAGTGCGTAGGCTGTCGCCACGGTCGGCGTGGTATGCGCGAATCACCATCAGCCCTGTTAGCTCGCCGTGCGCTCCGGCGTAGGGATTGAGCGTGAACTCGGCCATGCCTCCGATGCGGCAGAGAGCAGATTGCAGTATGCCGTAGGTGCGCAGGGCCCCTTGTGCCGTTGACGCGGGTTGCAGGGGGTGCATGTCGGCGAGGGTGTCGTCGGTCGCCAGGGCCTCGTTGATTTTAGGGTTGTATTTCATCGTGCACGACCCTAACGGATAGAAGCCCGTGTCGACGCCGAAGTTGTTGGTGCTCATATTGGTATAATGACGCACGACGGTAGGCTCGTCAGCCTCCGGGAGCGAGAGTGATGACCTGAGCAGATGCGCGGGCAGCGCATTCTCGACGGCGCCCACGGCGTCTTTGGCTCCGTTAACCATGAAGCCGCGCCTGCCGGGACGCGACAGCTCGAAGATAAGCTTGTCGTATAATTTATTGTTCATGGCGCATGCTGTTTAGGATTGAGACGAAGTGGTCTATCTCGTCGTTGCTCTGCATCTCGGTGCAGGCAGTCAGCAGCAGGTCGGGCGTGACCTCTACCCCTGCCAGTATGCCTTCTGCGGCCGCCTTGTCGATTATCTCGCGGGATGTGTGGCCGTCGGCCACACGCAGCAGGAACTCGTTGAGGAAGGGCTGACCGGGGTAGGCGAGGCTGACTATGCCCGTGCGTGCGAGCTTTTCGGCCAGCGTATGGGCTTTGGCGCTGCCAACCTCGTTTATCTCCCGAAGTCCGGTCGGACCGAGCAATGCCGTATATGCTGCCACATGGAGAGCCATCAGGCCCTGGTTGGAGCATATATTGCTGGTGGCCTTGTCGCGGCGTATGTGCTGTTCGCGCGCTTGAAGAGTCAGTACGAAGACGCGCTGTCCTTTGGCATCGGTTGTGGCTCCAACGATTCGGCCCGGCATCTTGCGCATGAGAGCTCTGGTGGTACACATGTAACCGAGATATGGGCCGCCGTAGTTCATGTGCATGCCGAGCGACTGAGCGTCGCCTACGGCTACATCGGCGCCCCATTCGGCCGGCGAACGAAGCACTGCAAGGGTAGATGCCACACAGTTCATTACCATCAGAGCCTTGGCGGCATGGATTTCATCGGCTACGCCGCTGAAATCCTCCACGATGCCGTAGTAGTTGGGCTGTGGCAGAATCACACCCGCCACGTTCCCGGCCACAAGCATTTCGCGCAGACGCTCGAGGCATGTGACGCCGTTCTGTTCCGGAATTGTGTCGAGTGTTATGCCATGCCATCGGGCATACGTGGCGCATACTTTGGCTACAATAGGATTCATCGTGGCCGAGATAAGCACACGGTTCTTGCGCCGCGAGGCGGCCACGCACATAAGCATGGCTTCGGCTGTGGCAGTAGCGCCATCGTATAGCGACGCGTTGCTGACGTCAAGACCGGTCAGTGAGCACATCACCGACTGGTATTCAAAGATGTATTGAAGCGTTCCCTGCGATACTTCCGGCTGATAGGGAGTGTATGCTGTCAGGAATTCGGAACGTCTGAGCAGTTCGTCGACGGCTGCCGGAGTAGCGTGGTGATATACTCCCGCGCCGGCAAAGCACGTGAGCCTCCGGTTGTCGCTGTTGATACGCCGGAAGAAATCGCGCAGTTCCGTCTCGCTCATTGCTTCCGGCAACTTGTAGGGCTGCTTCATGCGCAACGCGTCCGGAACGTCGGCGTACAGATCGTCGGTCGACGTCGCGCCGCAGCGGTCAAGCATGGCCTTTATGTCGGCTTCCGTATGCGGCAGATAGGGATGCTGGATCATTCGTTCAGTGTTTTTCGTTGGCGCAGTGTTCTGCATAAGCCTCGGGAGTCAGCAGGGAATCGAGCTGCGACAGGTCCTCAATAGTCATTTCTATGATCCACTGGTTCATCGGGTCTTCGCTTACGAGACGGGGATTGTCGGCGAGTGCTTCGTTGACGGCGATAACGGTGCCGCTGACGGGCGTGAACAGGTCGCTGGCGGCCTTCACACTCTCGATTGCGCCGAATTCCTCGCCTGCGGTCAGTTCGTCGTCGACTTCAGGCATGTCTACATATACGACGTTTCCAAGCTGGCGTGCGGCATATTCGCTGATGCCTACGTATCCTTTTCCGTCTTCAACGCGGATGTATTCGTGGGTGGGAAGATAATAGATTTTTTCCATGGCTGTTATTTCTTGTAGTTTGGTGTATAGAATCTCTTTTTGATGACTTTGGCGGGGAATGTTTTGCGGCGCACGCGCACCTGAAGCTCTGTGCCGAGTGCTGCATAACGGCTTTCGACGAGAGCCATAGCCAGATTGCGTCCGAGGCTTATCGACCTATAGCCGGTGGTGACTGTTCCGATTGTGTTCCCTTCGTGATCCAGCACATCATATCCGTGGCGCGCGATAGCCGGACCCTCTATCTCGAGGCCTACGATTTTGCGCGCCGGTCCTTCGGCCTTCTGTGCGGCGATGGCGTCGCGGCCTATGAAATCGGTTTTGTCGAGCTTGACGAAAATACCGAGGCCGGCCATCACCGGTGTTATTTCCTCGGACAGTTCATCGCCGTACAGCGGAAGGCCGGCCTCGAATCGGAGTGTGTCGCGGCATCCGAGACCGCATGGCTGCACGCCGGCATCGATAAGACGCATCCAGGCGTCATCTGCGGCTGCCGGAGTGGTATAAAGTTCAAAACCGTCTTCGCCGGTGTAGCCTGTGCGGCTGACGATGCTGCCGTCGGGGAGCGTGATGAAGGTGTAGAATCCGAGCGACGAAGCGTCGATGCCGAGGACGTCGCGCAGCGTTGATTCGGCTTCGGGACCTTGTATGGCTATCTCTGCCCATATGTCGCTGACGTTATTTACGCGTACATCAAATCCGCCGGTATGGCTCATTATCCATGCCACGTCCTTGTCGATGTTGGACGCGTTGATTACCAGCAGGAAACGCTGAGGCGACTGACGGTAGACAAGGAGGTCGTCTACGGTACCACCGTCGTCGTACAGCATCATTCCGTACTGTATGGCGCCGTCGGTTAGGCGGCTTACGTCGTTGGTGAATATGTGATTGACGAACCGTTCGGCGTCCGGGCCTTCCACGGTGACTTCACCCATGTGCGAGACGTCGAACATGCCGACACGTCGGCGTACCGCTTCGTGTTCCTCTA
Organism: uncultured Porphyromonadaceae bacterium; assembly: GCA_900550395.1. Lineage (GTDB taxonomy): Bacteria > Bacteroidota > Bacteroidia > Bacteroidales > Muribaculaceae > CAG-873. The sequence goes on along the minus strand of URSD01000002.1, from coordinate 60,449 downwards.
CGATGCCTGCGTACTCTATAGGCATGTCGAAACCGCCGAACGGGCTCATGACAGCTCCGGCCTCGATGTGGCGTGAATGAAGTGGTGTTGTTTTCAGGTTTTCCATCTATATAAATAATGTATGAGAATTTAAGGCATTCAAGATATGTCTCAACCGGCGGCTTCGGCAATGATGCGCGCGAGCGTATCGTTGGACAGACCGGCAATAAGTGTTTCTTCGCCGAGAATTTTTCGGATGTGTGTGATGTCGGACGGCATTCCACGCAAAGAGGCCAGCGTCTGCGCAAGTTGATCTCCGCAGAAAAAGTCGCCTTCGATGCGGACGTCCTGTATGATGCCGTCGCACATTGTGACGCAGGGGTTCACAGTGCCTGCCGAATGTATGCGCCCGGTCTGCCTGCCGGAGTGTGTTTTCCCGTCCATAAGGAATTCCCGGCGCCGGTAAGTGCGCTCGATAGCTTCTATTTCCGGCAGTGCGGCGGCCGGTATGCTGATGGTGCCGCTGTCGCACACGTGGCTTATGACGCATTCCATGAACTGTCCGAGCGTGAGGTCCGGTCTGTGGCGGCGAACCGTTGTTATGCGTGCCGGAACGCTCTTGACCTTGTTCGATTCCAGTTTGGCGCGTGCCGGCGTCAAAGCCTGCGACATGGTGGCCGTGTCCGCATCAAAGAGCATCGTGCCGTGTACTATATTGCGGTCGGCTGCCTGCAAAAACGCATTGCCGGCCACTTTCCGGTCGCCGATGCAGATGTCGTTGCGGCCCGACGCCGTCGCATCCAGACCGAGCGAACGGAGAGCCGTCACTACTTTAGAAGTGTAGATGCCGAAAGCATCCTGTACTGACGTGCGCGGCCCGACGTAGCTGAACATAATATTGTTGCCGTCGGCATACACGGCACCTCCGCCGCTTTTGCGGCGCCACACCTCTATGCCGTGCTCACGGCAGAAGTTAAGATCTACCTCCGCAGCCATGTCCTGATTGCGTCCGCAGATTACAGTGGGCGCTACCTGCCACGCAAAGAAGTAGCTTTTGTCATCCGGCATGTGTGTGGCTATCCATTCCTCGGCGGCAAGGAAAAACGGCAACTGGCGGCCGGCGACGGAAGGAAGTATGACGAGATACATCGGGGCGGGTATTATGCCCCAAATATAAGCAATAATCGCGGGAATCCGAAATTTCCGGCCGAAAATTGCAAAAAAACGCCGCATAAAAGTTTTATTGCAGGAGATAATGAAAAAAAAACACAATAAAATAGCTGTCAGTTAAAAAAAAATACCGATATTTGCACTTGCAAAATGAGCGACGCCCGGCGCCGCGACCTATTGCACTTTAAATCAACAACATTTCTACAAAAATAAACCGAAATGACCAAAGCAGATCTCGTAAACGAAATCTCCAAGACAACAGGCGTGGACAAAGCCGCCGTTCTGGAGACAATCGAAAAATTCATGGAAATCGTGAAGGACTCCCTTGCCAATGGTGAAAACGTGTATCTCCGCGGATTCGGTAGCTTCATCGTGAAGACCCGCAGCGAGAAAACAGCACGCAACATCTCCAAGAACACCACTATTGTCATCCCCGAACACAAAATCCCCGCATTCAAGCCTGCCAAGGTGTTCATGCAGGATGTGAAATAATCAAGCCTCTTTATGGCTGCCCGCCGATATTGCTGGGCAAGCCGTCCCCATCTATAGTTTAACCCCCATAAAGCATCAGAGTTATGCCCAACGGAAAGAAAAGAAAAGGACACAAGATGTCCACCCACAAGCGTAAAAAACGCCTGAGAAAGAACCGTCACAAGAAGAAGTAAGCTTCTGTAGGTGACCGTTCGTAATGGTTCGACACCGTTCGGACATAAAAGGACTTAACTCACGGTCGCAGCGGCCGGCAACGGCCATGCCGTCCGTGAGATTTGTCCTTTTGTTATTGAAGTCGCAGGGGATGTTCCCTGCGAGTGGAGTGCCCGAGTGACCGGGTTCTCCGCCCCCTGTTCCCATCCATCACACACCCGCCGTCAAATGAAAAGTGAATTAATCGTTGATGTGAAAGCCTCCGAGGTGCAGATTGCATTGCTGGAGGATTCAAGGCTCGTTTCCTTGCAGAAGGAGGCGCGCAACATCGCTTATGCTGTCGGCGACATTTACCTGGCAAAAGTGAAGAAGCTGATGCCGGGGTTGAACGCCGCGTTTGTCAATGTGGGTTACGAAAAGGATGCATTCCTCCATTACCTTGACCTTGGCTCGCACTTCGCAAGCTATTCCGACTTCGTGCAGCAGACGCTGGACAATCCTAAAAATCCGCCGGTACTCAGCAAGATGAAGCTGAAGCCGGAGATTCCTAAGACCGGTTCGGTGAGCGATGTGCTTGAAACGGGCCGACAGATGCTCGTGCAGATCGTAAAGGAACCTATTTCATCGAAAGGCCCGAGGCTGACTTCGGAAATCACTTTTACCGGCCGTTACATGGTGCTGATACCCTTTTGCGACAAAATTTCCATATCGCAGAAAATCACCAGCACGGAGGAGAAAGTACGCCTGCGTCAGCTCATGGCCAGCATAAAGCCCAAAAATTTCGGCGTCATCATACGCACTTCGGCAGAAGGCAAGCGTGTGGCCGAACTCAATAACGAACTGAACACTCTGGTGCAGTGCTGGAACGACATGCTCGAGAAGGCAAGACGCGCCGAGCCGCCGGCACTCATTTTTGAAGAGGAGAGCCGCATTGTGGGCATGTTGCGCGATGTGTTCAGCCCGTCGTTTGAAAGTATAGTGGTCAATGACCCCGAAGTGTTCCGTCAGATACAGAAGTATGTGCAGCTCATAGCGCCTGACCGTGTTGATATAGTCAAGCTGTATCAGGATGACGTGCCCGTGTTCGATCATTATGGTATCACAAGGCAGATCAAGTCGTCGTTCGGCAAGACTGTGTCGTTTCGCTCCGGTGCATACATAATAATAGAACATACCGAGGCTCTGCACGTCATAGATGTCAATTCCGGAAACCGCAGCCGCGCGTCGGCCGATCAGGAGAGCAACGCTCTCGAGGTGAACCTCAGGGCTGCCGACGAAATTGCCCGTCAGCTGCGACTGCGCGATATGGGCGGCATAATCGTGGTTGACTTTATTGACATGGCCAAGGCCGAACACCGTCAGGAACTGTACGACCACATGCGCGAAATCATGGCTAACGACCGTGCGCGTCACAACATCCTGCCGCTGAGCAAATTCGGACTGATGCAGATTACGCGTCAGCGTGTGCGTCCCGTTCTTGACATACACACCGAGGAGGTGTGTCCGTCATGTTTCGGCCGAGGTGAGGTTCAGCCTTCTCTGCTGTTCACAGACACGCTTTACGACAAACTTGATACTCTCGTTAATCACATGGGTCTCAGCGATTTTGTGATGTACGTTCATCCTTATGTCGAGGGTTACCTCAAGCGTGGCTGGCTTATGAGTATCTATGCTAAGTGGCGCCGGCGTTTGGGCGGAAAGTTCAAGATTGTGGCCGATGAGTCGCTTGCCTATCTTCAGTACAGAGTTGTCAACCGCGATGGTAAGGAACTTGATCTGAAAGAGGCCAAGGACATGAACGCATCGACGGCCGAAAAGCGCGAGCTTAAGAATTCAAGACAGGATACCGATTTGGCAGCCGACAAGCCTGTGCAACGCAAGAAGAAGCCGGATGCAGATGCCGCAACTCCAGTTCGTGAGGAGTCGCCAAGAGAAGAAGCTGCATCCGACAGCGAGCCTGTTGCGCCGATGTCGAAGAGCAAAAAGCGCCGCGAACGCCGGAAAAAGGCTGCTGAAAACGCAGCTCTGGCAGCTTTGAAGGCAGCCGAAACTCCGGCCAGTGCTTCATCCGTCCGTGAGTCTGCACAGTCATCTGACTCAATCGTTGCAAGCGACAATGTGACACCTGTGGTAGAGCCGGAGGTTGAAAACGCGGAAGTTGAGACCTCTGCAGAAAAAGATGAGGCCCCTGCCAAGAAATCCCGTCGACGTCGCTCCAAAGCCAAGGTTGAGAACGAGACTGAAGCTTTCTCTCCGGAGTCGCCGGTCTCGGAGCCTATTGCTGAAGTCTTGTCTTCTGAAAGCGAAACTGAGGCCGCACCGGAATCCGCACCCAAAAAACGTCGCCGCAGTAGAGCGAAAAAAACTTTGCCGGCTACCGGGGCTGGAGCAAATGCTACACCGGAGACGTCCGCGGAAGCAGGCTCTGTACTTTTGCTCCCGCCGGCTGATAGCGTAACGGAGGAATAAATCCATTCCCACTTTCTCTAATCTAAAGAAGCCGCTTCGGTCTCACCCGGGGCGGCTTCTTAGTTAAATAGATGATTATATATAATTTAAGAATTATAAACATTATTTTAATATTTTATGATGCTATTCTCCCTATAATATTTGTACATTTGCATCAAAAATAAAACGGAAACCAAAAATCGCCGACATGAAAACAAATCTTAGCTCACAAATCAGTCTTGAGCGAATCCCGAAGCGTTATTTTGCACCGGCTAACGATCTTGAGCTGGCAGCCTTACGCCGCGAGGAGAAAATCTATACCCGCATCTTTGAGAACATGAACGAGGGCAGCGCTTACCTCGCGCGCCACGTCGTGGAGCTGATGAAGAAGTGCATAGCAGCAAAGAACCGCTGTGTGATAGCACTGGGTGCCGGTCGTGCGACCCATTCCGTATATGCGCATCTGATTGACATGTATGAGCGTGGAGAAGTGTCGTTCGACCGTGTTGTGGTGTTCAATCTGAGCGAGTTCTTCCCCATGGAGGGCTGCGCCATTTCAACATTGCAGCGTCTGCATGAGGTCTTTCTCGACAAAGTGAATATCCGTCCGGAGAATATTCACAGCTTCTCGCCCAATGTGAACCGTGAGGACATCTTCGGGTATTGTGTGGAGTATGAGCAGCAGATAGCCGATTGCGGCGGCCTTGACCTTACCCTCTGTGAGGTTGGTCCGCAGGGCGACCTCGGGTTCAATCAGCCCGGATCGCTCTCAACCAGTGTATGCCGTCTGGTGCTGCTTTCGCCTGAGACCCGCCACCGCATCAAGAAGGAATACAACGTGGACAGTGTGCCGACTACGGCCATAACGCTCGGCCTCGGCAATATTCTGCATTCGTCGCGTGTCATGACTATGGCATGGGGCGAGGACCGTGCCGGTGTGGTGGCCGAAGCCATGGAGGGCCCGGTTACGGAGAATGTGCCGGCATCGTTCCTGCAACTGCATAATCATGCCCGCATAGCGCTCGACTTGCAGGCTGCTTCCGACCTGACCCGCATCTCGCATCCATGGAAGGTGACAAGCTGCGACTGGACCGACAAGCTGATTCGCCGCGCCATAGTGTGGCTCTGCCAGCAGACCGGCAAGCCTATACTGAAGCTCACGAACCGTGATTACAACGATTTCGGCCTCGGCGAACTCGTGGCGCTGTATGGTTCGGCCTATAACGTGAACATCAAGGTGTTCAACGAACTTCAGCACACCATCACCGGTTGGCCCGGCGGCAAACCCGACGCAGACGACACATACCGTCCGGAGCGCGCAAAGCCGTTCCCGAAGCGTGTGATTGTGTTCTCGCCGCATCCCGACGATGATGTCATCAGCATGGGCGGCACTCTCAAGCGCCTTGTGGATCAGGGGCATGACGTGCATGTTGCATACGAGACCTCCGGCAATATCGCAGTCGGCGACGAAGACATGATGCGCTACTTCATGATGATGGACAAGATCGCGCCGATGTTCGGATTCGATGTCGAGCAGTACAACGATCTCTCCAAGAGCGTACGCGAGTTCGTCAATACCAAGACATCGGCCGGCGACGTCGACTCTAAGGAGATACGCGAAATCAAGACAATGATACGTCAGGCCGAGGCCACCATCGCCTGCAACTACATAGGCGTGAAGCCCGATCATATCCATTTCCTGCGTCTGCCGTTCTACGAGACCGGTACCATCAAGAAGGGCGACCTTACCGAAAAAGATGTGAACATCGTGAAAGCCCTGCTTCAGGAGGTGAAGCCCCACCAGATATTCGTGGCGGGCGACCTGGCCGACCCGCACGGCACACACCGCGTCTGCACCGATGCCGTGCTTGCCGCCATCGACGAGCTCAAAGGCGAAAAGTGGATGAAGGACTGCCGCATATGGATGTATCGCGGCGCCTGGGCAGAGTGGGAGATCGACCACATCGAGATGGCCGTGCCTATCAGCCCCGAGGAACTGCGCTTCAAGCGCAACAGCATCCTTAAACATCAGAGCCAGATGGAGAACGCTCCCTTCCTCGGTGATGATGACCGTCTGTTCTGGCAGCGCGCCGAAGACCGCAACCGCGCAACGGCTGCTCTGTACGATTCTCTCGGCCTTGCCAGCTACGAGGCTATGGAGGCTTTTGTGGAGTATCATCCCTTGTAGGCTGACATACTCCGACAATTTGGCAGTCGGGATTAAGGATATTTAAGGAAAAATGTCACATTTCGTATGTGGCATTTTTTTTGCACATATGTTGTGTATAAATAGAAAAATAAATTCACAAGATATGCAAACAGGTAAAATTGGGGTAACTACTGAGAACATATTCCCCGTAATTAAGAAATTCCTTTACAGCGACCATGAGATTTTCCTGCGTGAGCTCGTCAGCAATGCCGTAGACGCCACGCAGAAACTCCGTACTCTCGCCGGTTTCGGCGAATTCAAGGGCGAGTTGGGCGAACTTGACGTACGCGTCACCATCGACAAGGAGGCCGGCACGCTCACCGTCAGCGACCGCGGCATAGGCATGGATGCCGACGACCTTGACAAGTACATCAACCAGATTGCCTTCTCGGGCGCCGAGGAATTCCTCGAAAAATATAAGGACAGCGCCAACAATATCATAGGTCACTTCGGCCTCGGATTCTATTCGGCCTTTATGGTTGCCCGTAAGGTTGTCATAAACTCTCTGAGCTACAAGGAGGGTGCCGAACCCGTGCGCTGGAGCTGCGACGGCTCGCCTGAATACACCATGGAGAAGGGCGACCGCAGCGACCGCGGTACCGACATTATCCTCTATATCGACGACGAGAGCAAACAGTTCCTTGAACAGCAGCGCATCGACACACTGCTCAAGAAATACTGCCGATTCCTCCCGGTGCCCGTCATCAGCGGCAAGCAGCAGGAATGGAAGGACGGCAAGATGCAGGACACCGACCGCGACAACGTAGTCAACGCCACAGCGCCGCTGTGGCTGAAAAAGCCGGCCGACCTCAAGGACGAGGACTATCTCGCATTCTATCATGAACTCTATCCGGGCCAGGACGACCCGATGTTCTGGATTCACCTGAACGTGGATTATCCTTTCACGCTCACCGGCATATTGTTCTTCCCCAAGCTCAAGGACAACTTCGAGGTGACAAAGAACCGCATACAGCTCTACTGCAACCAGGTGTTCGTCACCGACAGTGTCGAAGGAGTGGTACCCGAGTTCATGATGCTTCTGCAAGGCGTCATCGACTCGCCGGACATTCCTCTTAACGTGTCGCGCAGCTACCTTCAGAGCGACACTGCCGTCAAGAAGATTTCCGGCTACATCACAAAGAAAGTGTCGTCGCGCCTTCAGGAACTCTTCACGGCCGACCGTGCCGCCTTCGAGAAGAAGTGGGACGACATCAAGATCTTCATCGAGTACGGTATGCTCACCGACGAGAAGTTCTGCGATGCCGCCATGAAGTTCGCCCTGCTGCGCGATACCGAGGGCCATTACTTCACTTTCGAGGAATACCGCAAACTCGTGGAGGACGAGCAGACCGACCGCAACGGGGATGTGATATACCTATACACAACTGACCCTGAGGCTCAGTACAACTACATTCAGGCAGCGACGGCGCGCGGATACAGCGTGCTCCAGATGGACGGACGCCTCGACTCGCACTTCGTCGGGCTCATAGAGCAGAAGCAGGAGAAGACACGCCTTGTGCGCGTGGACAGCGGCAGCGTGGAAAGCATCATCGACAAGGGCGAGAAGAAGGGTACCGGACTGGATGCCCTGCAGGTGAACGAGCTCAGCTCGGTATTCCGTTCGCAGCTTCCGGACGTGAAAAAGGCCCAGTTCATGGTGGAACTCGAAGCCGTAGGTCAGGATGCTATGCCCGCCATGCTCACCCAGAACGAGTACATGACGCGAATGAAAGCTATGGCTGCTATGCAGCCCGGCATGGACTTCTATGCCGAGCTGCCCGACAGCTACAACGTTGTCGTGAACACGGAGCATCCGCTTGTGAAGCGCATCGTGGAGGAGAACGGAAAGGCACTTGACGAGAAAGTAAAGCCGCTTGTAGAAGCCATCGACAGCGATAACGCCACTATCAGCCAACTGCGTAAGGACGCTCCCGAGGGCAAGCTTTCGGCCGAGGACGAACAGCGAGTCAAGGAGCTGGAAAAAGCTGTGGCCGACCATCGAGCCGAGCAGGAAAAACTTATCGCCGACTATGCTTCGACTCAGCCGGTGGTAAAGCAGATAATCGACCTTGCCCTGCTTCAGGCCGGACTGCTCCGCGGCGAGAGCCTTACGGCCTTTGTGCGCCGCAGCGTGGAACTGCTGTAAGAGATAAATATTTACCATATAATACCGCATGGCGGCGATTCCTCCAAAAAAAAGGAGTCGCCGCCATGCTCTTTTTGTGTTTTTGTGACAAGTTCCTTTGCAAAAAAATTTATACCTTTGTAGAGTAAAATCCAAATCACATTATTTCTAATACCATACCGTATGACAAACCCCGTTTTTGGGCTGGTACCCGCTTCGGCTGTCGTGGCGCTTCTGCTCGCCTGGTATTTCTACCGCGAGATGATGCGTGAGTCGGAGGGCACCGACCTGATGAAGCGTATAGCTTCGCATGTGCGCAAAGGCGCCATGTCCTATCTCAAGCAGCAATACAAGATTGTAGGCTGCGTGTTCCTCGCCCTTGTGGTGTTGTTCTCCATAATGGCCTACGGATTCCAGTTGCAGAATCCCTGGGTGCCTGTGGCATTCCTTACCGGCGGCTTCTTCTCAGGCCTTTCAGGTTACCTCGGCATGAAAACCGCCACGTATGCTTCAGCCCGTACAGCCAATGCGGCACGCTCGTCGCTCAACCGTGGCCTGCGCGTGGCATTCCGCAGCGGCGCCGTCATGGGTCTTGTAGTCGTGGGCCTGGGCCTTATCGACATCTCCTTCTGGTATCTGCTCCTTGACTGGCTTGTCGATCTGCCCGGTACCGCAAAACTGGCGATGATTACCACCACAATGCTTACCTTCGGCATGGGTGCATCCACGCAGGCTCTGTTTGCCCGTGTGGGCGGCGGCATCTATACCAAGGCTGCCGACGTGGGCGCCGACCTTGTGGGTAAGGTTGAGGCCGGAATCCCGGAGGACGACCCCCGCAATCCCGCAACTATCGCTGACAATGTGGGCGACAACGTGGGCGATGTAGCCGGTATGGGCGCCGACCTGTACGAGTCATATTGCGGCTCCATTCTCGCCACATCGGCACTCGGTGCTGCTGCCTATCTGCTGTCGGGCGATGTCGTGATGCAGTATAAGGCCGTAGTTGCGCCGATGCTCATTGCCGCCGTCGGCATTTTGCTTTCCATCCTCGGTATTTTCTGCGTTCGCACCAAGGAGGACGCCACCATGAAGGATCTGCTCGGCTCGCTGTCGCTGGGTACCAATATCAGCTCCGTGCTTATCGTAGGCACCACATTCCTGATTCTTTGGCTTCTCGGTCTTGACAACTGGGCTCTCGTAAGCTGTTCCGTGGTTGTCGGTCTGCTTGTGGGCATCGTTATCGGCAGGAGCACTGAGTATTACACTTCGCAGAGCTATAAACCGACGAAAAAGCTTGCCGAAAGCGGCAAGACCGGACCGGCTACCGTCATTATCTCCGGAGTAGGCCTCGGCATGGTGTCGACTGCTATTCCCGTGCTTTCCGTTGTGGCCGGCATAATCCTGAGCTATTGGTTTGCCGCAGGTTTCGATTTCGGCAACGTCGCCATGGGCCTGTACGGCATCGGCATAGCTGCCGTGGGCATGCTTTCGACTCTTGGAATCACCCTTGCCACCGACGCATATGGCCCGATTGCCGACAATGCCGGAGGCAATGCCGAAATGAGTGGCCTGGGTGCGGAGGTGCGCCGCCGTACGGATGCTCTCGATTCGCTGGGCAACACCACGGCCGCCACCGGCAAAGGTTTTGCCATCGGTTCAGCGGCTCTCACGGGTCTGGCGCTCCTCGCATCCTATATCGAGGAGATACGCATCGGTCTGGAGCGCCTCGGCGAGACGATGATTCAGATAGGCGACCATGTGGTTCATATTCATGAAATGAGTTTCCTTGACTTCATGACTCTCTACGAGGTGAATCTTATGAGCCCGAAGGTTCTCTCCGGCATGTTCATCGGTGCCATGATGGCTTTCCTGTTCTGCGGTCTTACGATGAACGCCGTGGGACGTGCCGCCCAGCACATGGTGGAGGAAGTGCGCCGTCAGTTCCATGAGATAAAAGGCATACTCGAAGGCAAGGCAGAGCCTGACTACGCCCGCTGTGTGCAGATTTCAACCAAAGGCGCACAGCGCGAGATGGTGTTTCCGTCGTTGCTCGCCATTGTGGCTCCCATTCTTACGGGCCTCGTGTTCGGCGTGCCCGGCGTACTCGGTCTGCTCGTCGGCGGCCTCAGCGCCGGCTTCGTTCTCGCCATATTCATGGCCAACTCCGGCGGCGCGTGGGATAATGCCAAGAAGTATGTGGAGGAAGGCAACTTCGGCGGCAAGGGCAGCGAGGTACATAAGGCCACAGTCACCGGCGACACCGTCGGCGACCCCTTCAAGGACACATCCGGTCCCTCGCTCAATATCCTTATCAAGCTCATGTCGATGGTTTCCATCGTGATGGCCGGCCTCACCGTAAGCTGGAGCCTGTTCTGATTTATTTGAAGTTATATATGCCGCAGCGTCGGGATGTCCGCATCCGTGGCGCTGCGTTTTTTTGTATGTCGTTTGTAAGTTAGGAATCAATTCCGTAACTTTGCAGTTCAAACACAGTATAATGAAAGATTTCTGGAGCCTGCTCAGGCGATTTGTTCCTCCGTATAAGAAATACCTTGCCCTGAATATTCTGTTCAATATTCTTGCGGCGATACTCACTCTTTTTTCATTCGCGCTCATTGTTCCAATTCTTGAGATGCTTTTCGGCATCAGCGAGGGGAATTATGCCTATATGAGCCTCGCCGACGGAAGTATGAAGGAGGTAGTAGTCAATAATTTCTATTATTATACGCAGGAGTCCATAAGTCACTTCGGCCAAAGCAGCACGTTGGCATTGCTTGCGGCGTTGCTCGTGTTCATGACGGCGCTCAAGACCGGCGCCACCTATCTGAGCGCCTACTTTATCATCCCGCTGCGTTCAGGCATCGTGAGGGATATACGCAACTATCTGTATGACAAAATCACGCGTCTGCCTATAGGCTTTTTCACTACTGAACGCAAGGGCGATATTATGGCGCGCATGAGTGGCGACGTTGCCGAGATTGAGAACTCGGTGATGGCCTCCCTCGACATGATGTTCAAGAATCCCGTGATGATAATCGTGTGTGTGGGAGCCATGCTCGTCATATCCTGGCAGCTGACGGTGTTTGTGTTTGTGCTGTTGCCTATTGCCGGTGCAGTCATGGGTAATGTCGGAAAGAAGCTCAAGCGTAAATCGCTTGAGAACCAGACGCAGTGGGGTGTGCTCATGAGCAACATAGAGGAAACACTCGGGGGCTTGCGCATCATCAAGGCTTTCAATGCTGAAGCTAAAGTGCGCCGGCGTTTCGAGGCCGAGAATCAGCGTTTCTATGTGCTGAGCAACAAAGTGGCACGGCGTCAGTCGCTCGCGCATCCCATGAGTGAGTTTCTCGGCACGGCTGCCATCGCTATCGTGCTGTGGTTCGGCGGTACTCTTATCCTTTCCGGCTATTCGAATATGAATGCGGCAGCATTCATATATTATATGGTGATATTCTACTCGATTATCAATCCCGCCAAGGATTTGAGTAAGGCAGCCTACAGCATACAGAAGGGGCTCGCGTCGATGCAGCGTGTCGACGTCATTCTCAATGCGCACAATCCCATAAAGGACCCCAAGTCGTCCGTGCCGCTGCCGGCCGATGTCCGCAGTATAGACTATAATGACGTGTGCTTCAGCTATGGCGAGCGTCAGGTGATAAACGGTGTCAGCCTTCATATCCCTGTGGGCAGCACGGTTGCTCTTGTAGGGCAAAGCGGAAGCGGCAAAAGCACATTGGCCGATCTGTTGCCACGATTCTATGACCCGTCGTCCGGTAGCATCACTATCAACGGCATAGACATCCGCGATCTTCGTGTACACGACCTCCGTTCGCTCATGGGCAATGTCAATCAGGATGCCATACTTTTCAACGATACGTTCTACAACAATATAACCTTCGGAGTTGAGCATGCCACAATGGAGGAGGTGGAAAATGCCGCCCGTATAGCTAATGCTCACGACTTCATCATGGAGTCGGAACTGGGTTATCAGACGGTCATAGGCGACCGTGGCTGCCGCCTTTCAGGCGGCCAGCGCCAGCGCATAAGCATAGCGCGCGCCATACTTAAAAATCCGCCCGTGCTCATTCTTGACGAGGCTACTTCGGCGCTCGACACCGAGAGCGAGGTGCTCGTGCAGCAGGCTCTGGAACGCCTTATGCAGAACCGCACCACGCTGGTGATAGCCCATCGTCTCAGCACCATACGCAACGCCTCCATGATATGTGTGATGCACGAGGGACGGATTGTGGAGCGTGGCTCGCACGACGAGCTGATGGCACTCGGCGGATATTATCGCCGTCTGGTAGAGATGCAGACCAAGTGAATCGGGCAAATTCTTGAACATGACTGAAATATATCTGAAGATACTGGCTGCTCTGGCGCCGGCCATAATATTGGCGGTCGTCATGATTCGGAAAGACAGACATCCCGAGCCGACAGGCTGGCTTATGGCCGCTGTGGGATTGGGTGTTCTTGTCGGTCCGGCGGTGTTGCTGCTCGGGTATCTTTGCTTGCCGGACATTCAGGCCGATACATTTATGGGTGCGTTTCTTTCATCGTTTGTCAGTGCCGCAATTCCCGAGGAGGGTCTGAAGTTTGCCGCTTTGCTGTTTTTAGCCAGACGTTGCAGGCATTTCGACGAGATGTTTGATGGCATTGTGTATGCCGTATGTATCGGTATGGGGTTTGCTGGTCTTGAAAATATTCTATACCTTTTTGGTGCGGAGGACGGATGGTTTGCCGTAGGTGTATCCCGGGCATTGCTGTCTGTTCCGGCCCATTATTTCTTTGCGATAATAATGGGTGCGTTCTTCTCGCTGGGGTGGTTCGATAGGCGCAATCGGAAATTTTATCTGACTGCGTCCCTAATCCTTCCAATAATTGTCCATGGACTATACGACACATTTTGTTTCTCAATGGGGATAAATGAAAATTTGAGCTGCTGGATACTTATCGCGTTCCTGCTTGGATTCAGATATCTGCGTAGATACGTAAAGTCGTTGACAGATTCCATGTTAAGAATGGACCGGTATGGAACGCCGAACAGAGACGAACTTGCTTGAAAATATAAACCTCTCGTTATGAAGCCATCAGAATTTATACATCCCGAAGACGCTGCTGCTTTACGGCAGTTGGAAAGCATTCCCGGTTTTCCGACTCTCGTGAAGAAGTTTTATGCGCTTGGTTACGAAAAGCTGTTCTACGGCACCAATATGGCGTCCAATATCAGGCTTTCCGAGACTCAGCTGCCCGAATTGTATCACCATCTGCCGCCAATCTGTGCCAGACTCGGGATTCCGGAACCGGAGTTTTATCTTGAGATGAACCCGATGCCCAACGCATATACTTTCGGTGACACTCAGATATTCATAACAATGACATCGGGCCTTGTCGAAATGCTCAGCGACGACGAACTCGATGCGGTGCTTGCGCACGAATGCGGGCACATCCTTTGCCGGCATGTGTTATACCACAACATGGCCAACCTGCTCATCAGCGGCGCTGACGCCCTGGGCTTCTTAGGCATGCTCACTGCTCCCATAAAATTCGCGCTCCTTTACTGGCAACGCAAAAGCGAGCTTTCATGCGACCGTGCCGGAGCCATAATAACCGATCCTGAAACCGTATCGAAAGTCATGGTGAGGCTGTCGGGAGGTCCAAGGGCCATAACCGGCAACGTCAATGTCGAGGAATGGGCACGTCAGGCCGACATATATGAATCTATCCGCAACGGCGGAACATGGAATAAAGCTCTTCAGATTTATGCCATCATGGGCCAGAGCCATCCTTTTGCAGCCGTGCGTGTGCGCGAGATACGCAAATGGGGCAACAGCCGGCAGTATCAAAATATAAAAAACAACCTTTCGGCGTTGCCGCAAAGCTGTTGCCCTGACTGTCATAAACCTGTTGACCCGACATGGGGATACTGCCGCTACTGCGGTGCAAAACTGAAATAACATCATCATGCAGACACTTTTTGACGAACAGGGGATGCTCAATATCGCTGATATTGTTGCTGCCAATCCTTCTTACAAGGCCATCATGGAAGATGGTGTGGTTACCGACAAGGAACTTAAAGACCAGGCAGAGGCAACCATCGCCGCGCTCCGTAAGCTACAGACCATGTGCACCGCCGAGCAGCAGAACGCCATTCTTGAGGCCATTACCGAGATGGGCGTACTCTTCGCGGTATATCATCATTACGAACTTCAGGACCTTTGCAAATAATCATGGGAGCATTTAATACCAAAGCCGTTCTTAACGGCAGCCATTCACTCATACCGGCAATAGCCGACAGAATCTGTCGGGAATTCGCTGCCGACGGTTACGAAATCAACCGCGAGGACCTGATAAGCGGAGGTGTGGACATCTCGGTAACCAAAGGCGGATTTTTCAAGGCCGTGCTCGGTATGAAGACCGCGCTCAAGATCACTCTCGTGCCGCAGGACAACACAATAGATTTTGAGGCCGGAGTCGGAATTTTCGGTCAGCAGGCTATCCCTACTGTCATCATGTTGTTTTTTGCATGGCCGGTTCTTCTGACCCAGATATGGGGGCTTGTTCAGCAGTCCAGCCTGGATGATAAGGCCCTTGCCGCCGCACAGGCAGTAATCATGGAGAATTCCGGAGGGTGTGCATACACGGGTGGAGCCTCCGCTACGGTTCCGCCGGTGTCCGGTCAGGCAAAATTCTGTACTAACTGCGGAGCGAAACTTCCTGCGAATGCGCGTTTCTGTTCCAATTGCGGTCTGCCGCTAAACTGATTCGTCATGAAGAGCGACATTGAGATTATCTGTAAGGAGAAAGAGCAGGAATTGCTTGAGAAATATTTTGGCAATTTCGGTAAAGAAGCTGCCGGTGAATGCGATGAGTCGATTGACGCGTACCCCAAGGAACTTCCACTCAGAATAGAAGCCGAGTTCCGCGACTATCTTGCGGAATTGTGGAAGGAGTACTCCGATACTCCTTTGGTGCTTGAAGAACAGAAATTACGGCAGATGATGACCGAAGACGATGTCGAAGGGATAGAAGATGCCTATAAGAAAGCAAAAAGGATAACTTTGTGGGAACGAATCACCGGCTCCAACTGTGAGGACGTGGCCCACTATAAGGGGCTGCTTTACGAGTACACCAGGGATTTGCTGACGGTTATGCGCATCGACTTTCTTGAGGAAATCACCGGCAGGCACATCAATTGCAAGGCTTTTGAGGAATAAGCCGATATTCTCGTGCAGAAGTTCTGATCGAAAAAGAAGGGAAGCAGGAGCGCAATGCAAGCGAATATTCGGAAAAAGTTTGGCTAAACCGAAAATAATTCCTACCTTTGTGCCGCAAAAACAATACAAAACCAACAAACAACTCATTTATTAACTTTTATGGCAACAAAGATTAGATTGCAACGTCATGGTCGTAAGAACTATGCGTTCTATCCTATTGTTATCGCCGACAGCAGGGCACCACGAGATGGTAGATTTATTGAGAGGATAGGTTCCTATAATCCGAACACTAATCCTGCTACAATTACTCTCAACTTCGAACGGGCTTTGTATTGGGTTAACGTCGGTGCTCAACCCACCGATACAGTGCGCACAATCCTCTCCAACGAGGGCGTCCTCCTCATGAAGCACCTTCAGGGTGGTGTCAAGAAAGGCGCTTTCGACGAGACTGAAGCTCAGCGTCGTTTCGACGAATGGAAGGCTAAGAAGGTAGCCAAGGTCGCTGCATTCAAGGCTTCTATGGCCGACAACAGCCAGAAGGCTGCCGCCGCACGTCTCGAGGAAGAGCAGGCCAAGAATGCCGCCAAGGCAGAACTCGTGGCCAAAAAGAAAGCCGAACTTGCCGCAGCCAAGGCTGAGGCCGAGGCCGCTGCAAAAGCAGAGGCAGAGGCTGAAGCTCCCGCCGAGGAAGCTGCCGCAGAATAATCCGCAGCCGCGGGCGGCTTAGGCCGCACACATGCGGATGTCCGGGCTACAGCCTCGGATGTTCCCTTTAGAGCACAGGAGGGTGTGTTAGCCATCAAAGCTGACGCACCCTTCATTCTTTTTCAAATCACGTTTCTTCTCACCTTTAATTCCATATAATGAAGAGATTCAAGGAATATAGCGGCGTCAACTTTCCGGAAGTGAACCGCGACATGCTTGCCGACTGGAACGCCGGCGACCTTTTCCGCCGCACTCTCGCCGCACGCGAGGGCGCGCCCTCGTTCGTCTTCTTCGAGGGGCCGCCATCGGCCAACGGCAAGCCCGGCATACACCACGTCATGGCCCGAACCATCAAGGACATGATTTGCCGCTACAAGACCATGCGCGGCTACAAGGTGATGCGCAAGGCCGGATGGGACACGCACGGTCTGCCTGTGGAACTGGGAGTTGAGAAGAACCTCGGAATCAAGAAGGAAGACATAGGCACGAAAATCAGCGTGGACGACTATAACGCCGCCTGCCGTGCCGAGGTGATGAAGTACACCCGCGAGTGGACCGAGCTCACCAACAAGATGGGCTACTGGGTCGACCTCGACAATCCTTATATCACCTACGACAACCGATACATCGAGAGTGTATGGTGGCTCCTCTCGCAGCTCTATAAGAAAAATTACCTGTACAAGGGTTATACCATCCAGCCGTATTCGCCCATGGCAGGTACAGGCCTCAGCACTCACGAACTGAATCAGCCCGGATGCTACCGCGATGTAAAGGACACAACCTGCATCGCACAGTTCCTCATCACCGATCCCAAGCCGGAAATGGCGGGGTGGGGCAAACCTTACTTCCTGGCATGGACCACTACGCCGTGGACTCTTCCCAGCAACTGCGCACTCTGCGTGGGGCCGTCGATCGATTACAGCATCGTGCGCACCTATAATCCCTATAACGGCGAGAAAATTACTGTTGTAGTCGCTACTGCATTGCTCGGCAGCATCTTCCGTGGCGTCGACCCGGCTTTGCCTCTCGACGCCTACAAGCCCGGAGACAAGGCTGTGCCGTATCAGGTTGTGGCAGCTTGCAAGGGTTCTGACCTGACAGGCATGCACTATGAGCAGCTTATCTCCTGGATGAACCCGGGGGAGGGTGCGTTCCGTGTCATCCCCGGCGACTATGTCACCACCGACGACGGTACGGGCATAGTACACATCGCCGGCACATTCGGTGCCGACGACAAACGCGTGTCTCAGCTCAATGGCGTGCCCGCAATGACCCTTATCGACAAGGACGGGAACATTCGCCCGATGGTCGATCTTCGCGGCCGCTTCTTCCTGCTTGAGGATATTGACCCGAAGTTCGTTGATGAACGTGTCGACCGCGAGGCATACGCCAAGTGGCAGGGCAAGTACGTGAAGAATGCCTATAATCCCGAAGCTGACGACGACACTCCCACACTTGACGTGGAAATCTGCCTCGACCTCAAGGCTCAGGGCAAGCTGTTCAGGATGGAGAAGCACACACACAGCTATCCGCACTGCTGGCGCACGGACGCCCCTGTGATATATTATCCGCTGGACAGCTGGTTCGTCCGCACCACTGCTGCCCGCGAACGCATGATGCAGCTCAACGACACCATCAAGTGGAAGCCTGCCTCGACCGGCTCCGGACGCTTCGGCAAATGGCTGGAGAATCTTCAGGACTGGAATCTCTCACGCAGCCGCTATTGGGGTACGCCGTTGCCTATCTGGCGTACCGACGACGGCAAGGAAGAGCTGTGCATCGACTCCGTGGAAATGCTCTACAATGAACTTGAAAAGGCCTTCGAGGCCGGAGTGATGCCTTATAATCCGCTTAAGGATAAGGGCTTCGTCCCGGGCGATTACAGCAAGGAAAATTACGACAAGATTGACCTGCACCGTCCTTACGTGGACGATTTCGTGCTTGTGTCGCCGTCCGGCAAACCTATGCACCGCGAGCTCGACCTCGTGGACGTATGGTTTGATTCGGGTTCCATGCCTTACGCACAGCAGCATTATCCGTTCGAGAACCGTGAAGCGATTGAAAACGGCGGCTATTTCCCTGCCGACTTCATCGCCGAGGGTGTAGACCAGACACGCGGCTGGTTCTTCACTCTCCATGCAATCGCCACAATGGTGTTCGATTCCGTGGCATACAAGGCTGTGATTTCCAATGGTCTTGTGCTTGACAAGTTCGGTGAGAAAATGTCGAAGCACAAGGGAAATACGGTCGACCCGTTCCTGGAAATCGACCGTTTCGGCAGTGACCCTCTGCGTTGGTACATGATTTCCAACTCCGCGCCGTGGGATAACCTCAAGTACGACTCCGACGGTATCACCGAAGTAAGTCACAAGCTGTTCTCCACGCTCTATAACACTTACAGCTTCTTCGCTCTTTACGCCAATGTGGACGGATTCACCGGTGAGGAACCTGAGGTGCCCGTGAGCGAACGAGCCGAGATTGATCGCTGGATTCTCTCGCTGCTCAATACACTCGTGGCTGACTGCACCGAGGCGCTGGACGATTATGAGCCTACCCGTGCGGCTCGCGCCATCGGCGATTTCGTAAACGACAACCTTTCCAACTGGTATGTGCGTCTTAACCGCAAACGCTTCTGGGGCGGCGAAATGGACCGCGACAAGCTGGCTGCATACCAGACGCTCTATACGTGCCTTTGCACCGTAGCTCGCCTTATGGCACCCGTATCGCCTTTCTTCAGCGACCGCCTCTACCGCGACCTGACAGGCGCCGAGTCTGTACATCTGGCTTTCTGGCCGGAAGTTGACGGCGCGCTCGTCGACAAGACGCTGGAGCATCAGATGCATACCGCGCAGGCTGTGACTTCGCTGGTGCTCGCACTGCGCCGCAAGGTCAACATAAAGGTGCGTCAGCCTCTGGCGACGTTGATAATTCCTGAGACAGCCGGAGTGGATACGGCTCTTTCGGCCGGCATCCGTGACCTGGTGCTGGCGGAGGTGAACATAAAGGACCTGCGTACCATCAGCGCCGATGAGGTATTCCTTGTCAAGCGTGTACGTCCCGACTTCAAGAAACTTGGCCCGAAGTTCGGCAAGCGCATGAAGGCAGTTGCCGCAGCTATCGCCGCTATGACACAGGAGGAAATCGCCGGCCTGGAGCGTAGCGGAAGCTGTACGTTGCAGCTCGCTGACGGCGCTGCCGAAGTCGCTCTCGCCGATGTCGAGGTCATCTCGGAGGATATGCCCGGATGGATTGTCGCCAACGAAGGAAACATTACGGTAGCGTTGGACGTTACTCTTACACCCGAACTTATCAACGAAGGCCGGGCGCGAGAGATCGTCAACAGAATTCAGAACATCCGCAAGAGCCGCGGCTACGACATCACAGACCGCATAAAGCTTGTGTTCGAGCCAGCTGAGGCACTGACCGGAGTGCTTGCTGATTTCGGCGACTATATCGGTCGCCAGGTGCTCGCCGATGCAGTGGTGAGCGCACCTCTCGATGCCGATTCCTCCACGGTGGAGACTCTTGCGCTTGACGACGTTGAAGTGAGGGTTGATATAACACTTAATTAAACTTCATCACTATGGCCGAAAAAGCAAGATATTCCGACGAAGAACTTCAGGAGTTCAAAGAATTGATTCTTGAGAAAATAGACAAGGCTCAGCGCGAGTACGACACTCTGCGGGCTTCGTTCATGAACAGCGATGGCAACGGAGTGGCCGATACATCCCCTACATTCAAGGCATTGGAGGAAGGGGCCTACACCCTCGGTAAAGAGGAGGCCGCGCGTCTGGCCGAAAGGCAGCGACAGTTCATCCAGAAGCTTCAGGCTGCGCTCGTACGTATCGAGAACAAGACATACGGCATCTGCCGCGTGACCGGCAAGCTCATACCTAAAGAGCGCCTTCGCGCGGTGCCGCATGCAACCCTGAGCATAGACGGGAAGGAACAGAGTAAAAAATGAAGTCAAAGCGCATATTGCTGGCCGGTGCCGTCATCCTGGTGTTGGTGGCACTGGACCAGTGGCTTAAATTCTGGATTAAGACGCATTTCTACCTCGGCGAGGACGTGGAGATTCTGCCGTGGTTTCATCTGCGCTTCGTTCAGAATCCAGGTATGGCTTTCGGCATGCAGCTGGGAAGCAAGCTGTTCCTGACGCTGTTCCGGATAATAGTCACATGTCTGGGACTGTGGTACATTGTCCGCTACTGCACACGGCGGGAAATACCACGCGGCTATCTGTTGTGTGTGGCGCTGGTTGTGGCGGGTGCTCTTGGCAATATCTTTGACTGCGTGCTGTACGGCGAGATATTTACCGACCCGTATCCGCCTCAGGTGGCGCAGCTTGTACCGTTCGGACACGGCTACGGTACGCTGATGCACGGAATGGTAGTGGATATGTTCTATTTCCCGCTGTTTTCATTCACGTGGCCCGACTGGTTGCCGTGGCTTGGAGGACGTGAGTTCTCGTTCTTCGACCCGGTGTTCAATCTGGCCGATGCGGCCATTACAGTAGGCATGTTCGCCATTTTGCTGTTTTATTCCCGTTATCTGTTCGTCGGAGAGGAAGAAGAGAAGTCAGAGAAGGCTGAGAAATGAGACGTCTGCCGTACATACTGTCGTTGGTGGCACTTGTGGCGCTTGCTGCCTGCAAGGGTGTCCCGGACCATGTCCTGCCCGAGGACGAGATGGCCGAGCTGCTCGCCGACAGGTATGTGGCCGATGCTGTTGTCGACTATAACATGTCGGCATGGCGTACCGATTCACAGCGCATAGCCCTCCGTGACGCCGTGTACGCACGCCATGGGGCCACGAAAGCCGATGTCGATACTTCGCTTGACTGGTATGCGCACAATATAGCCCGCTACATGGATGTATGCGACCGCACGATCGAGATTCTTGAACAGCGGCTTGCAGGCAGCGACTCTCGTTTGCAGGCCGAGATTATGTCAGTGGCCGGTGACAGCGTGGACGTTTGGCCCTCATCGCGCTTCCTTGCCCTGAGCAAGCGCTCTCCGTCGCAGAACGTTACGTTCTCACTCAATAAAGATGAGAATCGTGAGCACGGCGATTACTACACATGGCGCGTCAAGTTCGCAAACAACCAGAACGAGGGACTGTGGACGCTTGTGGCGCAGTACAGCGACAGTACGATTGAATTCATATCCGAGCGTGTGTTCGGAAACGGATGGCATGAGATCTCGTTGCAGACCGATTCCACGCGCACGGCAACGCGAATCTACGGTTCGCTGATGCTGAATCCGGCAGAACGCGGGGCCTTGTGGCTCGACAGTATTTCGCTGGTTCGCAATCACCTGCGCCCGGATACTTACAATAAGCGCTATCGTCAGCGCTCGATACGCAAATGACCCTGTCGGCGTTGAACAGAGTCCTTGCCCAGCGTGTGGTGTATGATGGCAGAATCTTTCGGCTGTCGGTTGTTGATATTTCCGGTGGCCGTGTTGTAATAGAGCCTTTTGTTGTCGAGACGGCCTCCACGCCGTTTGTCAACGGCACTGTTACAGTCGTTGAGTCCGGGGGACGTCTGCGTCTGGATATAAGCGACACCATCCTGCCGTAATGGCAATTGTTCTGCTCGGTCTCTTTCTTCCTTCTTTTTTGCATCTAAAGCTGATTTTGCTATTGCTAATGCAGTGGATTTTGTTTAATTTTGCAGGTTAAACAAACAATAGGACAGAGATGGCTTTTTTAGACTTTTTCTCCCGGAAGAAAAAACAGGAAACCCTGGACCGAGGACTTGAAAAAACGAAAGAAGGATTTTTCGGTAAACTCAAGCGCGTATTTGTCGGACGCCGAAGCATTGATGATGATTTCCTCGACGAACTGGAGGAGATTTTTATTTCCGGCGACGTAGGCGTGGAGACAACACTTAAAATCATAGACCGCATACAGGCCCGCGCGCAGCGCGACAAATATCTCGACGAGAACGAACTCAACGAAATGCTGTGTGAGGAGATTTCGGACTTGCTCGTCGAGAACAGCGCCAGCACAGCCTCGTTGCAGGATTTTGCAATACCGGAGGGCAAGCGGCCTTACGTGATTATGGTAGTCGGCGTCAATGGAGTGGGCAAGACCACCACAATCGGCAAGCTGGCCTATCAGTACAAGAATGCAGGCCACAAGGTGATGCTCGGTGCTGCCGATACGTTCCGCGCGGCAGCCATTGAGCAACTTGACGAGTGGGCGTCCCGCGCCGATGTGCCTATTGTCAAGCAGCAGCTTGGCAGCGATGCCGCCGCGGTGGCTTTCGATACTCTTTCGAGCGCTGTGGCTCAGGGTTGCGATGTCGTGATAATCGATACGGCCGGACGTCTGCACAACAAGAAGGGACTCATGGACGAGCTGTCAAAGATCAAGCGTGTCATGGAGAGGGTGGTTCCAGGCGCTCCTCACGAAGTACTTCTTGTGCTTGACGGAAGCACAGGACAGAACGCATTCGAGCAGGCACGTCAGTTCTCCGCCGCCACACAGGTCACCGACCTGGCCGTGACGAAACTTGACGGAACGGCAAAAGGCGGCGTAGTCATAGGCATAAGCGATATGTTCAGGATACCCGTTAAATACATTGGTCTCGGCGAAAAAATAACCGACCTGCAGGTGTTCGACAAGCGGGCTTTCGTTCAGTCGCTCTTCGGTAACAAACATAGTGAGGAATGAAGCGGGTGAATGTTATCAGCATGGGCTGTTCAAAGAATCTCGTGGACAGCGAACGCCTGCTGAAACGCCTGAGCGACGGCCGTATAGAGGCTGTACACAATGCCGATGATTTCAGCGGCGACGCCGTGGTCATCAACACTTGCGGCTTTATCGGCGATGCCAAGGAGGAGAGTATAGACATGATACTCCGTGCGTGCGAGGCTAAGGCAGAGGGACGTGTCGGAGCTGTCTATGTGATGGGATGTCTAAGCCAGCGTTACGAAAAGGAATTGCCGGTTGAGATACCGGAGGTGGACGGCTGGTACGGCAAATTCGATTTTTCGACTCTTGCAGAAACGCTGTGTGGAACGTCCGACAGAAACGTGAGAGATTGGGACCGTACGCTCACTACCCCCTCCTGGTCGGCCTATCTTAAAATAGCCGAAGGCTGCAACCGCTTCTGCGCATTCTGCGCCATTCCTCTTATCACCGGTCGCTACAAATCCCGACCCATCGACGAGATAGTCGCCGAGGTGCGTGAACTTGTCGCGCGTGGCGTCCGTGAGTTTAATGTCATAGCCCAGGACCTGTCGTATTATGGTACTGACATATACGGCCGCAAGACAATTGCGGAGCTTGTCGACGCCATGGCATCGGTTCCCGGGGTAGAGTGGATACGTCTGCATTACGCCTATCCTGCGGATTTCCCCTATGACTTGTTGCCGGTGATGGCCGCCCACAGCAATGTGTGCAAATATCTTGACATCGCCTTGCAGCATTGCTCAGACAACATGCTGGAACGCATGCGCCGCCATATCGACGGAGAGGAACAACGCCATCTGATTGAGCGAATCCGCCGCGAGGTCCCGGGCATTCACATCCGCACCACGCTGATGGTCGGTTTCCCGGGCGAGACGGAGGAGGACTTCGATGAGCTTCTCGATTTCGTGCGCACGCAGCGCTTCGAGCGCATGGGCGCTTTTGCATATTGCGAGGAGGACGACACATATGCTGCGGAAAAATACACCGACGATGTCCCCGACGATGTCAAGCAGGCTCGGCTCGACCGGCTTATGGCCGTACAGGAAGAAATAGCGTTAGAGCATAATCAGGCAAAGGTTGGCACGCGACAGCGCGTTCTGATAGAGAACGAGAACGATGCGTATTATGTGGGACGCACACAGTACGATTCACCGGAAGTGGATCCGGAGGTTCTTGTGCCTAAGGATGTCTGCCCCTCGCCGCTTGTCGCCGGTGAGTTCTGCAATATAGAGATTACCGATGCAATGCCTTTTGAGCTTATAGGTAAACCGGTATGAATCTACCAGTCGATATTGCGGCTAAGTATGCGGCCGGTAGCCCGTTTGCGGTTTATCGGCTGCCCGGCACATGCGAAATACGTGTGGCCGACCGAGAAAACGATTTTCTTGTGTCGCCATGGCTTGGCCGTATGGCAGATGCTGTCAGCGTGGTCGGCGCCCGGGCTGGACGCGATACGCTTTTGCCTTGGTGTGAGTCTACTCCTTACGATGGCTATATTGCTTCTACGGGCAAGCTGATAAAAAGACTTGCAGACCGTGGAGGCAAGTGCGTACGCATGCGCGGAATATGCCGCAGTAGTTCCCGATTAGATGTCAACCGGGCAGTGGCGGATATGTTCGAACGATTCCCGGCGGCGTTCTGCCATTGTTACTATACACCGGCCACAGGCTTGTGGATGGGCGCGACTCCTGAGATATTGCTGGATTACTCCCACGGTTATATATCCACCATGGCTCTTGCCGGCACGCGTGCGGCAGGCAGTGAGGAACCGTGGGACATGAAGAATGTGCGCGAACACGCTTTCGTCACGGACTACATACTTGATGTTTTTGCGCGTCAGGGTGTCGAGGCGACTGCTTCGGCTCCCGCAAGTCTGCGCCATGGTGCTGTAGAGCATATCTGTACGCGCATCTCGGCCGACGCGTCTGTGCATTTCAACCTTGCCGAGATGATTGACGCCCTGAATCCGACTCCGGCTGTCGCCGGTATGCCGCTTAATGTCGCGCTTAAGGAAATAGAGGCCATCGAAGATACTCCGCGCCGCTGTTACGCGGGATGGGTGGCCGTCAAAACAGCCGGTGCCGTGAAGATGTACGTCAATCTGCGGTGCGCGCACATCTCGCCCGAAGGCTGGTGCGTTTATGCCGGTGGCGGGATAACGGCAGAAAGCGATGCCGAGGCTGAATGGCGCGAGACAGAGGCGAAAGCTTCGCCCCTGCTTGATATACTGAACAGAAACACTCTCTCCATATGAATAATGATAAAGATAGCCGCGAGGGCAGCCCTCTGAGTATCGTGCTTGGCGCTCTTTGCATTTTGGGCTTGCTGTCGCTGCTCCCTTGGGGCGAGCTGACCGGCAATCGCTTTAAGAATTTCGATCTGTTCTCGGAGCTGTCCGGCAAGCATCCGGAAGCTGTCGCCACCTCGGAAATAATTGATCCGGCTTTGGCTGAGGCTCTGGAAGCTGCTGAAAAAGAAACTGCTGACTCGACGGCTGCTGTAAAAGCTCCAGCCGACAGCGCTGCGTGTGCTGTGGCCGCGACTTCTCCTGTCCCATATTTCAATCCACGCGTGGACGGTCGTATGGTGATTGAGGATTACAGCAACGGCGAGGCAACGGCCCGCTTGCGCGAGTATGCTGCCTCGGGACGCCTGCGTTGCGCCATGATCGGCGACAGCTACATCGAGGGCGACATATTCGCAGGGTGCATACGTGAGAGGCTGCGCGAACGTTTCGGAGGCGCCGGTGTTGGCTATGTTCCTGCTTATTCTGCAATCAGCGGTTTCAGGCGCACCGTGCGCATGTCCGGTTCCGGATTCAAGGCATGTGATATACGTCATGACCGACTTGACAGTCTTCACACCCTGCCGGGAGAATATTTCCGCGCCGATGTCGGAGCCAAGGTTTCCTACAAAGGTGAGAAAGGCGGTAAATTCACAGCCGCATGGGACCGTTCGCGTATAGTCTTTTTAGCTCCTGCCGACGGCAGTATAAGCACGAGCCGTGACGGAACGGAGTGGACTGAGCATGCCGTCGTGGCATCCCCGGAGCCTCAGTGTATAGAAGTAAACGGCTCGACATCGCGCTTCGATGTGCGTTGCGATGTTCCCGGCCTCGTCGTGTTCGGCGTATGGCTCGATTCGCCGGCGGGTATGTCGTTCGACTGCATGAGCCTGCGCGGCTACAGCGGTATCTCGCACCGTTCGCTCGGTATATCCACTGCACGCGGCATAGCCAGATGGGTTGACTATAATCTCATTGTAGTGGAATACGGGATGAATGCGCTGTCGTCTGAACAGACTGACTATACAGCCTACAGCAATATTATGAAGAATGTAGTGCTCCGTCTGAAGGCCTGTTATCCTTCTGCCGTGATAATCATGCTCGGGGTAGGCGACCGCGGACAGAAGCAGGGTACGGACGTAGCCTCGCTTCCGACTGTCACAGCTATGGTGGACGCACAGCGACGTGCGGCGCGGGCAGCCGGCGTGATGTTCTGGGATACGCGCGAGGCTATGGGCGGTGTAAACTCCATTGTGGACTGGCGTGACCGCGGGCTTGTTAATGCCGATTATGTTCATCTGAATTATAAGGGTGGCAAGGAGATGTCCGGGATTTTCTGTGAATCGCTATTGCATCTGATAGATGATTAGAAGTTTCTTGCTGTTACTGGTTATGTCTGTGGCGCTTCCGCAGGCGGCACAACAGACCGAACTCAGGCTCAATCCCGAGCTTGGAGAGGAAACGGTGCGCTCAGTTGTAAATGTATCAGCATATCCGTTTGTGAAGGCCGCATGCAATGGCATTCAGCTCAACGACGCTGACTGGAGCATGTTGCGACGTCAGTTTGAAGCGGCAGACAGTCAGATAGTAAGCATAGTTCACATCGGCGACAGCCACGTGCAGTCAGAGGGTAATACTTCGCGTGTCAGGAATGCTATGCAGTCGCGTTTCGGATCGGCAGGACGCGGTCTTGTAAGTCCCTTACGGCTTGCCGGCACTAACTCTCCATCGGATTACAGTCTGCGGTCCGAGACTCGCCTGACGTCATCGCGCCTTATGAAAAAGCCGTGGAATGCAGGTATGGGTATGACAGGTGTGGCTGTTGCTCCGGCAGGCGAACGGTTCAGTCTTATGGTTTCGGCCCGTCAGCCCTTCGACCGCCTCAGGATACATAGCGTCGGCGATGCCGAAGTGGAGCCGACCAGTGTTGACGGCGGCCTGATGGTGGCTTATATATCGCCGGTAAGCAATGTGACAGAAGTACTCCTGACGCGTGCGGTCACTGAGGCGACTCTGCATTTGCGTGTGCCGTCAGGCACTTCGGTGTGTGCGCTTGAGCTTATCCGGGGCGACTACGGCGTTGAGTACAGTGCTATCGGTAACAACGGTGCCACCTTTTCCGCATATTCCTCGATACAGGGCTTTGGCGAATCTGTGGCGCGGCTACGTCCTTCCCTTATAATAATCAGCCTTGGCACCAATGAGGCATTCGGGCGCTTTGACGAAACTGAGATTCGTGGCAATATTGCCTCTTTGATTGAGGAACTGCGCAAGCATAATCCCGGGGCAGTGTTTCTGCTCACCACTCCTCAGGAATGCTATCGACGCCGTTATACCTATACTCGCCGACACAAAGGACGCAGGCGTCGCCGCGTGTCGTCGTATGCGGTCAATCCGAATATCGAACGTGTGCGCGAAGTCATACTTGGTTACGCAGCCGAGCATCACATCGCCGTTTGGGACTGGTACGAAATCAGCGGTGGAGAGGGTTCTGCTGCCCGGTGGCTGACGCATGGTCTCATGAACAAGGACCGTATACATCTCACATGGGACGGCTACCATCTTCAGGGCGACATGTTTGCCGATGCCCTCATGCGTGAGCTTTTGAAAAAAACATCTGAAAACAATCCCGACGATGCTGAATCTGTCAGATAACATAAATATCGAGTCGCTACAACGGCTCTTATTATACGACCCCCGCAATCCGCTGCTCTTCAACACCGGACTGTTCCTGATACTGTTCGTGGTTTTCCTCGGCATCTATCGGCTGTTGCGCCACGCAACAACGCTGCGCAAGGTGTTCGTAATATTGTTCTCGCTTTATTTCTACTATAAGTCGAGTGCCGAATGTTGCTTTATTTTGCTCGGTGTATGCTTGTCCGACTATCTGCTCGGGCTTTGGCTCGGGAGTGTGAAGGCAAATTGGCTGCGACGCAGCATTGTGGCTCTGAATGTTTGCGTCAATGTCGGCATGCTTGTGTATTTCAAATATTTCAATCTGTTGCTCGACACATTCGCCGGCATAACCGGTACACGGTTCGATGCTCTCGATATTATTCTCCCGGCCGGCATATCGTTCTTCACTTTCCGTTCGATAAGCTATCTTGTCGACATATACAGAGGCCACATGACGCCTTGCCGCAATCTGCTGGACTATACGTTTTATCTCACATTCTTCCCGCCGCTACTGGCCGGTCCCGTAGTTCGCGCCAAAGATATGCTGCCGCAGGTGCGCGAGAACAAGGAGGCTACAGATGCGATGGTTAGTGAGGCGCTTTTCCTCATCATGATGGGCCTTGTAAAGAAAGTGATAATAGCCGATTATATCAGCGGCAATTTTGTCGACCGCATTTTCGACAATCCGTCGCTTTACTCCGGCTTCGAGAACCTGATGGGATGCATAGGGTTCACCTTGCAGCTATATTGCGATTTCAGCGGCTACAGTGATATGGCAATCGGCCTGGCCCTGCTTCTCGGGTTCCGTTTCAAGCCCAATTTCGACGCTCCGTTCAAGTCGCAGAATCCCACGGAGTTCTGGCGACGCTGGCACATATCGCTGAGTACATGGCTGCGTGACTACATATACATCCCCTTGGGCGGCAACCGTCGCGGACGTCATCGCCAGCACCTTAACCTGATGGCTACGATGCTGATAGGCGGCCTTTGGCATGGTGCATCGTGGATGTACCTGCTGTGGGGCGGCTACCACGGCGCCCTGCTCGTCGGACATAAGACACTCAGCAAGGTGTGGCGCGCGCCCGAAATTCTGCGCGGCACCATGTTGCTGCGTGCCGTGAACATTACTATCACTTTTACTCTTGTTGTCATAGGCTTTGCATTCTTCCGAGCTTCGGGTCCGGAGGCGCTCGGCGAAATGGCGACACAGATATTCACTGATTTCCGTCCGGCCGTCGCCCCGCAGTTCGTCGAGGCTTACGTGATGATTGTAGCAGCCATAGCGGCAGGTTATATCATGCACTTCACACCTCGTACGTGGACGACGGGAGCCACCAGGGCCTACGCCTCAATGCCTTTGATTGCACAGGCGGTGCTTCTCAGCATAATTCTTTTCCTGGTGATTCAGACCAGGCAGACCGACCTTGTGCCGTTTATATATCTGCAATATTGACATGAACCGGGAAGCGGCAAAATATTCAGTCAGTTGCGCGACAGGAACACTTGCAGCGCTGTTAGCTATAGGCTTTGCGCTTATGCCTTGGCTTGGTGATGACTTACTGTACCGTATGCCGTACCGTGAATATTTTGTCGAGGGCGGTGCGTTCGATATGTCGGCAGTGCTCGACCATATCCGTTATCTATATTTAGAGAACAGTCCGCGTCTTGCCAATATTCTTATGATTGGACTACAATTTCTGCCGCAATGGATATGCGGAGTGTTGTCCGGATTGGCTTGTTGGATAACGATGTACTATTCACTACGACTTGTCGGCGCGCAAAGCTCTTTCGTCATAGCCATGCTTTTCGGCGCTTTATTCGTGTTCCTGATGCCGTGGGTTGACCAGATGTATCTGTTCGATTTCCAGCTCAACTATCTGTGGACCGGCGCCGTGATGGTTGTGTATCTGTATCTGCTGACAGGAGGTGGCAGATTTGAAAAAGCACTGGCGATGTCTGCTCTAATTCTTGGATTCATGAACGAGAGTTGCGGCTTCCCGGCGTGGCTCGCCACCGTGCTCTTGATTGTGGCTTTTCCGTCAATGCGTAGCAAAAGATGTTATGTAGCGCTGGCGCTGCTGACAGTGGGTCTCGCATTCTTATATCTCGCTCCGGGCATGCAGTCATACCGCAGTTCCGGATGGCATCCTTTTGCCACACGTTCGTCGATAGTGCTTGTGTTCTGCCTGCCTGCGCTGGCCTATTTGTCGGTATTGATTTTCAGAAGCATTCTCAGGCACTCGCGTGGATTGGACCGAGTTGACGCGGCGCTTGCACTAATAGCTTTGAGTGGCATGCTGCTGATGTGGTTCAGTCAGATGGGACCACGCGTCGGGTGGGCATCTGTCCTTGCTTCCATCTGTGGTCTTTGCCGTTGCCTTGTACCCTATGCAGGTCGACTCGGATGGGTGGTAGCTGCTCTGTATGCATTTGCATGTGTGCATCTGATAGTGGTTGACCGTATGGCCTGGCAGGAGAAACGGGTGTATGATGATGTGGTAAGGCAATACAGGCAAGCACCGTCAATGCCGATTTATGCGGACTTTACTCTGCGGGAGCATGCCCCCGTACTTGCCATGCAGAAACCATATTACGATTATTTCTCCCACTACAGGAGCATGACTCTTTTCTCAAAATTCTGGAATGAGGGTGCGCCTGTGGCAATTGTGCTGCCGAAGGCCTTGCGTGATTTTAAGGCTACTGAGGCTCGCACTGTTAACGACGGTTTTATGGAATACGAAGGCATGCTGATTGGTCCCTGCGTATCCGAAAAACCTTCTTTTGTCCGTGTGCCCGTTTCAAGAGAGGGCCGCACTTACAAGAAGGAAGATTACTTTGTAACACCATTCACAGACTCCGACGGTGTGCCGAGGGGCTGGTGGCATCATAACAGCTCCTCGTTTGCAAGTATGCTTCGTCCTATACCCGATAATATCGAGATGGACGATTGGCTCCGCGACAAAATTGACTCTGTGAAAAAAGTTCGACATAAACAATGAGATTATCTGAACTGAAGACCGGCGAGACCGGGGTGGTCGTGAAGATACTCGGCCACGGCGCTTTCCGAAAGCGTGTGATGGAAATGGGATTTGTCAAGGGACGTCCTGTGCACGTGATTCTGCACGCGCCGCTGCGCGACCCTATAAAATACGGCATAATGAATTATGAGGTGAGCCTGCGTACTTCGGAAGCTCATATGATTGAGGTCGTGAAGGTAGACGATCCGGAGCAGGTGATACGTCTGCGCGGGCAGGGTACAGTCGAAGTACGCGAGGAAGCCGAAAATATAGTACATGCAGAACACCATGTCATCAATGTGGCGCTGATAGGCAATCCTAACTGCGGAAAGACAACACTCTTCAACCGTGTATCCGGCGCCACAGAGCATACCGGCAACTATTCCGGGGTGACGGTCGACGCCAAGCAACGCATCTTCGAGTACAAGGGCTATACACTGAATATCGTGGATCTGCCCGGCACATATTCGCTTTCCACATACTCACCCGAGGAACTGTATGTGCGCCGTTACCTGCATGACTACACGCCTGACGTTATAGTAAATGTGGTTGACAGCACCAATCTCGAGCGCAATCTGTATCTCAGCACAGAACTTATCGACATGGACCGGCGTATGGTAATAGCCCTTAACATGTACGATGAGCTGAGGGCTTCCGGAGGCAATCTTGACTACTCGATGCTCGGAGGCATGATCGGTGTGCCTATGGTGCCTGTGGTGGCACGCGACGGCGAGGGTGTTGACCGGTTACTTGATACCGTCATAGAAGTATATAACGATTGCCAGCCTATGGTGCGACATGTCCACGTGAGTCTTGGGCACGATATAGAGAGCGCTGTGCGTAAACTGATTGACGCGCTTAAGAGCGAAGGGACTCTCGAGCGACGTTTCTCTCCGCGCTATCTGGCAATCAAACTTCTTGAGGGCGACCGTGAGGCCGAACAGAACATAGAGCGATGCGACCATTGTGGCAATATATTTGAGCTGCGCGACTCTTTGCGGGCTGAGCTTGCGACGCACGGAGTAGATGACATAAGTCAGGAGATCGCAGCTGCCAAATATGGTTTTATAGCCGGCGCCCTGACAGAAACGATGAACGAAGGACGAGTAGACTCGCGCGAGAACACCCGCATTATCGACAGTATAGTCACGAACCGCCTTGTTGGCCTGCCGATATTCTTCGTCATTATGTTCCTCATATTCTGGGCTACGTTCGTGCTGGGACAGTATCCCATGGACTGGATTGAAAGCGGCGTGAACGCTCTCAGCGGGTTCGTTAACGGCGTGATGCCTCCCGGCCCCCTGAAGGATATGATAGCCGACGGCATCATTGGCGGAGTAGGGGGTGTAATCGTGTTCCTGCCGAATATCCTTATCCTTTACTTCTGCATCTCATTCATGGAGGATTCCGGCTATATGGCGCGTGCGGCCTTCATCATGGACAAGGTGATGCATCATATAGGCCTGCACGGCAAGTCTTTTATCCCTCTTGTGATGGGATTCGGCTGCAATGTGCCCGCTATCATGGCGACGCGTGCTATTGAAAGCCGTTCAAGCCGTCTGATCACGATTCTTATCAATCCTTTCATGTCGTGCTCGGCCCGAGTACCCATATATGTGCTTCTGATAGGTACTTTCTTCTCGGCGCATGCGGCTCTCGTGTTCTTCGGCCTGTATATGGCCGGTATTCTTATGGCTGTGGTAACGGCGAGGTTGCTGCGCCGTACGCTTTTCCGCAAGGAAGAGACACCTTTTGTGATGGAGTTGCCTCCGTACCGTGTTCCTACTCTGCGCAGCAGTCTGCTGCACACATGGGCCAAGGGCAAGGAATATCTGCGAAAGATGGGTGGTATCATTCTTGTTGCCAGCATCGTTGTATGGGCTCTGAACTATTTCCCGCTGGGCAACAAAGAAGAAAGAGCCGGCGACAGCTATCTGGAGAGCATTGGAAAGGCTGTCAACCCTGTGATGGAGCCTGTCGGATTCACATGGCGCAGCACTGTGGCCGCAGTGGCCGGTGTGCCGGCAAAGGAGATAGTTGTGTCGACACTCGGGGTGCTTTACACCGGCGACGAGGCTTCGGCACCCGGGAAGCTCGGCGAACGTCTTGAAGTTGTCAATCCTGCTACCGGTCATCCCGATTTTACGCCCGCGTCGGCTTTGGCGTTCATGGTGTTTATCCTGCTCTATTGCCCGTGTATCGCCACAGTTACCGCCATTTCACGAGAAAGCGGGTCGTGGCGCTGGGGACTGTTCAGCATGGCATACAACACCGCGGTGGCGTGGGTTGTTGCTTTTCTCGTGTATCGTGTCTCGTTGTTGATTATGTAGAATTTTGCTGTTCTGCAAATTATCATTAACTTTGTAAACTTATTATTGAAAGATGACAGACACCGTGGACAAACAGCTGCTGCTCGACTGTCGCTACCTGCGCATGGCCGCGATATGGGCCGAGAACTCCTATTGTGTAAGGCGCAAGGTGGGAGCCCTTATTGTGAAGAACAGGATGATAATCTCCGACGGCTACAACGGCACTCCCATAGGCTTCGAGAATGTGTGCGAGGATGACAGCGGCCATACTAAGCCATATGTCCTGCATGCTGAGGCCAATGCGATAACAAAAGTGGCACGCAGCAACAACAGCAGCGACGGCTCCACTCTGTACGTTACGGCGTCGCCATGCATGGAGTGCGCCAAACTGATAATACAGGCCGGTATTCGTCGCGTGGTATACAATGAACTCTACCGTATATCCGACGGCATCGACCTGTTGCGGCATTCCGGCGTGGAGTGCGTGCATATTCCGGAAATTCTTGATTGAAAATGTCAGATAAAAAAATTAACGGCCGTTTTCTGCCCCTCGTTGCGGCAGTGATACTCGCTGCAGGCATGTGGCTGGGGTATTGCCTGGCCGACGGCGATTCGGCCACCGAGTCGCAGCGCAAACTCGCCCGTGTGTTCGACCTTATCGGCGATGAATACGTGGACGAAATAGATATGGACAGCGTGGTGGAGAGTACCATACCGCTGCTGATGAAGAATCTTGATCCGCATTCGGTTTACCTTTCGGCAGCAGAGCGAGCCGAGGCAAATCAGAAACTGGACGGCTCGTTCAGTGGCATTGGCATACAGTTCCAGCAGATTGCCGACTCGGTGTGCGTGGTCGAGGTAATATCCGGCGGTCCGTCAGAGCGTGTGGGACTGCGTCCCGGCGACCGTATTGTCGCAGCCGGCGACACAACGCTTGTCGGAAGCGACATCACCACCGACCGGGTGCGTTCGCTGCTGCGCGGACCTCAGGGCTCTGTGGTGGATGTGACCGTAGTGCGGCATGGCATCGACAAGCCGCTTAAGTTCAAGATTGTCCGCAACTCTGTGCCTATCGAGAGCATCGACGCGGCATATATTACCGACGGCGACATAGGCTATATCAAGGTCAACAGTTTCGGACGGAACACATATCCGGAGTTCCTTCAGAATCTGTACGCCCTGCACCGCGACGGAGCCAAAAGCTTTATTATCGACCTGCGCGGCAATACCGGAGGTTACATGGACCCTGCCATAATGATGGTAAACGAATTCCTGCCCGAGGGAAGCATGATTGTGGCTACCAAAGGACGCCGCGAACGGGAGAATTCAGTGGTGCTCAGCGACGGTACCGGCAATTTTGCCGATGTGCCTCTGGTAGTGCTTATCGATGAGTTTACGGCCAGCAGCAGCGAGATTTTCTCAGGCGCCATTCAGGATAATGACCGCGGTCTGGTAGTGGGTCGGCGTTCTTTCGGCAAGGGACTCGTTCAGCGT
Source organism: uncultured Porphyromonadaceae bacterium (assembly GCA_900550395.1). GTDB lineage: Bacteria > Bacteroidota > Bacteroidia > Bacteroidales > Muribaculaceae > CAG-873. Next base: position 25,472 of record URSD01000002.1, on the reverse strand, counting down.
TCTTTCGAGCTGCCAGACAGCAGCGAGCTCCGTCTTACCGTCCAGCGATATTATACTCCCTCGGGCCGTTGCATACAGAAGTCTTTCCTTCGTGGCGACAACGAAAGCTATGAGGCTGAGATTCTGGAACGGTACAATCACGGCGAAAACTTCGTGGCCGACAGCGCTGATTTCCGCAGCGGCGAGGTGTTTACGACGGTGGGCGGCCGTAAGGTGTACGGTGGCGGAGGCATCATGCCTGATGTATTCGTGCCGTCCGACACTTCCGGCATCAACAAGTTCTATATAGAACTTGCCAATGCCAATCTGCTTAACCGCTTTGCTTTCGAGTACGCCGATCTCAACCGTGCCGACCTCTCTCAGGCGAAAAACACAGCCGAACTGCTTGCTAAGCTGCCGTCCGATGCTGTGCTTATGTCGGCTTTCGCATCCTATGTGCGGCAGAACGGCGTGCGTCTGCGCTATTACTACCTCAACAATTCGCGTCGTCTGATTGTTAGACAACTGAAGGCGCTCATCGCCCGCGATATTCTGGGCGTACGCGCTTTCTATGAGATTGACAATACCGACGACTCTATGGTGAACGAGGCCATACGCCGGATTCGCTCGGGAGCCGCGGTAATTGAAGGCAAGCAATAGCAATATTATGAACAAAGGAGAGATTCGTTCGCGCATTCGCGCCCGCAAGACATTGCTCAGCGACAGCGAGCGTGCCGGTGCCGCCAGCGGGGTGTTCGAGCTGCTTGAACAGATGGCCGCATTCATTATGGCCGATAAGGTGCTGATGTATCACTCGCTTCCGGACGAGCTGTCCACCAGGGAATTCCTTGACAAGTGGCACGGACACAAGCGTATGTATCTGCCGCGCGTAAACGGTGTGGATCTCGATATACTCCCTTATGAGCGCACCCGCACACATCTCGGAGCTTTCCGCATAGAAGAACCGGACGGCGACGATATAGCCGACGTGGCCGACATGGACATGATCGTTGTGCCAGCGGTGGCCTACGACAGCCTCGGCCGCAGGGTAGGTCGCGGCAAGGGATACTACGACCGCCTGCTTTCGAGAACGCACGCCGTCACCGTTGGCGTGGCCTACGATTTCCAGCTTGTCGACGCTTATGGTGATTATGCCTTTGACGTTGAGGAACATGACGTTCCGGTGGATTATGTTATCACCCCCTCGCGCTTCATAAAAATCAGACGTCGATAGTATTGACTATAGAAACAATCCTGATTCCGGCGGGAAATGAAAAATTTCTTGCCGGAATTTGTTAAATTCACATTTTTAAGTTAATTTTGGGGCGAAATGTTAAATCGGCAGCTAAGTCGATAAGTGTTAACCAACAATAATGGATTTTAATTGTTAACAAAACAAAGGTTAATTCTTAACAGGCTGCCTCTCTAAGCCAAGCAACGAAATGAAAAAGCATACTATCTGGATTCTGACCGTATTGATGGCGATAGCCTTTGTCGGGCTGCTGTGCATCCAGATTTTCTATATGAAAAATATAGTTCAGATACGCTATGAGCAGTTCTCGCAGGGTGTAAGGCAGAGCCTTATCGCTGTGTCGCAGCATCTTGAGCAGGATGAGGCGCGACATTTTCTGGAAGAAGACGTAAACAGCGTGGAGAGTTCGTCGATTTTTGCCCAGTATCTTGGCGAGACCGTGCCGAATCTGAGTGGTGTCAAATACTCGTTCAAGACATCCACCGGACTGGTGGCTGACCTTACCATCAAGGGCGATGTGCAGGAGATCTCAAAGTTGCAGACCGGTCCCGGCGCGATGGCCGACCATTACCGAAATTTGCAGGACGCCTACCACAACCGCTATCTCTATCAGAAGGGCATGATCGACGACGTCATTCTCAATATAGTGTCATCCGCAAGCACGCGTCCTATCACCGAACGGGCTGATTCTGCACGTGTGGCCCGCTATCTGCGTCAGGAACTCGACACGCTGGGACTGCATATGCCCTTTGAGTTTGCAGTCGCCAACTTCGCCGGCATGGTGCTCTACAAGTCGCCGGGTTTTCAGGCTTCGTCGGCCGACCGGGACAATATGTTCGTGCAGGCGCTTTTCCCCAACGACAGTTCCGGGCGTCTCAACTATCTGAAAGTATATTTCCCCACCAAGAAGGATTTCATTTTCTCCTCTATCTCTTTCATGGTGCCGGCGTTCGCTTTCACATTGATTCTGCTGATAATATTCGTGTTTACGATCATTGTCGCTTTCCGCCAGAAGAAACTCACGGAGATGAAAAACGACTTCATCAACAACATGACTCACGAATTCAAGACGCCAATCTCGTCCATCTCGCTTGCGGCTCAGATGCTTCAGGACGACACCGTGCGTAAATCGCCCGCCATGATGCAGCAGATCAGCAACGTTATAAACGACGAGACCAAGCGCCTGCGCTTTCAGGTGGAGAAGGTGTTGCTGATGTCGATGTTCGACCGGCAGAAAGTGTCGCTCAAACTTAAAGAAATTGATGCCAACTCGGCCATCGACAACATCGTCAATACATTCAAGCTCAAAGTTGAGAAGTACGGTGGTAAGATACGTGCGAATCTCGACGCGGAAGACGCTATTGTCAATGTGGACGAGATGCACTTCACCAACGTGATTTTCAACCTCCTCGACAACGCCGTGAAATATCGCCGAGAAGACGTGCCCCTTGAGCTTAACGTTTCTACGCGCGACCTCGACGACAATCATCTTGAGATTTGCGTCAGTGACAACGGCATAGGCATAAGGCGTGACGACCTCAAGAAAATATTCGAGAAATTTTATCGCGTAAGCACGGGCAACCGTCACGACGTCAAAGGCTTCGGCCTCGGACTGGCTTACGTGCACAAGATGATTCACGACCTCGGCGGAGAAATCACCGCCGAAAGTGAACCCGGAGTAGGAACAAAATTTAAAATAATATTACCTCTAACCAACTAAACTGTTTTTATTATGGAAGATCGTATGCGTATTCTGCTCTGCGAGGACGACGAGAATCTCGGCATGCTCCTCCGTGAGTATCTGCAGGCCAAAGGCTTCAACGCCGACCTCTACGCCGACGGCGAGAGTGGCTACAAGGCCTTCCTGAAAGGAAAGTACGACATCTGCGTCCTCGACGTCATGATGCCCAAAAAGGACGGCTTTGCCGTGGCCCAGGAAATCCGTACTGTCAATTCCGATGTGCCCATCATTTTCCTCACGGCCAAATCCCTTAAGGACGATATACTCGAAGGCTTCAAGATCGGTGCCGACGACTACATCACAAAGCCGTTCTCGATGGAGGAGCTCGTGTTCCGTATCGAGGCAATCCTGCGCCGTGTCAAGGGCAAGAAGGGCAAGGAAGTGACAAGCTACCGCATCGGTAAGTTCACCTTCGACACCCAGAAGCAGGTGCTCATGATAGGCGACAAGGTGACTAAGCTCACCACCAAGGAAAGCGAGCTGCTCAGTCTGCTCTGCGCCCATGTCAACGAGATTCTGGAGCGTAACTTCGCCCTCAAGACTATCTGGATTGACGACAACTACTTCAACGCTCGCTCCATGGACGTCTACATTACCAAGTTGCGCAAGCATCTGAAAGACGATCCCTCTATCGAGATCATCAACATCCATGGCAAGGGCTACAAGCTCATTGCCCCGGAAGATGACAAGTAACCCGCATATTAACCGCTAAAATCTCTCCTCCATGGGCAAACAGATAGGCGCCTACGTGACGGCGCTGATATTAACGACACTTGTAGGCTTCGCCATCCTCACGGTGGCGGGTCTCGGCACGATACGCACATGTATCATATGTGCATTCAGCATCGCTATCTGCGGTACATTCCTGCCTCCGCTGTTCCGCCGGCTGTTCAGTCCGGGTGCATCGAAATAGCACCGGACACTGACGTAAACAAAATGCGCAAGTACGGCGATTCGTACTTGCGCATTTTGTTTAAGATTGAATATCTTTTCAGAGAGCGAGTTGCTCTGTTGAGGAGCTGAGGCCCCGGCGGATTTTATCCATTAGGGTTTCTTTCAGCGGACGGATGTGTATAGAAACTCTGCTGTCCTTTTTATTAAGAAATATTATGGATGAGTGCAGCACTATCGCCACCCAGTCCTCAAACGGAACTATGGCGTGAATATGGCTCATCGGCATTCTGTGAAAAGGCGATTTCGGGTCTATGCTGCCTATTATTAGTTCGGCATTCATGTCGTCATCAAAATCCACGCTGATATTGTGGTTTTCTCCTGCCGCATCAAAAAGAAGCGGCATGTTCAGACAGTCCTGACTTTTGGGGGCTTTCTTGTATTGCTTGTATAGCGTATCTATCACTTGCTGTGTGATCATGACGATATGTGCTGTTAACTGTTTGTATTTCAGAATAAAAATAGCATCGCAACCAGGCACTGCCTTGCACTGCTGTCTAAATAATAACCGCAAAATTAGCAAACTTGTTTTTGGATTAATAACATATTTAAAATATTTTTGCGGTTGTAACAAACATGTAACAATATGCCTCTCCCTTTTATTTCGCTGATTCTTCGGGAATATGTAATTTTGCAGGCGTTATGAGCATTTTTCGCATTTTTGTTGCGCTGACATTATGCTTCGGCGCATTTTGTTTCGCTGCGGCCGCTGATTCCACGAAGTCCTATAGCCGTTATATTCCGGAAGTCCATGCTACCATGCGTATGCAGTACGAGATATCCACCGAGGATGGCTATGGGCATTTCAATGTCCGCAATGCCAGAGTGAATATGAAAGGAAGTCTGACCGACTTTCTCGGCTACTTCCTGCGTGCCGATTTCAGCGACCGGGGCAAGTTTGTCATGCGTGATGCCTATGCCATAGTGCAGCCTGCCGCATCGCTCAGAATAATGCTCGGACAGATGCGCGTACCGCTGTCCGTAAGCGCCACGCGTTCAGTCCATGAGTATTGGTTTGCTCATAGTTCGCTTGTGAATCATGGCATGTGGAGCTCGCGTAAGGTTGGCATAAAAGCCCGCTACAGCTTCCGTCTTGTGGAGGCTCCCGCTTTTGTGGAAGGGGGAGTCTTCAGCTCCTCGTCCACCACCGACCACAAACCGTGGAGCAAGGACTACACGTTTGGCGCTGTGGGAGCCGCCACTTTCGGGCAGTGGACGCCGGAAGTCGGTTTTCAGTCCAACATGCTCGGTTCTGTCCGGTGCAACCTTTGGGATGCGTCGCTAACCTGGACCGACGGCACACTGTGGGAAGCTGAGATAGAGGGCCTCTGGAAGGGCTACAGCCACAACTCCGCACCTGCTACAAAAGCGTTCAACATAAAAGGACGCCGCTTTTTCCCGCTTCGCAGCCGCTTTGCCGACCGTATATCCGTCGACCTGCGGTATGACGGCGCTACCGACCTTTATGGTGCATCTGCCGATGACCCTGCAATTCTGGAGCTGACTCAGACTAAAAGACAGAGGATTACTGTCGGCTCTACGCTGGCCTACCTCAAAGGCCCCGTGCAGGCACATCTCAGGCTCAACTACGAGCAGTTTTTCCATAGCTCGCATCATAGCTATGACACTTCCGACAGCAATCGCCTCTGCCTTGAGCTAATGCTGCATTTTTGATTTGCTCATACGCCGCAGAATGATTAATTTTGTAGACTGAAAAGAGGTAGACTCGCCTTTGAAAATGGAAAATTTCATCGACATAGACGGCATTCGCCTTCATTACCGTACATGTGGGGTAGGGCCCGCCCTTATTCTCATGCACGGCTGGGGCTGCACTATGGACACCGTGGCAAGTATTGAGCGTACTGCTTCGGAAACCCATTGCGTATATAATATTGATTTCCCCGGGTTCGGGAAAAGCGACGAGCCCCGCGAATGCTGGGGTGTAGAGGAATATACCAGTCTTGTCGAGAAATTCGCCGCACGTCTCGGCATTGTCAATCCTGTCCTTGTGGGGCATTCTTTCGGTGGCCGCGTGGGCATCGTGATGGCTTCGCGCAATCCTGTCGATAAGCTTATCCTTGTTGACGCCGCAGGCGTGAAGCCGCGCCGTAGTCTGAAATATTATATTAAGGTCTACGGATTCAAGACCGCAAAAACATTGTGCCGTGCATTCCTTAGCCGCGACAGGGCTGAAGCTGCTATCGAGAAATGGCGCAGCCGAAACGCCTCGGCCGACTATGCTGCCGCATCCCCGGTCATGCGGAGCATTCTCAGCAAGGTCGTCAACGAAGACCTGTGCCATCTTATGCCTGAAATCACAGCACCCACTCTGCTCGTATGGGGCGAGAGCGACACGGCCACACCTCTTGCCGATGCCCGGCGCATGGAAAAGCTCATTCCCAATGCCGCCCTTGTAAGCTTTAAGGGCTGCGGCCACTATAGTTTCCTCGACAACCCCTGGCAGTTTGCCGCCGTGCTCTGCAGTTTTTTGAAATCCTGACTTTTACTTTTTGCAATGCTGATTATACTATTCGCTGTAATGGTCGCGGCCATAGCCGCAGCAACCGTCTATGAACTGCGCCGCGACCTGATGATGCTGCAACAGAACAGCTACTACAACAAACGCTACTTCAACTGGCTCCGCACCTCAGGCGACACCACTTCGGCGTGGCGTATCGCGGCTCTGATTGTGTTCTTTCTCTGCATCGGCCCGTTTGGCAACAGAGCCGTTGCAATGGGGTTGGCCGGCGCGTTCGGAGTGGCTGCTGCGTTAAAGCTCAGCACCGCCCGCTATAAGAAACCGTTGGTATGGACTGCACGCGCATGTCGCATCTATGCCGTTATGGCGCTGCTGGTCCTGATTGCGGTCGGGGTTGCCATGCTCCTGTTCGGAGGCTCCGCAGAAAGTAATCTCTATGCCGCCGCAATGGCTCTCCTGCTGTGCTACTGCGCCTCGCACATTGTGACTGTTTTCGCTAACTTCCTGCTTGCACCTGTCGAGGCATACATACGCCGCGGCTACATCCGCGACGCATGCCGCCGCCTGCAGTCCATGAAAGATCTTAAAGTGATTGGTATCACCGGCAGCTATGGCAAGACCAGCACTAAGCATTATCTCCACCGCATCCTTTCGGAGCAGTTCGACACGCTCATGACGCCCGGCAGTTTCAATACCACGCTCGGGGTAGTGCGTACCGTCCGCGAGTACCTCAAGCCTTACAATGAGGTCTTCATCGTAGAGATGGGTGCCAAAAATATTGGCGACATCAAAGAGATATGCGATATAGTCCATCCCTCCATTGGCATTGTCACGGCCGTAGGTCCTCAGCATCTTGAGTCGTTCGGAAGTATTGACAACGTGCAGCGTACCAAATTCGAGCTGGTCGACGCTCTCCCGGCCGACGGCGTGGCTTTCGTCAACAACGACTTTGAGCACATAGCCGACCGCAATGTCGACAATGTGCGCTGCGAGCGTTACACATGCCGCGACGCTGCCGGTGCCTCCTGGCGCGCCAACTCTGTCAACTATGCCGCTGACGGCACATCCTTCACCGTCGAGGGCCCTGACGGTTATTCGCTTCAGCTCCATACCCGCCTTCTCGGCGAGGCCAACATCTCCGACTTGCTTGCCGCCGTGGCGGTGGCTCATACCCTTGGCGTCACCGACGAGCGCATTCGTTATGCCGTGCAGCAGATTCAGCCCGTGGAGCATCGTCTTAGCATCAAGCGTACTCCCGGCGGCATCACCGTCATCGACGATGCCTACAACAGCAATCCCGTGGGCTCCCGCATGGCTATGGAGGTGCTTGGCGGCATGACTGGTGGCAAGCGCATTGTGATAACTCCGGGCATGATCGAGCTCGGAGAGCGCCAGTACGAACTCAATGCCGAGCTCGGGCGCCACATCGCCCGCAATTGCGACCATGCCGTTATCGTAGGCCGCTACAACCGCGATGCACTCACCGAGGGAATCAAGGCGGAGAATAACGACGCATTGAATACGCATATTGTCGACAGCTTCGCCGAGGCTCAGGCCCTGCTTGCAAAGATTGCCACGGCCGGCGACATAGTTCTTTACGAGAACGACCTGCCCGACACATTTAAATAAGATATAGATAACTTATATATAATTATGAAGACAGTAATAGGGGTGTTCTTCGGAGGACGAAGCACCGAGCATGAAATATCGGTCATTTCAGCCAATCAGGCCATGGCCGCCATCGACGAGAACCGTTTTGACATCGTACCGGTCTACGTTACGAAGGACGGACGATGGTTTACAGGCGACGCTCTGCGCGACGTCGCTAATTTCCGCGACATAAATGCCTTGCTGCAGAAGTGCACACAGGTGTATATGCGCCCTTCTTACGGCGATTACAACCTCTATCGCAGCAAGCACAAGATGTTTGGCAACGACGTTGTCGCCACTTTCGACGTCGCAATTCCCGTGTTCCACGGCAGCAACGGCGAAGACGGCATCTTCGAGGGTGTCCTCGAGACCATAGGCTTACCCTATGCCGGATGCAACACTCTGTCGTCGGCCAACGGCATGGACAAGATCACCATGAAGATGATACTCCAGGCCAACGGCGTGCCCGTCGTTCCGTATATTTGGTTCACCGACCGCCAGTGGGAGTCGTCGCGCGCCGAACTCGTCGAAAAGGTTGAGAAAGAACTTGGCTATCCGGTCATCGTGAAGCCGGCCAACCTTGGCTCCAGCGTCGGCATCGGGCGTGCGGCCGACCGTGCGCAGCTCGAGGAACGTGTGGCCGAGGCCACGCAGTATTCGGCCCGTATCATCGTGGAGCATATGGTCGACCAGTTGCAGGAAATCAACTGCTCTGTGCTCGGCGACTGCGACCAGTACGAGACATCCGTGCTTGAGGAACCCATCAAAAGCGGCGAGATTCTCAGCTATACCGATAAATATATGGGCGGCACCAAGGGTGCCACAGGCATGCAGGCCTCGCAGAAGCGTATCCCGGCCGACCTGCCCGAGGATGTGACCCGCCGCATTCAGTTCCTTGCCGGAGAAACTTTCCGCGTCCTGTCGTGCCACGGCGTAAGCCGCGTCGACGTCATCGTGGACCGCAGCAACGGCGAAATTTATGTCAATGAGATCAACACAATCCCCGGCTCGCTGTCGTTCTATCTCTGGGAAGCTACGGGTCTGAGCTTTCCGAAGCTCATGGAACGCCTTGTCAGCCTGGCACTTAAGCGTAAGCGCGACCAGAGCTACAAGACCGTTAGCTACGATCAGAACATCTTCTCGCTTGGTGGCGGTGTCAAGGGTGTGAAGGGCGCGAAGGGTATCAAATCCTGATTCGTCCCGCCCCTGAAAAATATTTTTTCAAGCTAAGGTTTCCGCTATGTGTTGTGCTGCAATACATAGCGGAAACCTTAGCTCGAATTACACCGCCGGAGTGCAAAAAATAGTTTTGAAAAATTAAAAAAAGGCCGTACCTTTGTATTGTGAACCTCGTAATACGACATATCGAACACCTGGCAATCACGCATAATTGCGTGATTTTGCCTGCTATAGGGGCTGTGCTGGCTCATGAGATGCCCGCGCGCTTCGATGCATCGTCATGTCGTATGCTCCCGCCTCGGCGCGTGTTCACTTTTAACCCAGCGCTCGACCACAACGACGGCACCCTCGTAGCAAGCATAGCCCGTGCTGAGGGAATGAGCTACACGCAGGCCACGCAGCTCGTCGAGAAAGAGACTCAGGCCATGAGGCTTGCCCTTGAGGCCGACAGCCGTCTCTCGCTCGGACGCGTCGGTACGCTTATGCGTGATGCCGACGGCTCGCTGCGCTTTGTGGCTGCTCCCGCCTTAGAGCTGTCGCCGTCATGCATGTGGCTCCCGGAGGTCGACCTGTCTCAGTTCGCGCTCAGGGAAGATTCGGAATCCATTCCGGCCGCATCTGCCCGCAGCCGTCGCCGCCCGCGCAATATTGTCGCCAGGACGGCACGTGTGGCCGCAGCTGTCGTGTTCCTTCTTGCGGTAGGCACTGCCATCCTTCGTCCCCATCGGTTGGAAAACCCGCAGTCCGCTTCGCTCGGCGTTGAGCTCCCGTCTGTTTCTCGTTCGGAGATTATCGAGATGCCTGCCGAAGCCAAGGCCCCTGTGATACTGGTCCTGAGGCATGAGGCCGATGCGGTCACGCAGGTCGACACTGCCGCCCTTGCTGTGCGCCGTACCGCAGCCGTGAAGCGTCCCGCCGCTGCCTCCCGCTATTGCCTGGTGGTCGCATCCCTGGAGAATGAACTTGAAGCCCGTAGATTTGTTGATAAGAATAATGACACAACTCTCGGAATTCTCGTGAAGGACGGGCGCTACCGTGTGTATGCCGTTGAAGGTTCAAGCATCGCCGATGTCAACGAAAAGGCCGGCGCGCTGAATCTTTCCGCCCGTTTCCCGTCTTCCTGGGTGTGCAGAAAGTAAGAAACGGTTCTGATTATGGATAAACTCAACCAACTGCTCATCGAGCGTCACAGTATCCGTCGCTATACGGACCAGCCTGTCGACGCCGACGACGTGCGCCTCATTCTTCAGGCCGCACTCCTCTCTCCGTCATCTAAGAGCAAACGCCCCTGGCAGTTTGTCGTTGTCGAGAATCGCTCGACTCTCGACCGCCTTGCAGCCTGCAAGGATTTCGGCACCAAGCCTATCGCCACCTGCGCCTTTGCCGTTGTCGTGGCTGTGGATGCCGCGCAGAGCGACTGCTTCATAGAGGATGCATCCATCGCGGCTGCTTTCATGCAGCTCCAGGCCACGGAGCTTGGCCTTGGCGCTTGCTGGATTCAGGTGCGCAACCGCTTTACGGCCGACGGCACCCCCGCCGAGGACATCGTGCGCGAGACTTTGGGTATCCCCGAGAATCTCACGGTGGAGTGCATCGTCACGGTCGGCCATAAGGACGAGCAGCGTCGGCCGGTCGACCCCGACAAGCTGCTTTGGGAGAAAGTGCACATCGAGTCGTGGAAGCCTGTCGAATAGTTGTCGTAGGCTCCGGCAATGTAGCTACCCATCTGGCGCGTGGCCTGCATGCTGCGGGTGCGCGCATCCTGCAGGTGTGTTCCCGCAATGCGGCGCACGCATCCCGCCTTGCTGCCGAAGTCGGAGCTGAAGCTATCACCGATTTGCATTCTGTCAATCCCGGCGCCGACGTGTGCCTTATATCCACGGTGGACGGTGCTGTGGCCGATGTGGCCGCTACGCTTCCCCCCATGAAAGGCATCGTGGCTCACACGTCGGGTTCTGTGCCCATGGACGCGTTGCGCTGCGCATCAGACAGGGTAGGCGTCATGTACCCCTTGCAGACGTTTTCCCGCGACCGCAGGCTCGATCTCTCCAACGTGCCTTTCTTCAATGAGGCCTCCGACGATGCCACGCTCGCCCGTCTTGATGCCCTTGCGGGCATGATTTCCCGCAGCGTCCATCATGCCGACAGCACCACGCGTCCCTATCTTCACGTCGCCGGTGTGCTCGGGTGCAACTTCCCCAACTATCTGCTGTTGTGTGCCTCTCGGGTGCTTGCCCGCGGCGGCTACAACCTCGACGTTCTCCGCCCGCTGCTGGAGGAGACAGTGGCGAAAGCCTTTGAATTCGGCCCCGAGGCATCGCAGACCGGCCCTGCCCGCCGCGGCGACGCTGCCACGATAGAGCGTCATGCCTCCATGCTTCCCGACGCGCAGGCCGAGATTTATCGGATGTTATCACAAGCCATAACCGACCATTACAGCCGCAATGAGCAAGATTAATTATGATTTGTCGCGCATACGCGCCTTCGTGTTTGACGTCGACGGAGTCCTTTCTCCCACCGTAGTGCCCATGCTTGACGACGGCCGCCCGGCCCGCATGGCCAATGTCCGCGACGGATTTGCGCTCAAGGAGGCCGTGCGCCGGGGCTATAAGGTTGCGGTCATCACGGGCGCCGATACGGAGGCCGTGCGCCGCCGCATGAACATGATAGGCATTCAGGATGTCTTTCTCGGCGTTGGCGACAAACTGGGCGTCCTCCGAACCTGGATGGACGAGCAGGGATTGCAACCCGCCGAGGTGGCCTATGCCGGGGACGATGTCCCGGATGCTGATTGTATGCGCTATGTCGGGCTAAGCGTGGCTCCCCGCGATGCCGACCCGGACATACGCATGCTTGCTGTATTCGTCAGCACCTGCGACGGCGGCCACGGCGTAGCGCGCGAACTCATTCAGGAAACCATGCTCGCTCAGGGCTGCTGGCCCGCGAGCGCCAAAGCTTTCGGATAATGCAGGATTACATAGCACCCCCTCGTCTTTTCAGCTTCCGTGTCGTGCTGGCAAGTCAGTCGCCCCGCCGCCGCGAACTCATGCACATGCTCGTCTCCGACCTTGAGCTGGCTCCCCCGCGAGATGTCGATGAGGATTACCCGGCCTCCCTGCCGGCCGAGGCTGTGCCGGAATGGCTCTCGCGCCACAAGGCCGAGGCTTACGACGACTGCCTCCGTGACGGCGAGGTGCTTCTCACTGCCGATACCGTCGTCGTGCTTGATGGCGAAATACTCGGCAAACCTGCCGACGAGGCCGACGCCTGCCGTATGCTGCGAAAACTTTCAGGTCGCACCCACACCGTCGTTACCGGCGTCACCCTTTCAATGCCCGGCCGCCGCGTCAGCTTCTCGGAGCATACAAAAGTAAAATTCGACCCGATTTCTGACTCCGAAATTGAAGCATACGTCTCCACATTCCGCCCCCTCGACAAAGCCGGCTCCTACGGCATTCAGGAATGGATAGGCGCCGTAGGCATAAAAGGTATCGAAGGCAGCTTCTACAACGTAATGGGCCTCCCCGTCCACTCCGTCTACAAACACCTGCTGGACCCCCAGTTCACCCTTAACGATTCCTCGAAAGCCTAAACCGCCAATGGATTTATAAAAATAAATGTCGGAGAATTGAGTTCGCCGATATTAGCACCCGCGCCCCGTCGCGGGTACAATATGTTTAGCCGAGGGTTAAGGAGCGACCGAAGGGCGCGACGTACCCTCGGAAGATGCCCTCAAATGAATCAACCCGCCGTATGGCGGGTTGCACAATGCTGCTCCTAACTTCTCACTTCTCACTCCTAACTCCTAACTCCTCACTCCACACTCCTCACTCCTCAAAAATCCCTCCTCACTCGGCTACGGATTGAAACCACTGACAGCACGCTGACAATTGCCATCAGTGCGGCTCCCGCCAGGATGGTAGGCCAGATGGACGTAGGAGCTGCCCCAATCGTTGCCAGCGCCGGCCGCCATATCCCTGCCGCAAGCATCGCCACAATACATCCGCCCGCGAGGATGGCGGCATTTACCGCCACCACCATGTGAATGTACGGACGCGCCACCTCGGCCGGAGAATAGCCCAACAGCATAAGCTGCCGCAGCTTGCCGCGGTTCTTTTGCAGCAGCAGGAAAATGCTGAGCAGAAGGATGAAGAACGCCAGCACGGAGATGATGGCGCCTACAGCCAGCACTATGCCGGTGAACAGGCGCAGCATATATGCGGCCGCTGAGTTGTCTATCTTGTCGCCCGCGATGTCAAGTCCGTTGTTGTCAAGGTACCGCGCGATGGCCGGGTCGCCCGGTTTGTCGGTCTCTATCACCAGGCGCGACGGAGCATCCTGCGCGCTCCCGGGAGCGAACCGTTCGTTGGCCCAGTGCATGAACTCCTCAGGCACGGCTATGGTGTTGATTCGTGACGAGAATCCCGCTATGTGTCCCTGCATCACCGCCGTACTTCCGTCACGCCCGCGCAGCGTCAGCGTCAGCGGTATCATGCCTATTTCGTTTTCCCGCAGGGTGGGGAGCCCGCGCGTGGCCGCGAATCCGAAGTTGTAGAGCGAGAGATAGTCGCGCGACAGCACGATGGGCACGTCGGCCTCGGCGCCGTCGGCGGGGTCGAAGCCCCAATCGGCCGGCAGTTTGTCGAAGAACTCGGCGGGAAGGCTCTCGAAGAATGTCTCCGACGCGAGCCCGCGCCCTGCGAAATCAAGACTGATGGCAGCCTTGAAGCGCGAGGCGGTGAATTCTCCCACGGCCTTTACCCAGGGCTGCGCCTTCAGGTCGGCTATCTCGTCGGGAGTGAATGCTGTGTTGCGGTCGTTGAATCCTATCTGCTTGGATACGACCATGAAGTCGCGGCTGTTCACGCTGCCGTCTGCTCCGAAGATGCCGGAGGCATCACGGTAGAACTGTATCGCGCACAGCACTATGCTCAGGCCCACAAGCGATGCGAAAGCATATCCGCACGTCTGGGCCACACTGACATTGCGCCGCAACAGGCGCCTTACGAGTGCCGTATTCATAGCCGGAGTATTGTATAATCGGTGATGTTGATGTTGTTGCCTACCGATGTCGCCACTATCGCGGCTCCCTGCTTGTCGGCCTCGCGCTGCACCATGGCTGCGGCAGCGGCGTTGTTGCGGGCGTCGAGATGGCTCACCGGCTCGTCGAGCAGCAGGAAGTCGAACGGCTGACACAGTGCGCGTATCAGCGCCGTGCGCTGCTGCTGGCCTATTGACAGCGTGGCCGCTTTTTCGTCGGCTTTGGCGCCAATTTCCAGTTCGTCGAGCATGGCTCTGATTTCAGCTTCGGATTTATATCCCGTCAGACTGTTCTTCAGCTGTATGTTCTCCATCACGGTGAGCTCGGGAAACAGCCGCATTTCCTGGGGCAGCAGGGCGAGCGACTTGCGCCGCAACGTGCAGCGTTCGGCAATGCCGATGTCGCGGCTGTCGCGTCCGTCGAATAGGATTTGCCCGGAGTAGTCGTTGCGATTGCCGTAGATGAAACTGCATAGCGACGACTTGCCCGTACCGCTTTCGGCGCTGATGATGTAGCGCTTGCCGCGGTGCAGCTCCACGCGGTGGAGCCACACCTGCGACTCGCTCACGGGTGGCTCGGCCTCGCATCCGGCGAATACGCGGGGCAGAACGTCTACCAGTGTTATGGTTTCAATCATTGTTCAAGTTCTGAGGCTTTCGCCACTATGCTGCGCTGCAGGGCCGTGTCGGTGGCGAGACGCAGCAGGCTCTCGATGAAGGGCTGCTCGCTGCCGTCGAGGACAATGTCGGCATAGCCTTTCTCGTCTTTGGAGCGTGAATCCAGCTTGAAGCCGAAAGGCAGCCCGAGACCCTGCACCAGTGCGTTGTTGCGGTCGGCGTCAACGAACAGTGCCATTGAATAGCCCTTGAACATGTCCTCGCGCACGGCGTTGTGCTTTGCTATCGGGTCGGTGGAAATAATCAGCATGTCTTCGGTGTACGCTGCGTTTATGCATACGCCGTTGCCGAGGTCCAGCGTCAGCCTGTCGCCCTGCCTTTTGGCTCCGGGCAGCTGTGTGGCTGCCATGTCCAGGATTTCCATAGCCTTCGCTTTGTCATATTGCACGGTGACGGTGATGTGCAGGTCCTCTTTGTGAAGCAGCCGGCGATAGTCCGCGGGGAGTGCGTAGGCTATCGACAGGGTGCCGTTCCATGCATCGAGATATGGAGTTGCCGCAGGAGCCAGGCTCTTTTTGATCTGCTCCATGAATGCTCCTTTCAGCTTGCCGCATGCAACGGCGGCGACGGTGTTCTCGGGAATGTATTTACAGAAAGAGGTATTGATGTTTTCGATGTATTCTTTTGTATCCATCAAGTCGCCGTTCTCAAAGTATGTTGTGCCCTCCATATGCATTTTTGCGCCGTCGAGCGTGATGTCATACACAGGGTATGAGTTCATCATGAACGTAACGTCGCCCATGGGTGTATAGGCTGCGTACGGCATGTCTTTGAGTATCGCGCCCGTGTTCATCACGAAGGATGCGGCGGTCTCGTCGCTTGTAGAGAGCTTGCTCATAGCCTTGTGGCCGGATGCGGGCGCGTCGGCTGCGGCTTTCAGCACCTCCTGCACGTCTTCCACATCTTCGGCCATCCACAGTTGGTTGTCGCGCATGATGATGTTGTTCTCGTACACGCTGAATCCGTCTTTCTTCTCCGGGCTGCCGAGTTTTTCTTCCAGTCCGGCGGCTACGGCGTCGGGATGCGTCAGCAGGCATGTCATGAAAAAGTTGTGTCCGTAGCTGAAAACATAGATGTTCTGGCGGTCGACGGCCGGAAGCACTTTCAGTATGTCCTCGGTGTTGCGGCGCGTACGGCGCGTGCTCTGGTCGAGCAGCGCCTGCACGGTTTTGCCGGTTTTCCATTCGTTGCCTTCGAGTTTGCACCCGGCGCTCTCAAGGATGGCTTTGGCGTTGAGTCGGCCTATGAATCCCGCGTCGGCGGGGATGGTGTCGAGAATTTCGTCGTTGCCGCTACGCGAGCATGCTCCTAACATGACTGCGACAGCCACGAGCACGGAAGTAAAGATTGCTGAATATTTCATAGTATGTGGTTGTTGATTCAACAAAAGTAGTAAAAAAACGAATAGGCAGACCTCTATCTCGTGAAAATTCCGTAAATTCGCATATAATTTGAAAGGAATGCCGAAATCTTACACATTTCTTGATCTTGACCTTGTGAACCGCCCTTATATGGCCGACATACGCGCCGCCCTTGACCGCGTGGCTCTGTCGGGACGCTATGTGGGCGGCCCGGAGGTGGAAGCGTTTGAAAATGAACTCGCTGCCGCTACGGGTACGCGCTATGCCGTGGGCGTGAGCAACGGACTGGATGCTCTGCGCCTCATATTCAGGGCATATGTGTTGCTCGGCCGCCTGCAGCCGGGCGACGAAGTGCTCGTGGCCGCCAATACCTACGTTGCCAGCGTGCTTGCCGTCAGCGATGCGGGACTGCGCCCCGTGCTTGTGGATGCCGACGGCGAGACCATGAACATGTCGGCCGATGCGGCCGCACGCGCCGTCACGCCGCGCACCCGTGCCATACTGCCGGTACATCTCTACGGTCGCACATGCTGGGACGAAAAGATGAAGGACCTCGTGCGCGAGCACGACCTGATTGTCGTGGAGGACAATGCCCAGGCCATCGGAGCCCGTAGCGCCGTCAGCGGCATTGATGACAGGAGCCATAACACCGGCGCCCTGGGCCATGCAGCGGCTTTCAGCTTCTATCCTACGAAAAATATCGGAGCCTTGGGCGATGCAGGGGCCGTTACTACCGATGATTCGGAACTCGCCGCCACAGTCCGTGCTCTTGCCAACTATGGCAGCGACAGGCGCTATCACAATATTTTCAAAGGCTTCAATTGCCGCCTCGACCCCCTTCAGGCTGCGGTGCTCCGCGTCAAGCTGCCGCATCTGGACGCCATTGGCAAGGCGCGCGACGAGGTGGCGACGGCCTATCTGGAGCACATCGTCAGCTCATATGTTTGTCTGCCTTTGCCTTCTGTGGAAGGCGACTGCGTCTGGCATCAGTTTGTGGTGCGCTGCGACACCCGCGACGAGTTGCGCGCTCATCTTGCCGCCAACGGAGTGCAGACCGACATCAACTATCCCTCGCCGGTGCATCGTCAGCCGTGCTACGTAAAGGAGTTTGCGGGATGCAGTTTCCCCGTGGCGGAACGGTTGAGCGACACTCTGCTCTGCCTGCCCGTATCGGCATGCACATCGGTCACCGACGCCTGCGAGATTTCGGAAATCATAAACAGTTATGTTCCCGGACAATGATTGACAATTCTACTTTCGGTACACGTACCGCCCTTTTCCATACTTTCGGCTGCAAGCTTAATTTTTCGGAGACCTCGACCGTGGCCTCAATGCTCGCCGAGCATGGGGTGCGTCGTGCCACTCCGGGCGAGGAACCGGATTTTATAATCGTAAACTCGTGCAGTGTCACGGACCTTGCCGACAAGAAATGCCGGCAGACTATCCGTTCTCTCCACCGCCGTCATCCCGATGCGGCTATCGTCGTGACGGGATGCTACGCGCAGCTTAAGAGCGAAGAGGTGGCGGCGCTTCCCGGCGTGTGCATTGTGGCCGGCATCGACCGCAAGCTCGATATTGCCGGTTTTGTCGACGCCTGGTGCGCCGACCATGCTCCGCGCACCCTCGTGCGCCCCACACGCGACATACGCGCTTTCTCTCCCTCCTGCTCGCGCGGCGACCGTACCCGTTACTTCCTCAAGGTGCAGGACGGATGCGATTACTGGTGCAGCTATTGCACCATACCGGCGGCCCGAGGCCGTTCGCGCTCGGGCACGATTGAGTCAATGGTGCGTCAGGCCCGTGAGGCTGCGGCCGAAGGTGGCAAGGAGATAGTGATAACGGGCGTCAACATCGGCGATTTCGGCAAAGGCACGGATGAAAATTTCCTCGACCTCTGTCGGGCTCTCGACGGGGTGGATGGCATAGAGCGTTACCGCATCTCCAGCATAGAGCCGAATCTGCTCACCGACGAACTGATTGACTTTGTGGCGTCGTCGCGGCGTTTCATGCCTCATTTTCATGTTCCGCTGCAAAGTGGCGACGACGAAGTGCTCGGGCTGATGCGGCGCCACTACGACACGGCTCTGTTCCGCCACAAGATGGAACGTATCAAGTCGGCTATGCCCCATGCCTTCATCGGCGTCGACCTTATAGTGGGAGCGCGCGGAGAGACCGAGGAACGCTTCATGCGTTCCAAGGCGTTCGTGGAGTCGCTGCCGGTGTCGCGCCTGCACGTGTTCACCTACAGCGAACGTCCCGGCACCCGCGCGCTGGAGATTCAGCCCGTGGTGAGTGCAGAGGAGAAGCATCGCCGCACACGTATCATGCTCGGCGTCAGCGACCGCCTTTACGGCGCGTTTGCCGGACGTTTCGCCGGTATGGTGCGTCCCGTGTTGCTGGAGCATCCGAAGGCAGGCCGTATGATGAGTGGCTTTACCGATAATTATCTGCGCGTGGAGGTGGAGGCTTCGCCGAGCCTCGACAACCGCATCGTGGATGTGCGCCTCGGCACTCCGGATGTCGCATCGGAGATTTTCAAGGATTGCACGCTGTTATGAATTTCCGGGACTATGAAAAAGACAGCTGTAATAATACTCAACTGGAACGGCGCGGCGCTGCTGCGCGAATATCTCCCGTCGGTGGTTGCCAACACCAATCCCGTTCTTGCCGACGTGATAGTGGCCGACAACGGCAGCACCGACGATTCTCTCCGCGTGCTTGCCGACGAGTTCCCGCAGGTCACTGTACTGCCTTTCGATAAAAACTATGGTTTCGCCGAGGGCTACAACCGTGCGCTGGAGGCCACCGGCTATCCATACACGGTGTTGCTGAACAGCGATGTGGCGGTGCGGCCGGGATGGGTCGATACGCTCGTGGCGTATATGGACTCGCATCCCGATGTCGGGGCCTGTCAGCCGAAGATACTGAGCCATGCCGACCCGCAAAAATTCGAGTATGCCGGCGCCTGCGGCGGGTATATCGACCGCAACGGTTATCCCTACTGCCGCGGACGCATATTCGATACCTGCGAGCAGGACGAGGGACAGTACGACAGCGTGGCCGACATATTCTGGGCCAGCGGAGCCGCCCTGATGGTGCGCACCGACGTGTATCTGCGCCTTGGCGGCCTCGACCCGGCGTTTTTCGCCCATATGGAGGAAATAGACCTGTGCTGGCGTATGCTCCTCGACGGCCGGCGGCTGAGCGCCGTGCCGTCGTCGGTAGTCGAACACCTCGGAGGCGGTTCGCTGCCTGCCGGCAATCCGCGCAAGACCTACCTGAACTTCCGCAACAATCTGCTGATGCTGCACAAAAATCTGCCCGACGGGAGCCGTAGCCGTACGCTGCTGCGCCGCCGGCTGCTCGACGCTGTGGCGTGGGCACGTTTCGTCGTGGCTTTCGACTTCGCCAACGCCGGAGCCGTACTGAGGGCCCACCGCGATTTCCGCAGGATGCGCAGGCAGTACACCGTGCATCCGCAGCGCGATATCCTTTCCGAGCGCGCCGATTGCCGCCGCAACATCATCGTGGACTACTACCTGCGGGGGCGCAAGAAATTCAGTCAGTTACTCTCAAAAAAATAACAGATGAAGCATTTTATTATCACCGTCGCCATGCTTGGCGCAAGCATTGCCGCATTCGGCTGGGGTCAGAAAGGCCATGACACAGTGGCATTCATAGCCGAAAACCATCTCACGGAGACCACCCGCGCGGCTGTCGATTCAATCCTCGACGGCAAATCGCCCGTCTATTGGGCCAACTGGCTTGACAATGCCAGCCATACGCCGGAATATGCCTACACCAAGACGTGGCACTATAAAAACGTTGATGCCGACCGCACTTACGACGATATGCCCGCCAATCCGGCCGGCGACGCCGTCACGGCTGTAAAGCAGCAGATAGAGAAGCTGTCCGACCCCGCCACGACCAAGGCCGAGGCCGCACTCGCGCTGAAAATCCTCATTCACGTGACGGGCGACATGCATCAGCCCATGCACATGGGGCATGCCACGGATCTCGGCGGCAACCGTGTAAAACTCAAATACTTCAACCGCGACAAAAACCTGCACGGCATCTGGGACACAGACCTGCTGGAGAGCGCACACCGCTGGAGCTACACGGAGTGGCAGCAGCAGCTCGACCGTCTCAACGACGTGGACGAGGCTCTGACGGTGCAGGGCAGTGTGGACGACTGGGCACGCGAGACCATGGAAATCACCCGTCGCTGCTACGATTTCTTCCAGCCCGGAATTAATGTAAGTTACAATCAGATAGCCTACTGGGCGCCCACCATCGAACAGCAGTTGCTTCGCGGCGGTCTGCGTCTGGCCCATCTGCTCAACACCATTTACGATCCGGACTATAAAAAAGCCGACTAATTTGCATTTTTTTAAAAAAAAGTCTTAAATTTGCAGTGAACTAAAAGGTGTAACCTATAAACGTTTCTAAAACAACAGATATATGTCAAAAGTAACAGTGATTGGCGCCGGCAATGTAGGCGCTACATGTGCTAATGTACTTGTCACCAATCAGGTGGCTGACGAAGTTGTGCTTCTCGACATCAAGGAGGGCGTTTCCGAAGGCAAGGCCATGGATATCATGCAGACAGCCAGCATCCTCGGCATCAACACCCGCCTGAAGGGCGTGACAAACGACTATGCCATGACCGAAGGCAGCGATGTGGTTGTCATCACTTCCGGCATACCCCGCAAGCCCGGCATGACCCGTGAGGAGCTTATCGGCGTGAATGCAGGCATCGTGAAGAGCGTCATGGACAACGTGCTCAAGCACTCGCCCAACGCCATCATCATCTGCGTGTCGAACCCCATGGACACCATGACCTATCTTATCCACAAGACCAGCGGTCTGCCCAAGAACCGCATCATCGGCATGGGCGGCGCTCTCGACAGCGCCCGTTTCCGCTACTTCCTGAGCCTGGCTCTGGGTGTCAACATCACCGAGGTGGAGGGTATCGTGATCGGCGGCCACGGCGACACCACCATGATTCCTCTCGTACGCTATGCCGCACACCGCGGTCTGCCCGCTACCGAGCTTCTTGACAAGGAGGCTCTCGACAAGGTAGCAGCCGACACGATGGTTGGCGGCGCAACGCTCACCAAGCTCCTCGGCACCAGCGCATGGTACGCTCCCGGCGCAGCCGCAGCACAGCTCGTTGAGGCTATCCTCCACGACGAGAAGAAGATGATCTCCTGCTCGGCCATGCTCGACGGCGAATACGGCCAGAGCGACATCTGCATCGGCGTTCCCTGCGTTCTCGGCCGCAACGGTATCGAGAAGGTCGTTGAGTTCAAGCTCAACGACGAGGAGAAGGCTCTCTTCGCCAAGAGTGCCGAGGCTGTCCGCAAGACCAATGCTGCTCTTGCCGGCGCCCTCTAAGGCACACGCTTCCGACAATTAAAGATCGGAGGCGGGAGATTTGTACGAACTTCTCCCGCCTCTGATCTGTTTTTTAACTATATATTAATAAGGATATGAAGAAAAATTTTCTGATGATAGCGGTTGCCGCCATTGTTCTGACCGGATGCGGCAAGACGCAGAAAGCCGTGACTGAGACTGAAAATGCAACTGTCGAAGCCGAAACCCAGGCTGCCGCGCAGAGCGTGACAAATATAAACGAAGTGCTCGGCGAGGCTACCGGCAGCGTGGTTGACCTCACCAACGACGAGGCTTTCCGTCCCGGAGTGAAGGTGGAGACACTTACCGTGCTCGACTTCAACGCCACATGGTGCGGCCCGTGCAAGATGCTTCATCCCGTTTTCGAGGCCGCTGCAAAGACATTTGCCGGCAAGGTACGCTTCGTATCGGTCGACATCGACAATCTGCCCGAGACAGCCGCGGCCTACGATGTGCAGGCCGTTCCGACCGTCGTTCTGATACGTCCCGACGGCACTACCAAGCGCTACGTAGGCACTCAGGAGCTTCTCCCGGCCGAGAATTTTGACAAGATCATCAGCGAAAACCTCTGATAATATGACGCAGAAGGAGATAACCGACAATGTGCGGGACCGCCTCGGCATTGAACGGCTCAATGCCATGCAGCGGACCATGCAGCAGGTGAAATCGAAACGCATAGTGCTGCTCGCCCCCACGGGTTCCGGCAAGACCGTAGGCTTCGCTTTGCAGCTGCTTCGGGCCGTCGGTGCGCCGTGCGGCGACGTGCAGGGTGTGGTTATCGCTCCTTCGCGCGAACTTGTCATACAGACGGCCGAGGTGCTGCGGCGCCTGGCCGTCGGCCTGAAGGTTTCGGCTCTGTACGGCGGTCATTCCGTGACGGAGGAGAAAGGGACGCTCAGCGTCACGCCAGACATCGTCGTGGCTACTCCCGGCCGACTGCTCGACCACATGCAGCGTGACCGCATCGACCTGTCGGGAGTGCGTGCCCTGGTGCTTGACGAATACGACAAGGCGCTTGAACTCGGCTTTCAAGACGAAATGAGCCGCATCGTAAAGCGTATGCGTCATCTGTCGCTTGTCATCCTTACTTCTGCCACAGAACTGGCGGAGTTGCCGCCGTTCGTGGATATGAAGGATGCCAAAGTGGTGGATTTCCGCGATGCGCCTTCCCTTGCCACGGCGCGCGGCGCTGTGGACGTCATGCGGGTGGAGTCTCCTACGGCAGACAAGCTTGAGACACTGTCGCACCTGTTGCATTCATTGCCCGACCGCAGGGTGATAGTGTTCGTGAATTACCGCGATGCCGCCGAGCGCGTATATAACGCAATGAAGAAGAGTTCGCTGCCCGTCGGACTGTATCACGGCGGTCTTGACCAGATAGACCGCGACAAGGCCATAGTGCGTCTGAACAACGGCACCACGCCGATACTTATAGCCACCGACCTCGGTTCGCGCGGCCTTGACATCGACGCCGTGGACGCCGTGGTGCATTATCACATGCCCGGCTCGCAGGAAACGTGGACCCACCGCAACGGACGCACCGCGCGCATGGGTGCCTCCGGCTCCGTCTACGTCATTGAATCGCCGGCCGACGATGTTCCGGAATGGGTAGTTACGGAGCGAGATTATGTTCCGGCTACGCCTGACGGACGGGTTGTAAGCCATACGGCCACGCTTTTCTTCGACGCGGGCAAAAAAGACAAAATTTCGCGCGGCGACATAGTGGGTTATCTCTGTCAGCAGGGTGGGCTACCGGCCGCGTCGATAGGTAAAATTGATTTGCGCGACCGTTTCGCCTACGTGGCGGTACCAGCCGAGGCTCTTAAACCTCTGCTTAAAGATCTTGCCGATAAAAAGCTAAAAGGCAAGAAGGTAAGAATAAGCGAGGCGAAATAGTATGTGGCCTTGTGCCTTATGCTGTTCGCTTCTCTTTCATCTTACAAAACCAATCATATTTCACATACATGGCTACAAAGCAATTTCATCGCTATATGCCCACAAAGGGCTACGATCTTTACTGGATTCTGCTCATCTACCTTGTGTTAGGTTTCTTCTACCCCGTCATCGGCTTGCTCGCGCTTATCTGCATGATAGCTCCGGTGGCTTTCGCCGTAAGGCGCGGCAGATGGTGGTGCGGCAATGCATGTCCCCGCGGCAGTCTTTACGACCGCTTCCTTGCCAAATACTCACCTCATCGTCCGATACCTAAATTTGTGCGCACATTCGGTTTCCGTCTCTTCATGGTGCTGTTCATCTTCACCATGTTCGGCATACAGATGACACGCGCGTGGGGCGACTGGAATGCCGTAGGCCGTGTGTTCTGGACCATCATTCTCATTACGACCATAGTGGGCGTGACGCTCTCGTTCATTTACGCACCGCGCACATGGTGCTCGTTCTGTCCGATGGGTACGCTGTCGTCGTGGGTGTCGCCCAAAAAGACTCCGCTTCCGGCCGGTTTCTCCAACATACATGTGGCCGATACCTGCCAGATGAAGTGCAAGAGCTGTTCGCGTGTATGTCCCATGCAGCTGACGCCCTACGACAGCCGCGGCGCCGAAAGCGGCTATCTGCATGCCGACTGCATCAAGTGCGGCAAGTGCGTGATAGCCTGTCCGATAAAGATTATGAATCTGAAGGCCGGACACCATAAGGAGTGACATGGCTATGCGGGACTTCTATTATTCGGAACGCCACCGCCATGTGGCACTTATTGAAAAGTCCTTCTTCGGACAAGACCGGGGAAACGGATTTTTCAAGGGTGAACGGTACGGATTCGTTCTCTGCGACGGATTGAACAATCTGTATGAGCCGATTCGCAGGGATGCGCTTCGATACTTCGAGGATAACGGCGTGAGTTGGTGGGGCGGCAAGAAACCGACCGGCCATGTGCTGTCCTCCCAGATCGCCTGTCTCAACCATCTTATGCTCATTCGCAAAGAACCCGAAGCTGTTCTTGCTTTGATCAACGGTGTCCGTAATCAATTCAAGGCCGTCCTGCCCATAGCAAGTGACAGCGATACATCATATATAGCTTTCGAGGCGGTAAGCGATACGGACTACCTTAACGAGGATGGTCCTACCCGCGGTTCCAACTGCACATCGGTTGACGCACTGATTGTCGCGATGGATGGTAACAATGAAAAGTGGCTTATTCCCATTGAATGGAAATATACCGAAAGTTATCCCGATTACCCGTCTTGCGACAAATCGGCAGGCAGTAAGGGCATTATACGTATGAGCCGATACAACTATCTGATAGACGCTTCCGCACAACTGCGGTCGCTTCAGGATTATAAAGGCTCAATATACTATTATGAGCCGTTTTATCAGCTCATGCGTCAGACTCTTTGGGCGGAACAGATGATTGCCAACAAAGCTAAGGAGCGAGTCAAGGCCGACCATTTTTTGCACATTCATGTTATACCGTCGGCTAATAATGACCTTTTACACTGGAAATACCGTGCATACGGAAAAGGCATGGAGGATACATGGCGAAGCATGATCGTAGACCAGTCAAGGTATGTCATTATTGACCCGGAGGATTTTCTATCGCCTGTGAAATCCGCTTATCCTGACCTTTGGCGCTATTTATCAGAACGTTATTATAACAAAACAGCCGCATGCTGACGGACGGGGCATGCGGCTGTATGTGTTTTTGTGCGCTGGTGCGTGCTGGCCGAGCTTGGCTCGATGCGGGTCACAAGGCAACCCTGACGTCGGGGACTATCACCTAACACAACGGGT
>URSD01000001.1 GCA_900550395.1 uncultured Porphyromonadaceae bacterium | reverse complement strand
AAGTCAAATCAAAATGTCAAAGAACTCTCTTTATTTGATGATTTTTAAACTAACGCGATTTTATCGCACCAGTAGTAATGGCAGAAGATGAATGAAAAAGCGGAGCCGCGGGGTGGCTATGCCGCCCCGGAAGCTCCGCTGAGTAAGGTTATGTGTCAGAGATCCATGCGGTCTACCTCAAGGTCGCCCTGAAGCACCTCGTGCCAGGGAAGCCCGTTGGCGGCTACAGCCTCAAGGAATGGATCGGGGTCGAACTCCTCGACGTTGTGTACACCGGGCTTGTTCCACTTGCCGGTGAGGAACATCATGGCGCCGCACATGGCCGGCACGCCCGTGGTGTAGCTCACGGCCTGCATGCCCGTCTCGCGGTATGCCTCCTCGTGCGAGCAGTTGTTGTAGATATAATAGGTGAGAGGCTTGCCCTCCTTGTCGAGGCCGGCGATGCGGCAGCCGATGCTGGTCTCGCCGTGGTAGTTCTTGCCGAGGTCCTGAGGATTGGGCAGCACGGCCTTGAGGAACTGCAGGGGCACAATCTTCTGGCCGTTGTACTCCACCTCGTCGATGCGGGCCATACCTATGTCCTGGATGACGCGCAGATGTGTGAGATACTCCTGGCCGAAGGTCATCCAGAAGCGTGCGCGGCGTATGGTGGGATAGTTGAGGACGAGCGACTCAAGTTCCTCGTGATAGAGCAGATAGCTCTCGCGCTCGCCGATGCCGGGATAGGTCAGGGGCATGTGGAACTGAAGCGGGTCGGTGCTGATCCACTCGCCGTCCTTGTAGTAGCGGCCGCGCTGCGTGATCTCGCGGATGTTGATCTCGGGATTGAAATTGGTGGCGAACGCCTTGCCGTGGTTGCCTGCGTTGCAGTCGACGATGTCGAGCGTACGCATCTCGCTGAAATACTGCTTGGCGGCATAGGCCGTGAACACGCCGCTGACTCCGGGGTCGAAGCCGCAGCCGAGTATGGCCGTGAGGCCGGCTTTCTCGAAGCGCTCGCGGTAGGCCCACTGCCAGGAATACTCGAAGTGAGCCACGTCGCGGGGCTCGTAGTTGGCGGTGTCGAGGTAGTTGACGCCGCAGCGCAGACATGCGTCCATGATGGTGAGGTCCTGATAGGGCAGCGCCACGTTGATGACCATGACGGGATGATGGCGTTCGAACAGAGCAACCACCTGCTCCACGTCGTCGGCATCGACCGTATCGCAGCTGATGTTGGGCTTGCCGATGGCGCGGGCCACAGCCTCGCACTTGGAGAGCGTGCGCGACGCCAGCACTATCTCCGAGAACACCTCGGGATGCTGCGCGCACTTGTGGGCCACGACTGTGCCTACGCCGCCCACACCGATTATAACTACTTTCATTTCTTATTTCTTGATATTGAGATACATGCAAAGGTAAATATGCCCAGTGCTATGAGCAACAGCGTCTGCGAGCCGAGCACCAGGTTGGCGAACGCGCCGGCCTGCGTGGCGTCGACGCCGTAGCTGCCGAGGGCGAAAATCACCGCCCACTGCCAGGGGCCTATGCCGCCGTTGCTGGGCACGCCCATGGCTATGCTGCTGAGGCAGAAGGTGACGAGCACCACCGTGGCGCCCGAGGCTCCGGCGGCCAGTGCGGCCGTGAACGGGAACGAGAAGAACGCGAGGTATAGCTGGAGGTAGTAGCAGCCCCACACGGCCACGGTGAGCAGCAGCCAGCGGCCGCGGCCGGGCATGGTGGCGAGCACGGAGAAACCGCGCCACAGCCCCTGCCATATCTCACGCAGCTTGCGGGCCACGCGCCCGCGCCCGCGTATCATATATATAATAAGTGCGGCGGGAAGCGCCACAGCAGCCACCCAGAGCCACGGCGAGCGCAACACGTCGGCTATCCACGCGAGCGAGCCGGACGTGCCGGCGATATAGTCAGCAACATGCCCGGAAGCCAGCGCGAAGGTGAGCGCCACGAGCAGAAGTACCGTGAGCATGTCGGTGATGCGGTCGGCCACCATCGAACCGAAGACCTGCGTGAAGGGCGAGCCGGTGCGGCGCGCTATATAGGCCGTGCGCCACACCTCGCCGAGACGCGGGAACACAAGGTTGACGGCGTACGTGCCGAAGATGCTCAGCGTCAGCTGCCACAGCGAGCAGCCGATGCCCAGCGCGCGCAACTGAAGGCGCCAGCGGGCGGCACGGGCCACATGGCTGACGATGCTGAGCGCAAGCGCCGCCGCAATCCATGCAGGATTGCACTGACGGCGCACTATGGCGGCCATCTCGCCGAAGTCGATGCTCGTGAACAGAATCCAGCACAGTCCCGCGCTGACTATGACCGGGATGGCATAGCCTGCTATCTTACCCGCGGTGATGCGGTGCGCGGCGGGAGTGCGTCCGTTATTGTCCATTGTTCTGCAGGGCGCGTATTTTGATAAGTTCGAGGCGGTTGCTGCTCTTCTTCATGACCTCGAAGGAGAGGTTGCCGAGAGGAATGGTGACTCCCTGGGCCGGGATGGTGCCCGTGGTGTGCAGCAGATAGCCGGCCAGCGTCTGGTAGGCGTCGTCCTCGGGTATGTCGAGATGCAGGTTCTCGTTGAGCCAGGGCACCTCGCAGCGTCCCGACACCTCGTAGACGCCGGGCTCGAGCGTGCGCGCCGTGAAGCCGCTTTTGTCGTGCTCGTCCTGGATGTCGCCGAAGATTTCCTCAACGAGGTCTTCGAGTGTAAGGAAGCCGCTGGTGCCTCCGAACTCGTCGACAACGATGGCGATGGAGCGTTTCTGCTGGAGCAGGCGGCGCATCATCACGTTGGCGAGCAGATTCTCGGGAGCGTAGAGCACTGGCTTGATATGCTTCTGCCAGTCGGTCTGCGGCACGAACAGCTCGCTGACGTGAATGTAGCCGGCGATGTCGTCGATATCCTCGCGGTAGACTATAATCTTGCTGCGGCCTGAGGAGGTGAACAGCGCCGAGAGGCTTTCGACGGGAGTGTCGTACGGCACGGCCACAATCTCGTTGCGCGGTATCATGCAGTCGCGCACGTGGGTGGTGCTGAAGTCGAGTGCGTTCTGAAAGAGCTTTACCTCGTTCTCCACGGTAGCCTTCTTTTCCTCCATGTCGTCGATGACCTCTTCGAGGTAGTCGTTGAGATCGCCCACGGAGATGAGGCTGACATGGCTGCCTCCGGTGTGTGCGCCGACAAGACGCATCAGGCCACGCGAGAGCAGCGTGGCGAGCATCGACACGGGCCACAGCACCACGTAGAACAGTCCGGCCAGCGGCGCGATGACGCGCAGGGTGCTGTTGGGGTTGATGCCGAAAACGGTCTTGGGAAGAAATTCTCCCGTAAGGAGAATGACCGCCGTAGATATGAGCGTCTGCGCCAGCAGGATGAGGAATTCGCTGTGCAGGAAGGTGCCGAGCCACGGCTCAAGCATCTTGGCCGCACCCATGCCGTAGATGACGAGCACCACGTTGTTGCCTACGAGGATGGTGGAGATGAAGAACTCGCTGTTGGCATAGAAACGCTTAACGAGGCCCGAAATGAAGCCTCCGCGCTGCACGTCGACGGCAGTGCGCACGCGGTCGGAGGTGACGAATGCCATCTCTGTGCCGGAGAAGAAGCCGGACAGCAGCAGGCTGATGACTGTAATTACAATCCAGGTAGGTTCCATTATCGGGAGGTGTTCGTTTTCATAACAGTTGTGGGGTCGGCAGCTCCGGCGGCAGGCTGCACAGGCCGGGCGGCGCGTTGCGACGCGCGTTCGGGCGCACGGCGTGTGGGAGCCGGCGGGGCGAGAGTGTCGGCGGCAGCGGCGGTGTCAGGCGCGGCCTCGGATTGCTCACGTCGCTCCACGGGAATAATACCCGTGGGACGGTTGACGGTGTAGGCCGTCATGTTCTCATTGCTGGTGAAGCCGTAGCCCTCGATGATGCGGTCGGTGCGCACGATGTGGATGAAGGAGTCGGAGTAGACCTTCCTCTGCTGCTGGTCCCAGAAAAGCTGGTTGGTGAGGAAGCTGTCGCCCTGCACGTTCACCATCACCACATGCCCATCGAGGCGCCAGATGCGCCTGCGGCTGAAGTAGACGGCACTGTCGGCACGGATGTCGGCCTCGGGCTTCATGGCGAGGTCGTACTGCTCCAGGAACAGCCCGACGGGGAAACGCCAGAAGGGCTCCTTCGCCTCCTCGAACATCTGCCAGATGTCGCTGGTGATGTGGTAGCGCGTATAGCCGCTGTCGCTTATGAACGTGTTGACGTCCAGTGTGGTCATGGTGGGCGTGGAGTTGCCGTCGCCCACGTTGGGCACATAGCTCTTGCGCTCCTCGCCGCAGGCGGCCGCAAGGAGAGTCACAAGCACTATGAACGGAAGCCGGCGCATCCCCATGCACTAACCGTTAGTAGATCTTGCTGGGGCGGAACCACATCTCGTTGAAGTTCACGCCGATGGTGATGTTCAGGTAGTCCTCCTTGATGAGGGCCGCAGGGCTGCCCTGACGGTGGCGCCACTCCAGGCCGAGGTTGACGATTGTCTTGAAGCCCGGCACGGGGAAGCCGACGCCGGCGCCAACGCCGTAGTCGCGGATGTCGTTGCCGCGCACACGCAGATAGTCGCGGTTGTAGTGCGCACCCACGCGGTAGTGCATGCGGCGGAAATAGCCGCCTCGGGGATTGGGCTGCCACTCCATGCCAGCGGCAATCTTGTAGCGGTCGTTGAGGACGCCTTTCTCGCCGGCGTACTTGGCCTTGCTCCAGGGCTGGTAGGTGCCGTCCACCTCAAGGTGCAGCCTCTGGTTGAGGGTATAGCCCAGACCTACGCCGAGAGTCCACGGCGACGAGTAGCGGCCGCCGATGGGTTCCTCGGTCTCAGTAGGAGCCGACTCCACACCCTGGTCGTAGCTGAAGTAGTTGGTGTGGCCGTGGAAGTTCTTGGCCGGGCTGAACACGGCGCCTACGGTGAGCAGGTCGCGGCCCTTGCGAAGGGGCAGCGAATACTGTACGCCGACGTTGAGGTACCAGTCGGAAATCTCGAGCTGACGTTCGAACACGGAAGTGCTGCCGCCCGAGGTAGCCGCGTAGCTGTCGTTGTAGGTGGTGCCGAAGAGGTAAGCGATGTTGGCGCCTACGCTGAGGTTCTTGAAAGGCATGTAGCCAAAGCCCAGATACAGCTCGTTGATGCTGCCCGAGCCGCTGCGGCTGGCGTAGCCGTTCTCGATAGTGTTGCCGAAGGAGTAGCCCACGCTGCTGTAGGGCAGCAGACCCAGGCTGGCGCCGAGACCTTTGGTGATTGGCACCTCCATGGTGATGTAGTCCAGACCGCCGCCGAAGTCGTTGCTGCTGTTGAGCTTGCCGTCGGCATCGGTTTCCTTGTTCCAGAGAGCCGTGAGGTCGATGCCCATGTCGAAGAGGAAGGTCATGGAGTCGATGCGCGCATAGCTGGCAGGATTCATGACATTGATGTGCCGTCCCGAGTGCATGGCATAGCCCACCCCGCCCATCTGACGCTGCGCCGCGGTGGCGTTGTCGCCGAGTATGCCGTAGCCATAGCTTGAATAGGGTGTCATGGTGCCGTTCTGGGCATAGGCGCCGAGAGCCGCGGTAGCGGCGAGCATTATGGCGCAGAAGATTTTTTTCATTAGCTTGTTATTCGGTGGTGGTGGGTTGCAGATTGTACTGTAGAATACTGATGAGACCGCGGCCTACGAGGTCGGTGTCGACAACGGCGTCGAAGGGCAGCAGCGGGGCGATGGTGGCCGCGCGGCCACCGGTGAGCACAAGCAGACCGTCGGCCGGGAGCCTGTCGCGGTACCATGCCAGCTCGGCCACAATGCCCATCAGGGCGCCGCAGCGCATGGCCGTGACAGTGTCGGTGCCGCGCGGTGGCACGGGCCCGTCGACGTCGACCTTGGGCAGAGCAGCGGTGTAGGCGTGCATGGCGCGCAGGCGCATGCCGGCGCCGGGAGCTATGTTGCCGCCGTGGAAGGCTGCGTCCGGCCCCACACTGTCGTAGGTGATGGCAGTGCCTATGTCGGCCACTATGCACTCACGTCCCGGGAAGACCGCTACGGCGCCCGATGCGGCGGCGATGCGGTCGAGACCAAGGGTCTGCGGGGTGTCGTAGTGGAGCTCTATCGGCAACGGGGTGGAGTGCGTGAGCTCCAGTGCGGAGTCGCCGCAGAGGTCGCGGAGCATCTGCCAGTGGGCTTCGTTGCGCGACCGCACCGAGCAGTAGATGGCGCCGTCGAGGGGTCCGTGGGCCGTGAGCGCATGCTGCATGGCAACATTGCCGGGCGTCCGGGACACCAGACGGGCGACGGGCTCGCCGTCGCGCCACACTGTAAGTTTTGTGGCCGTGTTGCCCTGGTCTATGCTTGCGTACAGCGCCATTTTGCAGCCGTTCAGTCGATGATGTCGAAGCCCGTGT
Organism: uncultured Porphyromonadaceae bacterium; assembly: GCA_900550395.1. Taxonomy (GTDB): domain Bacteria; phylum Bacteroidota; class Bacteroidia; order Bacteroidales; family Muribaculaceae; genus CAG-873. The sequence goes on along the minus strand of URSD01000001.1, from coordinate 127,371 downwards.
ACTTGCGCAGGCATTCGGGTACGACGATGCCGTCGGGCGTCTGATTGTTCTCGAGCAGGGCGGCCACGATGCGCGGCAGAGCAAGAGCCGAGCCGTTGAGCGTGTGGCAGAGCTGAATCTTCTTGTCGGCTCCGCGATAGCGGCATTTCAGACGGTTGGCCTGATATGTCTCGAAGTTGCTGACGCTCGACACCTCGAGCCAGCGGCCCTGAGCTGCGGAGTAGACTTCGAAGTCGAAAGTGATGGCCGACGTGAAGCTCATGTCGCCGCCGCAGAGGCGCAGGATGTGCCAGGGCAGGCCAAGCTTCTCAAGCAGTCCCTGGACGTGGTCCTTCATTTCCTCAAGGGCGGCATAGCTGTCCTCAGGGCGTTCTATGCGCACGATCTCGACCTTGTCGAACTGGTGCAGGCGGTTGAGGCCGCGCACGTCCTTGCCGTAGCTGCCGGCCTCGCGGCGGAAGCATGCGGAGTAGGCGCAGTTCTTTTTCGGGAGCTCGGCCTCGGGGATGATGACGTCGCGGTAGATGTTGGTTACTGGCACCTCGGCCGTGGGTATGAGGTAGAGGTTGTCGGCAGTGACTACGTACATCTGCGCCTCCTTGTCGGGGAGCTGTCCGGTGCCGATGCCGCTGGCTTCGTTGACTACGTAGGGCGGCTCTATCTCCAGGTATCCGGCTTTGCCGGCCTCGTCGAGGAAGAACTGGATGAGGGCACGCTGCAGGCGGGCACCCTTGCCGATGTAGACGGGGAATCCGGCGCCGGTGATTTTCACACCGAGGTCGAAGTCTATAAGGTTGTATTTCTTCGCCAGGTCCCAGTGGGGCAGGGCGTCGGCAGGCAGGTCGGGCATCACGCCGCCTTCCTTGTCGACGACGTTGTCGGCCGCGCTGAGGCCCTCGGGCACCATGTCGCAGGGCACATTGGGCACGCTGAGGAGCACCTCGCGGATGTCGGCCTCGGCCTTTGCCACGCCATCGGCCAGCTCTTTCTGCGAGAGCTTGAGCTGTGCCACCTGCTGCTTGAGGCTTTCGGCCTCCTCGCGCTGTCCGGCCTTCATCTTGGCGCCAATCTGAGCTGCCAGTTTATTGAGTTCGGCAGCCTCGCTGTCGCTGCGCTGCTGGAGGCTGCGGCGCTGCGCGTCGAGTGCGAGCACTGTGTCGATGGCCTGACGGCCGTCGAAGCCTTTCACGCCCAGGCGGCGCACTATATCGTCGGGGTTAGCCTTGATTTGCTGAATGGTAAGCATAATGCTGTATGTATGTGTAGTTGATTAATTCTGAGAAAGAAGCGTCTTGACGGCGGCAGAGATGGCGCGTCCGTCGGCACGCCCGGCAAGAGCCTTTGTGGCGGTTCCCATCACGCGGCCCATGTCCTGCGGCCCCTTGGCACCGACAGCAGCGATGATGGCACGCAGCTCGGCGTCAAGCTCCTCGGGCGTCAGCGCCTTCGGCAGATACTGCTCGATGACAGCGACCTCGGCCAGCTCGCCCTCGGCAAGTTCGGGGCGATTCTGCTCGGAGTATATGCGTGCGCTCTCGCGGCGCTGCTTTGCCATGCGCACGAGAATCTTCATGGCGTCGGCATCGGCCAGAATGCCGGCTGCTCCGGGAGCGCTTTTGGCTTCAAGAAATTCCTTTTTAATGCCGCGGAGAGCTTCCAGGCGCACTTTGTCGCGGGCCAGCATGGCGCTCTTAATGTCGGCGCTGATAGTATCAAACAAATCCATTGTAAGTACGGAAGTTGGAATATAACGTTATAGCCCACAAAAGTACGACTTTTTCCGGTATCACAGGAGAAGTGCATCTAAAAAAATATTAATGTGACGGCAAATTGCGTAGAAAACGGCAAATTTCATCAAAAAAATTTCATAGATGCAAAATTTTGCGTAACTTTGCATCCGCAAAAAATGCCAATCGGGGTGTAGCACAGTTGGCAGCGCGCCACGTTCGGGACGTGGAGGTCGGAAGTTCGAGTCTTCTCACCCCGACATTTTTTTGATAAATGGGCTTAACTCAGCGAGTTAAGCCCATTTTTCTGAAAATATCCGGAACAAAATCGAAACACTCCGATCAAAACGCTCCACCAAAATATCGCAACAAATATTTGACCATTAGTGTTTTATTTGTATATTTGCACTAAGTAACCGGGACAAATCGGAACAATATGCACCTTGTTGAAGTAAACATCCATAAAATCATTGAACTCTGCAAACGTTTTCACGTTCGCAAACTTTGGGTATTCGGTTCAATCCTAACAGACCGCTTCAACGACGAAAGCGATGTCGACCTATGTGTCGATTTTGACAAAAGCAAGATTAGTTTACTTGATTATGCCGATAATTTTTTCGATTTTCAGTATGCTCTTGAGGACTTATTCGGGCGTAATGTTGACTTGACTGAAGACAGCGCTGTCCGCAACCGTTATTTCCGTGAAGAACTGAATGAGAAGCGCAAATTAATTTATGGCTGATAGATCTGTTGAAAAATATCTGAATGATATCTTAGACTCGATTACCCAGATTGAGTCATATTTCGACAATTTTCCTCGTAGATTTGATGTCTACTGCGAAACCCCGATGATGCAACGTGCGATACAAATGAACATATCTATAATTGGTGAGGCAACAAATAAATTATTAAAAATTGCCCCCGGAATTCCAATTACTAAAGCACGAAAGATTGTCGACACCCGCAATTATATGATACATGGTTATGACAGTGTAAGTCATGATATGGTTTGGTCTATCGTTATAAACCATCTGCCACTTTTGAAGGAAGAAGTTGCCAAAATCTTAACCGAAACCGGAACAAAAACGGAACAAGACAAATAAAATATTAACGCATAACAGTCCATTGACTACGCCGAGAAGTGTTACTATGCAGGGCTTTTTTTGATGCTTCCGGCATGAAACAGAAACGGCGTCCTGCCTCTGAAATGTCAGGAATGCGGCATGCGTACAAACCAAAACGGCCGATAAAATGTTAAGTGGATGTATGCCCTTAACACCACTTATCTCCTCCAAAAGCCGTTTTATGCGATCAATAGTTTTTTTGTTGAGAAGCTCAACAACCGGCTACCGGCAGGAGTCGTTCTTGACAATACTTTGCACATAAGACATTAAACTCTCTCTGATAATGGATAAACAACAGACACAACCGGACGCCGAGCTGTCCCGACTCTCGCCGTTCGAACTCAAAAGCCGCATCATCGCCGCGGCCGACGAAAAAGTCAAAAACGCAGCCTATACCCTGCTTAACGCAGGCAGAGGCAACCCCAACTGGATAGCCACCAAGGCCCGCCGGGCATTCTTCGCCCTGGGCCAGTTCGCCATGGACGAATGCGAATCCCACGGCATGCTGCCTGAAGGCATTGCAGCCATACCCGTCAAGGAAGGCATTTCGGTGAGATTCGAGCAGTGGATGCGCGACCACAAGACACTCGCCGGAGTTGATTTCCTGCGCAGTGCCTACGAATACACACTGGTAGAGCTGGCTGCCGACGCCGACGATCTGGTGTACGAATGGACCGACGGCATAATCGGCGACCACTACCCCACCCCTCCGCGCATACTGCAATACACGGAGGTCATCACCCGCAAGTTCCTCGAATGGGCGCTCTGCGCCGGCAATCCGCCGCAGGACACGCTTGACCTCTTCGCCGTGGAAGGCTCGACAGCCGGCATGTGCTACTGCTTCGACGTTCTGAAACACAACTTCCTGCTCAACAAGGGCGACAACATAGCGCTGATGGTGCCGGTGTTCACGCCGTACATCGAGATTCCCGAACTTAGCGAATTCGACTACACCGTGCTGGATGTCAGTGCCGACATGATGACGCCCGACGGCAAGCACAGCTGGCAGTACAACCCAAAGGACATCGAGAAGCTGAAGGACCCGAAATTCAAGATGCTGTTTATCACCAATCCCTCAAACCCGCCCAGCTACGAGCTTGACAAGCAGACCGTCGAAGCCCTGAAAGACGTTGTCAAGGCCAATCCTGACCTGATGATTCTTACGGACGACGTATACGGCACCTTTGTACGCGGATACCGGTCGCTGATAGCCGACATGCCTTACAACACCATGTCGTGCTACTCGTTCTCGAAATACTACGGCGCCACAGGCTGGCGCCTGTCGGTCACCGCACTCAGCCGGAACAACGTGTTCGACAAGCTGCTTGCCGCCCTACCGCAGGACAAGAAGGAGGCTCTGAACAAGCGCTATGAGTCACTCACCATCGACGTGCCCGGCCTCAAGTTCATAGACCGCATGGTGGCCGAGAGCCGACTGATAGCCCTGAACCACACGGCCGGACTGTCAACGCCGCAGCAGATACAGATGAGCCTAATGGCACTCGGCACCCTGCTCGACAAAGAGGGCGCATACCACGAGCGCATGATAAAACTGATACACGACCGCTACGAGGCTCTGTGGGACAACTTCGGCTTCAAGATGCCCGATGACCCCCTGCGAGCCGACTACTATTCGGAAATAGACCTGATGGTGTGGGCAAAGGAACTGCACGGACAGGAATTCGCCGACTACATCAACACCCATTACAACCCGCTGTCGGCAGTATTCCGTCTGGCAAGCGAGACGGGCGCGGTGGTTCTGAACGGCGACGGCTTCGACGGGCCCAAGTGGTCGATACGCGTATCGCTGGCAAATCTGAACAAAGCCGACTACGTGAAGATAGGCAAATACATACGCCAGATTCTCGAGCAGTACGCCTCCGAGTGGATGGCGGCGAAAGGTAAATAAACAACTTTTCCCAAAACGCTACAGAGACAGGCGCGCCTGATTTGGCGAGCCTGTCTCTGTTTTTTTATCCAATTTTATCCAAAAATATTTTGATAATTCGTAATTTTTTCATCAATATTTAGAATAGTTTAATAATTATTTATATCTTTGCGCGTGAATTCGATTCATTTGTAGCAGAATTGATTATAACCCGACAAAAATCACATTGTCTGAGTGTCCGTTCCAAAGCTGTTTATTCCAACTATTAACAATACTCATTAATATAAATCACATTTCATTGACTATGAAGAAATTCTACTCTTTCTTGTTACTGTTTGTCATAGGCATGGCGTTGCCCGTCGTATCCAGCGCTGCCAAGGTGACCCTAAAAATCGACAACCCCGCAGTCGTGAGCCTTCAGATGAGCTACAACTCCATAGAGGCAAAGAGCGAAACTGTAATAGAGTATGAGCCCGACAATTACCCGACGCTGTACATCAGCGTACAGACGGGCTTCAAGGCTACTGTCGTGGACCAGAACGACAACACCTACCCGGCACACTACGGGAATATATCCCTGTACCTCTCCGCCGCAACGGACGGCAACGTCTACACCGTCACCACCACCAATCTCGACGAGATGCGCACCGCCACGGCACACGTAAAAGTCGTCGGCGACCCGTCGGCAATAGGCGGAAGCCGTAACGGCGGCGAAAGCTTCAATCTGGTCGAGGGAGACAACGAAATCAAATTCATCCCCGGCGAAGAAAGCCCATTTACTTTCCAAAACTATAATTACAGCCCCTTCTATCGCATAGAAGTTGACGGCGAAGCCAAGACCATGGACGGCTACTCTATTGAGGTAGATGTGGTGGACGGCACAAAAATAGAAATCGAGGCAGAATTTCCTAAGATTCCGGTAAACCTTACTATCACCGTTCCCGAAGAAGTGAAGGGTATCGTCACAAACGTCATGTCAAACTGGTCTCCGATAGAAGGATGGGTTCTGAACGCACCCTTTGAAGTGAACTCCGGCAGCCAGATTACCGTACAACTCGACGCCGACAGCTACATGCTTGACGCCATATACCTGAACGACGAGCCTCAGGAACCCTCCTCCTACTTCTCCTTCACCATCGGCACCGAGCCTGTGGAAATGAAAATCGAAGCCCACAACTACGGCGTGTTCAACTATACCGTCAATGTAGACGACCCGACCCGCGTAGCCGTGTATGAAGGCTCCTCCACATACGGAGCCTCTCCGCTTGAGCTGACCGCTGGCGACAACCAGCTGACTATCGGCGAACAGATAGGCATGATTCTGATAAAGGCCACAACCGGCAACGACATAGTTTCCCTGACCGACGCAGAAGGCAACCCTCTCACCCTCAACTACGGCACACTGACGATTCAGGATGGCGCATATGTGAAAATCACCTCCCAGCCGCGCGTGTACGACGGTGAGTTCGTAGTGTTCGTGAACAATTTCGACGAGGTGGGCACCGGCTATGACGGCACGCTCAACGCTTACTGGCAGACAGAGAATGACCGCGATACAAGGAACCAGCTGAAAGAAGGGTACAACGTCATCAAGTTCGCCACTGTATCGGGAGAGCAGCACATGGTACAGGTACAGACCAAGACAGAACCCTATGTGGCTTACGTCAACAGCGAGTTGCAGAACAATCAGTATTCTTCGAACTATTTCTCGTGGTACAATGTACCCAAGCAGGGCGATGTGGTGAAAGTATTCACTGACGGCGCTCCTGAAGAATACACCGTGCATGTAGCCACCACAGGCACAGCCGCCGAAGGCGTGGCTCTCAACGTGGATGTTGTTACTCCCGTGGAAGACATCGCCGACGCCGACATCAAGGTTCTGGCCGGCACCATCTTCACCATCACACCTCCTGCCGACGCCAACGTCAGCGTGAAGGTAGACGACACCGAGCTGACAGCCGGCGAGGACGGCAAATTCAGCTTCACGGCCACCGCCGCGCACAACGTCGCCATATCCGCTACTTCCGGCATCATCGACATCGCCGGTGACGCCGACCGTGCTTTCGGCCCCGTGTACAACCTTCAGGGCATCAAGGTGCTTGACAGCAGCAAGGACCTCAACCAGCTGCCTGCCGGCATGTACATCGTAAACGGCAAAAAGCGCGTAGTGCGCTGATAGGCCGCAATACAACCATCGACAGCGTGATGGCGCCTCCGGGCGCGGTCACGTTGTCGTCGGTTTAGACCAGATAAACCGAGTCGTTATATCATCTACTCATTAAAAACCTAAAAATGAAGAAACTACTCACAGTAGCAATCGCCGTTTCAGCAGTACTTACGGCTCAGGCCGACGCCCTCGACCTCCAGAGCCGGGCCACACTGCGCCGCCACACACTGGAGCAGAAGAACGCGGAGAAGTCAGCGCCGATGCGACTCATACAGCAGAAAGCCGGGAACACAGGCACAGCCGCAAAGGAGACACTGGCATTCGTCACTCTTGCCGATGACGCCGTGCCGGCCGATCTGGAAGCTGCCGGCGCGGAGATACTCGTGAACCGCGAAGGGGTGCTTCTGATAAAACTCCCCTACGACCGTGCAGAAGAAATAGCCGCGCTGCCGTGCGTCAAGCGCCTGCAACTGCAGAAGAGCCTCCGGAGCCATACCGACCTGGCCCGCGCCGACGCCGGAGTGACGGCAATCCATGCCGGCGAACAGCCCCTCGACCGTCCATACACGGGCAAAGGCGTACTGACAGCCATCGTAGACCAGGGCGTCGACCCCAACCATATCAGCTTCCTCGATGAGAACGGGCGCAACCGCATAGGCTACCTGTCGCACGTCGGACTTAACGCCTCCGGCACACAGCTTGCTATAAACTGGTACGGCGATAACGTGAAGGACGCCCCGCCCGTGACGAGCTTCTCCACCGACACCCGGTCGGCCTATCACGGCACACATACTTTAGGCATTCTTGCCGGCAACTACAGGGGAGAAGTAGAGATGGCACGCGCCGATGCCACTTCGGGCACCGTAGACATCACAACATGTCCCAACCCATACTACGGCGTAGCCACCGGCAGCGACATAGGCGTCAGCTGTGGCGAGCTACAGGACGGATTCATCGCCTACGGCATCGACTATCTGTACCAGTACGGCAAAGGTTATCTCAAGGAGCCGATGGTATTCAGCCTCTCACTCGGCTCCAACACCGGCCCGCACGACGCATCCAGTTCTATGGTGAAGATGCTCGACATGGTGGGCAAGGAAGCGATAGTGTGCATATCGTCGGGCAACGAGGGCGACCTGAAAATAGCCCTGGCAAAAAATCTCACCGCCGAAGACAATAAGGTGAAGTCGATGGTCTATCCATACGCCTACCGTCACGACCCGGAGAAAGAAGAGGCCACACTCAACAATTACATCCGCTACGGCACAATCTCCGTGTACTCCGACGACGCGACGCCATTCGAGCTGAAAGCCGTCATCTTCAACCGCAACCGCGGCAGAGTGGCCTACAACATGCCCGTCGTAGGCGACAACATCGGCACATACTACTGTAGTTCGACCGACTATCAGATGGAGGACAACGACATCGTAGGCGACACCAACTTCAAGCGCGCTTTCGACGGCTATGTGGGCGTAGGCGGCAAAATCGACGAAGACAGCGGCCGATACTACGGCATGATCGACTACTATATATACAACAATCTGACAACAAACGCCGACGACAACTACATACTCGGCTTCGAGATCACCGGAGCCGAAGGCCAGAGGATAGAATGCTACTGCGACGGGCTCACGACCTGGATCGACAATTACGGCCTGACGGGCTACGATGACGGCTCGTGCAACGGCTCCATCTCCGACATGGCCGTGGGGCACAACGTCATCGTGGTCGGCTCCTACAACACCCGCAACGTATGGGGCACACTCGACGGCAACGGCTGGGAACACGAGGGTGCCGGCTTCCGTCCGGGCCACATCAGCGGCTTCTCCTCGTTCGGCACCCTTGCCGACGGCCGCAACCTTCCCACCGTCTGCGCACCTGGAGCATCCATCATATCGGCTATAAGCAACCCGTATCTCGACTATGCCACCGAAGGCTATGACGAGGCTACAGCCACATCCTACAAGGAATACCTCTGCTCGGCGCGGGCCACCGTCGGCGGCAAGACGTACTACTGGAAGCAGGAGGTGGGCACCTCCATGTCGACGCCCTTCGTGGCAGGCAGCATAGCCCTGTGGCTTGAAGCCGACCCGACGCTGACCGTGGACGACGTAAAGGAAATCATCGCACAGACGGCCGTACGCGACGAAGCTGTGATGGCCGAGGACCCCGTACGCTGGGGTCTCGGCAAATTCAACGCCCTGGAAGGCCTTAAGGAAGTGATACGCCGTGCAAGCGCCGGAGTGGAGACAGTCACAGCCGACGGCGGCCACAACAGCCGGCTTATAGTCACACAGACCGGTGAGCGCCACCTCAACATATTCCTCGGCGAGGCCACGAAGCTCGACATCCGCCTCTACGCCGCATCCGGAGCCCTGGCGTTCTCCGGCTCATACAGCGGCGACGAAGCCGGTATCGATCTGTCGGCACTCCATCCTGGCGCCTACGTACTGAATGTCAACGGCACAGAAAACCGCAAGATATTTCTAAGATAATAATCAACCATCAATACCATCATCCCGACATGAATTTTCACATAAGACCGATAACGGCTATAGCGGGGATGCTTCTCTGCATGGCTGCATCCGGGCATGACGCAGCAGCGCAAACGCCCGATGACACACCGATCATCACATTCAAGACAAACATCTACGACCAGTACGGAGCAGAAAACGCATTCCATTTCGTCCTGGGAGCGAGTGAGACAGACTATTTCGACATCGACTGCGGCTTCGGGACGGCCGAATACGAAGTGTCGCCGGCCTATTTCGACTCCGAGTCACAAAGCATGACGGGCACGACAATAGCCTGCCGTGTATCGCCGGAAGGTATCGTGAAAGTCTACGGCGACCCTGCCAAAATAGACTACATCGATGCCGAAGGCTGCTACATAGACTGGATCGAGATGGACGGCTGCACCAACATTGAGATTCTCAACCTCTCGCACAACGAGCTGAAGCGCCTGGACCTGACTCCATTCTCAAAACTCCAGGCACTCTACCTCTCGGACAACACATTCTCGGCCGAGACCCCGCTGAAAGTAGGACCGAACAAACCGGGCCTTACCATTCTGGAGCTGGACATCATAGACCACCTCGACCAGTCGTTCAACCTCAGCGACTATCCGTCGCTGGTAAGCTTCGATGCTTACCACAACCGCGACCTGCGGAACATCGACCCCACGGGCTGTCCCGACCTCATGGTTATGTCGCTTGAGCTTACGGATGTGGCTTCTCTCGATGTCTCGAAAAACAGCAGACTCACCCGTCTGAACATTTCGGACACACGCATCACCGACATAGACGTAAGCAACAACCCCGCGCTGACGAATCTTCTCGCACAGCACACCTCAGGCTCCATCAATACCGACGTGCGCCTCAGTTCAGTGGACGTGTCCGCCAACCCAAACCTGACACTGCTGAACCTTGTGGGCAATGACATTTCCCACATTGACCTCAGCAACAATCCCGCGCTGATAAACCTCAATCTGCGCCGCAACCGCCTCAGCGGAATCGATCTCGGCAATAACCCAAACCTGTATGCCGTGGATTTGGCTTACAACGATTTCGATTTTGTCACCCTGCCGCTGCCGCAGGACGGCTGGGGCGAATACTATTATCAGCGTGACCCGATGCCGTGCAGCAAGTCGTACGCCGCAGGCACCGCAATCGACTTCTCCGACCGCGTACTGCGCAACGGCTACGACACCTACGTCAGAGTCATGCTTGACACCCCGGACGCCGAACCGGTGGAACTTGACGAGAGTTTCTATACCTACGCCGAAGGGAAGGTGACGTTCAACGAAATACCGGCCGACTCGGTGTACATAGAGTTTGCCTGCAACGCCTTCACCGACTATACCATCTCCTCAGCCTTATTCAAGGTGAAAGACGCCTCCGAGATGGGCCTACCGAACAAGACCCTGAGCTTCACCACCACTTCGGCTATGGCCGGAAAAGGAATCACCTTCAAGGCCGGACTTGACGGCGCATCGGAGGGCGCACCGCGCGAATTCTTCGTGGACGTCAACGGTGAGCGTACAACCTTCAGCGCAACCACCGCCGAGTATCCCGAAACAGGCAACGTCGCACTCACCCTACCGGCCACAGGCTCGGCTACCGTCGACGTATATCTGCCCGAGGGCGAGCATCTGACAGCCTTCGGCATCAAAGGCGTGACGATGAGTTCCATCAATCTCACACAGGCACGCGAACTGCGGCAGCTCTCCGTCAGCGGCTGCAACCTGCTTAGCGTCGACGCCGCCTACAACCGCAACCTGCGCAGCCTCGACCTGAGCCACAACCGCCTCTCGTCGTTCAGTCTGGCAGGAGTACACGGTGACTACGAGAAGAATGTGCTGACCGACATCGACCTCAGCAACAACTACATCACGTCGATAACATTCGTCAACACCACCCACATCCGCCGCATGAATCTTGCCAACAACCGCCTGTCGGAATTGCTGCTGAAGAACTTCGACAGCCTGACGGATGTAAATCTGAGCAACAACCGCCTCAGCGGCGACTTCAGCCTCACCTATCAGGCTGCTGCCGTAAACATAGACCTCAGCGGCAACGCCATATCCTCGCTGACCACAGTAGAGATGCCCGACCTGACTTACTTCAATGTCAGCAACAACAATCTTACTCTCGCCACCCTGCCGCTGCTGCCGGATGTCGATAACTACACATATGCTCCGCAGAAAGACCTGCAGATCGTCGCATTTGCTCCGGCTGTCAACTTTACCGACCAATACCGCGAGGCCGCCGGAGCCTCGACCGTTTTCACATGGAAAAAGGCCGACGGCACACCTCTTGTAGCCGGCACCGACTTCTCCGGCGAGAACGGAGCATTCAAATTCCTCGACGAGAATCTCGGCAAGGTCTACTGCGAGATGACACACGCCGCGTTCCCGGCCCTCAGCGGTGACAATGTGTTCAAGACCACGGTCACCACAGTCACCGGCGCGCCCACTACCGTAGTAGCATCCTTCACCACCGCCGAGGATTCCGATGCCGGCCAGGTGGTGTTCACCGGCCACAAGGGCACTGCGCTCTACATCGACTGGCGCGGCGACGGCACGGAGTACATACAGTATCCCGTCGTGGACGAGACTTACACCCCTTACTCCGGACAGACCACCTACGCCGGCGCCAACGTAAAAGTCTACACCTACGAATCGGCCGACGACATCTCCGTCTTCTCCATCAGCAACATCGCCATGACGCAGATGGACGCATCCGGGCTGAAACAGCTCATAGCCTTTACCGCCGACGGAGCCGGCCTTGACGAGGAGAGCCTTGTGCTGCCTGCCGAATCCGATCTCCATGAACTGAATCTCAGCGGCAACCATTTCTCCCGCGCCGATTTCTCGCAGACATTCCCGAATCTCGTCACTCTGGCCCTCGGCGGCAATGCCTACGAGAGCTTCGACGCATCGAAATATCCGTCGCTCGGAAGCCTGTATATATCCTCCAACAACCTTTCTTCGCTGACGTTCGGCGGCAACAACAGTCTTTGGGAACTTATGGCCGACGGCAACAAACTGGAAGAGATCTCCTTTGAGGGATGCCCGTCCATGTCGCAGGTGAACCTGTCGGCCAACAAACTCAAGACCATCGACCTCAGCCCCGTCAGGGACGCAATACGCGTACTTGACATCGCACGGAATGAATTCACCTTCGCAACGCTCCCGGTACAGGCCGATTATCCTCTGCTGGGCGTCTACTACTACCGCGGACAGGCAAATCTTGCCGCCGAATGTGCCGGTGGCCGCGTCGACCTTTCATCGCAAGCCATGGTGAACGGCAGCCCGACCACCTACAAATGGTATCTCGGCGACGTAGAGTACGACGCAGACAACGGAGTGTACACCGGCGAAGCCCTATACTCCGACGTCGATGATCCGGACAATCCCGAGTTTGCCGTAAACGACGGCGTGACGTCCTTCTACAGCACCTTCGACAACCATCTGACCGGAGTACTTACCAACGACCTGTTCCCCAACCTCACGCTTCTGACCGTTCCGGTCACAGTAGACGAAGCGGCCGGAATTGAGAACGTGACGGCAGATGGCGCCGACCCCTACGCTCCCGCCGATGTATTCACTGTCTCGGGTGTCAGAATCCTCACGAAGGCTACCCCCGAGGCCATTGCCGGTCTTGCTCCGGGACTCTACATCATTAAAACTCCCGGCCACGCCGCCCGCAAGCACGTCGTAAGATAAACGGCGAGTTCGCCTCAACCTGAAAAATGCGTCACGGTGCCATGCATCGCGGCGCATTTTTTTTGCTCCGATGACATGAAAAATTCGTATCTTTACGGCATGAATCAGCTCATAAGACACCGCCGGCTTTACGCCTTCTACAACAGCAAAGTGCTTAACGCAATGATGATAACAACGATAGTAAGCCTGATGACAGGCAACTGCACCGGCTCGCTGCTTCTGCCCGTAGTGTGCGCATCGCTGGCATTGGCATTCTTCTTCGGCTATTCGCTCTGGCTGTGGATAAAAAAGCCCCAGCGTATAGTCATCAACACCTGGCTCTCGGGGCTCGACAGCCTGTACGTATTCTATTTCTTGATTGTCTCGGCAATGAAAGCGCCCGGCCCGTGGTGGTGCATCGCTCCCGCCGCCTGTGCCGTGGCAACGCTCTTTATCGCCCTCACCAGAAACCACGACGAAGAATTCGAGATTTGCAACCCGCAGCCATGATGCTTTATAAAGAGATATTTATCAGCGGCTTTTCGTATGCCAGTCTTTCTCCCCAGATAAAATCACAGCAGCCAAGATTGATGTAGCCCCGGTTTGAGAGGATATGCTGCATAGGTCTGTTTTCAAGACCCGTATCTATTCGTACAAAATCAACATCCATTTGGATAGCTTGAGCCTCGGCTAAATCAAACAACTTCCCGGACAAGCGCTTCCCTCTGTACTCATCAGAAAGGGCAATACGGTGAAAGACAGCATACGTTTTAGATGTATCCCATAGTTCAGGATGGCGATTATACTCTTTATCAAAAGATGATATTGCCACATATCCGGCGGCATTTCCACTCTCGTCAAGAATATAGCCAACTGAATTGCTTATATCTGAAATCAAAACAGCCTCTGACGGATAGCCGTCCTCCCATTGTTTGAATCCGGCAACACGCTGCGCAAGACGTGCCTGCGTAAAAATACGCATCACGTCTGATATATCCTCAATAGTTGCTTTTCGCAAATTCATGTATAAAGTAATTACAAGTTCAGCCCCGTATCCGCTTGTGCGGCCTGCGGGGCTGAGTTTGTAGTCTTACCAGGATTCGAACCTGGACAGACAGAACCAAAAACTGTAGTGCTACCATTACACCATAAGACTATCCGTGTGCCCAATGCGCCTGCGGGGGCGCACTAAAGCGGTGCAAAGTTAGCGCCTTTTTTCTTGATGTGCAAGCAGAAGCGCTAATTTTTTTGAGGCTGTTTAATAACAGATGTTAACTCAGGGGCGGTCAATCTCCGAGCGATTTTTGTCGTCTGATGAGGGAGTGTGGCCGTAGCCACTCGACCGAAGAAGACGGCGGAAAGCGCCGGAGAGGGACCGAGGCGAGCTGACTTTTATCATCTGTTTGTTTATCATACTGTTATTTTAATATTTCTTTCGTTTTGTCCGGAGGCTGATTTTATCATGAAAAGTTACTTCGGCTTTGCATCTTTTGGGTGTCTTTCATCCTTTGTCACAGTCGCGTACATCCAGTACGCTCCTGCTCCCGCAGGATGAAATACCCTCCAAAATATGCAACCCATGTGTTAACATCTGTTTTTAAACAGCCTCTTATTCGGCAATGAGGAGCGAGTAGTTCTTCTTGCCGCGCTGCACTATGATGTAGCGTCCTTGCAGAAGCATTTCGGGACCGGCGGCGGCATAGGGGTCAGTCACCTTCTCCTTGTTGATGCTGAGGCCTCCGCCCTGCACCATCTTGCGCATCTCGCCCTTGGAGGGGAACACTGGTGCGGCGTCGGTGAGCAGGTCGGCAAGCTTGATGCCGTTCTCGATGTCGGCACGGCTTACGGTGAAGCGGGGCACACCGTCGAACACGGCAAGCAGCGTGGCCTCGTCGATGCGGTGCAGGATGTCGGCCGTGTTGTTGCTGAACAGAATGCGCGACGCCTCCACGGCGGCCTCGTAGTCGGCCTCGCTGTGCACCATGACCGTGAGCTCGCGGGCCAGGCGCTTCTGCAGGGGGCGTGCTCCCGGATCGGCGGCCTGTTCGGCCTCCAGAGCCTCGATTTCCTCGCGCGAGAGGATGGTGAAGATGCGGATGTAGCGTGCGGCGTCGGCGTCGCTGACGTTGAGCCAGAACTGATAGAATGCATAGGGCGACGTGCGGGCCGGGTCGAGCCACACGTTGCCGCTTTCGGTCTTGCCGAACTTGCCGCCGTCGGCCTTCGTGATGAGGGGACAGGTGATGCAGAAGGCGTCCTCGCCGCCGGCTATGCGGCGTATCAGCTCGGTGCCCGTTGTCATGTTGCCCCACTGGTCGCTGCCTCCGAGCTGCAGGTGGCAGCCCTTGGTGCGGTAGAGATTCAGGAAGTCGTAGCCCTGAAGAAGCTGATAGGAGAACTCGGTGAAGCTCATGCCGTTGCTGCTCTCGCCGGAGAGGCGCTTCTTCACGGAGTCCTTCGCCATCATGTAGTTGACGGTGATGTGCTTGCCGATGTCGCGGATGAACTCCAGGAAGCCGAAGTCCTTCATCCAGTCGTAGTTGTTTACCATCTCGGCGGCGTTGGGAGCGTCGCTGTCGAAGTCGAGGAACTTGGCGAGCTGACGCTTGATGCACTCCTGATTGTGGCGCAGGGTGGGCTCGTCTATGAGCTTGCGCTCCTGACTCTTCATGGAGGGGTCGCCTATCATGCCGGTGGCTCCGCCCACGAGGGCTATGGGCTTGTGGCCGGCGCGCTGGAGGTGCTTGAGCATCATCACGCCCACGAGGTGACCGATGTGCAGGCTGTCGGCCGTCGGGTCTATGCCGAGGTATGCCGTAGCCATACCTTTAGCCAGTTCTTCTTCTGTTCCGGGCATGTACTGGTGTATCATGCCGCGCCAGGTGAGTTCTTGTATGAAGTCCATTTTGGGTTTATGGTTTATAGTTTAGGGTTTAGAGGAGGAGAGATTCAGACGATTATATGCTTCCAGAGCTTTTTCAAGGACGACGAGGGCGGCGGCAAGATCCTCCTTGCAGAGCACGTAGGCCATGCGCACCTGATTGCGTCCCATGCCGGGAGTGGTGTAGAAGCCGGAGGCCGGGGCCATGAACACGGTGCGGCCCTCGTAGTCGAAATCGCTCAGGCACCATGCGCAGAAACGCTCGGCGTCGTCGACGGGCAGGCTCACGACGGTGTAGAAGGCGCCCATAGGTATGGGCGAGTAGCACCCGGGGATGCGGTTGATGCCGTCGATAAGGAATTTGCGGCGCTCCACATACTCGTTGTAGGTCATAAGCATATACTCGGGCGACGCGTCGATGCTGGCCTCGGCCACGAGCTGGCCCAGCAGTGGCGGCGACAGGCGTGCCTGACAGAACTTGAGCACATTCTGTTTCAGCTCCTTATGCTTGGTGATAAGTGCGCCTATGCGTATGCCGCACTCGCTGTAGCGCTTGCTCACGGAGTCAATCAGCACCACCTGCTCCTCGATGCCCTTGAGATGGAAGGCCGAGATGTAGGGCGCACCAGTGTAGCAGTACTCGCGGTACACCTCGTCGGAGTAGAGGAAGAGGTCGTGCTTCTTCACGATGTCGCGCAGCTGATTCATCTCGCGCTGCGTATAGAGGTAGCCCGTGGGGTTGTTGGGGTTGCATATGAGTATGCCCTTGGTGCGCGGCGTGATAAGCTCCTCGAACTTCTCGACCGGCGGGAGCGCGAAGCCCTCCTCGATAGTCGACGGCACCGACACGATTTTCGCGCCGGCGCTTATGGCGAAGGCCATGTAGTTGGCATAGGCCGGCTCCGGCACGATGATTTCGTCGCCCGGGTCGAGTGTAGCCATAAAGGCGAACAGCACGGCCTCGGAGCCGCCCGTGGTAACGATGATGTCGTCCACATCCACGTCGATGTTGAAGCGCTGATAATAGGTCCGCAGCTTCTCCCTGAGCGACAGCAGGCCCTCCGACGGGCTGTATTCGAGCACCTTGCGGTCGAGGTGGCGCATGGCGTCCAGGCCGACCTCCGGCGTGGGGATGTCGGGCTGGCCTATGTTGAGGGTATACACCTTTATCCCCCGCCGGCGTGCTTCCACGGCCAGGGGCACGAGTTTGCGTATGGGCGATGCCGGCATTATGCGGCCTCGTTCTGATATTGCTGGCATTCGGTTCGTTTTTAGAGGCTGTTTAAAAACAGATGTTAACACAGGGGCGGTCAATCTCCGAGCGATTTTTGTCGTCTGATGAGGGAGTGTGGCCGTAGCCACTCGACCGAAGAAGACGGCGGAAAGCGCCGGAGAGGGACCGAGGCGAGCTGACTTTTATCATCTGTTTGTTTATCATACTGTTATTTTAATATTTCTTTCGTTTTGTCCGGAGGCTGATTTTATCATGAAAAGTTACTTCGGCTTTGCATCTTTTGGGTGTCTTTCATCCTTTGTCACAGTCGCGTACATCCAGTACGCTCCTGCTCCCGCAGGATGAAATACCCTCCAAAATATGCAACCCCTGTGTTAACATCCGTTTTTAAACAGCCTCTAAGTTTAGCTTTTCTGAATCCACTATCACATTACATTCCACTATCGGCAACGTGATGTCGCTGTTATCATATAACGACCAAACGTCCACTATTGGTATAAATATGTTGAAAAGATTCTCTATACCAAGCCAATACCGGCGGTGAATAACCTCTTGTGGAATATCATGACCTCCTGTTCCCGCCTGCGATTTACCAGATAACTATGCGCTCGGCCTCGGGACGGAACATCGGCCGGCCCTCCTCAATGCCGAATGCCTCGAAGAAGGGAGCGATGTTGCGCAGAGTGGCGTTGACGCGCCAGCGGCCCAGCGAGTGCGGGTCGGTCTTGGTACGCTTGAGGATTTCGGCCTCACGGATGTTGCCGGCCCACACGTTGGCATAGGCCAGGTAGAAGCGCTGGTCGGGGGTGAAGCCGTCGATGGTCTCGCCGGGCTGACCGCCGAGGGCGTTGTGGTAAGCGGTATGGGCCACGCGCAGGCCGCCCTGGTCGGCGATGTTCTCGCCCAGGGTGAAGCGGCCGTTGGCGTGTACGCCCGGAGCCACCTCTATGGCGTCGAACTGTGCGGCCAGGCTGTCGGCCAGTGCCGTAAAGGCCTTGGCGTCCTCCTCGGTCCACCAGTCGGCGAGGTTGCCGTTCTTGTCGAACTGGCGGCCCTGGTCGTCGAATCCGTGAGTCATCTCGTGGCCTATCACCACGCCTATGGCGCCGTAGTTGACGGCATCGTCGGCCTCCGGGTCAAAGAAAGGCTTCTGCAGGATGCCGGCCGGGAAACAGATCTCGTTGGTGGTGGGGTTGTAGTAGGCGTTGACCGTCTGCGGCGACATGTACCAGCGCGAACGGTCCACGGGTTTGCCGAAGTCGGCAAGGTTGTCGTTCTGGTTGAAGAGGATGGCGTTCTGGACGTTATTCCAGTAGGGGCGCGAGGGGTCGATATCAAGCGCCGAGTAGTCCTTCCACTTGTCGGGATAGCCTATCTTGACGGAGAAGGCTGCGAGCTTCTCGTGGGCGCGGGCCTTGGTGGCGTCGCTCATCCACGTGAGGCTGTCGATGTGCTGTCCCAGGGCCGTCTGCAGGTTGGCGACAAGGTCGAGCATCTTCTGCTTCGACGTCTCGGGGAAGTACTTCTCCACGTAGAGCCGGCCCAGAGCCTCGCCCAGCATGCCGTTGGGCACGGCCACGGCGCGCTTCCAGCGGGGCTGCTGCTGCTCCACGCCGCTGAGCACCTGGCTCATGCGGAAAGCGGTGTCCACGAAGTCGTCGCTCAGATAGGGCGCGGCGGAGTCCATGTAGCCGGCGGCGAGATAGTCGCGCAGAGCCTCTATCGGAGCGTTGGCGATGATGCTGTCGACGGCGGCGTAGCTGCCGGGCTGGCCCACGATGACGCTGTCGATCTTCTCAATGCCCTGCTTGGCGAAGTAGCGGCCCAGGTCGAGGGCCTTGTAGTCGCGCTGCAGGTCGGCCACACGGCGGGGGTTGTAGCTTGCGGCGGGGTCGCGCAGCTCCTCGCGGCTCATGGCGGCGCGCGCCAGAGTTGTCTCTATGTTCATGGCGTTTTCGGCAAGCGTGGCGGCCGCCGTAGTGTCCATGCCCGAGAGGGTGGCAAGCTCCGTGAGGTATTTGCGGTAGGCGTCGCGCACCTTCACGGCGTTCTCCGTGTCCTCCAGGTAGTAGTCACGGTCGCCGAGGCCGAGGCCGCCCTGCTCCCAGTACATCACGTTGGCGTCCGAGTTCTTCATGTCGGCGCTCACGCCCGTACCGAAGAAAGCGCCCACGCCGGGCAATGTGGCCATCAGGTCCACCAGCTCCTCGCGGTCGGCGGCATATATCTTCTTCAGGTCGTCCTGGATGGCTGCGGCGCCCTCCTTGTTGAGGCGCACGCTGTCCATGCCCATGGCGTAGAGGTCGGCAATCTTCTGGGCGTTGCTGCCCTTCTCGGCCTTGGAGGCGTCGAGGCCGAGCACGAGCTCGCGCACCTGCTCGCGGTTGAGCTCGCCCAGCTGGTCGAAGGTGCCGTAGCGCGAGTATTCGGGTTTCAGCGGGTTGGCCTTCATCCAGCCGCCGCAGGCATACTGATAGAAATCGTCGCCGGGCTCGACGCTCGTGTCGAGGTTCGCGCGGTCGATGCCGCGTCCGGTCTGCGTCGCGCATCCGGCCGCAGCGATGGCGGCGAACGCGACAGAAGCAATAATTGTCTTGTTCATTGTATATTGATTGACATTCATTATCATGCTGCAAAATTACAAAAAGATGATGGAGTTTCGGACGTTATCGATATAAAAATCTGAGATTACCTCGGATGGCGAGAAACAGAAAACCGGTTTGAGGGTACTATCGAAACAAAAATACACAAATCACAAAAATAACAGAGTTAATTTTTTAAGATGACGGGGATGGCGAGATACAGAAGAACATAAGGTCATAAGCAACATAAGTTTTTATTATACAGGGCATTATCGATACAAAAAAAATACAGAGATGACAAAAATAACATATTTATATTTTTTGTTGCTTATGACCTTATGTTCTTCTGTTTCTCGCCATCCATGCCATCTGTGCCGTCCGTGGCAACTAAAAAATTTGCAGATATGAAAATAAAGCCCTAACTTTGCGGCATGAAACGACAGGACTATAATAAACACTTCACCGCGGCTTATCGCCCGGCAGTGCCTGCGTTTACCCCCCCCCATTTAATTCACTGATTAGCAGCCAATTTCACTCTACTGCGGTAGAGGAATGCCATATCACACGCTCCGATTGTGCGCTCCGCACAGCCGGAGCGTGCTTTTTCATGCACATACACTAACCAATCATAAACCACATTTACTTATGAAAAAACTTCTACTCACACTCCTGCTGCTCTTCACCCTCGGGCTGGCAGCGCAGGCGGTCGATGTTACTTTCGACTTCAAACCATCGGCCCTCTCTGGACTTCCGAGTTCTTCAAACAATGCCCCCAGCACAGCAACAGATTATACTTTCAATGGGTATACCCTGACAATGCTCAAAACTTTTAGACAAAAGAGCAAGGAAGTCGGCTACATAGCATTTGTTAAAAATGCGTCGGATTCATACATTGAGATATCCGGCTTCAATGAGACATACACACTGACGAAAATAGCACTCACCAACTCACCCAATGGTACGGCTGCTTCAACTTTCATTGTCTATATAGATAATGTAAAGGCTGGTAACATTTCTGCAGCCAATGGCTCGCTTGATATTCCTGCAACTGTACAGAAAGCTAATGCAAAAATTAAAATTGAACCTACTGACCGTTCCAAACAGTATTCGTTCTCTACCGCTGTACTAACATTTGCTGAAAATCTAACTAAAGAAAAAGTCACGCTTGATGAAGCCAATCTCGTAGTCAAGACAGGCGAGGAGACAATCGAAAGCGAAAAAGAACTTGACGCCAACGCCAAAGTTACTTTCAGCTACAACACCGACAATACGAATGCAGACATCACCTACTCCTACAGCGTTGACGGCGGCGAGGATATAGAGGGCAACGAATACACCTACACCGGCGAGAAAGACGTAGTGCTTACCGTAAAGGCTACCTCTGAGAACACCGTAAGCAAGACCGTAAAGCTGCTTAAGAAGTATCCTACTGTATGCCCCGAACCCATATTCAGCGTTGAAGACGGCGCCAAGGTTTACGCAGGTCAGGGTGTGACAGTATCCTGCGAAGGTGCTGAAATTGAATGGACTGTCAACGGTACACCCATCACTGGCACAAGCTACACCATTACTGAGGCCGTCGGCACTCAGCTCACATTCTATGCCCTTGCAAGCATCGAAGGACGCAATCCTTCAACCGGCAATATCGAGACACTCATGGCAGAAAAGGAAATCACTGTAACTGTCGAGGAAGCTACGGAGGCTACATTCAATTTCAATGAAAAGAATTATGGCCTCACACGCTTTACAGCAGGTTCTGACTATGAACCTACTTTGACTGAAATATCCGAGGGCATTGTTAAAATCAACTTTACCGGGAATTTCCGACTTTGGGGCGCAAGTGCCGGCGATCAACTTCGCGTTATGAGTGGTGCTACTTTCACAATATCAGTTCCCGAGGGATATTACATTGAGTCAATTAACTTCAACGGCAATAGTTCAGCCGCATCTTCCGATTACGGAACTTTAAGTAATGGTAATTGGGAAAATAACGGAACACAAAAATCTGCTGTAAAGTTTAGCCGTGGTTCTGACGGTAAAGTTGAATTGAACTCCATCACGGTTAAATACGCTATGCTCCCGCCCACACTTGACGGCGATGCAGCCATCATCGTAAAGCACGGAACTTCGGCCGGTGTGCTGACTGTGAAGTATTCGTTCAGTGTAGCCAACTATGTTGCCGAGAAGCACAATGTCAAGGTGGATATTATTGTGGACGGTCACGACCTGACCTTTGAGGAGGTTAAGCATGAGGCAAGTGCAGCTCCGGCCCGTGCAAATGCCAACTCCACCGTGTTCACGAAGGAGAAGAAGGCCACTCATGAGAGCCTGAAGGGCATTGCTACTCCCGCTGTGACAGTACGTGCCACCCTCAACGGCACAGAACTCTTCTCCAAAGCCGCAGAGGCAAAGGATATCACCACCACCGGCATCGAGGACGTGACGGTTGAGGTCGAAGGCGAGGCCGAATACTACAACATGCAGGGCCTGCGCGTGGCTCAGCCCGAGGCCGGTCAGCTCTATATCAAGCGTCAGGGCGGCAAGGCCGTTAAGGTGCGCTTCTGATGTTTAGTTTATAGTTGAGAGTTTAGAGGTAAGAGGGTGCGGGCGCACCCGCAGGCCGTCAGACCTCCTCTTACCTATCCCCTATCAACTATCAACTCTGAAAGAAAAATCTTGCCCGAAAGGGTTAAGAATGTTGTTTATTGAAAAGCATCGCCGAGCACGTGAGTGTCCGGCGATGCGGTTTTTTATTGGAGAGTTGATAGTTGAGAGTGTATAGGTAAGAGGGGATGAGGGTGTTATCGAAACAAAAATACAGAAATCACAGAAATAACATATTTATTTTTTGTCGCTTATGACCTTATGTCTCTCTGTATCTCTCCCCTTCCCTGCCATCTAAAAATTTAACTCTGTTATTTTTGTGATTTCTGTATTTTTGTATCGATAACACCCTCCATAATAAAAACTCTCTATTTTTGTATCTCTTGCGCCATAATTGCCTCATCCTGCGGCTTGCTTTGCATATATTCAGCAAAATGAGTAATTTTGCAATCTGAAATTCAACGACTATGGCACAGAAACCGTCGATACCTAAAGGTACGCGAGACTTCGGCGCAGCCGAAATGGCACGCCGCAACTATATTTTCGATACAATCCGCAGTGTGTTCCGCCTTTACGGCTTCCGGCCCATCGAGACTCCGGCGATGGAAAACCTCTCTACGCTGATGGGCAAATACGGCGAGGAGGGCGACAAACTGCTGTTCAAGATTCTGAACAGTGGCGACTGGTGCGCCGGCCTGGAGCCGGAGGCGCTCAGCGGCGGCGAGGCTGCCCGTCTGGCCGCGAAGGTGTGCGAGAAAGGCCTGCGCTACGACCTGACGGTGCCCTTCGCCCGCTTCGTGGTGCAGCACCGCAACGAATTGCAGATGCCCTTCAAGCGCTATCAGATTCAGCCCGTATGGCGCGCCGACCGTCCGCAGAAGGGCCGCTACCGCGAGTTCTACCAGTGCGACGCCGACGTGGTGGGCAGCGACTCGCTGCTCAACGAGGTGGAGCTGCTGAGCCTGGTGGACGAGGTGTTCGCACGCCTGGGCATACGCATCACCATCAAGCTCAACAACCGCAAGGTGCTGGCCGGCATAGCCGAGCACATAGGCGCGCCTGACAAGCTGATAGACATCACCACGGCCATCGACAAGATTGACAAGATAGGCATGGACAACGTATGCGCCGAGCTGGCCGAGCGCGGCCTGGACTGCGGCGCCATCGACGCGCTGCGCCCCATCCTGGCGATAGGCGGCACCCTGGAGGAACGCCTGGACGCACTGGACGCACTGTTAGCGGACAATCCTACGGGCGCGCTCGGCGTCAGGGAGCTGCGCGAGGTGACCGACGGCCTGCGCGCCACGGGCCTGCGCGCCGAGCTGGAGCTGGACGTGGCCCTGGCCCGCGGCCTGAACTACTACACGGGCACCATCATCGAGGTGAAGGCCCGCGACGTAGCCATCGGCAGCATCACGGGCGGCGGACGCTACGACAACCTTACGGGCGTCTTCGGCATGCCGGGCCTCTCGGGCGTGGGCATCAGCTTCGGCGCCGACCGCATCTACGACGTGCTCAACGCCCTCGACCTCTACCCCGCCGAGGCGCAGAACTCCACGCGGGTGATATTCCTGAACATGGGGCAGAAGGAAGCTGAGGCGTCGCTGCGCGCCGCCATGCGCCTGCGCCGCCTCGACATCCCCGCCGAGGTGTATCCCGACGCCGCAAAGATGAAGAAACAGATGGGCTACGCCGACGCCCTGCACATCCCCTTCGTAGCCATCATAGGCGAGGAGGAGATGGCCGACGGCACCGTGACCCTCAAGAACATGGCTACGGGCGAGCAGCAGCGCGTCCGCGCCGAGGAGATGGAAAAATGGCTGTAATACTGAACATAGAGACATCGGCCGACGTGTGCTCGGCGGCCCTGACGGCCGAAGGGCAGATACTGATGCACGACGAGGACTTCGGGGGCCGCAACCACGCGGCGCTCATCAGCGGCTACGTGAAGCACTGCCTCGACTTCGCCGCCGACCACGAGATGCGCCTTGACGCCGTGGCCGTGAGCCTCGGCCCGGGCAGCTACACGGGCCTGCGCATCGGGCTCAGCGAGGCCAAGGGTCTGGCCTACGCCCTGGATGTGCCGCTGATAGGCATAAGCACGCTGGAGCTCCTGGCTACGCGCGTGATGTTCTCGACCCTCGACATCGACCCGAAGGCCATCTTCGTGCCGATGATCGACGCACGACGCATGGAGGTGTACACGGCGGCCTACGACTTCGCCCTGACGCCGCTGATGCAGCCGCAGCCGCTGATTCTGGACGCCGACAGCTACCGGGAGCTGACCGACACGGGTCGCCCGGTGCTGTTCTTCGGCAACGGCAGCGACAAAGCGAGGCCCCTGCTGGAGGAGCGACCGGGCGCCGTGTTCGTGCCCGAGGTGCAGCCGCTGGCCGTCGACATGGTAGCCCTGGCCGAGCTGAAGTGGAGCCGACGCGAGTTCCTCGACCTGGCCTACAGCACTCCCGAATACCTCAAGGACTTCCAGGCCACGAAGCCCAAGAAGCCGTTTTGACAATAAAAGGCGACCTCGCGCGTTATTATAGCAGAAAATCAAATCCCTACGCAATGAAAAAGCATATCCTATGCTGTATCGGCATCGCATGCGCAGTATGCTCCTCCGCTGCCGACAAGGACCCGGTGCTGATGACTGTCGCCGGCAAGGACGTGAGACTCAGCGAGTTCAAATATCTCTATAACAAGAACAACAACCAGCAGCTGGAGCCTCTGACCATCGACCGCTACGTCGACATGTTCGTGGACTATAAGCTGAAGGTGGCCGACGCCGAGGCTGCCGGCATCGACACCACGGCCACGTTCCGCACGGAATACACGCAGTACCGCGACGAACTCGCCAAGCCCTATCTGCGCGACAACGCCGTGGCCGACAGCCTCATGCAGGAAGCCTACAGCCACTATGCCGACCAAGTGCAGGTGAGCCACATCATGCTGCCCGCCACAGAGGCAGGACACCGGCAGGCCGACTCGCTGCGCACCGTCATCACGGCCGGCAAACTGGGATTTGAGGACGCGGCGCGCCGCTTCAGTACCGACCGCTACTCGTCGGGGCGCGGCGGACGCATGGGCGCCGTGACGCCAGGCCACTTCCCCTGGGCATTCGAGAAAGCCGCCTACGACACTCCCGCAGAGCAGATTTCCGAGCCCGTCAACAGCGGCTTCGGATGGCATCTGATACGTGTGGAGAGCCGACAGCCGGCGCAGGGAGAGGTGCATGCAGCGCACATTCTGCGCGTAACCCGCGGCGTGAGCGACGCCGAAGCCGCCACGGCCCGCACCGTCATCGACTCCATATACGCCATAGCGACAGCCAACCCCGACGCGTTCGCCGACCTGGCCCGCAAGCACTCGCAGGACCCCGGCTCGGGACGCCGCGGCGGCGACCTGGGATGGTTCGGCCGCGGCATGATGGTGCAGCCCTTCGACAGCATAGCCTTCGCCATGCCCGACAGCACCGTCTCCGCACCCTTCAAGACCGACTTCGGCTGGCACATCATCTATAAGCAGGGCACACGCAAGAACCGCACCCTCGACGAGCTGCGCCCCGTAATCACGAAAGCAATGGAGCGCGACGAGCGCGCCAACGCCCCCGAGCGCGTCTTCGCCGAGCGCGAGGTAGCCCGTCTGGACGGCCGCATCGACGACAACGCCATCAGCCGCGTGGCCGCCGCGCTGCCCGCCTCCGGCGCCCTCGACTCGCTGCTGCGCACGCCCGCATTCGCCGGCCTGACGGCCTTCACACTTGGCGGCGAAAAGGTGCCCTTCTCGGCAATAGCCCCGGGCCTTGCAGGCGTGGACGCCTCGGCCGGTGCCAAGGCCCTGCGCAACGCCGCAACAGCAGCCATGCGTCAGAAAGCCGTGGATGCTGCCCGCGACCGCCTCATGACCGAGAATCCCGACTACCGCAACCTCGTCAACGAATACCGCGACGGCATCCTGCTCTTCGACATCGCCAACACCAAGGTGTGGGAACGTGCCGCCAAGGATACCGAGGGCCTGAACGCATTCTTCGAGGCCAACCGCGACAAATACGCCTGGGATGCGCCTCGCTTCAAGAGCTACGTGATATTTGCCGGCAGCGACGCCGACCTGCAGAAGGCTCTTGAATATGCCGCCACGCTCAACGCCGCCACGCCCGCAGCTTTCACTGCCGCCATGCAGAAGGAATTCGGCCGCAAGATAAAGGTGGAACGCGTGATTGCCGCCAAGGGCGAGAACGCCGTCACCGACTATCTCGGATTCGGAGCGCCTGCTCCCGAGGCAAAGAGCAAGAACTGGGAACACTATGCTGCCTTCGGCGGCAAGGTGATTGACGCTCCCGAGACGCCGGACGACGTGCGCGCCGCCGTGGTGGCCGACTATCAGGCCGCCCTCGAGGCCGAGTGGCTGAAACAGCTGCACAAGCGCTACACCGTGAAGATCAACCGCAAGCTCCTCAAAAAGGCATTCTGACGTGCGCACCTCCCGGCGATTCGCCACTGCGGCAACCGTTGCCGCCATGCTGCTGTCCGCAGGATGCCGCCACAGCGACGGCAACGCCGCCACGGCCGGCGAGATTGCGGGCATAGGCGACGAGTCGCTGACGCATGCCGAGCTGACCGCCGCACTCCCCGCAGGCCTATCGCCCGACGACAGCACACACCTGGCCCATGCCTACATACGCAACTGGGTGGAAACACGTCTGGCGGAGGACGTGGCCGCCGGACAGGTGGACATGGAGGAAATAGACCGCCTGACGGCACGCTACCGCCGCGACCTAATCATGCAGAGCTACCGCGACATGATGTTCGCCGAGGCCGAGGGCAACACTCAGTTCAGCGACAGCACCGTGGCAGCCTATTACGAACGCCACAGCGCCGACTTCGTGCTGCAACGGCCGCTGATACGCGGCGTCTACGTCAAGCTGCCCGACGACGCGCCGGAGCTGCCGGCGATACGGCGGCTGTACCGTTCCACGCGGCCCGATGACATCGACCGTCTCGAGAAAGCCGTACTCGGCTCGGCAATCCATTATGACTATTTCCGCGACCGCTGGATAGACTGGGAACAGGTGGAGGCGCGCATCCCCTACGACTTTGGCCCCGTGCCGGCCGACTATGTGCGCTCGCACCGCAATCTGGACGTATCGCTCGGCGGCTTCACCTATCTGCTCGAAATCTCCGACGTGCTCCCCGCCGGCAGTCCCATGCCGCAGGAGGCCGCGCGCCCCATGATAGAGGAGCGCCTGCTGACCGAACGCCGCCGCAGCTTTAACGCCACTGTGCGCCGCCAGCTCTTTGAAAACGCCCTGCGCGACGGCACCCTCCGCCTCAACGTAGAGCTGTAGCGGGCAGCCCACAGTGTGGAGTGTGGAGTGAGAAGTGAGAGATAGGCGAGCTATTATCTTAACTCTTTAACTCTTTAACTCTTTAACTCCTTAACTTTTTAACTCTCTCTTAGGGTATTTCCGGAACAGGCTGTCCCACTTCAAGCGGATGACGCCGAAGACGGCTTCGCCGAAGATGGAGCTGTTCATCTTGGAAGTGCCGAGCACTCGGTTCACGAATACGATAGGCACCTCCACCACGCGGAAGCCCATGCAGTGGGCCGTGAATTTCATCTCTATCTGGAAGGCATAGCCCTTGAAACGGATGGCGTCGAGGTCGAACGCCTCAAGCACGCGGCGGCGGTAGCACACGAAGCCGGCGGTGGTGTCGTGGATCGGTATGCCCGTGACGAGGCGCACGTACTTGCTGGCATAGTAGGACATGAGCACACGCCCCATGGGCCAGTTGACGACGTTCACGCCGGTGACATAGCGCGAGCCCACGGCCACGTCGGCGCCATCCTCGGCGCAAGCCTTGTAGAGGCGCTCCAGATCCTTGGGGTTGTGGCTGAAGTCGGCATCCATCTCGAAGATATAGTCGTAACCGGCGCCGAGCGCACGGCGGAAGCCCTCGATGTAGGCGGTGCCGAGACCGAGCTTGCCGGCGCGCTCGGTGAGCAGCACACGGCCGGGGTACTGGGCCATCTTCTCGCGCACGATGGCGGCAGTGCCGTCGGGCGAGTTGTCGTCGATCACGAGCACGTCGAAGCCGTGCGGCAATTCCATCACGGCGTCGATGATTGTCGCCGCATTCTCTCGCTCATTGTACATCGGTATTATCACTACGCTGTCGCGTCGGTCGGTGCTGCTTGCCATTGTTTCTGACTTGGATATGGTTCTGATTGCAAATTTAACGCAATTTTTCAGATTCATGTACTTTCAGAGCGTAAAAATACATTAACTTTGCGGATTATGAGCAACGATGAAGAACTTGACGACTACATAGCGGCGCACATCGACGCGGAGCCGCCCGCACTGCACGCGCTGTGGCGCCGCACATACGCGCGTCACGTGTATCCGCGCATGTGCTCGGGCCATGCGCAGGGGCGCATCCTGCGCATGCTCTCGGCGCTGACGCGGCCGCGGCGCGCGGTGGAGCTGGGCACATTCACTGGCTACTCGGCCCTGTGTCTGGCCGAGGGCATGGCCGCCGACGGCGAACTGCACACAATAGAGATAGACGACGAGATGGAGCCCGAGCTGGAGGAACTGTTCGCCGCGCCTCACCCCGGCGCACGCATAGTGCTGCACACGGGCGACGCGCTGGACGTGCTGCCGCAGCTGCCGGCGCCGTGGGACCTGGCGTTCATCGACGCCAACAAGCGCTGTTACGTGCAATACTATGAGCTACTGGTGCCGCGCATGAGCCCCGGAGGAATAATCCTCGCGGACAATACATTGTGGAGTGGTAAGATACTGCACCCCGACCGTGAGCGCGACCCGCAGACGCGCGGCCTGCTGGAGTTCAACGACCACGTAGCGGCCGACCCCCGCGTAGAGCGCGTGATCCTGCCCCTGCGCGACGGCCTGACGCTCATACGCGTGAAGTAATCCTATCGGAACAACAACGGAAGGAACTCGCGCAGCGAGCGACGCCATGTGAGCCACTCGTGGTGCGTGCCGGGCGACTCATAGTAGACATTCCTTATGCCCGCACGCGTCAGAGCCGCGCTGATTTTGTCGCTTGCAAATCCCTCCTCCGTGCCTTTCGAGAGGAAGAACGTGCGCACGCGCGAGTTGAACGCATCGGCGTCGGCGAACACACCGTCGTAGATTCCGCGGATATTTTCGGGATCGAAAAACAGAGCGCCGCTGAAAGAGCCTATGTGGGCGAAGCGGTCCAGATGGTGCAGCGTGGTCTGCAAGGTCTGGTGGCCGCCCCATGAGAGGCCGGCCATGGCGCGGTTCTCGCGGTCGGGCAGCGTACGGAAAGTACGGTCGATGTAGGGTATCAGCTCGTCAAGGAGTATGGGCGTGAACGTGGCGCCGAAGTCGTCGCGCTTCTCGCCCGGGCGCGCGCCGTGGATATAGCCGCAGTTGCCGTAGTCCATCACCACTATCATCGGTCGGCATTTGCCGGCCGCCGTCATGTTGTCGAGAATCTCGGCCATTTTGCCCTGGGTGTGCCATCCGCGCTCGTCCTCGCCCATGCCGTGCTGGAGGTAAAGCACGGGGAAGCGCGCCTCGGTGTCGGTCTCGTAGGCAGCTGGGGTATATACATAGCAGCGGCGCGGAGCTCCCTCAGTGGCAGAGTAATAGCGGCACTCGCGCACCTGTCCGTGAGGGATGGAGGGGTCGAACGTATAGTAGGCGGCTTCCTCGGCGCTTTCCGGTATCTCGATGCCACCGGCCTGACGCCCGCAGCCGTAGAAAGTCTCGCTCGAGGGGTCGATGACGCTGACGCCGTCAACCAGCAGGAAGTAATAGTGGAATCCGGGCACGAGAGGGTCGGTCGTGGCCGTCCACATGCCGTCGGCGTCGCGGCTCATGTCGTATTTGCGACCGCATATGTCTACTTTCACATCTCCGGCGTCAGGGGCGGCGACGGCGAACACGGCGCGGCCGTCGGCAAGCACACGCGGATAGCGGGCCTCAGGCACCGCGGTCTCTGCAACGCGTCCGGGGGCGGAATCCTGCGCGGCACACGTCATGGCGCCTGCCAGCGCAATAAGTATGGTAATCAGCTGTTTCATGGTTGTAAAGGTTTTTGATAATCGCAAATTTACAAAAAAACAGCGGAAAAATCCGTAAATTTGCAAAATGAAGAACAAAATAGCCGCGTGGTGCCTGCTGCTCATGGGCGCCGCCTTCATAGCAGTCAGCTCATGGGCCGTAAACTGGACCAGCGACGATGCCGTCTATTGCTTCGTGGTGGGTCCCGACCCGTCGTGGAACGAGGACGCGGCGGCTATGGAGCCGGTGCGCAGCGTGGCCGATGTGGCGCGCTCGCAGTACAATCACTACTTTCAGGCCAACGGACGCGTGTGGCCGCACGTGGTGGTTCAGCTCTTTACGGGTCCTCTGGGCCAGCGCGCTTTCGCCGTTGCCAACGGCCTGATGTTCGCCCTCGTGGTGTGGCTGCTGTGCCGCATCGAAGTGGCGCCGAGGCAGCGCGGGCCAATGGTATGCCTCCTGAACCTTGCGGCGCTCCTGTTGCTCTTCCCGGCTGTCATTGAGGGCTCAGTCGTAGCCCTGTGGACCAACATAGCGCTGAGTGTCAACTATCTGTGGGTTGTGGCCGCGGTGCTCGTATTTCTGCTGCTCTTGCGCCGTAGCGAGGGCGGCCACCCCGTGCCGATGGCTGCGGCCGTGGCCGCGGGGCTGCTCACGGGATGGAGTAACGAGGCATTCGCCGTGCCTCTCTGTGCGGCCACGGGCCTGTTCTGGCTGGCGCGCCGCTGCCGTTTCCGTTCGCGCTCGCAGGCCGCGCTGTGCATCGCGCTGTGGGCGGGAGCCGTACCGCTGGTGTTCTCGCCGGGCACCCTGGGACGCATCGCCAGCGCCGACGACGCCGGCACCATGCGCGACTTCCTGCTGCGCACCTTCGACTGCTACGCCGGGCTTAAACTCGTCTACGTGCTCGCCATGCTGCTTGCCGCGTGGGCGGCGCTTCAGCGCCGGGCGTGTGCGGCATTCCTGCGCGCCAACCGCTTCCTGTTCGTCCTCCTCGCCATCGACCTGGTGTTCACCTTCTACGCCCACAGCTATCCGCACTCCATGTGCCTGATAGAATTCATCTCGCTGATACTGCTCGTGCGAGCCGCCGCCATCCTGTGGCCGGCGCCGACGACGGCAGGCGCGGCCGCCACAGCCATACCGGCCGCAGCCCTGGCCGTGCTGCTGTGCTTCGGCGCAGCCGGCACCCTGCGCGTGAGCAAAGCCTATCGTGAAATGGCCGCACGCCTCGCGGCAGCCCCCGAGCCGTTCACCTACATCGACAGCCCGAAGCTGAGTCCGGTGTTGCAGCCTTTGATCACAGGCTCGACGGCCGACCTGCTACCCGACAACTACAGCGCCACAGCCATCCTGCGGCTCTACGGCAAGCGGACAGACGGGCGCCCGCTGATTGCGAACCATGCCGACTATGACCTGCTGACGGGCGAGCCGCCCCTCTCCACCGGGCGACGCGTAGCCGGCGACGCACACGCCGTGGAGGGCCGCGACTACTGGTTCATTCCGGCCACCGGAGCAGATACGGCGCGATGCGTCCGCGCCTCCTTCGCCGGACGCGACCTAAGCAGCCGAACGCTGCCCAAGCGGCTCATTTATGCCGTGACAGGCAATACGCCCTACTCCGCCGTACTGCCGGCAACGTCGGTGACAATAGACGGCGACACCATACTCGTCGTGCGCAAACCGTCGGCCGACGTTCCCCTCTCAATAAACTTCGAGCGATAGCAGGGAGAAAATCAAGCGGAAAACATATCGAAAACGGGTCAGAATTAGGCCCTTTTCAGAGGCAAGAACAGCGTTACGACACACAAACAAACCGGAGGCGAATCAGAGTCTACTCGATTACAAAGTCGTTACAATTGTGTAAAATTACGCCATATGTAACAATTCCGTAACAGAAATTTTCATATTTTTACCCTTGATAATCAACATATTATAATTTTTATTTATTTGTTTAACTTTTATTAACTATAAAATACTTGCATTTCCCAAATTCTATGTAATTTTGAAGCATCAAAGCAAAGAAAACATCACAAAACAACTCAAAATATAGCACTATGGGAAGCGAAAAATTTCAGAAAGACCTTATGAGGCTTCAGGGCAACCTGCTTAACTTTGCCTACATGCTCACAAGCAACCGCGACGACGCATACGATCTGCTTCAGGACACCACCCTCAAGGCTCTCGACAACGAAGCCAAGTACACCGAGAACACCAATCTCAAGGGATGGGTCTTCACCATCATGCGCAACATCTTCATCAACAACTACCGCCGCGGCGCACGTGCAGCAACCGTAACCGACAGCACCGACAACCTCTTCTACCTCAACATATCGCAGGACAGCGGCCTCGACACACCCGAAGGCTCATACACGGCATCGGAAATCACCGATGCCATCAACGCCTTCCCCGACGAATACCACGTACCGTTCTCAATGCACGTGGCAGGCTACAAATACAACGAGATAGCCGACAAGATGAGCCTGCCCCTCGGCACCGTGAAGAGCCGCATATTCTTCGCACGCAAAAAACTACAGGAACGATTCGCCGACTACCGATAGCGCCGCTTCACAGCACTACCGCCCGATTTTTCCACCCTGCTATTGCCCATGCGCCAACAACGCATGGGCTTCTTTATATCATTTTTAACCAAATATTATTTGCTTTGTATTAAAAATACACTACCTTTGCAACATGAAAACGAATTGCCTCGCCAACCTCAATGCCGGCGCCTGCTTCCTCCAACGAGTGGCCTACATATTCGTGTTCAAGCATCAGCAATCATTATTCCACAATATATGCTCATGACCCGTGCCCCACGTGTGGCAACGTCATGAGTTTTTTTATTACAGAACAACCGCAAACCTAATTTATAAACCAAAAAATCAAACTCTATGAAGAAATTTTTACTCTCCATGGTAGCTCTCCTCGGCATGGGCCTCGCAGCCTCCGCCGCTGAAGCAACAATTTCCGCTTCGGACTTCAACCAGAGCACACTTACAGCCACCAAGGACGGCTACACCGTTAAGCTCGCTAAGGAAAGCGGCTCCAACGCTCCCGCTTTCCGCACCGACGGCAGCATCCGCCTCTATGCCAAAGGCACAATCACCATCAGCGGCGGCGACCTCTCCAAAGTAGTCATCACCCTTGCCAGCGATGCCAAGTATCGCTACTGCGCAGTAACAGCAAACGAAGGCGCTGTCGCCACCCAGGCTGCAGGCGACGCTGAGGTGACATGGACCGGCAACACCACAAACCTCGTACTCACAGTAGGCGATAAGGCCATCTATGGCGACGACGGCGAAAACGCCGCCGGTCAGCTCCGCTTCACCGAGATCACAATCTCCGGCGAAGGCGGCAGCGATCCCGACCCCGATCCCGACCCCACTCCCGATGCAGGCAACCTTGAAGAGACCTTCTTGAACGGCAACCTCGGCGACTTCACAGTCGATAACAAAGTTGTTGCCGAAGGATGGGACGGCTGGCGTGCCAACACCCGCACTCCCCTCTGCGCTATCGCCAATTCCTACGTAGACGGCACCAACCTTGCCGCTGAGAGCTGGCTCGTATCCCCCGAAGTAAAGCTTGGCTCCAACGCCTCACTCACTTTCGAGCACGCTTTTGGTTTCCATTTCCCCACTGCACAGGACGAATTCACCGTAGTTCGCATCCAGGCTAACGGCGGCGAATGGGAAGCTCTCACCATGACCAATTTCCCCGAAAAAGGCTCCGGCAACTGGACCGGTTGGGCTGCAAACGACTTCGACCTCAGCGCCTACAACGGCAAAACCGTGAAAGTGGCATTCTGCTACAAGAACGACGGCAACCAGAGCGTAGCATGGGAAATCCGCAACTTCGCTCTGAAGAGCACTTCCGGCATCGCCGACATCACCGTTGACGAGAACGCTCCCGTTGAATACTTCAACCTCCAGGGCGTACGCGTTGCCAACCCCGAAAACGGCCTCTACATCCGTCGTCAGGGCAACAAGGCCACCAAAGTCCTCGTGAAGTAAACCGCGCCTGACGCGCAACAATCCTACCGCCCCCGCGAAACCAGTTTTCCGGGGGCGGCTTTCATTACACCCGCCACAAAAGCATCGGCGCCACAGCAACAACCCGTTGCCATGGCGCCGAATACTTATTCAACCTGAAACAGACTAATTGTAGCCCTTGATGCGGCCGCCAACAACTTCCGCCACTTTCATCACATAACGAGCAGGATCCAGAACGAATCCCACAGGCAGATGATTCTTGACGTAAGCCCGATAGTGATCGCTCAAAATACGGCAATGGCTGCGCCATCCCGCAGTGGACGTACCTCCCTGCCGCATCGTCACGAAATCCATAGGCAGATAACGTGTGCGGATACGGTTCATATAAATGAAACGCAACATGTTCTCAAAATCCGCCGCAATACGGAAGCGCAGGTCAAAGCCGCCCAAACGCTCGTACACATCCCGACGGCAATAAAACGACGGATGCGCCGGCTGGTAGCCCATGAGCATCATCCAGCGCCGAAAACTTCGGCCGGAATAGTAGCGCACACACCGGGTGAGGTCGATATCGCGCACGTAATGGATGTCGCCATACACAGCGTCAACATCATTGCAGTTCAGCTCGGCAGCCACGCGCGCAAGCACATCATCCGACGAGTAGAAATCATCACTGTTGAGGATGCCTACCACGTCGCCCGTAGCCATGCGCAGCCCCTTGTTCATGGCGTCGTATATGCCGCGGTCGCGCTCGCTCACCCAACGCAGCCTGCCGCCATAGCGCGGCTCCAAAGCACGCACGACGTCCATCGTGGCGTCCGTAGAACCGCCGTCCACGATGATATGCTCATAATCGGCATACGTCTGCCGCAGCACGCTCTCCATCGTGTCGGCCACAGTCTCCGCACTATTCCATGTAGCAGTGATTATAGATATTTTCATGAATAGCTTGATATATAAACGGCTATGCCTTTATATCGTTATATTGTAATGCTCTTTCAGATGCGCCCGGATTTTCTCCTTGTCGTCACCGCACGCGCGCTTTATTTCCAGCACCTTGGCATCGACCAGCGTACGATACCACCAGCCCTGAAGGAAGTGCCACAGAAAGCCCTCCTTGCCCTCCATGAAGCCCAGCTTGAAGAAGTAGCGGTAGCAGAAATAAGCAAACGAACGCCAGAACAGCGGCTGTTTTGCATACTTGTGCTTGCGCATACGTTTTGCCAGAGCCTGCTCATTAAGTTGCTTCCCGTCGTCTGACTTAGCCGAACCGGTCAAGTCGTATTCCATATCAAGTAAGTCAACAGCCTCGCGTATCGCATAACCCACATGCTTCTGAGTCCACCAACTGAGATTATTAAGATTGTCATCGGCAAACTCGTTTTCAAAGTCCACAGAATGGCCTTCAGTCAGCTGAATGTGCTCATCCATCATGCGAACTTCGCTGCTTGCTTTACCATATTGGAAAAGGCGCATCAACTTTATTACAGGCATGCCACGACGTATCGTGCGGCCAAGAAAAACACGACGCAGAGGAAAAACCACTCCAGTTACATCATCAGAGAGAGCAGGCAGCTTTTGCTCAAGTTCTATTATAAGTTCTGGTGTGAGATACTCATCGGCATCCAGGCGAAGCACCCATTTTGTCTTTATATCGGCATGTTCCAGTCCCCAGTTGAACTGAGTGGCGTAATTGACCCATTTGTTCTGAAGAACATGCACATTGTCATATTTGCAGGCAATCTCCAGCGTCTTGTCCGTTGAGAAGCAATCGATGATAAACACATCCTTTACTACTGGAGATATCCGGTCCAGGCAGCGCTGAATATGCAGCTGCTCGTTGAAAGTCAGAATTATAACAGAAATGTCAAGCATACAAAATTCTACTATTTAGTTCTCCCGTGAACGACCTTTCGCAGCAAAGAAATTCCACAGACTATCATGTAGCTTCATTGACAAATGAATCAACAACCCTTGGTCGCCACGAAAAGAAAATCGCATCTGTTTTTCGCCTGTATTACCAATGACTCCAATATCATATAAATGCGACAGAATATCACCAAGTTTGTGCTTTGACAACAGATTGTCCACTTCCCGATAATAATCTCTGTTTCGTGAAGCAATAAGATTAATCTCACCCATTGTAAAGGGACATTCAATACCCATCAACAGCTTTCGGATACCTTCAATCTCCTCTGGTCGATATTTTGCTGAAAGTTCTTCAGCCTGTTCTACCCAGCATTCTTTAGAATATTCCTTGTTAATCCCATCAAACACCCTTTGGGAAAGCATTGTTTCGTCGCCATACAGACTCTGCGCAAGGTTTAGAATCCTGATTACATCGCGCGGACGAAACCATGTGCGTCGCAAAATATACTCCGTAGGCTCAGAATCATTAATCCTTTCAGGAAGATAATTAGCAATAACATCCGTATAACTTGACTGGGAACGGCCAAGAGCCATCTCCGAAGCCTGTATACGCTTCACAAAAATATTAATAAGCGGATGATGCTCCAATGACCCACCAGATTGCTGCCATTTCAATACCACGCCAAAATCATGGGTAGGCTTGTTTATTTCCTTGCCCAAAGAATTCACCGATGTCAACACCTCGCTACGGATGGCCGTGATTATATGTATTCCGAAATGATTTAGGTTGGATATTGAATTCAAATTATTCATGGCTACGATAATATCCCGTATCAATGCTGTGTCGGTGCGGTATTGCTTTGTATTGCCATACGATAATTCCAACTCGTCAACGAGAATATAAAGACAATCACGTCCTCGGCAAAGTTTTTCGAATAACAGATTGGCGCGGCCGACATATTTAGACAGAGAAATCTGTTCGCACAACTTATTGTCCCATTCAAAATCGACGTGGCATTTTATAAAATCCGAATTCAGTTCGATGTTGCCCCTCTTCATCTTTGGAATAAGATGCGACCATGAGCTTTTCTTTGGCAACCCTGCATTAATATAATCTCTATATCTTTCCCACGCCTTATCGGCATTGAATATATGCAAGTCCTTTTCCTCAGACAATTCCACTATAAGACGATGGAAATATAGCTCCCATACCGACGTAAAATCATGGCCATCAAAATGCTCCACATTTTTATCGGCCAACAACGTATTAGCCGCTTGTTTAAAGGCCGCCTTAGCTTCATCACTGAATTCGCTCTTGAATAGCACAAACGATGTATGATTACCTCTTTCCTGAAGTTTAATATCAAGGTAGCGCAGCAAAGCCGTCTTGCCCGTACCTTTCAGTCCAAGTATAAAATACTTGTCCCCCCGTTCAAACGCATCGATATTGATGTTATCGGGCAGGACAAAGCTATTGCAAAACAGATTCTGTTCTTCTCTGGACTGATGAATCAGTTCGTTCTTAGCATCTGTTTTGCCGGCCTGAATATCCTTAAGTCTTAAATTTTCAGCCATTGTTCATTACTCTTTTTTTGATAAATTTAGCAGGATTACCACCTACTACCGTCCACGGATCCACATCCTTGAACACAGCTGCGCGCGCACCTACCACAGCGCCTTCGCCAATTGTCACACCCATGCCGATGAAAGCCTGAGTGGCGACCCAACTGCGGTCATACATGATGATTGGGGCATTAGTCTGTTCGTGCTTCTCACTATAGATATTATGAGAGGCTCCGCAAAGATAAGCACCTTCCGAGACTACGCAATCGTGTCCCATCATAAATGGCGCTACATTAAGAATTGTAGCATAACTGGCAATTACAGAGTATTCACCCATTCTTAGGTTCCATGGCATAAACACCTTCGCACTAGGGTGAATTGCGGATGTGGAGGGTATTGTGGCCCCAAATACTCTATAAACTAAACGAACCCATGCATTGAAAAATTTCCGCGGACATGGTCTGACTAAAATAAGCCACACAATATACCATATTTTCTTCAGAATCCTAATTCGGAGAGAAAAAGGCGAAGGGAAATTCTTCAGTGCATAATATTCCGTTGCTGTATTGTTCATAGGTCATTCCAGGTTATTATTTTATGCCGAGTGTGATTTCGGATCTTATCGGCGAAAATCTTTATATCGTGGTACTCAGCCACCCGCCAGCCTTCTTTCTCTGATTGCATGTAACCGGGATGTACGCCTACCTCAATAATCGCATCGTCAGGCAAGGTGTTCATCTGTCTGATTATAGCATCACTCCAACCTGTATCCATATTATTGGCGCTCATATAGAAGTAATCGGTAGAGATGAAATTATTGCTGATATATCTTCCGAACATCTTGTTCAAGATTACAGCAGGCCCCAAGCCAGGTGTCTCTATAAACACATTCTGTACACGACGGACTTTCCGTACGCCTGTAACAGATGATATATCCTTAAGAGCAAACAGAAATGACGGGAATTTATGCAGGTGGCCATGGCTGTCGATATGGCTTACCGGCACCCCACTATCCTGCAAATATTTTATCTGAGCAATGCTTTCCATTACTATTTCGTTTTTGGATATCCCCATCTTCAAAGCCTTTTTCCTTACGGCATTTGACTCAAGAAACAATCCGGCATCATTGACAAGTGATGGAATTTCCGACTTGCTCAACTTCGGGCAGATACCGTCAACATATGTAAGGTGTACGCCAAAACTCATTTGGGGGTGAAGGCGAGCATATTCTATTGCCTCCTCAGCAGCAGGCATTGTGGCCATAATGGTAGCGCTTGTAAGCGCACCACACTCAAGCAAATCAATAGTGGCCTGAGTCGTA
This sequence comes from uncultured Porphyromonadaceae bacterium, assembly GCA_900550395.1. Classification (GTDB taxonomy): domain Bacteria; phylum Bacteroidota; class Bacteroidia; order Bacteroidales; family Muribaculaceae; genus CAG-873. Next base: position 88,158 of record URSD01000001.1, on the reverse strand, counting down.
TCATGATTAAAACCGAAATCATCGGCATGAAGAATCACTTTCATATTAAAATGACTTATTTACGACAATCCATTATCACCCATCGCCGGGCGCAAACGCCAATTCCAGGCATCACCAATGCCATCAATGGCAGCCAATTCAGACTCGGGGCGATAACGAATCACGACATTTCCGTCGCCGACTCTCACAAGCCCTTTCTTTTTGAACCACGCTGCCATTTCTTCATTGCAGCAACATAACTCCACAGCATCTACAGCAGAACTGAATGACATCAGTGCCATCAGGCACAGTTCATTATCCGTTAGAACAGCCTTATCTGCAGTACCCCACTCCAAAACCGAACCCATAGTAACGTCCTTATATCCGCGATGCGATGCTTGTTTATAAAAACGTTCACGAGTCATAAAGAAACCAACAGGAAGTTTATTGGAATCATAAACCATATAAAAGTGTTTCTTTAGGCTTGGATCCTCTACAAGGTTGTTGTTCTTGATCCAATTAAACCATTCAACCGTATGATGCTCTCGAAATCGATCATTATTTGCGGCAATTATATGTTCAACTTCATGAGACACCTCATCAAGTTCCTTTAACGTAAACCCACGGGATAGAATTCTGTGCGACGCACGTTTTAGCCAACGTTGCTGTAATCCGAACACAAGATCGGCCAACGGGGAGACAATCTTAGCCCCAACGGCGCCTATTTTATTTTCAAGCACAGGAAAACTCCTGCGTAACAATATCATACGCGGAAGATAGAACACATTGGCACCCAAACGTTTCAAAATAGGAAGTTGCATTGCAGACGCCGCACATATCAACAAGCTCTTAGTCCTTGAAAAATCAAGTCTTTTATCAGTCAATTGCGAACCTATGCCTTTACCACGGCATTCCTCCTGAACGCTCAGTCCATGGCCTATAAGAGATTGGCATGGCTTACCATCAAGTTGGAGCATAGTGGGCATCAGAAGCACAGTGCCGACTATTTTATTGTCAATCAGACCAAGAAGCTGAAATACATCATCATCCCCAAGTTTGAATGGATTTTCAGCAAGCACACGGCGCTTTGGCTCGGCTTCTTCGAAAATACCATACGGGTCAAGCATCCCCTCGGGAAGCTCAACATCCTGCATCTTACGGAAATAATACGATATTGATTCGCTACTCATAAACAAATTCCGGTTTATCGCCTTCGCCAGCAAGCCATTTGTAGAGGGAGAGCATCTGCGATGCCACTTGGTGGGCGGCAAAATTATTGAGAATATATTCGCGGCCACGTTGCCCCATGGCTTTATGTTCTTCGGGCGACAGAGCATCAATTTTATGAATGACTTCCGCCACGGCTTCGGCGCTATTGTCAGTCCACCAGCCACATCTTTCTGTGTTCAAGGCTTTCCATGGAGTACCAAGAGATGCCATCACCGGCGTCCCCACAATCAGAGCTTCCGGGATTATCATACCGAAATTCTCCATGTCGCTCGGTACAAAAAGTGCATCAAGTTGGGCCAACTGCGCAAATTTGTCTGCACCCTGCACAAAACCAAGGAAATGTACCCTATTTTCAATCCCAAGCCTTGCGGCCTCGGCATGCAGAAAACTTTCATAATCTTCAGAGCCACTTCCCATTATGTAGATCTCAGAATCAACATCTTTCGCAAGGGCCACCCCAGAAAGAAGGCTCTCGGCCTTCTTTCTGGGGTGTAACCGTCCGAGGAAGCCAAGCTTCCTCGGACGGTTACACCCCAGAAAAGGGCGCTTCGCGCCCAACTCTGCCGTATATTCGGGTACATGTACAGGATTACCGATTAAAGCTATCGGACCTTTATACCCGAATGCTCTAATATGGTTCATTTCTGCCTCACATGTGGCATGTATACACGTAGCATTCTTTGCATCACGATTGAACCACAATTGACGCATCAGCCACTTCTTCCAAGCGCTACGAGCTAATGCCTCAGGATAAAGCATTCCGTGAGGGGTGATAACGTATGGTTTTCCACGCCGGCGAGCCTCTGAACACGTAGCATGATTTATGTGCATCCATAGACCATTAGTGTGGTATATATCGTAGCTATTATCGCGCAGATAACGTGCCAAGTTAGCTGACAATCCCAACGGTGTGCGGCAATCGTTGGGCACGACATGAATCCAATCTTCACCGACACCCATCAAACTATCATCAGGCAATGTCTTGTCGGGTGTAAGAATGTCAATCTGCGGTTCCGGCTCCAGACCATGCATCGCCGAAAGCAGGTCATAAGTACATGTTGATGTACCTCCGCATTTGGCACTGAAACCGGCTATTGTCTGTAATACTTTCATCGCTTGTTCAATATTTTGAGATATGCATCCACCTGATTACGATCTCGCTGTTGCCAATCAATGGCATCCACCGCACCCACATATTTGTTATATTCTTTCTCCATCTGTTCGATTGCAAAATGTAGACTATCAGGATTTTGAGATTCAAAGACGATACCGGTGCCTAAATTTTTCACCATATCGTCCGCACTGCCAACTCTATTGCTGACGATTACAGGAAGCCCCCAATATAACGCTTCCTCAACAACGAGGCCCCATGTTTCGGATTTAGACGGCAAAATAAACACATCGCTATCTTGATATATGCGGCCGAGACTTTCGTTATCTATAAAACCGGTAAATATGATGTTACTTTTTGCGCGGGCTTTTAACTCGACATCAAGAGGACCTGCGCCAACAATAGTCAGAGGGCGCCCGGTACGGTTGAATTCATCAATAAGCATGCCCGGACACTTTACATCTATAAGGCGGCCTACAAAAATGTATCGTAAGGGCGTATGACGAAGTTTGGGACGATGTCCTGGTTTATAGAAAATGCCTACACTCCCCGTAATATGGGATTGCCCACGAAAGCCAATGCTATCGAAAAAAGCTTGATGTGGCACTCCGGAAGGCAAAGCATAGCCCATTTGTCCTATTATCGCTTTCTTCACAAGACCGGCAACACCCTTAAGTGAAATATCATGAATAGCCGACTCACATATTACGGCATTCCGATGCTTTGGCGAAAGAAACGCATAAGCATTATACTCCGGAGCAAGCCATCCAGAATATAACACGCGATCACAAGTAATATGATGCATTAGCTTAAGCAATCGCCAAAAGGTCTTGACTTTGCTTCGCCGATGAGAATCACCGCCATGAAGAAACACGAAATCAAAGGAACTTTCTTTTTTGTCTTCTGCCAACTCCGAATTAACGGCTTCCGCACCATAGCCATATAGCACTAACAGAACGCTATGTCCCGTTCTACATATCTCGTTGCAAAGATTTAGTTTATAAAAGGAGGGCGTATTTGTCAAATAGACAAAGTCGTAATGCTTCTTCATAATTATCTATTTTTTTCTATCTGTTCCATACATTTACGCCATACATCTGTATTAAATCTGGATTTAACTTCTTCATTTTGATTAGCATATGACAAAAGTTCATTCTGAGAAAGAGACGCTATATACTGCAAAGCACGTCGCATTGATTCTGCATCTGAGCCAATTTCAAAATATTTTATTCCTTCAATTTGTGGATAATGTATGGTAGATATGATTATACGGTTATGAAGCAACGCTTCAATTATTTTGGACGGAAAATTACATTGGTTTTCAGCAGCCTGAGGATTACGCGTACTGAGCAAAAAAGGCGTATCATGTAGTATCTGCTGATAATCCTCATAGTCAATCATACCGTGATAGACTATATTACTATACCGACTTGTATACTGCTCTATTAACGCAGGATCGGGAGCTTTGCCTGTAATATTCAACTTGAAATCAGGTAATGCAGCAAACACATCCAAAAGCGTCGACAGCATTGCGATGTTATCATTAAGAGCACCGGATATAAGAAATTCTTTATCCACGCTGTCTATCTTCGGCCAAGAAGGATCATCAAGAGAAACCACACCCGGCAGACAACATTGGTTGTCTTTAGTCAATTCAGGAAAAGGAGAGAGAGCTATTATACCGTCAAAATGATTATAACAATATACCACAAGCTTATTATATAAACCACGTAATCCTTGATGCATAGGAGTATGATCAAGAAGAATAAGATATAATGAGGATTTGGGTTTTAGCAATCTCAACATAATAAAAAGTATCAGTAACGTATATGGCATATTGTATAACCATACCGCATCACATGACTTTATTCGGCGAAACATTGCAATATTTTCAGCGATAAAAGCAAATTTTCTTAATAAACGATTACCACGCATAAATCCAGAAAAGAAAATTTCATCACCTGGCTCATAATCCGCCGCACCATTTAACGACGTAACATTCGGTGTCAAATATGTATATACAGCGTCAAATATATTGCCTTGTATAAGTCTTCTGCAAAAATTATTTGCAGCAACAGACATACCATATTTGTACAATACAGCATCAGGCACCATAGGACACACAAAAATACGCTTACCCCTACAACTCATATCTGCCATTCTTTATCGGAGACTTGTTTTATTTCGATTATATAAACCTCTAATCATCCAATGCTCACCGCCCCCCAGTAAGAGCCCTATATACCAGAGGACATATATGTTGCAACACTCGAGCAACCATAACAGCAATCCACAGCATTATCAAGGGATTAACAAAATATAATATAATGAGACTTATCTGATTTGTTCCAAAACAAACCACAGATAATTTTTTGATGATATTGAATACTGGTTCATGAAAACAATACACAAAAAAACTGAAGCCGCAGAAATACTTCCACAGTCCCTTGTCAGCGGGGGTCGTACCACGCATTAATATGTCGTACCCCCCCCAAATAGCATAAACGCCCAATATTCCGACAAATACGTCAACATATGGAATCCAATTTCCACCGGAACCAAGATATAATGCATATATCAAGACTATAGTAAAACATATAGCAACAGACTTCGATCTTACTGGAGAATAATCTACATTGATATCCTTTATTGCAATTATTACTCCAAGCCAATAATACACGACCCAGCCCCAGAATGGAATTACAGCGACCATTACAACGGCAGACAATATTAGACTTTTTTTTGACAACCACCACATCAACGGTGTCAAAAAAACCATAGAAATCAAATCTCTTAAAAACCACATCTGGAAAGCTACCGGCTTTATAAACAGGTCATATAATACATCTCCTATCGGCTGATTAAATAACGCACTCGCAAATGCGCCGCTGTTATTAAAGCTTGAAAGACCCGGCAATATTTCCAATACGATATACCATAATACGAAAATTAAGTTCCATAATATATAAGGAGGCAACATTGATCTAAACCGCTTTTTCTGCTTGCCCCAGACCTGATGCAAGTTCTGAAGATTACGTGCAAACAGATAGCCTGACATACAAAAAAACAGATAGTTCGCCACGCTGCATATACCCAATCCCCAGAATCTCTGTACAAACAGAACCATGGGGTATTGTTCGCCCTCCTTAAAATAGCTATGGATATATAACACCATTATTATTAATATGGTGTATAATATTGTTAGTTTATGACTTAAATATTTACTTATCATGAATTAAAGGCAATATTTCACCAAACTTAGAGCCAAATTTTAATAAGAAAAATTTATATAATAAATTATATGTATAATTCATTGCGCTTGCTGCACAAAATAATGAAATAACAACTGTAATATATATTAATAAAAGTTTAGGACTGCTTACCATGTCTAACAGATTTAACTCCGGCCAAAAAATCGAACGGAATTGAGGAGCCTCCTGAATCAGATACACAAACAGAGAGGATTTACTGACATAGGAAATAACTATGCCGCTATTAATTTTAATAGTACTTAAATAAGAGAATAATCCTACTGATAAGAATAGTGGCAAAATACCTGTATCCTTGATTATATTAGTATTGACTGGCAGAACTATACGCTTATATATTAAAACGAACATTACAAAATATATAATCACACTAAAAATAAGTAATGAGCTTCGTTTTAATTTTATACCGTATAATTTAACATATGAACCAATGAAATATACATAACAAAACCATAAAATAGATTGAGCTGATCCAATATAGACAGAATCCGCAATAAGCGGATTTGCACCTAAAACTATCGTAAATATAATTGTAAAGAAAATTAGATAATTTCTAAATGTTTTTTTCGTTAGTGAGTAAATAATGTTGTTGAATGCAGGACTCATAACATACAAAATAAGATATATTGTTATATACCAATAGCTACAGCTAAGAATAGGGAACAGAGAATGAACTGCACTACTTATTGACACGGAATTTGGAAACAAAATTGTCATTAAGAAAAATATGAAATATGCAGCAAATATAGACATACTCCATATCCTTATTATATTATACCAGTTCCGTTTCTTTGTACAGAGAAGATACCCGGATAACATTACAAATAAGTTTATAAAACACTTTGAAAAAACATCAATATTTGTTATAAAAACCTTATTATATAATGGCATTTCATTAAATTCTCGACCTAAATGCTGATAATAGGCAAAATGCATGCTTGTAATTATCATCATGGCTAATATACGCACCAAGTCAAGTCCTAAAAAATGATATGATTTACTTTCCTTCATATTGGACTATTTTCAGCATATCGATTTTTAATGGCTCTTCTCAAGCACACAACACTAGTAAGAACGATTATTAGTTCTAAATATTTCAACACAGCAGGCATTGGTGTAAAATGATTTATGGACGCAATGATTACTTGAGACAGAGCCATTATTTCATATGTATTTCGACCTATATTTTCAAATACAACTGAAACAAAATCACAAAATTTTGAAAGTAATATTGATATTACTATCACAGAGATTGTTCCACTTACGATGCCTATTAAAATCGGTATAATAGGATTTATGGTATTTGAAGCCATATCAAGTCGCCAATATTGTGATATTATCAATGATATTGTTAACATAACCAGAAGCACGATTATCATTAATTGGAATCTCATATCAGCTAAAATGTGCCTGATAATGTACCTATATTTTCTTACAGTCATCATTAATGCTGCGGCAAACGGCACACTTGAAAGAGTCCATGGCATCTGTATTCTATAATGACATAACACACTCCCCACAATCGTCAGTAATAATGATGTGGGCACTAAATACCGAGACTTAATAATTCTTGTAATTACTAAAGATATAAAAAAAACGGGTACGAACCACAGAGCAACACCAGCCCAGCCATTTATAAGAACGTTTTCTATATACAGATAATGAGGCACATCAAGTGCAAACGGATATATCATCATATTAATAGCCGAATAAATCACAAATGGAATCAACAATGCTCTTGCTTTACGTTTTATAAAACCAACTATGTTTTGCTTATCCCATGACGTAAACATCGCAGAAATAATAAAGAAAAAAGGCATATGGAACGACCATATCCATCTTGAAAACCATTCAGGAATAGAGGAATGTCCCAAAACCATGAGACAAATAACAATTCCTTTAGAAATATCAACCCAACGCAATTTCTCCATATTCAAAACGCCGACTGAAGCCCGTAGAAATTCCTGAGTATATAGAACATCTGCCATAACACGCAATATGCCATCACATATTGGTACTTCGCAATATAGAGGCTTTTTCCTGTGGCACTTATATCTTTCCTATATTTCTTTAAGGCCAAAGGCATAGATATAATCATGTAAATGTATAGAAACTCGGTAATTCGTCCTACGTTCGGACTCGGAATAAGCAGAATATAACCAAGCAAGCCTATGTACCATAAATTAAAATATGCTTTGGTTTTCTTTTCATACCCATCATGAAAAATAGTGTAAACGAATATTGAATACAAGTTAAACACAAATTGTATTACATTTACATATGCATTATAATTCTCTTTCCGTTCATTCCATCCATGCTGTACATCACGGCCACCAAAATCCATATAATCCTTAATAAAGGATGTTATAACATCAATCCTTAATAGCGATATCACGCACGCCGCCAACAATAAGATGATTGAAAACTTAAACTTTATCTTGAAATAAGGGGATAATATAAGGATAGGGAAAATTATAACCACAGTAAAATGTACAGTGGCAGCCAACAGGCAGAATATTATGCCAATCAATGTCTTTTTATTCAGATACAGAACACAGCCGAACATTGCTAATGATACGCTAAGACCTTGTCGTAAAGTATTGAACGACGCGTACAAAATAAATATTGAAAAAGCAATGAAAACAGCGAGGTTTACTGACTCTATATCCTTTTTAAATACAATTTTTATACTTGCTATGTATAAAAAATAGGTAAGAAAGATGACAATGCTTACTATTAATCTGCTATCCTGCGTAAATATTTTTAAGAAACATATAAGAAAGGAAAATCCAAATTCACGTAATACCCCTGAATCGGCATCTGAACTAGAATAGTCTCCCAAGGCATACCATTCTATTACAGACGGAAGGTCAATTTTATAATGATTCTCATCAATCATTCTACAATAGCCTGTAAAATCTGAACCCACATTCTCCGGCCGAATTAAAGAAAACAGGATCAATAAAGAAGGGATAATAATATATGCCTTTTTCTGATATTTAAATATCAGAATCACAATAACATAAAAAACAATATATATTATCATTACCTTAGAATATTCATTACCGTTCTCATATTCAACAGACTAAGGTTCGCTTCCATATAATATTGCCGAATACGAGTGATTCTTGATGCCAAGTTATTGCGAATAATCACAGCTCTTCTCGTTGCAAATACCTTTTTCAGAGAATTAGTATTAAATAGCCCATTCGCTTTAGACATTGATATGCAATAATTCAGCCAACTGTCTATTTCTTTAATCTCGCTCTGTCCTAGTTCTGATTGGAATACAAATTTAGAATGTAACTCCAGCTCCTCCTCAGTAGGCTTTCGTCCTAATAATTTGTTCAGCATGTGGCTTTGCAATATCCGAGCACGACGACGTTGCTCATCAGCTGCTACAACCGATGCCATTTTTGGAGAATAACGATACGCATGGAGTGGTTCGTCTATATTCCTCATCTTTGATAAAAAGACAAGGCGTGTCCACAGTTCATAATCCTGCGCTCTTCTGAAATTTGGATCATAATTGATTCCTAACTTTTTTATGATCTGTGCATTAAACATTACCGACGGATGAAACATCGGGGTTCCGAGAAGCAACCATGCCTGTATGTCCTCATGACTTTGAGGCGAATGAATGACCCGGAATACTTTTCCAAGTCCCTTGACATTCCCTATACGCCTTGCTGATGTTCCGACACATGCCACATCCGTGTTCTTTTTTAAGAATGCGACCTGTCGTTCAAAACGCTTGGGAGCAGATATATCGTCCGCATCCATTCTGGCAATGTATGCCCCATTAGCCATATCTACCCCAAGATTCAATGAATATCCAAGCCCCCTATTAAATTCGTTAGTTACTATTCTGATTCTTTTGTCTTTTTGTGAATATCTTTTTAAAATATCAGGAGTGGAATCAGTAGAACAATCATCAATAATGATGAATTCAATATTACGATATGTCTGCTTCAGAATACTATCGATAGCAGGACCTATATAATTCTGAGAATTATACGCACCCATTATTACGCTAACCATCGGCTCATCTTTTTGACACATAATTGTACATACTTTTGAATATCGATTTTATAATTTGACGCTCTTGTCCTTTTAATCCTATATAAAAGGCAATAACGGATGCTACTATAAAGCTTGTCAAGGCATAAACTGCAATTAATGAAACATTCTCACCCGGTTCAATGGCCCCATATAAGGCATAACTCGTAATACAGCAAAGAATCAGGCAAAACATACATGGCATTACTATTTCGGTATATAGCAACGCTTGTTTTATATCTAAAATTCTTGAAGCTACAAAATACTTGCATATCACAGATATACATTCCACCACTACCATTATTATCAAGAACATATATACATTATCGCTCACTGAATAGACCATATAACCTATGGGAAGCGAAATCAAAATAATTATACTCGCAACTATTTGGTATATTTTTACATTTCCATTAGCTTGGACCGCGATATTCATTCCTATTGACAGATAACTTATTATCGTAACACTGATAAGCAACAAACTAAATCCATATGAATACTCAGGAACAGTGACGAGCCAAACTTTCAGAATCCAAGGCAATATAAATACAAAAGGTTGTAATACACACAACAATACCAAAAATGCAAATTTTGATGCTATTATAGAAAGATTTATCATTCGCCCGTAATTACGTTCTCCGGCCGATTTATATATCTGTGGCCGTATGGAATTCAGAAGGGTAGATGAACACAATACAAGCGGACCATTTATTTGGGATGCCACGCCGTATGCTGCATTTACTATAGTTCCGTAGAATGAATTCATTATAACGGCTATACCCTGATTTTTGCCTAGCCAACTGCACGACTCCAAAGCATTCCAGCCCAAGAATGGAAGCATGTCTTTAAGTAAATCCTTATCCAGACCTTTGAAAAGGGCAGGCCTACGGGTTTCAAAATAATGACAATGGCAATATATTACCTTGGTAAAAAAAACAACAAGTTGGATAACGAGAAGCAGAAAACAATAAAGTATAAGGCGCTCTCCGTTATAAGCCATTAGACAAAATGCACCGACGAGTTTCAAAAGTATCTCCCCAAATTCTATCACAGAAATCAATGCTAAGTCTTCATGAGCATTAAATGAGGCATTATACGGCGTTGCAATTGTTGATACAATGGTTATCAATATCATAAGTTGATAACCCCAAAATGCTGCGATTTCCTTATCGGCCGGAATATTAAAAAACGAAGAAAAACCCCATAGACCGAACAACTCTAAAAAAATAAGTAAAAAAATGGCTACAACTAAATTCAATGTAAGCGATATGCAAAAGGCCTGGCGCAAATAACATTCTTCACCCTTTCCAAGTCCTACAGCAAGGTATCGCTGTACGGTATTACTCATTGACCCATTGAAAAATCCAAGCAAACTTACAGCTCCCGCAACAAGATTATATATACCGAAATCTGTTATTCCGAGCGCCTTAAGAATAATTCTTGTAGTGAAAAAAGTCACAAATAGTGACAGTATCATTTTAAGATACATCACTACGGAATTCTTCATTACCCGATTTCTTGCTCTCAAAACTCGCTGTTTTAATTGTTAAACAATGAGTATATTTCATTCATCGCATTTTTGACGTCAAATATCTTGGAACGCTCAAACGACGCCTCAGCATATTGTTTTTGCAATATCTCAGACTCCATCATCCGTTGCATCGCATCCGCTATTGTCGTTATATCCTCGTCTACCAACAACCCATATTTGGAATTATCCAAAAGTTCAGTAGGGCCCACAACTTTAGTAGATATAACTGGTTTCCCCAAAGTAAAGGCTTCGCAGACAACAATTGAAAATCCCTCCTGGGAAGAAGACAAAACAAAAGAGTCGGATAATGCAATATATGGATATGGGTTGGATACTGCTCCCTGTAGTTTTACATATTCCTCAAGACCATATTCCTTTATTTTGTCTTCAAGTTGTTTCCGCAAAGGACCTTCCCCAAGAATCCATATCTGAAACGCCTTTTGCCTTTTTTTGAGAATAGCGGCAGCTTCAACAAGACGAATCTGTTTCTTCTGACTCACGAGACGACCTGAATTAATAAACAAAAATTCTTCAGGCTTTTTAAGTCCAAGGTCAATCTTTGATTTCTTCCGTATATCATCTACATTGACAATATTGAAAATAACACGCTGACAGACTGCCTCCGGAATCTTGAATGTAGAATTAAAACTGTCTTTTACCCCTTGTGAAACATGCACGATTGTATTCATAAATCCATAAGCCTGCTCCTGTCGCCTCATATCATTGCCAAAAAACAACTTACCCCAGTTTTCCTTAGACAAATCATTATGAATCCATGATATATGGTTTGATGATTTATCCTTAAGAAATGTATGCAACTTATGACCAGGTCCCTGACAGAAAGATATTATGGCATCATAAATTGCAGTTCCCACTGCCTTACGGGTTCGGAGTCTCTCAACAGAATCAATCAAGCCTGTTGTATTTAGAAACTTGCCCTTAATTCTATGCCATATAGTTCTGGGATGAGGCTCGAATACCCATTTCACATTTACGTTGCTTGGTATGTTTTTTAGATTCTCTCCATCTTTTGTATATAGAAGTAAATCAACGGCATATATAGAATAATCCATATTATGTAGGATATCAAGAAGTACCTTTTCGGCACCTCCTATCGGCATAGAATGGATTGTGAATAGAAGTTTTTTCATATTCAGATGTTGTAATATGACTTGAACCAATCTACAGTCCTATCAATCCCCTCTTGAAGTGGTGTGTTTGGTTTAAATCCGGTCACAGCCGCTATTGCAGATGAATCCGCATAAGTCTGGTAGACATCCCCGGGTTGCATTGGCAGGAATATCTTTTCTGCCTCACATTTTATTGCTCTTTCTATACACCGGATATAATCCATAAGTTTTGTAGGTTCGGAATTACCTATATTATAGATTCTGTACGGTGCGCTTGAAAAAGCCGGATCGGCCTCTTTATCGTTCCAGGTGTCATCAGACTTAGGGATTACGTTTATTATACGTACCACACCTTCGACAATATCATCAATATAGGTAAAGTCTCGCAACATGTTTCCATTATTGAAAACCTTTATTGGACGACCATGCAAAATAGCATCCATAAAAAGGAACGGTGACATATCAGGCCGACCCCAAGGACCATATACGGTAAAGAACCTCAAGCCCGTAGTGGGTATATTGTATAGCTTGGAGTATGCATGAGCCATAAGTTCGTTACTTTTCTTTGTCGCAGCATACAACGAAACCGGATGGGCTATACTGTCATGTTCTGAGAACGGAACTTTTCCGTTCAATCCGTATACACTTGAAGAAGATGCATATACCAGATGCCTTACCCCATTTTGTCTGCATCCTTCAAGTATATTTATGAATCCGTCCACGTTGCTCTCTATGTATGCATGCGGATTCTCTATTGAATATCTTACTCCAGCCTGAGCCGCAAGATTAACGACGACGTCAAAGCATTCATTAGCAAAAAGAAATTCTATTGCCTTTGTATCCTCAAGATTCATTCTGACAAATTTATAGTTCATCCATTTGGATGACTGAATAAATTTATACCATTGAATCTTATAGCCATCGCCAGTTGTGGATATATCTATACCGCACTCATGTAAACGAGCAATCTTCAATTTTGGATCATAGTAGTCATTGATATTGTCAAGACCTACTACTTCCAATACCGACCCATACGACTTGTCCTCAAACAGTCGCTTTATCACACTGGCCCCAATAAATCCGGCTGCACCTGTCACTAATACTTTCATTCCATATAAATTAAATCAACATATAATCCTCAATCCCTCTTGAATATGTCGCGGGTATACACCTTTTCGCGGACGTCGTCGAGACAGGAGTCGTAGCGGTTGGCGAGGATGGCCTGCGAGCGCTTCTTGAATTCGTCAAGGTTGTTGACTACAAGGCTGCCGAAGAAGGTGGAGCCGTCGGGGAGCGTGGGTTCGTAGATTATTACGGTGGCACCCTTGGCCTTGATACGCTTCATCACACCCTGGATGCTACTCTGACGGAAATTGTCGGAATTGCTCTTCATCGTCAGGCGGTAGACACCAACAGTGAGAGGATGCTCACGCTCGGCTTGCCACGAAGCCGATTCGGCATAATAGCCTGCGCGCCTAAGCACCTGATCGGCGATGAAGTCCTTGCGCGTGCGGTTGCTCTCGACGATGGCCTGGATGAGGTTTTCGGGCACGTCGGCGTAGTTGGCCAGCAGCTGCTTCGTATCCTTAGGCAAGCAGTAGCCGCCGTAGCCGAATGAGGGATTGTTGTAGTGCGTGCCGATGCGCGGGTCGAGACCTATGCCCTGGATGATTGACTGTGTGTCCAGATGCTTGAGTTCGGCATAGGTATCAAGTTCGTTGAAGTAGCTGACGCGGAGTGCCAGATACGTGTTGGCGAACAATTTTACTGCCTCGGCTTCCTTGAGTCCCATGAACAGCGTGTCAACATCAGGCTTGAGTGCACCCTGCTGCAGCAGGGCTGCAAAAATGTGAGCTTTCTCTTCAAGCACAGAGGGGTCAGTAAGCGACATAATTGCGCTGTTCTCGGCATCTTCGCCTTCTATCATCTTCGGCACACCAACGATGATGCGCGAGGGATAGAGATTATCGTACAGTGCCTTGCTCTCACGCAGGAACTCCGGCGAGAACAGCAGGTTGAACCTCTTGGTTCCTTTCGCGGCATAACGCATGTAGAGTGAACGGCTGTAACCGACGGGTATAGTGCTCTTTATTATGATGACAGCATCAGGATTGACACTGAGTACCAGATCAATAACCTCTTCGACATGGCTTGTATCGAAATAGTTGCGCTGCGAATCGTAGTTGGTAGGAGCAGCCACTATCACGAATTCAGCGTCGCGGTAGGCAGCGGCGCCGTCAAGAGTTGCCGTCAGGTCGAGTTTCTCCTCGGCAAGATATTTTTCGATATAGTCATCCTGAATCGGCGACTTGCGGTTATTGAGCATGTCAACCTTTTCAGGTATTACATCTACTGCCGTTACTTTATTATGACGTGCGAGAAGCACTGCCAGCGAAAGGCCCACATAGCCTGTACCTGCTACTGCGATATTCATAGTCTTATATTGGATGGTTTATAGTGATGTGAAGAACGTTATTTGCCGTTCTTCTTGCCCGGCTTGCCATAATCGTAATGGCTGGCATACCCATAATTGTAGCCATAGCGGAAGCCATGTGAAAGAGAGGACGAGATTGTGGAGGTTCCGTTGAGGATCAGCGCCATAGCGCGATACTTCTTCTGGCGGAATGTGTTTTCAATCTCAGGCAGCATGGCGCGCTCGAAAAGGCCTGCACGGATGACGAACACCGTGCGATCCACATATTGGTCAATGATCTGGGCATCGGCCACTACCTCGATAGGCGGACAATCGATGAGGATGTAGTCATAATGTTTGCGCAACTCCTTGAACATATCGGCGAAAGCCGGCGTTTCGAGAAGCTCGGCCGGATTTGGAGGCAGAGTGCCCACAGGAAGCAGCTGCAGATTTTTCGAGCCCTCTACGTCAAGGATGACACTGTCGAGACCTATGGAAGGATCATTGAGGTAGTCAGCGAGTCCGCGATCGGGGCTTCCGACATAGCTGGAAGCTGATCCGTGTCGAAGGTCGCCGTCTATTACGAGTACACGTTTGCCTTTGAGTGCCAGACTCTGGCCGAGATTCATGCTGATGTAGCTCTTGCCTGAATGCGGATTGAACGACGTCATAGCCAGAACATAAGCTCCCGAAAGGTCCTTGGGACGCAGGAACTCGAGGTTTGTGCGGAGCACTCGGAAAGCCTCGTTTATGATGTCGCGATGTCCCTCGCGTACGGCAATGGCATTGTCCGAGTTCGGGCTTTTGCTACGGTCAGCATCCGGAGCGAGAGGGATTTCGCCCATGAAGGGAAGGCTTAGGTTCTCCAGATCCTTGCGCCCGCGTACCTTGGTGTTGCTTATCTCGCGCACATAGGTCACACCAAATGGTATCACCAGTCCGAGCAGGAAGGCTATCATCAGGATATTGCGCCGGTTGGGCAGAACAGGCACACCGGCCGCACCGGGGCGGTTAACTATGCGCGTATTGTAGGCCGTGAATGCCTGCGATAGTTCATTGTCCTCACGCTTCTGAAGCAGGAACAGATAAAGGCTTTCTTTCACCTTCTGCTGACGTTCTACACTCAGAAGATACTTGGCCTGACTGGGATTGCTCGCAATGCGCGATATTGTCTGTGCCTCGCTGCGCTGGAGACCTTTAAGCTGCGTCTGAAGCTCCACAATCTGGTTGTCAACGGTCTGCACAATGGCGCCACGCTGTGCCGCAAGCTGCTCATCGATAGTCTGAACCAAAGGATTCTTCTCCGACGATTTCTGAACGAGAGAATTGCGCTGTAGCACATTCTTGTTGTATTCGTTTATCTGCTGCGCCAGCATCGGATTGGTGATACCCGAATTGGCGGGCAGAAGGCGGTCCGACGCGTTGTCTGCCGTAAGGTAGGAACGGATATAGCGCGTCATCTGCAACTGGTTGTTAATGTCTACAATTGCCGATGCCGTACGTTGGTTTTCAGTCATGTACATCGACGATGCAGCCTGTACGTCAGGCACAAGGTTGGCGCTCTTGAACGAAGAAATATCGGAGTCAACATTGCCGAGTTCGCTCTCGATTACGCCGAGGCGTTCCTTGATAAAATTGCTTGTCGACACAGCCACCTGATTCTTGTCGCGTATCCATGCTTCGTTGTATACACCTATCAAGGTGGACAACACATCGTCGGCACGACGTGTCGACTGATCGGACATAGTAAGAGTCAGCACGCTTCCCTTCTCCTCTTTCTGCGTCACGCCGAGACGTCCGCTGAAAGATGCCTGTGCAGCACTCTGAGGTACCTTGCGCACAATAATATCAATAGCAGCCTCTGCAGTACTACCCTCAGGCACCTCATAGTCAACCGAAGGGGTCACTACCACCTTACCCACCGGAGTAGCTATGCTGTCGCCAACATTACCAGTGAAATTGCCGTCATATTCCTCATCAGGCGTGGAAAGGCCGCTAATCGTCACTTTATTGTCCTTTACGGCCAATTTGAACTGCACGGCATCTTCCTCCCCAAGGCCAGCCACGACGGCATGCACAGGCAGATCAGGACCATAGAGCAGTTGATTATGGAATGTGCCCTTTCGATAATAATTATAATCAAGACCAAGACGGCTGACAACCTCAGTCATCAGGTCCTTGGCCTGCATAGTAGAGATTTCGTTGACTATATTGGTCTTGCTCTGAAAAAGACCCATCGTCGAAAAATCCTCCATTCCGGCGGTCCGTCCTTTGTTCTGCTCTTTTATTAAAATCTCAGCCGACCTTGTGTACACCTTCGGAGTACGCAATATATACAGATAGGCCAAACCCATACACACAACCAATGAGGCTATAATCCACGGCCAGTGACGAAGGGTCAGAAAAAATATGTCGCTTAAAGGGACAGACGCTGATGCTGTGCTTTGCGCAGTATCGGTGGTGTTATTGTTTTCCATTTTAGGAGAATATTTTAAATATGTAACAGCAACAAGAACTTGTTCTTATTTTGTTGTAGTCACAATGAATGTGGCGATAGTGATGCCAAGAGAACCGATTGATACCCAGAACGAAGGCGACAGAGCCACGTTGCCGCTGGGTGTAGCGTCACGCTTTTTCTTGTCATTAGGCTCCACATACACTACATCGTCCTGTTGCAGATAGAATACAGGCGAAGCCGCCAGCGACGACATGTCGGTCATGTCTACTTTGTACACCTTCTGCGAGCCCGACTCATCAGTACGCATTACCGAGACATTCTCGCGCATACCTGTAGGCAGCAGATCGCCAGCCATAGCAATAGCGTCAATGATGTTTAGACGGTCACGGTTGAAGTCATAACGTCCTGGACGAGCTACCTCACCGATTATGCTCACACCTGTATTGATAAACTCCACGGTGACCACAGGATCTTTTACAAGTTCCTTGCTTACAAGCTCATGCTCTATATATTCGGCGACTTCAGCGCGGCCCATACCGGCAATATGCAGTTTACCAAGCACAGGGAAAGTGATATCGCCTTCGGGGCTGACCGTATAGAAGCTCGTGCGTCCGTCATTACTGTTATTTGTACCGCTGAACATTGACGAACTCGTAGAGGATGTCACGCGCGTCTGCTGTTGCAACAGGTTGAACTGTGCCGACAACGCAGCATCCTGAGTGCTTACCAGAATAGCAAGCTTATCGCCTGGACGCACGCGTATGTCAAGCTGTTTTGCCGGGTTTATCTCACTTCCAGACTGTACATCCTGAAAATACGCCACATTCTTCGGTGTGCTGCATGCGCTCATAACAAGCAACAGCAATAAGGATATATATTTGATTTTCATAATGGTAATATTTCTTTATATCAGACAGAAAGATCGATGTCTCTCTTTTTATTTACAGAAGTTGTATGTATTCAGGTTTCACCTCAATTGACACGGAAATAAGACCGGCGACCTCGACAACCATACGCTTACGATGCGAACCTCGCATTGTGAGCAGACGTCCCTCCAGGCCGTCTACCACACCTCCCACTATACGTATCTGTCGCCCGAGCATATCAGGCGTTATTTCTCCGGGAAGATAATAATGTGGTGTTTCCGCAGACTCAATAGCACGTATAAAACGCTCCATATCAACATCGCGCACTGTCATGGGATCATCAATCGTATGACCTGTACAATATCTGTACTGTAAGTTCGGTAGCTTATTAACGTAAGCATCAAGCACTGCTTTGTCCTCATGCGCGAATAGCAGATCCTGAATCACTGGAACATTTCGGCGCAATTTCTTTCCACCCACCGTAGTCAGCACACTTGTCATGGGAGTAAAAACCTCAATACCGGCGTCACGCAGGTCATCAATCGCTATGCGTTTCGCGTTTCTGCGTTTAAGATCCCGCAGCACGTACCATCGCTTTTGGTTTTCCGGCATAAATTTAACAAAAAGACAATTTTCCAAGTCCTGCCTTACGTTATAGTTTATTAACAATAAGGCAGTTACATGTGCGTTTTGTACAAATATGACGTTTACCGGGATGGCACCCGCTGTATGAATCAACCATATCTCTCGATAACTCGACTGGAGATTGGAATAAAGTCCCAAAAATAGTAATCTGTTTGGCAGACTCACCATTTTAGGCCACAAAGATACGCATAAATCTTGGAAAATGCCCTATATACAGCACTTTTTTTGTATTTTTGCACTCGACAAGCTACTTAGAATGAATCTACAACCAAACCAAATACCATATAAAATTCCTCAACCAAACAATATGGGATTGGTTCGCTATGTCCTTGCTATAAGTGTTCTCATCGGACACTTCAACTTTATTTTCTCCACAGATTTCTATCTGCCTGTTTCATCCTATAATGCCGTAGGATGCTTCTTCGCTTTAAGCGGATTCCTTGTCACCAATAGTTGGCTCAAGCATCCTAAATGGCGACTGTTCCTCAAAAACAGATGCATAAGACTTTTGCCTGCCTATTGCGCTACAGTGATATTATTTGCAATAGTATTGTACTTTTTCTCATCTGACGCGCATTACTTCACATCTGTACAATTCTGGAAATACATCGCTGCCAACCTAAGTTTAATGAATTTTATAGAACCAAACCTTCCTGGAGTGTTTACTTCCAACACCATGACATGTGTCAACGGATCATTATGGACAATGAAAGTTGAATGGATGCTGTATTTTACCACGCCTTTTGCCATATTAGCTCTCTGCTCATGGAAAAAACGACCTATTGTCGTTTTAGCATCCATATACCTTGTTTCCATGCTATATCGCCTTACTTTCATATGGCTTTACATATCCACAAATGCAGAAATATACAATATTATGTCCCGTCAGTTTATAGGACAGTTAATGTATTTTTATTCAGGAATGTTGATATACTTCTACTTTGACGTATTCATGCGGTTGAAATGGTGGATACTTCCCATATCACTGATACTTGTACATTCCTTACACAATTTACAGATATTCAATTTAACCGTCGAGCCTTTTGTAATCTCACTGCCTGTCATATGGTTCTCAATGGTAGGAAGATGGGGGACATGGTTACAACGCCACAACATTTCCTATATTATATATCTCGTACATTTTCCCATACTTCAGATATGCAAGCAATACATGCCGGCGTATAACAGCAAATTAAGTACACTCTTAATAGCTATAATACTTTCAGCCCTTATTGGCTTTATTATTCATGTACTGATAGAATTACCCCTGCAGAAACGCTTTTTTCAGGCCAACAAATTTATAACTAAAAAAATTCATAGATAACGCATCATCACAGCAAGGCGTTCCACCGTTTCAGCTGCTGACAGATGACGACGGTCAATGAGATCAGCGGCAAGAGCATGTGCCGCATCGTGCGTAGCCTGCATCCTGAACAATCTATCGAAGAAATCTATGTTTCTGTCGAAAATAGCGTCTATCTCATCTTCTCCAAGCTGAACCTCATCCGCTGCACCGCTTTTATGAATAAAATCACGTATGGCAGTTTGTACGTCAGCCGTCAGTGGACGACGATGCTGCACGTAGCTGCGACTCATAGCATTGGCAACAAGCAGACCCGTTCCCAAACGAAAATGTTTCAGTATTTCACTCCACGCTATTTTGGCCGATAGCCTCGGATTGCCAATGAAATAAAATTCCGTACCGAATTTAACACAGTCATCAGCAGAGGCATCTATATCTATGCCAGATAAAGAATCTTCGCAGTCATATGCCACTACAGCTATCGCCATGCCGGCCACACCGTAGCTTTTATCCTTCTCGTCGCTGTATCGCAGAATATTATCGCAGTCCATCAGTTCACAACCATGATTTTTGTTACAGGTTTGCCCGAAACAGAACCGCTTGCGTTCTGCGAGGCGAACACAAAATAAACACCCGACCGCACGCGTTGGTTTGAGTTGTTGCAACCGTCCCATACATATGTGCCACCTTCACTTGTTCCCTGATGTACCAGATTTCCGGCCGTATCTGTTATCTTAACCAGTGAATTATCCATCAATCCGCTTATCGTTATCCAGCCTGTATAATCAGGTCGCACAGGATTGGGATATGCATACACATCTCCATAATCCTCAGCTGCAGGTGACGAATCACTGCTATATTTTACTACACCCTTATCCGTGCCCACGTACACAATGCTACTTTTGGGGTCGCAGCATACACTAAGCACTCTATTGCTTGGTAACAGAGAATTATCAATAGTAAAATTATCTATAATTTCAGTTCCGTCAGCACTCACAAGATACACGCCGGAATTGCCTGTAGCCATCCATTTTCTATTTGATGCATCAAATGATATATCATATATATTCTGACCGGAAAGCAGATAGTCGGCATAATTCGTACCGTCGTTACGCGGAACCTTGGGTCTGCGCACATGAAGCACTCCTCCGCTTATAGCTGTAGTTATATCGGGTATAACAAAATTAGAATTAGCTGTTCCAATCCATATTTGGCCGTTATGATCCTCTTTTATACATTGTACAAAGTTAACTCTGAACTCTATTCCATCCTGATCTACTACGCTATTGAACAAGTACTTGTCTGCCAGCGATGGTTGTGTTGGTTTTCCTTTATGATCATATACGAGTAGACCACGACAACCAAGATTGGTACTGATAAGTACATAATTGCTCTTGGAATGATGAAGTATCATAGGTCCATCGCCTTGCGTATATCCGGCTACATCATCCCCCTTAAGTTTTATCCAGTCTCCTTTTCTGATATTAGAGGTATCATGTACTTTATCTGCCGGAAGTATATATATAGGTGCGTCTATGTAATCTCTCTGTGATATCCATAAATTTCCATATCTGTCAAACGACACACTACGACAGCGCTCGGCCCAATCTTCATGATACGGCAATTTTGAATTTTCATCATTAGTGCCATATATATGATCTATATAAGAACCATTCTCTGTACTTAATATAAATATACCCTTTTGGTAATTGGCAATGTAGTAACGTGAAGCATCTGTAGGATCCTGTACAAGGAACTGAGTACCGCCAGTCAGCTGACCGCCATTATAATCATAACATGTTACATCCCTGATTTCTCCGTTCTCTATTATATTGGTTGTCTGCTTCAGACTGAAATCAACCGTAGTATTGCGGAAAGCATCGTAACCAACATTCGTTATATATATCCTCTCTCCGTCAGGAGTTGCTGTTATAAACGCCGGATAACTGCACGTCAGCGCCTCAGGACGTGCCGGATTGCGCAAAGTTGTTACATTGTCGCTTTCGCCGACCTTGTATTCCCCTATTCCTTCCGTATCCGACGCCCACACACTTCCCGACAGACCATCCTTTATGGCAAGAGTCTTGTTAACGAAAAAAGAAGGAAATACCATCGACGTCCATCTTCCGTCAGCACTGTTGAATTCTCTCAGAGTACTTCCGGATACAAAATACACATTGCCGTTGCTGCCCGTTGTAAATGGCATCTGAATATTTTCCTGTCCTGCAACCTTAAGACTGTTTATGCCGCCAGAAGTAACATCCACCTCTACGGTAAAAACATCTTTGTTGGTTGTATACGCCAACAGATAACGTTCACCAAGACTATGCATCTCCACAGGCATGAAATTAAAAGTAGCTATCTGGCTGAACGAATTGAACGAATTATGCACACTATTCTTATCGGACAGATATATAACATCCTGCTTTACAAGCACTACCTTTCCATCTATCTCACCGGCATAATTGAAAGCCTCGTTATATATTCCGCTGTCGGCCACACGATAATTTTTATCGTCTAATGCCACAAATCCGAAATCAGTCGACATATATATTCGTCCATCAGAGTGAAAATCAATAGAATTCACGGTCTTTGATGACGATATATTCGCATCGCGTATATCCGGGATATTCACAATACGTCCATTGTCATAAAGCAGATCCACGTTCGACGAGTTGTACACTATCACGAGATACCCCTTTTCCATATTATACGCTATGCGCTCTATCTGCACATCGTTCAGGCCATTCAGACTGGAGTGATGACGCATTTCGTCTGTACGCGTATTCAGACTGAAAAGATTCCCGCTTACAAGACAGTATACCGCATTCCGGCCATGCACAAGAGCGTCAGCCTGACCGCCATACACAGGCAATATATCCCAATTGCCGGTACTCTGCGGAAACGCAGCGAAGGTAGAAATTACAAGAAACAGAAGGAATGAGAGGTGTCTTAACATAATCAGAATGTAGATTCAAGAAATTCAAGGAATTTTTTTGTCGCACGGCCGCGATGGCTGATGGCGTTCTTCTCGTCGCTGTCCATTTGCGCGAAGCTGCGGCCGTCGCCGTCTTCGGGCACAAACACAGGGTCATAACCGAATCCGGCACTTCCACAGCGTTCCAAGGCTATCTTGCCCCGTGCTTCGCCCTCGAAGCAATGTACGTTGCCAGAAGCATCAACGCACGCTATTACCGTACGGAACCGTGCGTCTCGCGTCGTCACGCCTTTCATGCGCTCAAGCAGAAGGCTCACGTTCGCCTGCGGATCGCAGTCCTCACCGGCAAAACGTGCAGTATGAACTCCGGGAGCGCCGTCCAGCGCATCAACCTCAAGACCGGTATCGTCGGCAAAACATGGCAGCCCGTATCTCTCATAAACCCATAGAGCTTTACTCCTGGCATTATCGTCCAGCGTAAGCCCCTCCTCAGGGATTTCCTCCGTGCAGCCTATGTCTGCAAGAGACTTTATACTGAAACGAGGACCGCAGATACGGAGCATCTCCTCCACCTTGTGGAGATTATGCGAGGCAAATACGAGTGTTACGGGCTGTTCCATCTTTTAACTAACGGAATTTCTCACAGATTATTATGTGGCATCAGCCAAGTACCACATTCACAATCTTGCCGGGCACCACTATCACCTTCCTTATAGTCTTGCCTTCTATCCAGCGTGCAGCCTGCTCGCTCGTCAGGACGGTCTGTTCCACGTCCTTGGCATCTGCATCGGCCGGCATAGCCATGCTGAAACGTGTCTTGCCGTTGAAGCTAACTGCATAGTTTACGCTACTCTCCACCAGATAGCTCTCGTCCAGTTCGGGCCACTGCGCGGCCACGATACTGTCGTCGCTTCCGTGGCCGAGGGCAATGTGCCATAATTCCTCGGCAATGTGCGGAGCGAAAGGCGACAGCAGCACTGCCAGCGGCTCAAGCACCTTGCGCGAAGTGCAGTGTTGCTGTGTAAGTTCGTTCACACATATCATGAACGCGGCCACCGACGTATTGAAAGAGAATCCTTCTATGTCCGAAGTCACCTTCTTTATAAGCTTGTGAAGCGAGCGCAGATTTTCTGCCGTTGGCTCTGCATCGTTCACAAGCAGCGTGTCGCCCTTGAAATACAGTCCCCAGAATTTCTTCAGGAAACGGTTCACGCCGTCTATGCCGTTTGTATCCCACGGCTTACTCTGCTCAAGCGGACCGAGGAACATCTCGTACAGACGCAATGTGTCCGCGCCATAGCGTTCAACTATGTCATCCGGATTGACAACATTGAACATCGACTTGGACATCTTTTCCACGGCCCAGCCGCACACGTATTTGCCCTCGGCATTGAGCACGAATTCCGCGTCGGCATACTCCGGACGCCACGCACGGAATGCCTCTGTGTCCAGCACATCGTTGCTCACGATGTTCACGTCCACATGTATCGGCGTAGTATCATAAGCTTCACGCATGTCGGCCGACACAAAAGTATTGGTGTTTTTAATCCTGTACACGAAGTTGCTCCTGCCCTGAATCATTCCCTGATTCACGAGCTTGCGGAAGGGCTCATCCTCCACTACCGCGCCAAGGTCATACAGGAACTTATTCCAGAAACGGCTGTATATGAGGTGACCCGTAGCATGCTCGGTTCCTCCTATGTATAGGTCTACATCGCGCCAGTATTCGTTGGCCTCTTTTCCCACGAGAGCCTCATCGTTGTGCGGGTCCATATATCGCAGATAATAGGCCGACGAACCGGCAAAACCCGGCATCGTGTTCAACTCCAGTCGGTATCCCTCGGCCGTCTGCCAGTTCTCGGCACGGGCCAGTGGCGGCTCACCGTCAGGGCTCGGCTTGTAGCTGCTTATCTCCGGCAAGAGCAGCGGCAGTTGCGAGTCGTCCAGCATATAGGGTATACCGTCATTATAATATACCGGGAAAGGCTCGCCCCAGTAGCGCTGACGGCTGAATATGGCGTCGCGCAGGCGATAGTTCACCTTCACGCGGCCTATTCCTTTTTCCTCTATATAGCGTTTGGCAGCAGCTATTGCTTCCTTTACCTCCATGCCGTTCAGGTCAAGATCCGGACCGCAGCTGTTCGTCACCTTGCCCGTCTTGGCGTCGAAACTCTGCTCCGACACATCCACTCCCTCTATCAGAGGAATGATTGGCAGATCGAAGTGCCGTGCGAAGGCATAGTCACGGCTGTCATGAGCAGGCACAGCCATTATGGCACCCGTGCCGTAGCCGGCCAGCACGTAATCGCTCACATAGATAGGCACACGCTTTCCGTTGAGAGGATTTATAGCATATGCACCGGTAAACTCTCCGCTTACCTTTTTATCTATCATGCGCTCGCGCTCGGTCTTGCGCTTGGTGGCTTCAACGTATGCCCTTACGGCTTCACGGCGATCCGGCGTAGTCACCATTTCCACATATTCGCTCTCGGGAGCAAGCACCATGAATGTAACGCCGAACACAGTGTCAGCGCGCGTTGTGAATATATCGAGCACCACGTCGCTGCCGTCTACTGCAAAGTGCATTTCCGCACCCTCGCTCCGCCCTATCCAGTTGCGCTGCGTTTCTTTCAGCGAATCCGTCCAGTCCAGTCGCTCCAGTCCCTCAAGCAGACGCCCTGCATATGCGCTCACACGCAGGCACCACTGATACATCACTTTCTGCTCCACTGGGAATCCGCCGCGTATGCTTAGTCCTTCGCTCACCTCGTCGTTGGCCAGCACCGTACCCAAGGCCGGACACCAGTTCACCATCGAATTTCCGAGATAAGCGATACGCCAGTTCATAAGCGTCTCGCTGCGCTGCTTCGCATCCATCGCCTTCCATTCCGCAGCCGTGAATTCCAAATCCCGGCTTCCTGCGGCATGCAGCCCTTCGGTGCCGTGAGCCTCCAGATGGGCCACAAGCTCGCTTATGGGTCTTGCTGCATCGGCGGCCGTATCGTAATAGCTCTCGAACATCCGCTTGAAGGCCCACTGTGTCCACTTGTAGTATTTCGGGTCGCACGTGCGTAGCTCGCGGCTCCAGTCGTAGCTGAAACCGATCTTCTCCAGCTGCGACCTGTAGCGGTTGATATTGTCCACCGTTGTCTTCTCCGGATGCTGTCCGGTCTGTATGGCATACTGCTCGGCAGGCAGACCGTATGCATCATATCCCATCGGGTGCAGCACGTTGAAGCCGCGCAGACGCTTGTAGCGCGAATATATGTCGCTGGCTATATAGCCCAGAGGATGACCCACGTGCAGACCGGCGCCCGACGGATAAGGGAACATGTCCAGCACGTAGAACTTACGGCGACTGCTGTCATTATCCACCTTATATACTTTCTTCTCACGCCAGTATTCTTGCAGGCGGGGTTCTATTTCCTGAGGATTGTAGAGCATTATATATCTTCTTTATAGTCTATTTTGAAAGTTCAAGCATTCTCTCTATGGGACGGCGTGCACGCTCTGCCACTTCCGCATCTATCTTTATCTCCGGAAGTTCATAGCGCAGCGTGTTGTAAAGTTTCTCAAGCGTCACGAGCTTCATATAGGCGCAGTCGTTGCATCCGCACGTCGTGTCGGTGGGCGGAGCAGCTATGAACACCTTCTCCGGGCAGCGGCGGCGCAGCTCGTGCAGTATGCCGCTTTCTGTTGCCACAATGAACTCCTTGGCGTCCGACTCCTCGGCATACTTCAGCAGCGCTGCCGTAGAGCCGACAGAGTCAGCCACGAGTGTAAGCGCACGCTTGCACTCGGGATGCACCAGCAACTTTGCCGACGGATGCTCGCGCTTCAGCTCCATTATCCTTTCCAGCGAGAACTGCTCGTGCACATGGCACGCTCCGTCCCACAGCACCATATTACGGCCCGTAAGGCTGTTTATATGGTTGCCGAGATTGCGGTCGGGACCGAACACAATCTTCTCGTCGGACGGCAGCGAATCCACCACCTTGCGCGCGTTACCGCTTGTCACCACAATATCCGTAAGAGCTTTCACACCCACCGAAGTGTTCACATAGCTTATCACCGTGTGATCGGGATGCGCCTTCACAAAACGCTCGAATTCCTCCGGAGGGCAACTGTCGGCAAGCGAACATCCGGCGTTCATGTCCGGAATCAGCACCTTCTTGTCGGGGCACAGCAGCTTGGCGGTCTCGCCCATGAAATGGACTCCGCACACCACTATTATCTCCGCATCGCGGAGGGTTGCCGCATACTGAGCCATCGCCAGGGAATCACCCACGCTGTCCGCCACATCCTGCACCTCCGGGCGCTGATAATAATGAGCCAGAACCACGGCCCGCTTCTCATTTTTAAGACACCGTATCTCCTCAGCCAGATCCACTCCAGCCGGAATCTCCGCATCCACGTAGCCCTTTTCAACAGTCATTATATAATCTGATAGAATTTTATTAAAAAATTAAATATAAAAAGTAATAGTAAAAGCTGTTGATAACACCAATAACTTTATGCCTTTTTGCTTGCATATATGGGTTATTGAACTCCCACACCATGTTATCAATCATTATCAACAGTCTTAATCCATGTAGTATAGATATTTATGTACTTTTTCAACACTCTGTTTATAATCTGCAAAGTTAATAATTTTCGATGGAAATCCCCGTTAATAACGTTGAAAACTGCGTAGAAAACACTCCCTAAACTTTATCTCACAGAATTGCACACATTTCACCGCCTTTTTTATTAAGCAATTCCACCGGAAAATCCAAATACACTTATTGAAATCTATAAATTACTTTTCCACACTTTTCAACACACTTCTAAACATTATATTTTATAAAGGAAAGCAGCGATTCGTTTTGATAGCTAACAGAATGAAATTTACGGGAGCCCGCGGAGCGCGGCGGGCAATTTTCAGCCCATGCGTGAGGAGGCGTAGCCGACGAGCCATGGGTTGCGGGGTATAAATACCTGCGCAGCAAGCTCCGGCAGGATGCGCAGCTGCGCCTTTCCGGATGTTAGTCCGTGGAGCCGTCGGTGTGTGCCCGGACCAAGGTCCGCAAGCACGCGCTGTCGCTTCCTGCCGGAGCTCGGCGCGTGAGAGGGGCGGGATCCTGACCCATGGCTCGTCGGCTACGCCTCCTCACGCATGGGCTGAAAACTGCCCGCCACGCTCCGCGGGCTTCCGATGTCGGTCGGCGTTTAGGTAGATCTACCTATGCAGAAACGCACCATAATCGTCCTCGGCATAACTTTTAATCCAAAAGGATAAGTAAGGCTATCCCTGTGAATGGTCCTGCAAAAAACAATATTATTGCGCCGATGCAGAAGACGGTTGTGATACGGCTCCATTTTTTGTGCCACTGTTCATCTTCTTTCTTAAATTGTTTGAAATATTCCAAATATCGGTCCTTTGAAAACATAGCTTTATAGGCAGGAATATAACCTATAGCTATTGGAAAAATTAATAACAGGATATTCCATACATTAAAATCTAAGTTGAAATGTAATCCCAAAGCAAAAAGCATATATCCGAAAATGCCTGTATAACAAGAGTACGTGTATCCGAACCAATGATTCGCTTCAGCGATATGAATGCTATTTTGGGAGTTTACACGCCATTTATTGTATTTATTTAGTTCAATAGCCTGACGAGAGAAAAACTTCTCCTGATATTTTTTAGTTGTAATGCATTTTACAATTCGTGAAAGAACAGGATGCATGATGTTCTGTGCAAAACTATGCTGTTTTATCTTGCAGCGCCACATGCAGTAGTGCACTGCATTCAGGATGTATGTGAATTTCAGCCACATTGCATTTAGATTATTAATAGTAGAAAGTATAATCGGATTATAAGTTCCAGATTATGTTCATCGCTACGAATCCTAAAATAAACATTATCAGACCACCACAAAAAATGAGTGTGGTGATTCTATTCCATTTTCTGTGCCAAGTGCTATCGTTCTTCTCAAATTGGTTGAAAAAATAGAGAAACTGATTATGTGAGAAAATAGATTTTTCAATGGGCATATATCCAAGTAAAATAGGAATTGATATTATTAAAAAGCGTATAAACTGATTAGTATTGTTATAAAGTAGTGTTGCAAGTGCATACAAAACAGATGAGAAAAAAAACATGTAGCAGATAAAAAGAATCCATATAATATCTTTTGCGGTATTAATATTAAGGTTTATGCGAAAACTGTTAAAATCCTTGTCTTTCCCTGCCTTTAGACGGAAAAATGTGTCACGGAATTTCTTAGGATATAGGTATTTTGCAATAGGAGATAGAATGGCGTATATAATCTTACTTAAATAAGAATCAAACGTCGTGATTTTATTGTATACGCAATAGAATACAGCATTCAGAAAATATGTGAATTTAGTTCTAACCATTTTTTATAATTAATATTCTACAATTTCATCGCCTTCATATCCACAATATATTCCTATTGCCGAACAGCTGGCCGGAGGGGTCGGTATATTTAAGAGGGTTGTTAAGGCAATAGCTGTATCGGTTGTAGCTCTGTGTGAAGTCCGGAAGCTGGATATAGTTTTCAGGGCTGAAGAAGCAGCCCAACAGCGGGTCATACATGCATACGCTACTCTTACTTACCACCCCATTCTTTGCTCCGAAATATTCCTGTTGCCATTCGTGACCTGCATTGGCGTACCATGTCAGAATAATATAGAAGCGAAAAGCATCCCTTGAGTATGCATGGCCGCGTATTCCTATGTTGTCAGATTTGCAATTGCTGTACACATCGTTACTGTCAAAAAATACAAATGGACTTATATTTCTGACTTCCATGTCTATATGCAAGATTTCTTTATGATAAAGCGGTCGTCGGCAAAATTACGAATAATATATTGCAATTCAAAATATTGAAAAACGATTGAATAGCAAACGCCGGCAGACGTATCGAAAAGGACGCCTGCCGGCGTTAAATTGTATAACCCTATCGCACGCGGGTGCAGCCGGCGGCGGTGAGGAGATCGTTGAGGATGTCGGCATAGTCGCCGATGAGTACAACGTGGTGGTTGCCTATGCTGTTGCGCAGGAAGTAGCTTGCGGGCTGGTTGAAGTGAAGACGCACCTGCGTGCGGCACAGATTCTCGTGCGTAAGGTTCTCCTGAAGATAGGCCGATGTCACGAAGTAGCGGTCGAGGTCCTGGCCGCCGCATTTCACTACCGTCACCTTGCCTTCAGGCAGAGTGCCGCGCACAGCCACGCCACTTTGGCTCTCGAAGTGGTTGCGGAGCACGAAATTCTGAGTCTGGTCCAGACCTATGGTGCAGTGGGCCAGCACCACCTCGTTACTGTAGGTGTCTATACGCGAGGGATTGGCCATGAAAGAAGCCTTTCCCGTAGCCGCCTGCACCAGCATCATGGTGAAAAGTGTCTGCATGTCGCCCTCGCAACCGGCCATGATGCCGGCGTCGTTCAGCATCGAGAGAGCCATGCAGCCGGTGGTGCCCGTGCGTTCGAGCAGCCGGAAACATGCCAGCGTGATAGCCGACAGGTTTTCTTCCTCTACCACACGGCGTATGGCCTCGGCCAGGCGCATGGCTTTCACTACGTCGGCTCTTGTCGGTTCCACGCAGCCTTTGGCGCGTCCGAGCAATCCGTCGGCGAGAGATACTACTTCTTCGTCGTTTATGCTGTCGTATATATCATAGACCTTTTCCAAAGGTATCTGCACCGTCTCTATGCCCCAGCGCTCGCGCAAAATATCTGGGTCGATATCGCTGGCGATAAGCCAGTCGGATGGACGTCCTATCACGCCTATGCGCTTGCCGGCGAGCTTGGCGCGGACGTCATGCAGACGGCTCAGCTGCACAAGGCGCGCGGCTATCTGGGCCGGAGTGCCGTGTACCACTTCGCTCGCCTTGCCGCGTGCGCGCAGATACGACGCTATCTCAAGCGATGCGGCAAGCGAATTGTGTGTGCCGTCAGCCACGAGGAGCGTCGGGTCAGGCAGACTGTCGTAAGAGGTCTTTACCTCGCATTCCACGCCGCCCGTGGCAATGAACAGGGCGCGGAAATCCTCGTCGGGCAGTGAGCGCGCTTCCTCCGGCGTGAGGATGTTGATTTTGTCGAAGTTCTTTTCGAGTTCGTTCACGAGTGCTTCGTGCGAGCTGCGCACCATGTTTGATTCATGCAGCACCGAGGTGTAGGCTATGAGATTGAGATTCATGGGATATATGGTTTAAAGAAGTGTCAGTCAGTTTGTTATTCTCTTGCTTGGCGCACAGCTTCAGCTATGTCGCCTATCGGTAGCGTTGAGCAGTCGGTCTCTATGTACATCCGGTCGTCCGGTATAATGGCGGCGGTGGCCCGGTTAAAATGTTCGCCGAGCGATATGTGCATTCCGGCATCGAGCAGCTGATGCGCCAGCGCCGGTCCGCCCCGGAATCCGTGTATTATCCACGGTTGAGAAGGCTTAATGTCGCTATATGCTCCCAGTAGCTCGCCCCATGCCTTGACGCAATGGATTATCAGCGGCTTCCCTACCCTTTCGGCCAGACGTGCGTGGCGCATAAACAATTCTTGTTGCAATTTTATGTCAGCTCCGCGCAGCCGGTCGATGCCGCATTCGCCTATGGCGACGATGCGCTTGTCGGCCGCGACAGTTTCAACCATAGGCCACAACTTTGCGGCTTCGGCGCTTCGCCAGGGATGCACACCCGTGCTGAAACGTCCGGCCGCAGGCAACGGCAATGCATCCGGCTCGATATTGATTATAGCCTCGGGACCTGCCTCAGGATTGTGGGTATGTGTGTCGGTCAGATTCATGGCACGGGGTCATAACCGCTGCCTCCCCAGGGATGGCAGCGCAGTATTCTGCGTATGGCAAGCCACGAGCCGCGCAACGGGCCGTGGCGGCGCAGAGCCTCCAGGGCGTATGCGCTGCATGTGGGCGTGAAGCGGCAGCATGGCGGAAACAGGGGCGATATGCAGGCCCGGTATATCAATATCGGCACACACATCAGCCACACTGTCGCGTTGCGTATCATTGCGTGGATTGAGACTGGTTGCAGAAGGACGAGATATCGCCCAGCAGACGCAGCATCGCGTGGCGCACGCGGCTGTAGTCCTGCGGCGAATTGCCCACATAGACGAAAGCCACGTCAAGGCGTATGCCGTCGGGCAGCGCGCACTCGTGATGGTGTAGTCGGAATGCCTCGCGTATACGTCGGCGCATCAGCACGCGATCCACGGCGTGACGCAGGCGCCGCTTGGGCACCATGATGACGAAAGCGATGGGTGCGTCGCTGCGTCGTCCTGGATTCTCGCGCCATACGGCGCGCAGCGGGTAGCACAGCGCCGACCCGGTGTTGCCCTGTGACGGAGCAAAAAGCGCCTCTATCGCCGTGGGCGAACAGAGGCGCTGCTTCTTGTATAGCCTGAATTCCGACGTCATTCCTGAGGCGTTGCTTCTGCCTGATGGGCGTGCAGATAGTTGTCTATCGCAAGGGTCATGGACGGAGCCTCGGGTGTCGGCGCGGCAATGTCGACGCGCAGGCCGGCTTCCTCGGCGGCCTTGGTGGTGGCGGCGCCGAAGGTTGCTATCGCTATATCGCCCTGCTTGAAGTCCGGGAAGTTCTTCACCAGCGACTGGATGCCCTGAGGGCTGAAGAACACGAGCATGTCGTAGTCAAAAGGCTCGTCGGCTGCGAAGTCGTTGCTCACCGTGCGGTACATCACTGCGGGCGTGAAGTTGATCTTGTTCTGGGTCAGCAGAGCCGATTCCTTGCCTGTGTTCACATCGCTGAGCGCGAGCAGGTAGTGATCGTTCTTGTGCTTTACCATATTGGGAATCACATCCACGAAGCGACCTGTCTTGCTGAACGTGATCTTGCGCTTGCGGTATATGATGTATTTCTGGAGATAGTTGGCTATCTGTTCCGACGAGCAGTAATATTTCTGAGTGTCGGGGATGCTCACGCGCATCTCCTCGCAGAGGCGGAAGAAGTGGTCTATCGCAACTTTGGCCGTAAAGATGATGGCGTTGAAGTCTGGAATATTAATTTTCTGCGCGCGGAAATCCTTCGCCGAAAGACCCTCCACTTTGATGAAAGGACGGAACACTATATCTACTCCATATTTTTCCGCTATGTCAAAATATGGCGATTTATCGGACTCAGGCTTTGGCTGTGAAACTAATATTTTCTTGATTATCACTATAGTAGAGCTTTATGTGTTGTAGCGTCGGACTACTGCCTGCCGACAATGTCAAGGGCAATTCCGCCGATGCATATAAGAGGTACTATTTCAAGGGTGCAAAGGTACAAAATAAAATAGATTAAAGAGATAAAACCGTTGTAAAAAATTTTAAATCCCTTGATGATGAATATCAGCCGGGCCGTCACATATATGGCGGCCGCAGCCCACAGCATGACCGTTGCGGCCGACGGATAGAACACGATTCCGAGCGTAGGAAGCGCCAGCGCCATGCCGGCGAGTCCCTGCGAGGCGTTGAAGCCGTCGAGCCACTGCGAAGCGCCGCTGCGGTCGGGAGCAAAAGCGTATCCCACTGTGGAATATGCACACAGCTGAAACACATAATAAGCACCGGCCACACCCATCAGCCGCAGCGTGTCGGCAAGCGATCGGGCCGAATCGGCCACCGGTCCGGGGCTGAAAAATGCGTACAGAAGCACCCCGCTGTATGCAGCCAGCTGTATTGCCAGCAGCAATTGCACACGCCGCCGTCCCGGGCTGCTTTCGTCGAATGCATTCTGTCTGCGGCGCACGCTCCACATCTGCTGCGCTATACTGCCTATCGTACGGCTGAAACGGCTGTAGGCGAGTATGCAGGCTATGAAAAGCAGAGAGAGCAACCCGAGCACCAGAGAGTGGCCGGCCGGATTCATCATCCGCGGCTCAGGCTCCATGCCACCGGTCCACGCCGGAGGCGCCGATGCTGACTCCACTATGCTCTCGAAGGCGCTCATATCAAGAGGTTCCTGCTCCACCATGGCGTTCAGCGCATGCGTCAGATCGGTGTCGAACGGACGCGGTGCGCTCTCGCGCGGCATACGGAGCACTGCGTCAGGCTCGGAACCCGGCGTGAAGGTTGCCTGCATTGCGGGCCTCGCTATAGAGTCGGCGATGGAGTCAGGCATGTACGGGCCTATTTCTTGTCGGCAAGCAGGATTTCAGCCAGACGCTGCACACCCTCGGAGGCGCCTGCGCGGATGACATGTACGGAGGCGGGTACGTCGGCCGGATTCGGGTCGATGTAGTACACCGGCACGCCCGGACGCACGTAGCGCAGCAGTGCGGCCGCAGGATAGACGCTTAGCGTGGTGCCGATTATGACGAAGATGTCGGCCTGTGCGGCTATTTCCGTGGCCGGCTCGAAGTTGGGCACGGCCTCCTGGAAGAAGACGATGTGCGGACGCACGTGGTGGCCGTCGATGACGGTGTCTGGCGTCGTGGTCTCGCCCGGCTTGAGGGTGTACACGAGGCTCTCGTCGTCGATGGCGCGCACCTTGCGCAACTCGCCGTGCAGGTGCAGCACGTTGCTGCTGCCTGCGCGCTCGTGCAGGTCGTCTACGTTCTGCGTGATTATGCGCACGTCGAAGTGCTTCTCCAGGTCCACGAGGCCGAGGTGTCCGGCGTTGGGGCGCACGGTGTCAAGCTGTGCGCGGCGCTCGTTGTAGAACTTGTGTACGATGGCCGGGTCGGCGGCGAAGCCGTCGGCGCTGCACACCTGCATCACAGGATATTTCTCCCAGAGGCCTCCGGCGTCGCGGAACGTGGAGATGCCGCTTTCGGCGCTCATGCCGGCGCCGGTGCTTATGACAAGTTTTTTCATCAGTCCTCCATGAAGTTTATCTGGTTGGGGTCGTCGTTGCGTGGCGCGGGCTGGCGTCGCTCGGGGGTCGGAGTTGCCGGCGGAGTCTTGAGGTTCATTGCCATGCGGCGGTCGCGGTTGAAGGCGGGTGTCTTCTCGAATCGTTCTATCATCTCGTCATTGTCGAGGCTTTCGTCGTCAAGGATGATGTATCGCTGCCTGTCCTGTGTGCGCACCGTCTCGCCAATCTTGTCCTCGCCGTATATGTCGCCTATCTTCTTGATGTCTATGGCGGGAGCTTCCGGAGTGTCGGCGGCGCCGGCGCGCTCGCGCGTGAGAATCATCTCCGGCTCGTGGCGGTCGTTCTCCTTGATTGTGACGTCGAAGCCCGAGGCAAGCACGGTGAGCTTCACCTTGTTGCCGAGCGACTCGTCGTACTGGATACCCCAGATGACCTCCACCTGCGGGTCGATTTTGCTCACGAAGTCGTTGAATTCGCGGGCCTCATGAGCCTTGAAGCGCACTTCGGCCTCGCGCGAATAGCAGAGGTTGAACAGCAGGTGCTTGCTGGAGAATACGTCGGTATTGTTGAGCAGCGGCGAGTTGAGCGCGTCCTCGATAGCCTTGGTGACGCGGTTCTCGCCCTCGCCGTAGCCTATGGAGATGATGGCCGTGCCGCCGTCGCGCAGGGTGGTGTCGACGTCATTGAAGTCAAGGTTGATGTAGCCCTTGTTGGTGATGATTTCCGATATGGAGCGTGCGGCTGTCGCCAGAGTGTCGTCGGCCTTTGCGAATGCGTCCTCGAATATTTCGTCGGGATAGATATCGGTAAGGCGTTCGTTGTTGATGACGAGGAGGGCGTCCACGTAGTGTCCCATCTCCTCGGCACCGGCCAGGGCTTTGTTTATCTTCTGGAGGCCTTCAAAGAGGAAGGGTATCGTCACGATGCCTATGGTGAGCAGTCCGCGCTCACGGGCTATGCGGGCCACCACGGGGGCGGCGCCCGTGCCCGTGCCGCCGCCCATGCCGGCGGTGACGAACACCATGTCCACCTCGTTGTCGAATATCTTGTCGATGTCGGCCGCGCTCTCCTCGGCGGCGCTGCGCGCTACCTCGGGTTTGGCGCCTGCGCCGCGGCCGCGGGTGACGGTGGGGCCGAGCAGCAGTTTGTTGGGTACGGGCGACAGGTTCAGAGCCTGCCGGTCGGTGTTGGCGACGACAAACGATACGCTCTTGATGTCCTGCTTGTACATGTAGTTGACGGCGTTGTTGCCACCGCCGCCTACGCCGATGACCACAATGTGGTTCGGCTCGTCGCTCTGGTTCTGATATTTATCGAGATACTGATTGTCTTCGGGTGCCATTGTGTGGGTCTGGTAGCGTTAGTTAAGAGGCTGTTTAAAAACAGATGTTAACGCAGGGGCGGTCAATCTCCGAGCGATTTTTGTCGTCTGATGAGGGAGTGTGGCCGTAGCCACTCGACCGAAGAAGACGGCGGAAAGCGCCGGAGAGGGACCGAGGCGAGCTGACTTTTATCATCTGTTTGTTTATCATACTGTTATTTTAATATTTCTTTCGTTTTGTCCGGAGGCTGATTTTATCATGAAAAGTTACTTCGGCTTTGCATCTTTTGGGTGTCTTTCATCCTTTGTCACAGTCGCGTACATCCAGTACGCTCCTGCTCCCGCAGGATGAAATACCCTCCAAAATCTGCAACCCCTGAGTTAACATCCGTTTTTAAACAGCCTCTAAAAATCGTCGTCTATATCCTCGGGGCCTTTGTTGCCGATGAATCCTTTGCCGATGCGCGTGATTATGCTGCGCAGTCCGCCGAAGCGTCCTCCGTTTTCTGGTTCGGTGTAGGGCTCCTCGTCCGGTTCGTCGATAGTATCGTCGTTTAATTTGACCTCTCCTTTCTCCTTGCGGCGGCGTTCTTTATCTTCCTCGCGCCGGCGACGTTTTTCGCGTTCTTCGCGCTCGCGTTCTATCTCGTCGTCGTCCTTGAGAAGGTTGTTGTCGTCGAAGTCGTCGTCTCCGCGCCAGTTTCTTCCGTGGGTAGGACGTTTGCGGTTGTAGTCGTCGTACTCCTCGCTGTCGTCTTTGTGGGAGAAAACGTCGTCTTCCGGCTCCTTGCGGCTCGGCAGTTCGGTGAGGTCGCTCTCGCCGTTGTCTGCGTCGGGCCATGCCACCAGAGCCATGATGTCGAGGCTGTCAAGAGGGTCGAGACCGGTATTGCCGGGGCTTACGCTGTTGTCGGCCGGTGCGGTGCGCACGCGCATCTTGGTCTGAGTCTCGAACAGCTCGGCCATGCGCCTCATGCGCGATGCGCGGCCTGTGAGCACGATGCCGCCGGGAAGGTCGGCGTTCTTGAATCCGGCCTGCTCTATGCGGTGCATGACGTTGGCGATTATTTCTCCGGCGCGTGCCTGCGTGTAGCTGCTTATCTCGTGGGCCTCGGCCGTGGTGTCGAGCTGCGGGTCGGGGATGGCCGACGCCTGGTTTGTCTTGATGTATTCTGCCTGCTCCTCGGTGATGCTCAGGCCGGTGGCAAGGTCGCGGGTGATGTTGCGTCCGCCCATGGGGAGGGTCACAAGCGCCTGGAGGCTCCCCTCGCGGTGGATGCTTATTGTTGTGGTCTCGCTGCCCATGTCGACGAGAGCGACGCCTATCTGCTGCTCGGAGGGCGTGAGGGCCATGCGCGCGATGGCGAGCTGACGGGGTATGTAGACGCGTTCTACGGGTGTGCCCTGGCTGCCTCCGCCGGTCAGGCGGACGCGGTCAAGGTTGGTGCGGTTGTCGGGCGACGCGAGCACTACGGTCATGTCGGCATGGATGCTTGTGCCGAATGTGCCTACGGGGCGGCTCACCTGCGCGCCGTCGACGGTGAACGAGCGAGGCAGCACGGCCAGTATATGTCGGTCGGCCGGCAGCGACGCCACGGCGTCGCGCTTCAGCCGTGCCACGGTCTCGTCGGTGATTTCCACTTCGGCCGGCAGGCGAACGTCGGCGACGGCGTGTACGGAACTTACCGAACGTCCTCCGAGGGCTATCCTCAGTCGGGTGATGTGCCTCGGGGCTACGGCGGGGTCGTTCTCAAGGCGGCGCAGCACTTCGTCGGCGCGGGCGGCCACCTCCTGCACGTTCTGCACGCGGCCGTGGCGCACACAGTTTACGGCAGGCACTTCGTGGGTCGCCACGAGCGTTGTGCCGTCGCTGTCGCGGCGTGCAACGGCGCCCTTCACCTTGCTGCTGCCTATTTCGAGTACGGCGATGTATCTTGCATCCATGAGTTCAGATTTTTATATGGGTAGAGGTTTTCTTTAACGGGTATATGCGTCGTCGGGTATGATGCCGTTGTCAGGGTCGTCGGGGTCGGTGCCCATGACGGTCTCGTTGTCGGCGTCGTTGTATTCCACTTCGGCCACGGCGAGCTCCACGGGCGCGAGATGACCGGGTCGGCGGCTGGCTACAACCTGGCCGCGCCATTTGACGCTGATGGTGTCGTAGCTTTCCCAGCCGCGCACGCGCGGCACGCTGCGGTAGAAGGCGCGCAGGCGGGTGAATTTGTCGTGTACGTCGGTGGTGTCGCCGAAGTTTATGACGTGTCCGCGGATCGACGGCACGATGATGATGTCGCCGTCCGGCTCGCTTACTACGGTGCTTACCAGGGCGTCGAGTTCCGTATCGGCAGCTATGTGGCGCAGCAGGGGCAGCAGGCGCGCGGCGGGATACTTGTCGCTGAATGTGCCGCACACCACCGGCACGTCGATGTGGAAGCGCGCCTCGGCTCCTATGCGCTTGCCCTCGGCGTTGATGTAGTACGACCGGTGGCCGCCCTTGTCGAAGACGCGGGCCACGGGCACCATTGGCTGTACGTCGATAGCCAAAGTGCCGTCGTTGAGCAGGGCCACGTTGGCGCGCTCTATCTTGTCGGAGGCGTTGAGGCCGGCCTCGATGCTGCGCAGTCTCAGCGACTTGCGCTCGGCGCCTTTGCTATAGCCCCGCACGAAGTCGCGGCTGATGTCGTCGGGGGTGATGAAGCCGGTGTGGAGGGAGTCGGCCACGCTGATGCGCATGTCGCCCACGGCGGCGTGCCCCGCCATGCCGTTGGTGCCCGCCATGGCGAAAGCCAGGTAGACGAGCATAACGACGGTGCAGGCACACATTATGACGGAACGCTTGGTCATATATTTCTATAATATTCAGCCACTTGCGGCAGCAGCAAACTCATGTCGCCGGCACCGCAGGCCAATAGGATGTCAAAGTTACGGTTTTTCAGCCAATTTGCCAAATTGTCTTTGGCTATGAGCTGCTTGTCGGCGCAGCGTACGTCGCGCAGGATGATGTCGGAGCTGATGCCCTCGATGGGGAGCTCGCGCGCAGGATACAGGTCGGTGAGCACCACGGCGTCTGCGCCGCTGAGGGCGTCCGCAAACTGCGGAGCGAAGTCGCGGGTGCGCGTATATAGGTGCGGCTGGAAGGCCACGGTCAGGTGCCGGTGGGGATAGAGTGCGCGCACGCTGGCGATGCTGGTGCGCAGCTCGTCGGGATGGTGGGCATAGTCATCGATTATCACCCTGCCGGGTCGCGCTTGCTTCAGCAGGAACTGGAAGCGCCTCTCCGTGCCGGCGAAGGATGCCATGGCGCGGCGCGCGGCGTCGGGTTCGAGGGCGCCGGTGAGCCATGTGGCGCCCAGGGCGGCCACTGCGTTCTCGATGTTGATGTCGACGGGCACGCCGAGCTCTATGTCGCGCAGGCGCCCGCCGGGGTGTACGAAGTCGAAGACGATGGTGCCGTCGCCCACGCGGACATTCTCGGCGTGGAAGTCGCCGCCGTCGCGCGAGTATGTGAAGACACTGACGTCGGCGCCGGGTCTTGGTTTAAGCTTGAGACCGGTGTGGACTATGAGCGCGCCTCCGGGGCGTATCAGCTCCGTGAAGTGCGCGAAGCTTTCCAGATAGGCCTCCTCGGTGCCGTAGATGTCGAGATGGTCGGGGTCGGTGGCCGTTATCACGGCGATGTGCGGGTGCAGGTGGTGGAACGACCGGTCGTACTCGTCGGCCTCGGCAACGGTCCAGGGCGATGCCGGGTCGAGCAGAAAATTGCTGTCGTAGTTGCGCAGTATGCCGCCCAGGAAGGCGTTGCATCCGCAGCTGCACGTGTGCAGGATATGCGCTGCCATGGCCGATGTGGTGGTCTTGCCGTGTGTGCCGGCGAAGCATATTGCCTTGCTGTCGGCGGTGATGATGCCGAGCGCCTGCGCGCGCTTTATCATGCGGTAGCCGCCCTCGCGGAACCATGTCATCACGGCCGAATCTGCGGGAACGGCGGGAGTGAATACCACCAGTGTGTCCTCCGGGTTGCGGAAGTCTTCGGGTATGGCGAGGGCCGGGTCGTCGTCGTAGCAGAAGGCGACGCCTTCCTCCTCCAGATGACGCGTCAGTTCGGATGGTGTGCGGTCATAGGCGGCCACGGCGCGTCCCTGCGAGAGGAAGTAGCGCTCGAGCGCAGCCATTCCTATGCCGCCTCCGCCGATGAAGTATATATGTTTCATTTTTGAGTTTATAGTTGAGAGTTTATAGGTAAGAGGGGGCGGCCGGAGGCCACGCTGTTACTTCTTGTTCTTGGCGATGATGCCGGCGATGATGTCGACGATGCGCTCGTCGGCGTCAGGTAGAGCCATGGCCTTGATGTTGCGGCTCATGGCCTCGCGGCGTGCGGGGTCGGCGAGCAGGTCGGTGACGGCTGTCACGAGGCCGGTGTCGGCTTCGGCGTCCTCGACCATGACTGCGGCGTCGCGTGCCACGAGAGCAAGGGCATTTTTGCGTTGATGGTCCTCGGTGACGTTAGGCGAGGGTACCAGCACGGTGCATTTGCCCAGCAGCTGGAGCTCGCTGATGCTGCCGGCGCCGGCGCGCGATACCACGATGTCGGCTGCGCGGTAGGCTATGTCCATTTCGGAAATGAATTCCGTGGCGCGTGCGCCCTCCACGCCTTTGGTGGCTTCGGCGGCGAGTTCCTGGTCGCGTCGCCCGGTCTGCCAGAGCAGCTGTGCGCCCGCGTCGGTGATGCGCTTCACGCCGGCGGCCACGGCTCGGTTGACGGTCGTTGCTCCGAGGCTGCCTCCGACCACGAGCACAAGGGGCTTGTCGGGGTCGAATCCGAGTTTGCGCCGGGCCTCCTCGGGCGTCAGCGAGCATTGCAGCAGCGACGCGCGCACGGGGTTGCCGGTGAGGTGTATCTTGTCGGCCGGGAAGAATCGCTCGGTGCCCTCGTAGGCCACGCATATGGCGTCGGCCTGCTTTGCGAGGAGCTTGTTGGTGACGCCGGGATAGCCGTTCTGTTCCTGGATGAGGGTGGGGACTCCGAGCTTCTGCGCAGCCTTCAGGGTGGGGCCGCTGCAATAGCCTCCCACGCCGATGGCTATGTCGGGCTTGAAGTCGCGGACGGTGCGTCGTGCCAGGCGCATGCTCTTCATCAGCAGCCACAGCGTGCGGAAGTTGCGCCAGAGACGTTTGCGGTCGAATCCGGCCACGGGTAGCCCGACGATGGGATAGCCTGCGGCGGGCACGCGCTGCATTTCCATGCGGTTGTCGGCGCCCACGAAGAGTATTTCAACGTCGGGGTAGCGGCGGCGCAGCGCCCCGGCTATGCTGAGTGCGGGAAAGATGTGGCCGCCGGTGCCACCTCCGCTTATGAGGATTTTCATCTTTTTTGAGTTTATAGTTGATAGGGGATAGGTAAGAGGGAGGAGGCGGGGAGTTAGGAGTTAGGAGTTAACAATCTATTCTCTAAGCCTTAGACCCAAGACCTTAGGCCCTCAAAGAACCGCCGGGTTGTCGGTGCGGAGGTTCTCCGGCAGGCTCTGGAGCTCGCGGGTGGCGGCGTCGCTGTCGTCATCGTTGACGCGTGCGGCATGGCGGCTTACGCTAAGCATCACGCCCAGGGCCAGCGATGTTGCGAGCACCGAGGTGCCGCCCTTGCTGATTAGTGGCAGCGGCTGGCCCGAGACAGGGAAGACGCCGGAGACGATAGCCATGTGGAACAGCGCCTGGATTACGATGTACACGCCGCAGCCTATCATCAGGAAGCAGGCCGGTGTGCGCCGCAGGCGTGTGCCCACGTAGCCGGCTCGGCCCAGCAGCCACAGGTAGCACATGAGCAGGAACACGCTGAAGAACAGGCCGCACTCCTCCACTATGATGGCGAAGATATAGTCGCTGAACGCCAGCGGCAGGCGTGCGTTCTCGCGCGAGTTGCCGGGTCCGACGCCCGTCAGGCCGCCGTGAGCCTGGGCTATGTAGCTCAGCTGCTCCTGCTTGTTGAGGTCGTCGATGGGGTCCTGATGCTTGTTGAGGCGGAAGTGGCGCTGTATGCGTCCCTGCCATGTGGCCGAACGGTCGTCGGTATTGCCGGCGCCTACCTCCTCGTGGTTGAGCCGGGCTATCTCCATGGCCTCGGGCGTGGGCGCGGCGTTCTTGGCCGTGAGCACCTTGACGCCTAAGGCACCGCCTCCTATGAGGGCGTAGATGCCTATCACGCACCAGAATTTCTTCATGCCCACGCCGCCGATTGCCATCATGGCGACGCTGATGCACATGAGCAGCAGCGTGTTGGTAAGGCCCTGCGTGAACAGCAGCCCCGAGCTGACGAGTGTCAGCGCCACGCACAGCGCCACGCCGTAGTTCGACACGTCGCGCCGGCCCTTCACCTGATAGCGGCTCATGATGAGCGCCACGCCGAGCGCCACAGCCAGCTTGATGAACTCGGCGGGGAGGATGACGAAGCCGCCGAGACGCATGCCGCGGCGTGCGCCGTTGATTTCCACACCGGCCACAAGCACATACAGCATGGCGGCGATACTCAGGCCCACGAGCCAGGGTATGCCCTTGACGACGTAGCGGTAATGGAAATGCTGTATCACGAGCATGGCGCCGAGGCCCAGAGCCAGGAACTGCACGTGGCGGAACAGCGGGCCGTAGATGTCGTCGACGCGCACCTCCTGGCTGGAGGCGCTGAACAGCTCGATGATTGAGTAGATAAGGAGCACGAAGTATATGCCCCATATCTGATGGTCGGTGCGGAGCTTCGGCCGTATGGCCTCGGCGTCGGCCGCAACGGCGCTGTTTACAGAGGGAGAAATGTCAGGCATGGTCTATTGCATAATGTGTGTTATTCGTCTTTGAGTGCGGCTACGGCGGCCTTGAACCGGCGTCCGCGGTCCTCGTAGCTCTTGAAGAGGTCGAAGCTTGCGCAGCATGGCGACAGCAGCACGGTGTCGCCCGGTGCGGCCAGGCGCCGGCAGACGGCCACGGCATCGGCAAGCGAATCGGTGGAGACAACCGGCACTTCGGCGCTGAAGAAATCGACAATCTTCTCGTTGTGTAGACCCATGGCTACTATTGCTTTTACTTTCTCGCGCACCAGAGGCAGGATTTCGGAGTAGTCGTTACCCTTGTCCTTGCCGCCGAGTATGAGTACGACGGGACGCGTCATTGCGCCGAGAGCGTAGAACGTGGAGTTGACGTTGGTGGCTTTGGAGTCGTTGATCCACTCCACGCCGCCTACGGTTCCGGCGGGTTCCAGGCGGTGCTCCACGGGGCTGAACGAGGAGAGTCCGCGGCGCAGTGCGTCGGCGTCGGCACCTGCCGTATGGGCCGCCAGCGCGGCCGCCATGCTGTTGAGCAAGTTGTGGGTGCCGGGCAGCGACAGTTCGGCCACGGGCATGGTGAGTATGTCGGGCAGCACAAGCATGCCGTCGCCGTCCACGTATGCCGCGGCTGCGGGCTTGTCGGCGGCTGTGAACACGAGGTCGCGCGCCGGCGTGGCGGCGCGGCCTTCGGCCAGCTCGACGCTTA
The DNA here is from genome assembly GCA_900550395.1 of uncultured Porphyromonadaceae bacterium. Classification (GTDB taxonomy): domain Bacteria; phylum Bacteroidota; class Bacteroidia; order Bacteroidales; family Muribaculaceae; genus CAG-873. Next base: position 44,558 of record URSD01000001.1, on the reverse strand, counting down.
CAACCGGGTCGTCGGCCCAGTGGATGAACGCATCCTCGGGGCGCTGGTTGCGCACTATGCGCATCTTGGCTGCGATATAGTTTGCCATCTTGTGGTCGTAGCGGTCGAGATGGTCGGGCGTTATGTTCATTATCACGGCCGTGTCGGCACGGAACTCGTACATGTTGTCGAGCTGGAAGCTGCTTAGCTCCACTACGTAGACGCTGTGGGGCTCGCGCGCTACCTGGAGGGCGAGCGAGCGCCCTATGTTGCCGGCGGTGGATGCGTCTATGCCCGCCGTGCGCAGCAGGTGGCATGTGAGCATGGTCGTGGTGGTCTTGCCGTTGCTGCCTGTGATGCATATGGTGCGTGCGCCTTCGGGAAGGTAGCGGCCGGCCAGCTCTATCTCGCTGATGACGGGGATGCCGGCCGCGCGGATGGCCTTCATGACGGGTGCCGACTCGGGGATGCCCGGGCTCTTCACAATCTCGTCGGCGGCGAGTATGTCCTTGAGCGTGTGTGCGCCCTGTTCGAAGGCTATGCCCTCGCGGCGCAGCGTCTCCTCGTAGGCGGGGCTTATGGTACCGCTGTCGCTGAGCAGCACGTCATAGCCCTTGTCCTTAGCCAGGATGGCGGCGCCTGTGCCACTCTCTCCGGCGCCGAGTACCACTAATTTCTTTTTCATCGTATTTTGAGAGTAACGAATGTGATTGCAGCGAGAATGATGCCGATGATCCAGAAGCGCGTCACAATCTTGGCTTCGGGAATGGCCCGGCGCGGCCACTGGAGCAGTGCCGGCCACGAGCCGTCGCCGGGCTTCTGGAAGTGGTGGTGCAGGGGGCTCATGCGGAAGATGCGTTTGCCGCCCGTGCGCTTGAAGTAGGCCACCTGAAGCACCACGGAAAGGTCCTCGATGTAGAAGAGCGCCACAAGTATGGGCAGCAGCAGCTCCTTGTGGATGAGTATGGCGAAGACGGCGATGATGCCGCCGAGCGTGAGCGAGCCGGTGTCGCCCATGAACACCTGCGCCGGGCTCGCGTTGTACCACAGGAATCCGACGAGGGCGCCGATGAAGGCCGCCATGAACACCACGAGCTCGCCGCTGGCCGGGATGTACATGATGTTGAGGTAGGCCGAGTAGATGATGTTGCCGCCGAGGTAGGCCATGACGGCGAGAGCCACGCCGGCGATGGCGCTGAGTCCGGCGCACATGCCGTCCAGGCCGTCGTTGAGGTTGGCGCCGTTGCTGGTGGCCGTGACGATGAAGATGACGACGAGGAAGAAAACTATCCAGCCGCCGGTCTCGGCGTGGCGTCCCATCCATCCCGTGAGCCAGGAGTAGTTGAAGTTGTTGTTCTTGATGAAGGGTATGGTGGTCTGCGGCGATTTCTCGGGAGTGGAGCTGTATACGACCTCCTCCACGCGCTGTGTCTCGGAGCTGATGACTTCCGTGTTCTGCACGGTCACCATGCCGGGGCTGAGGTACATCGTGGCAGCCACGAGCACAGCCACGCCCACCTGTCCGAAGATCTTGTACTTGCCCTGTATGCCGTCCTTGTTGTGGCGGCTGAACTTCTTGTAGTCGTCGATGAAGCCGATGGCGCCGAGTAGCAGCGTGGACACGAGCATGAGCCACATGTAGGGATTGGTGAGGTTGCCCACGAGCAGACACGGCACGAGTATTGCCATGATGATGATGATGCCGCCCATGGTGGGGGTGCCGCGCTTGGCGAGCTGTCCCTCGAGGTCGAGGTCGCGTATGATTTCACCTATCTGCATTCGCTGCAGACGGTTGATGATGGCCCGGCCGGCGAAGATGGCGAGGAGCATCGCAAGGACAAACGCGGCGCCGGAACGGAATGTAAGGTAGGTCATCAGGCGTGCGCCGGGGAGTCCTGAGTCCTGGAGGTGTTCAAAGAGGTAGTATAACATTTTGAGTTAGGAGTGCGGAGTTAGGAGTGTGGAGTTAGGCGAGCTATTATCTTAAATTTTTAACGTTTTAACTTTATAAACTTTTCAACTCTAAGAGACGCAACGCGCCGGCCACTTGTTCGCGGTCGTCGAAATGACGGCGTTCGCTGCCTATTATCTGATAGTCCTCGTGGCCCTTGCCCGCGATGAGAACCACCTCGCCGGGTTGGGCGGCGGTTATCGCGCGGCTGATGGCTTCGGCGCGGTCGAGCACTACCTCGCAGCGGGTGCGGGCGTCGTCGTCCAGTCCGGCGAGCATGTCGGCGGCGATTGCTGCGGGATCCTCCGAGCGCGGGTTGTCGCTGGTGATTATGAGGTGGGTGGAACGCGCTGCGGCCTCGGCGGCCATCATGGGCCGCTTGCCGTGGTCGCGGTCACCTCCGCAGCCGCACACGGTTATGATGCCGGCCGCCGGCCCGGCCGCCTCGCGGATGGTGTCGAGCACGTTGACGAGCGCGTCGGGCGTGTGCGCGTAGTCCACTATGGCCGTGATGCCTGCGCCGTGGAAGGTCTGGAAGCGTCCGGCCACCGGATGCAGGACGCTCAGAGCCGTAAGAGCCTCCATCTGCGGGGTGCCCAGGAGGCGTTCCGCGCCGTATACGGCGAGGAGATTGGAGGCGTTGAAGCGTCCGGCGAAGCGCGTCTGCACCTCCCGGCCGTCGATGCGCATCAGCAGGCCGTCTAGGTGATTCTCCACCACCGTCCCGCGGAAGTCGGCCGGAGAACGCAGGCTGTAGGTGCTCACGCGTGCGCGCGTGTTCTGCACGAGGATGCGCGCATGGCTGTCGTCGGCGTTGACGAGGGCCCAGGCGTCGGCGGGCAGAGCGTCGAAGAAGCTCTTCTTGGCCTCGAGGTAGGCCTGGAATGTCTTGTGATAGTCGAGATGGTCGCGCGTCAGGTTGGTGAACACGCCGCCGGCGAAGCGCAGTCCGGCGATGCGTTTCTGTGCGCAGGCGTGGCTGCTCACCTCCATGGCGGCGAAGGTGCATCCGGCTTCCACCATCTCGGCCAGCAGCGCGTTCAGCTCCAGCGGGTCGGGAGTGGTGTGGGTGGACGGCACGGCACGGTCGTCGATGCGGTTGACTACCGTGCTCAGCAGTCCGGCGCGCTGTCCGCGCAGGCGCGCCATGTCGTAGAGCAGGGTGGCGATGGTGGTCTTGCCGTTGGTGCCGGTGACGCCTACGAGCGTTAGGCGGCGCGACGGGTGGCCGTGCCATGCCGACGCCAGGATGCCGAGAGCCTCGGCGGTGTCGGCCACGCGCACGATGGCGCATCCGGCGGCGGCGCAGCCTTCGGGCAGACGGTAAGCGGCATCGCATACCACGGCTGCGGCTCCGGCCTCTATGGCGGCGGGAATGAAGCGGTGACCGTCGACGGCGGTGCCGTTCACAGCCACGAAGCACATGCCCGGGCCGACCTTGCGCGAGTCGGCCGCGATGCCGGAGAGGGCGACCGACGGGTCGCCCTGTATGGTGTAGCTGCCCGCGGGCAGCTCCCTGATGAGTTCGTTGAGAATCTTGGTCATATCTGTTTCAGTTTCAGTCGTACCCTTTGGCCCGCCTTGGCCTGAGAGCCCGCGGGAGGCGTCTGCTCGGTGACGTAGCCTATGCCGTCGAAGGCCACATTGTAGCCGGCCTCCTCCAGGCGCACCACGGCCTCACGCACGCCGAGGCCGGTCACGTCCGGCACCGCACCGGCTGCCACGGCGGCCTGCGGGTTGCGGATGATGGCCGCGCTCTCCATGTCGAGGTACCGGTGGATGTTGAACGAGCGCTCCTTGCGGAAGGTGGCGTAGAGGGTGGGGCGTCCGGCGTTGTCGGGCGCGTTTTCGGTGATGTCGGCGTAGTTGTCGAGGTAGCCGCGGGCGTAGAGCTTGAGAGCTGTGTTCTTGAGCACGGCGCCGGCCGTGGCGGCGGGTCCGTGCAGCGGCGGCCGCGGGTCGCTGATGACGACGATGCAGGTGAATTTGGGCTTCTCGGCGGGATAGAAGCCGCAGAAAGCCACGCGGTAGTGCCCCTCCTTGTAGCCCATCGGCTTCGGGCGCTTTATGCCGTCGGGACCCGTGATGCTGTCGCGCTTCTCGCCGGGACGCAGTTCGTTGACGATTTTGGCCGTGCCCGTCTTGCCGGCGATGGTGATGGTTTTGTCGCGGAGGAACTTGGCGGTGCCTCCCTCGCCCCATACCACCTGCTTGAGCATGTCGCGCAGCATGCGGGCCTGATCGCGCGAGAGGATGCTGTCGCGCACATAGCTGACGGGAATAATGCTGTCGCGGCCGTCGTAGCTGCGGAGCGCCTTCACCAGGCGCGGACGCACGAAGCGTCCGTCGTTGGCGACGGCGTTGTACATGGCGCAGGTGTACAGCGGCGGAATCATGGTCGAGTAGCCGAATGTCATGCGCGAGAGGGCCACGAGTCCGCGGGGCAGGTTCTCGACGGTGGGCACGTATGGTTTTCTCTCGCGGGCTATGCCTGTGCCGAAGCGGTCGAAGAAGCCTATCTCCTTCAGGTCCTCGCGGAAGCCGTTGGGGTTGCTCTCGTACTGCGTTGCCACGAGCTTTGTCATGCCGATGTTGGAGCTGTACTCCAGGAAGCGGCTGACTGGGAGATAGGCCGGCGAGTGGGTGTCGTGTATGGCTTTGCCGCCCTTGTAGGCGAAGCTGTGGCCTATGGGCATGGTGCGGTCGAGAGGCAGGGCGTAGCCCTTGCGCAGGGCCACGATCATCGAGATTGTCTTCATCACCGAGCCCGGCTCGTAGGCGAGGACGGCGCGGTTCATGGCCTCGATGTACCGGCCCTGATGCAGGGAGTCGCGTTCCAGGTTGGAGATGGCCTTGATGTCGCCGGTAGCTACTTCCATAATCATGGCTGTGCCCCAGTCGGCGTTGCTCTTGACGAGCATCTCGCCGAGCTCGCTCTCAAGGATGTCCTGCATGGTGATGTCGATGGTGGTGGTGACGGTGTAGCCGTGCTGCGGCTGCTCGATGGGCCACTTGGCAACGCGGCTGGTGAAGAGCACGCGCTTGGCGCGTCCGGGCTTGCCGTAGAGCAGGGTGTCGAGCGCCTGTTCCAGCCCGCTGATGCCGTGCTGGCCGTCTTCCTTGCCGGGAATGTAGCCCACGCGTCCCACGCTCAGGCGCGCCATGTCGCCGTAGGGATACATGCGGCGCAGCACCGGCTCTATCTTCAGCCCCGTGCGGTTGGCGTTGCGCGTGCGGCGGAAGAAGGGGAAGGTCTTGACGCGCTGGGCCAGGTCGTAGGGCACGTTGCGGGCCAGGCGGAAGGTGCCTTTGCGCTCCGACTTGGGCACGGCCAGCGGCTCGGAGAGGTAGTCTTTCCACTCCTTACGCGTGCGCGTGGGGAAGTAGACGGCGAGGGTGTCGGCCAGGGAGTCGAGGCTCTGCACGTACTGGCGTATCCAGAAGCGCTTGGTGCGGAAGTCGATGCTGACGTCGTAGTAGTTGAGGTTGGTGGCGAGAATGGAGCCGTCGCAGGCGAGGATGTCGCCGCGCAGGGGCTGTATGGGCGTGATGGTGTCGAGCTGCCGCTGTCCCTTGGCGTTCCATGCCTCGGCGTTGATGACCGTGGTGTTGACGAGCATGAACACTATCGCCGCCGACATGAGGGTGACGCACAGGATGACGATACTGAGATTAAGGATGATGCGCGCGCGGCGGTTGCTGCCGGCCGGTGTTTTTTTATTGCTCATGGTCGGGGGAGATTTTGAAGGGAGGACGTTGCTGGATGCCGAGGCCCAGGCCGAGCGAGTCGACGCGCTGCTGCATGGTCGACTCGCGGGTGGAGCTCATGTAGGCCGAGCGCTCGCGCTGCAGCTCGGTGCGCACCACTTCCAGGCGCGTGCGCAGCGATGCTATGGTCTCCATGCCCGTGGTGCAGTCGTAGCGCACGGAGATGCTCATCATGATTAGAGCCACGGCCAGAAGCACGCCGAAGAAGTAGCGCTTGAACAGGCGGCTGGTGATGAATCGTCCGTGGATGATGTCGTCGGCCTGTGTGGCGAGTTTCCGGGTGCCGTCCTTGCTGATTTTTATGCCCTGAAGTTTCATGATGCGTGCGGTGTGTTTTTCTCAGCCACGCGCAGCTTGGCGCTGCGGCTGCGGGGGTTGGCGAGTATCTCGGCGTCGTCGGGGACGACGGGTTTCGACGTGAGCAGACGCATCGGTGCCAGCGAACGGCCGAAGAAGTCCTTCTGCTCCTCGCCGTCGAGGTTGCCGGTGCGCATGAAGTTCTTGACGAGGCGGTCCTCCAGCGAGTGGTAGGTGATGACGGCGAGGCGTCCGCCTGGCGCGAGCGCCTCCAGGGCCTGGCGCAGCAGCGAGCGCAGTGCGCCCAGCTCGTCGTTGACCTCGATGCGGAGCGCCTGAAACAGCTGTGCCATCTCTTTCTTGGCCTGACGCGGATTGAGCATGGGTTCGGCCAGGGCACGGAGCGCCTCGACGGTGAGCACCGGCCGACCGGCCTCGCGCTCGCGTACGATGGCGGCGGCCAGCCTCGGGGCCTGGCGCAGCTCGCCGTAGAGGCGGAATATGCGTGCCAGCTCCTCGGGCGGGGCTGTGGCGAGCAGGTCGGCCGCCGAACGGCCTCCGCGGCGGTTCATGCGCATGTCCAGCGCTCCCTCCCAGCGGAACGAGAAGCCGCGCTCCGGGTCGTCGAAGTGGTGGAAGCTCACGCCGAGGTCGGCGAGTATGCCGTCCACGCTATCCACGCCGTAATATTCCAGAAAGTTGCCGAGGAAGCGGAAGTTGCCGTAGACCATCGTGAAGCGCGCGTCGCCACGTGCCGGCGCACGGCGCACGGCATCCTCGTCCTGGTCGAAGCCGTAGAGGCGGCCGTCCGGTCCGAGCGCATTCAGAATCGCCGCCGAGTGACCGCCGCCTCCGTAGGTGCAGTCAACGTATGTGCCCCCCGGCTTGATGTCGAGGGCCGCGATGGTCTGGGGCAAGAGTGCCGGTATGTGGTAAACTTCCTGATTCATAGCATAATGGTGTTGCGTGCGCGCGTAGCCGTTATCCGGCCCTCAAAGTTAGCCAAAAAAAGCGATAAAATTTACATCTACAAACAAAAAAATTTACAGATGCAAACAAAAATTGCCCCGCGGCTCGCGGGGCGGGTTAAAAAGGGAAAAAGTTAAAAAGTTAAGAGAATAGCAGGATGGCGCTTGCCGAGCTATTCTCTTAATCTCTTTACTCCTTTAATTTTCCTATCCAAAATCGTAACTATTCAGCGAATCGTTTTAATTGCTAACAGGATACAATCTACGGGAGCCCGCGGAGCGCGGCGGGCAATTTTCAGCCCATGTGTGAGGAGGCGTAGCCGACGAGCCATGGGTTGCGGGGTATAAATACCTGCGCAGCAAGCTCCGGCAGGATGCGCAGCTGCGCCTTTCCGGATGTTAGTCCGTGGAGCCGTCGGTGTGTGCCCGGACCAAGGTCCGCAAGCACGCGCTGTCGCTTCCTGCCGGAGCTCGGCGCGTGAGAGGGGCGGGATCCTGACCCATGGCTCGTCGGCTACGCCTCCTCACGCATGGGCTGAAAACTGCCCGCCACGCTCCGCGGGCTTCCGATGTCGGTCGGCGTTTAGGTAGATCTACCTATGCAGAAACGCACCATAATCGTCCTTGGCATAACTTTTAATCCAAAAGGATAAGTAAGGCTATCCCTGTGAATGGTCCTGCAAAAAACAATATTATTGCGCTGATGCAGAAGGCGGTTGTGATACGGCTCCATTTTTTGTGCCATTGCTCATCGTTTTTCTCAAACAGTTTGAAGTACTCAAGGTATTTATAATTGGAGAATACCATTTTATTAATGGGTATATAGCACAATCTTAGGAATATGATGGATATACCTATAGTTATAAATATATTTGATAAACCGCATAAAATCAAGCAACTATAAAACATAAGTGTGGCAAATAAAAAATAACCGGTGAAAAATTTACCAAATAAATCTTTTGCAGATTCCATATGAGTTCCATGTTTCCTGTTATGCCGGAAATCATCCATTCTCTTTTTATTTAGTACCTTATTGCGGTAATATTTCTTTTTAAGTTTCTTTGGATATAAATATTTAGGAATAAAGTTAACAATAGGAGCTATTAACCGTTCTATCCATGTTTCAAACCACGAATCAAACCGTTCGCTTTTTATCCATATGCAATAGAAAATTGCATTCAGAAAATATTCAAACTTTTTATTCATAGTAGGTAAAAAGTTAAGAGAATAGCTGGGCGAGCGCCACCCTGCTATTCTCTTAACTTCTTTTACTCCTTTAACTTTTTAACTTCCCCAAGGTGTCAGAACGCGCGGAAGCCGAGGCGGAATGTGAGCTGCGGATATACCTTGAGGTATTTGCGGACTTTGTTGAATGTGTTGTTGTCTTCCTCGAGTTCGCTGACACGCAGTGTGCCGTGGTCGGTGTAGACTTCCGGCTTGCCCTCGAACTGTACGCCGAGTTCTGTCTGGAAGTTGAGGAGCTTTCCGGGAATGGCGCGACCCCAGCCGATGCCGAGATAGGGGCGGAACGACTTCACACGCAGACCGCCGCTGACGTTACCGTCCTTGTCGGCCGGAATCTCGTAGTCGCCGATGATGACGCTGCCGGAGGTCTGGCCGGATACACCGGCATAGTCGGCGAGTTCGTCGCTGTGACCGGTGATTTTGAGCAGCTTCTTGCCACCGAAATAGCCGCCGGCAGCAACGAACAGACCGCATTTGGGTATGGGGTATACGTTGAAGATGACATGGCCCTGTGTGCGGCCGAGGTCGCCTTTCAGGCTCATTTCGCCTTGCTGAGCCTCCGGCGTGGTGGGGATGTAGTAGTTGAAGTCGGCATCGGCGTTGAAGGTGATGCCGGGCATGATGTCGACACCGGCGCGCATCTGCACGAAGCCGGTGATGGGAGTTGCGACATCGATGGTGATGCCGGTGGTACCTACGCCTACGCTTGCGCCGAGATGGTTGAAGACGTTGGGGCCGAGAGCCGAGGCGCTGAGGGCGCATGCTGCGGCGACAGCCGAAAGGATTACTTTTTTCATGAGTGAAATGTGATTGAATAATGTGATTGAATCAGGTTTATAAAGCATGTAAAATCAGTATCATAGGAAGCCCGACTTGGGCAACGTGGCGGCGCTGACTCGCGTGTAGCCGCGCAGCGAGGGAAGCGAGGGCGTCGTGCCGGTGTTCCACCGTGCCTGGTCGGCGGTGTAGCTCAGGCGGGCGTCGATTTTCTTGCCTGCCACGGATGCGCGCAGGTCTACGGCCGTGGCTATGGCGCCGATGGGCGAGAGTTGTGCGGCCGGAGTATAGGAGGCTGTGGCGGGTGCCTGGCCGTCCACGCTCACTGTCAGGTCGGCGAGGGCCACGCGCCCGTCGTCGAGGGTGGCGGCGTGCATGCGCCATGTATAGCCGGCGGGTGCGTCGGCTGGCGCGATGGAGAGCATGCCGTCTTCCTCGCCGAGTGTCAGCCGGCTGCTCATGGAGGCCGTGGCGGCGCCCTGTCCGGGCAGGAATGCGCGGCCCAGCAGAGCATTCTGCATGTCGCCGACGGTCAGGCCGGTGCGGGCCGTAAGTTTTTCAGTGGGCTCGGCTATGAGGTAGCGATGGAACTTGTCGACCACGAAGACGCTGTCGGGCGTCACCTGCATTACGGCCACCTCCATGCCGAGCAGGCGCACACTGATGTGTATGAGCTTGCCCTGCACCATCGTGAGGCGTCCCGAGGCCGAGATGGAGAACGGCGAACGGATGGTGGCGCGCACCGGCATCTGCACGTCCTGCCAGAGGCCGTAGGCACTTGTCATGGCTGCGAATCGCGCCTGCGGCTCGCCGGTAGGTGAGGCCTGCGTGGCGGGGGTCTGCACGGCGTCCGCGGGTGTGATGGTTTGCGTGGTGTCAGCGCTGCGGCGCTGAGTGGAGCAGGCGCCGAGCGTCAGGGCGAGTGCGGCTATGATGAAAGCGTGTCTCATTCAAAGAAGATGGTTTTGTGTTCGGTCTTTTTGCGCAGCAGCGCGTTGTCGGGCATGAGTTTGCGGGCCTCCTGCCAGAACTCCACCGCCAGGCGCCGTTCGCCGCACATGAAGTAAATGTCGCCGGCGTGGTTGAATATCTCTCCTGACAGCTCGATGTCGCGGACGTTGTCATCGTCGCCGCCTTCCGGAGCCGGCTGCTGCCCTGCGGCAGGGTCGGCCGGGTCGATGCGCATCAGGCGCAGCGCGGCGTCGATGTAGCGGCGCGCCAGGGTGAATTCCTTCTTGCGGAAGAAGACCCAGGCGTATGTGTCGAGGTAGGTCTCGCTTTCGGGTTCGTTCTTGACGGCAAGCGCCGCGTAGTGTTCCGCGCGGTCCAGGAGCGTGTCGTTCTCGGCGAGATAGTATGCGAAGTTGTTCATCGCTCCGTAGTTGTGCGGGTTGAGCGTGACGGCGCGTTCGTAATACGTGACGGTGCTGTCGCTGTCGCCCATATGCTGGCCGGCGTCGCCGCGCAGCGTCCAGTAGGTGCTGAGGTCCTCGGGCGTCTCCAGGTAGGCGATGTCGAAGCTGTCGAGCATGGCCCGCGCGCCCGCGTAGTCGCCCATGGTGAAGAATTTGCCGCTGCCGACCAGGGGAAAGTAGAACGATTCCGGGAAGTGGCGGGCGCCGCGCCTGGTGAGGTCGATAACGGCCGAGTCGTTGCCGCATTCGTTCTGCAGCTGGATGTTGAGGCTCCAGAGCTCGGCGTTGTCCCGGTCGAGGTCGAGTGCGTAGCCTGCCTGCTCGGCGGCTTCGGCCGGGCGCTTGGTCTGTGCCAGGAAAATGGCGTTGAGCGCGTGTATCTGCGGCTCGCCGGGGTTCACCTCGTTCATGACGCGGAAGAGATGGTCGATGCGTCCGTGCTGCGTGCTGTCGCTGAACAGCGCGCGTATGTAGCCCGAGAGTATGCTCATCTTGTTCTCGAGGTCGAGGTTCTGGCTCTCAAGGGCGCGGAACACCTCCGAGTCGTAGGCGGCGCTGTCGCCCTGGCTGAGATGCACGGCAGCGCGCAGCATCAGTGCGCGTCCGTCGGTGCTGTCGAGGCTGCACGCGCGGTCGTAGCGGGCTATGGCGCTGTCGGGCATGCCGAGGCTCTCGAACACCTGGCCGGCATAGAGCAGAGCCTGAGGGTCGGTGGGGGCGGCGATGCTTATGCGTGCCAGCTCGGCGGCGACGGCCGCAGTGTCGCGGCGCAGGCTCAGCGCGCGTATCTTGTGGCTCGAGAGGCCGATGTCGAATCCCAGCCCCTGCTCCAGACGTGAGTATATGGTCATGGCCGAGTCGTAGGCGGCGCTGTCGCCCCGCATGTACATGAGCACGTAGGTGTCGGCGAGGTTCATCGACGGGTCGTTGCGGTCGGGCAGCGCGGCGCACATAGCTTTCCAGACGGCGGCCACGTCGTTGAGCTTGCCGAGTTTCGCGGCGAGCTCGGCCACGGGTGTGGTGGTGGCGAAGTCGCCCGGATTGGCGGCGAAGCGGCGCCACATGGCGCCGTAGGCCTGCTCCGTCTCTTCCGAGTCGAGCTCGGCGGTCTGCAGCAGCAGTTCGGCATATTCGGCGGCGATGTCGAGGTCGGTGGGGTCGAGCGCGTTGGCGCGCCGCAGCTTGGCGTAGTAGTCGCTGTAGTTGCCCTGGCAGAGGTCGTTCTGCGCGTCGAGGAATATGTAGGCGGCCTTGCGCGCGTCGGCGCCCCGGTCCCAGTCGGTGGCGAGAACGGAGAGGGCCGAAGCCAAGAGCGCTATGCAGTACAGCAGTTTTTTCATCAGTTAATGCCTGTGTGCCCGAAGCCGCCGTCGCCGCGTTCGGTCTCGTCTATCTGCTTCACGGTATCCCATTCCACGCGCGTGTAGGGGGCTACCACCATCTGGCAGATGCGGTCGCCGTCGTGCACGGTGAAGGGCTCGCGGCTGAGGTTGATGAGTATTACCTGAATCTCTCCGCGGAAGTCGGCGTCCACGGTGCCGGGCGTGTTGGCAAGCGACAGCCCGTGGCGCAGGGCGAGTCCGCTGCGCGGACGCATCTGTATCTCGTAGCCTGCCGGCAGCTGCACTCGCAGCCCTGTGGGAATGAGCGCACGGTCCAGAGGCTGGAGGGTGACGGGTTCGTCAAGGCATGCGCGCACGTCCATTCCGGCCGATTCGTGCGTCTCGTAGGCCGGCAGTTCGTTGCCCGAACGGTTTATAATCTTTACTTTCAGTTTATCCATTTTCAGAATATAACATTTGAGCTGACAAAATTATTAAAATTTCGTCAATTCCTGCCATTTTCACTCTTATTTATTCCCCCGACTGACGCTCTGAACCACCGGCAGCATGAGGCCGAGCGAGTCGTAGCGCAGGGTGTCGACGCATACCGCGCGGCGGCCTATTGCTCCTTTGCGACCGTCGATTTCGAGGGCCGCATTGTGGTAGAACAGATACCAGCCGCCGTTGAAGCAGATGATACCGGGATGGATGGTGAAGCTGTTCTCGGCCATGCTGGTGAGTTCGCCGCGCGGAGTCCAGGGTCCGTCCATGGATGTGGCTGTGGCGTAGGAGATATTCTCGCGTCCTTGTCCCATCGATGCGTAGGTGAGGTAGTAGGTGCCGTTGTGCTTGTGCAACCAGGGCCCTTCCACGTAGTTGGGTACGTCGAGGGTGCGTATGTCGCCGTCGATTTCGGTGAGCGAGGGTTTCAGGCGTGCGAGGAAGCACGTGCCGTTGCCCCAGCACAGCCAGGCGTCGTCGCCGTCGAGCAGGACGGTGGGATCGATGTCGTTCCACCATCCGCGTTTGCCGTTGTCGGTCATGTCGTCGCTCACGAGGGGGCGCCCTATGGCGTCGGCGAAGGGGCCGGTGGGATTGTCGGCCACAGCGACTCCTATGCATTTACCGGTGTAGGGGCCGCCGCCCTGCACGGTGGTGAAGTAGTAGAAACGACCGTCTTTTTCCACTACCTGCGATGCCCATGCCTCGCCGGTGGCCCACTTGAAATCGGCGGGTGAAAGCACGGCGCCGTGGTCAGTCCAGACCTTCATGTCGGCAGTGGAGTAGCAAAGCCATTCGGTGATGTTGAATTCCTTGCCGCCCGAAGCCGAGTCCTGGCCGGGGTAGTATTCGTCGTGCCCCACATATAGGTAAAGACGGTCTCCGCTGACCAGAGGGGCCGGGTCGGCTGTGAATTTGTCGCGCACGAGGGGGTTGCCTTCAAAGGTGAATGTTGGCAGCGAGTCGGCGTCCCGGACGCACGACTTGTCACCGCTTTTGCCTGCTGAGCAGGCGCCTGCGAGCACAAGCAGGCCGATGGCGGGGATGAGTTTTTTCATATGTCGGTAGTTTCGGGTGTGATTATGCGGTAGTTGCCGCTGACGAGCATGAATGAGAACAGGCGCAGCAGACCGTCGTAGTAGGCATCGAAGTAGCCGTCGTCGTAAGGCTCGTGTCCGGCGTTCCAGAGGCGGCTTACGAAGTCGGCGCTGCGCATGTGGGTGGCGGCCAGCGAAGCTGCGGCCGATGTGGCTACAAGGCCGAGCGAGTGCCGCAGGCGCCGGAAGCCTCCTGCGCCGAGCACCTCGGCTACGGGCGTGCCGTCGATGTTGTATTGGTCGACGAAGCTGTCGATGCCCTGTGCGCACAGGAACTGCTGCAGACGGTCGGCGTATAGCCTCTGCCATGGGGCGTCGGCTGCTGTCCAGGCATAGTCTATGGCTATGTTCAGGGGCACACGCCACGAGTCGAAGCGGAAAGCCTCGCCCAGAAGCCAGGGTGTGGCCCGTGGTGAGCCGTCGTAGTTGCTGTAGTCGGGTGTGAGGCCCGTGGACGGATGGACGCAGCGGTGCAGATACTCACGGCTCCGGCGCGCGCAGTCGCGCCAGAATGCCGCACGTCCGTCGCCGAGATAGCGCGCCCACACCTCGTAGAATGCCGGCACATGGTAGGACGGGTCGGTGAAGCGGCCGCCGAAAGCGTCGGGCGTGAAGGTGATGAGGTGGTGCTCGAGGTCAATCAGGGGCGCGGCATGCTCCTTGCCGGTCTTGAGGAAGGAGGCGTCCACAATGCGCCGCGCTTCGGCCAGATAGTCGATGCCGGTGTCGTTGCCCCAGCGGTTGGAGGCGAAGATGAGCGACGTTATGAAATAGAGTTCACCGTCGGATGCGGCACCTTCGGCGTTGTGCGTGCCGTCGGTGCGGCAGCTCCACGCGAAGTATCCGTCGCGGTCTCCTCCCCTGTGCTGCATGTATCTGCGGCTCCAGCGCCAGAGGCGGTCGAACATATCCTTGCGGCCGAGCTGTACGGCTATCATCATGCCGTACGACATGCCTTCGGTGCGCACGTCGTTGTTTTTGATGTCGCTGATGTAGGCCATGGAGTCGCCTGTCTCGAAGTAAATGCGTCTCGGGCCGCTGAAGAGTGAGTCGCAGATGCCGTCGAGTCGCCTGGCTATGGCCTCGGGGGTGTGGCCGGCTTCCTCGAAGAGATTGCGGTAGCGGCCGCTTGCAAAAGCGCCGCTGCTCCACGGCATGGCATCGAAGCCCATGTGGTCGAGCTCGGCGTCCCGACCCGATGCGAGGCGCACGGTGAGGTCGCACAGGCCCTGACGTGCCGCTGTGTCACCTTCCAGGGGCACACGCACCATGTGCCATTCATCCGAGGGGCTTACCCTCATCCTGGCTATGCGTCGCAGCCGGCCTGTCGCGCCGGTGCATACGTCGAGTATGGCGCCTCGGGGAGCACGCACGCGGGCAGCCACGTGAGTGGCCGGGCGCGGGCCGAAGTCGACAGCATTATAGCGCACCCATGCCCCGGACTTGCGGAATACGGTTTTCCAGCCGGCGAAGGGGGTATTGCTGTCTATTAAGGCTATCGACGCGCGCATTGTGTCGATGTCGCTGTAGCGGTCGGGGTCGATGCGTCCGCGGGCGTCGGTATGTCCTACTCCGCGCAGCGTCGGGCGCACTTTGACGATGGTGCCGTCGGGACGGAAGTTGAGCGAGTCGATGCGTACGGAACGGTTCTTGTCGAAAGCCGGTGAATAGTCGTTGTGGTGGTAGAAGAGATACCACTGTCCGCCGTACCGGGTGATGGAGTGGTGGTTGGTCCAGCATCCTGTGGGTGAGGGCTCCATGATGATGCCCTTGAACTCGAACGGCCCCAGCGGGCTGTCGGACATAGCGTAGGCTAAAGCCTCCGTTTTGTGCTCCACCCAGGGGAAGGTGAAATAATATTTGTCACCGCGCCGGAACACGAACGGGCCCTCTTTGAAGCCTTCCGGCAGGCCCTTGATGTCGACCGGCTCCGAGGCCAGACGTGTCATGTCCGGGGCGAGGCGGGCACCCTTCATGCCCATACCCGACCAGTATATATAGGAACTGCCGTCGTCGTCGACAAGCACACAGGGGTCTATGCCCATGATGCCGTCTATGGGGGCGGGCAGCGGACGGAACGGACCGGTGGGAGTGGGGCTTATCGCCACGCCCACGCGGAAGCCTTTCTCGCCGGAGGCCGGAGCCGCCGGGAAGTAGAAGTAGTAGTTACCGTCCTTGCGTACGCAATCGGGGGCCCACATCGAGTATGATGTGGAGTCGACCCACGGCACGCGTTCCTGACTCAGGATCACGCCATGATCGGTCCAGTCTGTGAGGTTGTCCGACGAGAACACGTGATAATCGGCCATACAGAACCATTCCCTGAGCTTTTCAATCGGGCTTGGGATGTCGTGGGAGGGATAGAGGTAGAGGCGTCCGTCGAACACGCGTGCCGTCGGATCGGCCGTGAACTGGTCGCGTATCACCGGATTCTGACCGCCGAGATAAGTTGCCGGCATGGCGCATACGGCTGTCAGTACGGCTGTAAATAGTTTTCTTGCAAGCATAGCGGGAGGGTTGGTGGTGATTTATCTGTCGCGCAGGCGCCATTTCGAGTTGTCGCTCCCCATGTCGAACCTTCCGAGCGACGGCGTGCTGTCGGCTACGGCCACGAGCGCAAGTTCCTCTTCCTCATGGCCCGGCACGCTCTTGGGCATGATGCGGTAGGTGCCGTCGGTGAGCTGCTCAATCCTCCAGAGCTGGCAGGGGTCGCCCTTGAATTCTGCTGCCTTCACCTCGGCGTCGGCGGTGGCCGTGAGGGCTCGTCCGGTGCCTTCTATGACAATGCGGCAGTATGGTGCGTCGAGACAGCCGCCGTGTTCGGGCATCGGCACGACTGTCCAGCGCTGGTGAGGACGGAACATGTAGTCGCCGAGTCGCACGGCTGTGTCGCCTGCGGGCCATGTGTGCTCCACGTCGGCCAGCGTTTGCGATGCCATGGGCACTACGTCGGCGGTGTCCTTCTCCCAAAAGCGGAACATGCCTGCAGGCATTCTCACAAAGTCGACGGCCAGCTCCAGCGCGTAGCCGTGGCGCTGCGACTCGATCTCGTAGGTGCCTTCGGCCACGGGCTCGCCTGCTTCGGGCCATCCGTCGCGCCACAGCAGAGGAAGCACGGCCAGAACGCTGCGGCCGCCACGGTCAAGGTCGGACTCGTAGTGCAGCGACATCTTTTCCACGCCAGGTGCCGCTACGTAGCGCCCGAAGTGGCCCGGGCCCACCTTGCGCCTGCCCGCCGAGAGGAGCATGCGGCCGCCGCCATGCAGCATGTCGCGGCCTATGTTGTCGAGATATGGCCCCCTGATGTCGCGCGAACGGCCCACCACAATGTTGTAGGTGGAATTCGGGCCGTCGCAGCATGTGCCGTGTGTGCCGAGCAGATAGTACCATCCGTCGCGCCATACAAGATCGGTGGCCTCGCAGTCTATGGCTATATCGACGGGTTCATTGCCGGGCATGCGTGTGCCTGTGGCGGGATCCAGCTCCACAAGGCGTATGAAACCGAAATAGGTGCCGTACGACAGCCACAGACGCCCCGTCGTAGGGTCGAGCAGCAGGCCCGCGTCGATGGCGTCGCAGTCTTCGTCGTCGAGCGAACTGGCTACCTCGACAGGCTCGGAGAAGCCGAAGAGTGGCGACGACGGGTCAAGCGAGCGCGTCCACATGGTGAGCACGCGGCCGGCGTGGCCGCCGCCGAGCCCCCCGCCTGTAGTGCTGTATGCCACAAGGTAGCGGTCGCCTATTTTCAGCACGTCGGGGGCGGCACCACCGCCGGGACGCACGGCATCGCGCGTCCAGTGCCAGCCGTCGGCCGACACGAGGCCGCCTCCGCCGGTTCCGAACGTATAGTATTTGCCGTCGCATTCGGCGATGGTCGATGGGTCGTGAATGTATGGCTCGCCCGCCTGGGCGAGGGCAGTGGCCGGAATTGCGGCGGCGAAGGCGGCAGCGGCCAAGAAGGCTGTGAGGCTTTTCATTTTGCGGTCGTGCAGGTGGAGATATTGTTTACGGGGCGCCCATCCTCGTCGACGAAGCGGACGCAGAAATCGCTCATGCCGGGGCCGTTGATTATGGCTCCGCGCAACACGGTTCGCCCCCGGGGCAGGTCGATGCGGCGCGACATGGCGTCATCGGCTACCATACGCCTGTCGCCGGACAGCAGGAGCACTTCTTTACCGTCTATCCACCACTTGGATGCCGAATTGGAGCCCGCCGAGAGGCGCACCCCTTTCAGAGGCTCCGGACAGTCAATGACGGTGACTACGTGGAAGATGATGCCGTAAACCGGCTTTTTCAGCGCGGCTGCGAAGCGGTAGAGCTTGACGTTGAACAGGCGGCTGTCCAGAGCATGCCAGCGCAGAGTGCTGCCGTCGGCCATGCGCACACGCTGGCCGCGCTGCGGCACTGCTGCCGTACTCTGGCCTTTGTAGTAGACCGAGTCGAGAGCGTGGTTGATATAGCTGTCGGTGAACACTGCATTGCTGCGGTTGGGCATGCTGATGGGCTCGAGAATCATCCATCGGCGCAGGAATCCGTCGGGCTCTACGGGCAGACAGCCCTCACCGGCCTCGTCGAAGTAGTCGGCCATGCGTGTGGGCGTCTGAATCTTGTACTCGGTCTGTCGCGGGGGCGGAAAATTACCGTCCACCGGCGGCTGTGCGGCTACCGTAGCGCATGATGCAGACATGATGGTGGCGCAGAGCATGGCTCTTACATGTTTCTTCATGGTTTGATATATATTTTAAGATAATAAGGATCAAATGCTTCCTACATTATCCTTATGTCTTTCTCAAAAGGAGAGAGCGTCAGATGGTGATGCGCACGGTGGTGTCGCCGGCGCGCAGGATGTAGATGCCGCGTGCGGCGATGCGCAGACGCGATGTGCCGGCTGGCAGCTCGGCCTGCGATACGGTCTGCCCGAGTATGGTGAAGAGCTTGATCTGTGCGCGGCGGGAGAGCGTGACGTAGAGGTAGCCGTCGCGCACGGTGGCCTCCACGCTTACGGGCGCGTCGTCCTGTCCGGCCGGGGATGTGAGCTCGATGTGTTCCCACACGCGCGCAGGCGCCGCCTGGCTGGGCATTGCCGCCGCCATCGCCGCCATGAGGAGTATGAGAACTATTTTTTTCATATAAAGCCTTAAACCCTAAACCTTAAACCATAAACCCTAAACCGACATTTCCCCCGCGATGGTGTGCGACATGCGCTTGCGCACGGTGTCCGGCTCAAGTCCCAGCCCGAAAAGGAACATAAGCTTGGCCAAAGCGGCTTCGAAGGTGATGTCGGCGCCGTTTACCACGCCGGTGTTGCTGAGGATGTCGCCGGCCACGTAGCGCCGCGGATGCACTCCGCCGTCGGCACACTGCGTGACATTGACGATGACGACCCCGCGCTTGATGGCGTCGGCTATTGCGTCGGTGAACCAGCTTGCCGTAGGCGCGTTGCCCGTGCCGTAGGTGCGGAGCACGATGCCCTTGATATCGGGGGTGTCGAGCATGTGGCGCAGGGAGCGTTCGGTCAGTCCGGGGAAGACGTCGATGCCTATGACGTTGGTGTCCATGTTGTAGTGGGCGCGCATGCCGCTTCCGTGGCTGTGGTCGCGGTGCAGGCTCTCGCGGTTGTAGTGGATGCCGAGGCCTATGCTTGCCAGCTCCGGATAATTGCTGCTGCGGAAGGCGTTGAAGTTGTCGGCCGAACGCTTGCTGGCGCGGTTGCCGCGCCATAGATAATCCTCGAAGAGGATGGCTACCTCCTGCACCATCGGGCGTCCGTCGGAGTCCTGCTCGGCGGCTATCTGAAGCGCCGTTATGAGGTTCTCCTCGCCGTCGGTGCGCACCTCGCCTATGGGCAGCTGCGAACCGGTGATGATGACCGGCTTGTCCAGCCCGTCGAGCATGAAGGAGAGCGCCGACGCCGTGTAGGCCATGGTGTCGGTGCCGTGCAGGACGACGAAGCCATCGTAGTCGTCGTAGTTGTCGGCGATGGCGCGCACGATGTCCTGCCAGTGGGCGGGGCTCATGTCGCTGGAGTCGATGGGCGGATTGAACTGTATGTTGTCTATCACGTAGTCCAGCATCTTCACCTTGGGCACGTTGTCCATGAGGTGCGAGAAGTCGAAGGGCCTCAGGGCCTTTGTGACCTGGTCCTCGATCATGCCGATGGTCCCGCCGGTGTAGACGATGAGAATACGTGGTTTCATGTCGTCGTTATTTTACTTGTGCTCCGGGTGCCACGGGGGCGCTGATGCCTGCGAGCACGAGGCTGCCGTCCTTGTTCTCGGCGCTCAGCAGCATGCCCTGGCTCTCGATGCCGCGCAGCTTGCGGACGGGGAGGTTGGCGATGAACAGCACCTGACGTCCCACGAGGGCGGCAGGGTCGGGATAACTCTTGGCGATACCGCTGACGATGGTGCGCGGCCTGTCGGTGCCGTCGTCTATGAGGAAGCGGAGGAGCTTGTCGGCCTTGGGCACGCGTTCGCACTCCAGCACGGTGCCTACGCGCAGGTCGGCGCGGCAGAAGGTGTCGAAGTCCACGTCGGCCTGCTGCGGCGCGGGCTTCCAGGCGGCCTCGATATTGGCCTTGCGGGCATCCTCCAGGCGGCGTAGCTGGGCCTGAATGGCCTCGTCCTCGATTTTGTCGAAGAGGAGTTCGGGAGTGCCCATGGTGGCGCCTGCGGGCACGAGGTCGCTGCATCCGAGCATGTCCCAGGTGATCTTGTCGCCTCCGAGCATGCGGAGCAGCCGTCGGCTCATGAAGGGCAGGAACGGCTCGAAGGCTATGGAGATGGCTGCGCATATCTGGAGCGCCACGTACAGGATGGTGCCGGTGCGCTGCATGTCGGTCTTAGCCACTTTCCACGGCTCCGTCTCCTGGAGGTAACGGTTGCCGAGGCGCGCAATGTTCATGGCGTCGCGCAGGGCATCGCGGAAGTGGAATGTCTCGATGTTGTCGGAGAGCGATTTTTTGATTTCGGCTATCTCGGTGAAGACGTTTTTGTCGATTTCCTGATATTCACCGGGCTGCGGTACTGTTCCGCCGAAGAATTTGTGCGTGAGCACGAGGGCACGGTTCACGAAGTTGCCGAGCACGGCCACCAGCTCGTTGTTGTTGCGTGCCTGGAAGTCGGCCCATGTGAAGTCGTTGTCCTTGGTCTCGGGAGCATTGGCCGTCAGCACGTAGCGCAGCACGTCCTGCTTGCCCGGGAAGTCGCGGAGATATTCGTGCAGCCACACGGCCCAGTTGCGCGAGGTGCTGATTTTGTCGCCCTCGAGGTTCAGGAATTCGTTGGCGGGCACGTTGTCGGGCAGCTGGAATCCGTCGCCGTAGGCCATGAGCATGGCCGGGAATATGATGCAGTGGAAGACGATGTTGTCCTTGCCTATGAAGTTGATGATGCGCGTCTCGGGATCCTTCCACCACTTTTCCCACGAGTCGGGCAGCAGTTCCTTGGTGTTGGAGATATAGCCGATGGGCGCGTCGAACCATACGTAGAGCACCTTGCCGTCGGCGCCTTCTGCGGGTACGGGGATGCCCCAGTCGAGGTCGCGGGTGACGGCGCGCGGCTGGAGGCCGAGGTCGAGCCACGACTTGCACTGGCCGTAGACGTTGGTCTTCCATTCCTTGTGGCCGTCGAGAATCCAGTGGCGCAGACGCTCTTCCCAGCGGTCGAGGGGCAGATACCAGTGGTAGGTCTCGCGCAGCACGGGCGTGTTGCCGGTCTCGGCGCAGCGCGGGTTGATAAGCTCGGTGGCGCTGAGCGACGAGCCGCACTTCTCGCACTGGTCGCCGTAGGCGCCGGGGGCATGGCATACGGGGCACTCGCCGACGACGTTGCGGTCGGTGACGAAGCGTCCGGCACCCTCGTCGTAGAACTGCATGGAGGGCTTCTCCACGAATCCGCCCTGCGAGTTGATGCGTGTGAAGAACTCCGAGGCGGTGGCGGCATGCGTGGCTGAGGTGGTGCGGGAATAGACGTCGAACGAGATGCCTAACTCCTCGAAGCTGTCCTTGATGAGCTTGTGGTAGCGGTCCACCACATCCTGCGGGGTGACGCCCTCCTTGCGGGCGCGTATGGTGATGGGCACACCGTGCTCGTCGCTGCCGCCCACCATCAGCACGTCGCGGCCGCAGAGGCGCAGATAGCGTGCGTAAATGTCGGCGGGCACATATACTCCGGCCAGGTGGCCGATGTGTACCGGACCGTTGGCGTAGGGCAGTGCGGTGGTTATGAGTGTGCGCTTGAAATTCTTCTCCATAAACGTGATTTTGCTTTCAAAGTGCAAAAATACGGAATTTTATGGAAATATTAAAAATCGGTTGTGATAATATGCTTTGAGCAGCCCCTTAATTCCGGAAATTGAGCTGTTTCAGGAGAATTTTTGCTCTCAGCAATAGAAATATGATATAAAGCACTACCTTTGTAAAATAACAGTTAAAAGATGAACGACGAGGATTTCAAATACGATGTGTTTATAAGCTATAGCCGAAAGGATACGGCTGAGGTCGACAAGCTGTGCAGGGTGCTCGACATGGTCGGAATCAGCTATTTTATCGACCGGCAGAACATTGCCGGCGGAATGGAATTCCCGATTGCGATAGCCGGGGCGATTCTTCATTCGAGGCTTTTCCTGATTATGGCAAGCGGGAACGCCTACGGCTCAAAGTTCACAAACAACGAGCTTACCTATGCCTACAGCAAGAAGTCGCCGGAGGACATCGTGCTCTTCAATCTCGACGGGTCAACCCTTCCCCCGGGCATGGAGATGGCTACTCAGAAGGCGCTGAAGCTCGACCGCGGCGGGGCGTCGATTGAGTCCGATTTTGTTCTCGAGCTTTACCGCAGGCTTCATGATGGCAATAATCCTGACGATGAGCTCATGTACAGAATCGGGCAGAAATTTCAGCCGGTGGAGGAAAAATATGAAGATTATCTGAACTGGACTCTTCCCGCGGCCTGGAACGGCCACCCGGACGCATGCTACGTCATGGGTTGCGAGTTTATCCTCGATGCCGATGCGGACAATGCCGCTACAGCCATGGACTTTTTGAAAACGGCCTGGGACAAGGGCATCGTGGAAGCCGGTTTGGTGATAGGCCATCTCTTACGTAACGGCGCACCTCATTTCCCGCAGTCCCCGCAGCAGGCCTTTGAATGGTACCGTAAGGCTGCCCTCAAGGATTCGTTGGGTGATGGTCCGCTGGAACTGGGTCGCTGTTACCTCGAAGGTTTCGGAACGGACGAGGATCTCGGGCAGGCGGAATACTGGCTGAAGCTTGCCCGGGACGCCGGAAAGAAAGAGGCCGACGACCTTCTGCATGATTCCCGATTCAAGGGAAAGTCCGATTTTGACGCGGCAATGGATGCTTTCATCGACTCTCGGCTGGCAGAGATTAACCATGAACTTGCCCGGCTTAAGAAAGACAACGACAGTGAGGCGTCCGCCGGACATCTTCTCGAAAGTGCGGAAAATGGCTTCAAATTAAGCGTCGAAGAGTTGCTCGCGATGCATAGGTACCAACCTGAGTCTGCCAAACAGCTTCTCCGGTCGCTTGCCGACGATGGAGATTCTGAGGCACGCAAAGCTCTGGCCGACTTATACCTGGCACAAGGCGAGAACCGTAGAGAAGATTTGTTTAAAGCTCTGGAGCATTATCTGCGTATTCCTTCCGACGAGCCGGATCAGCTGCTGCCCGATTCCCATCCGGTGATTCAAGCGATTCTGAACCGCTTCTCTGAGGAAGAGATTGACAAGCAGGCCGATACTTTTTACGAAAAAGAGAACGTGCCGGCCTCGGCGCAACTGATGAAATTAGAGGCTCAGATGGGGAATTTCAGCCGGTCGATTGACCTTGGCTGTCTTTATCTCCTTGGCAAAGGATTGAAAACCGACGGCCCGCTGGCGTTGAAATATCTGAAAATCGGCGCTGAACATGGCGACACGTATGCCAATGCCACTGTCGCTAAGCTTTTAGACTGTGGAGAATTGGTTGAACGCAATCCGGAGGAGGCATTCAGTTATTTTGAAATAGCTGCGAAGCAGGGTGATTCGGAATCGATGTTCAATTACGGGACCTTCCTTCTCGACGGCATCTATTGTCCGATGAATCAAGAGGAGGGGTTACGCTGGATACGCCGGGCTGCCGAGGAAAATTTCCCGGATGCCCAGTTCTCTATGTACAATCTCTGTAAAACCGGACCACTCAAAGGCGAGGACCCGCAGAAGTGGCTCGACCTGGCGGCCACCAACGGCCATATGGCCGCCATGATTTACAAGGAGATGGAAAACAAATTCAAGTAACCGAAAACGATTCATCGTATGATATTTATTGCCTGTGTCAAATCCGACATCCCTTATGCCAACAACCTTGCTGCGCGTCTTGACGAGCTGAATATCGAGCATACAACCGGCGTCCTGGACTCCCCGGACCCCGCGCAGTTGGGCGTACTTGCACAAGGGATAGGCGACTGTGAGCTCTCCGTCCTGTTGCTGAGCCGCGACGCATACTCGTCGCCAATGCTCAACAATGTCATCACATACGCTTTCAACAAGAAGCGTCGTGAGTCAATCATGCCTTATATTGTAGATGGTTCGACACTCCCTCCGGCCGTGGAATTTGTGTTCGCGGGAATCAACTGGCGCACCGTTGCTTCACACCCGCCCAAGGAACTGGCAAAAGAAATCGCCGAACTTACCGGCCATGCGCCTGAGAACACCGACTTCCTCGCCCAAGGCAATGCCCGCTGCCGGTGCGGGGATTATGCAGGCGCCATCGAAAGTTTTAAAGCCGGCGCGAAAAACGGCAGTGCGGCGTGCGCCTACAACCTTGGAATCCTCTACCTTTCGGGCACTCAGGGCGTGAAGGACGAACGCCTGGCCTTCGAATGGTTCCGGAAAGCTGCCGGTATGGGTGACGTCGGGGCAATGAGGAAAGTGGCGAGTTGCTGCTATATGGGAATAGGTACCGAAGCAGACAAAGCCGAGAGCATCCGCTGGCTCAGGAAAATCACACTGTGTCCTACTTTCAAGGAAGAATACATCTGGGCCTGCAACGCTCTCAGTGCCCACTATGCCAATGGCGACGGCGTCCCGTGCAACCCCGGGGAAGCCGCCCGATGGGCTGCCCGCGCCGCCGAAATGCGGTCTCGGTAAGGAACCTATCCCCTCTAAACCTCAATAACGAGGCATTGCTCGGGATACCATAGATAGCCGTGCAGGCGCGTGTGCCCCATCTCGCGGAGCATGTTCATGTAGCCGCGCACCTGGATGCGATGCTCGTCGAGAGGTTCGGAGGTGAATTTGTAGTCGATGATGTCGATGCTGCCGTCGGGGTACATCACTATGCGGTCGGGGCGGAAGCTCTCGCGGCGCTCCGGCACATATATGGTGCGCTCGGCGAGCACCCGGACGCCCGGGGCGAACCACCGGCTGCAATACTCTCCGGCCGCTGCGAAAGCTTCGTGAAGCACATGCGTGTAGTCGCGGCGCTGTTCCTCGCTGAAGCGTGCGCGCACGCCCACGAGGGCTACTGAACGCTCCAGATCGGCCTCCACGCGCATCTGCGCCAGGATGTTGTGCAGGTCGTTGCCGCGCTTGGCGGCGTCGGTGCGTGCCTGCTGCCTCGGGTCGGAGGCGGCGGTGTCGGTCTGTATGTCAAGGTCGTGGTCCAGGGCCGCGGCGGTGGAGTCGGTGACGGTGGTGAGCTCGCGGGTGTCGTCGCGCATCCACACGCAGTAGTCAGGCGCGGAGGCTTTCTGCTCCTCCTTTCTGTCGCGCGGGGCGGCTGTGGTCGGGCTGCCGTAGGTGTAGCGGCCCTCCTCGTCGTCGCGCTGTCCGTCGGGCAGGCACAGCCCTTCGGGGCGTGCGTCGCCGGGATGGACCGACTGAAGCGCCGCCAGCAGCACCGGGCCGAGCGTGCGGCCGCCGTAGTGCACGGTGAGCTCGCGCGATGGGCGGGTGAAGGCCACATAGGTTATGTTCAGGCGGTCGGCGAGCTGCAGGGCGTAGTTGCGGTCGTAGCGCGCGGCGAATTCCGGACCCAGTTCGTGCCAGAGGCGCGATGTGGGCAGAGCGAGCACCGGCGGACGGTCGGCGGGGTCGCCAACGTCGATAGTGTCGGCCGGCATCCATTCCGTCTCGCTGCGCGGCGTCAGCTGCCATGTGGCGAACGGTATGTGTACGCATGCCCATTCCAGGCCCTTGGCCTTGTGTATCGTCATTATGCTCACGGCGTCGAGCGATGCCGAGGCGCCCACGGTCTGGCGCGGAGCCATGCGGTCCCACCAGGCGAGGAACGCATGCACCGAGGGGTTGTAGAGCGTGCAGTAGTTGAGCACGCAGTCCTGGAAGGCGGCGAGGTAGGCAAGCTCGCGTCGGCGCTGCTCAGGCGGCACGCAGCGGCTGATGATGACTTCCACCAGGGCCGGAAGTCCCGACGCGTTGGCACGGCGCACGTTCAGCGCCTCGGCGCCCAGGTCCTCCACGGCGTCGGCGCTCATGGCGTGGTCGAGGGCTGCGCGCAGGTCGCCGTCGCCGCGTCCGGCGGCGTATTCGAAGCGCGAGAGCAGAAGCAGGATGTCGCTGTGGGTGGCGTAGCGGTCGGTGTCCGGCGCCGTGGCTTTCTCGGGGCTGTAGCTGCGGTCGACGTAGCGCAGGACGCTGATGATGAGGTTGACGGCCGCGCTGCGGTCGAGCCGCAGACCCTCGTTGCTGCATAGCGGTATCTGCGGATATTCGCGCATTAGGAATTCCACGAGGGCGTTGACGGTGTCGTTGGCGGCGGCCAGGATGGCGATGTCGCGCCAGCGGTAGCCGGAGTCGTGCTGGCGCAGGATGTCGGCGGCCATGGCGTGCATGGATGCGTCCTCGGGCGTATGGTCGCCGCCCTCGGCGATGGCCGCGATGCTGCGGAAGTCGACGTACGACTCCAGCCCGTCGAAGCGGCCGAACAGTGCCTGCATGACGTTCTCGTAGCCCTCGACGGCCAGCGTGTCGGCCAGGCGCGCGAAGAGCGCGTTGTTGAAGCGCACTATGCCGTGGGCGCTGCGGTGGTTGGTGTTGTCGGCGGGGTCGCTGCCGCGCGTGGTGTGGCGCGTGGGGAAGTCAGTGTAGGCCACGCGGTGGTGCAGCAGGCTGCTGTCGGAGTTGCGGAAACGGTATATGGCCTGCTTCTCGTCGCCGATTATGAGGCTGTCGTGGAGCCCGTCGAGTCCGTTGGCTACCAGAGGCTTAAGGTTGTCCCACTGCATCACGCTCGTGTCCTGGAACTCGTCTATGAGGAAGTGCTCCAGCTCCATGCCTATGCGCTCGTAGATGAAAGGCACGTCGGAGCCGTTGATGATGCGGCGCAGCAGGTCGTTGGTGTCGCTCATCAGCACCACGTTGTTGTCGCGGCGGTACTGCGCCACGTATTTCCACGCCAGGCCCAGGAACTCCAGCTCGCGGG
The DNA here is from genome assembly GCA_900550395.1 of uncultured Porphyromonadaceae bacterium. GTDB lineage: Bacteria > Bacteroidota > Bacteroidia > Bacteroidales > Muribaculaceae > CAG-873. The sequence continues at coordinate 17,797 of URSD01000001.1, read as the reverse complement.
CGGCGGGAGCGAGCATGTCGAGCAGGCGGCAGCGCAGTACGCCGTCGCGCAGGGCTATGGCGGCGCCGTGCAGCTCCTCGGCGAGTGCGTCGGGCGGATACACCGTGGCGCGCTTTACCTTAGGCAATTTTGAGGCTACGAAGATGCTCTCGGGGCTTCCTTCGGTGCATATTTTCTTGAACGTGCGGGCCTTGGTGTCGTCGCCGAAGCCGAATTTCGCCGCATCCGGGTCGCGCCCCGCGGCGGCGTCCTCAAGCAGCGTGCGCAGCTCCTTGCGGCAGATGTCGCGTCCCTGACCGTTGGCGTCGAGGGCGCCGAGAGCACGGACGGCAGTCTCGCGCAGGGCGGCGGTACATGCCTTGCGGGCCTCGGCCACGGCGCGGCGGTAGCGCCCCACCCTGTGCGGGTCCTCAAGATAGGCCATGCAGGCTTCGGCGTGGGGCTTGAACGCCTCGTCGCACATGCGCGCCACGTAGCTGACGATGCTGCCCGAGATGCGTCTTGAGTTCTGAAACACGTTGAAGCTGGAGCCGCTGTCTATCTGCTCGCGCATGAATCCGGCTATCCAGTCGCGTATGCGCTCCTCGCCGTCGGCCGAACCGAAGTTGAGGTCGTCCATCATCATGCCCACGCCGGCGGCCACGGCATAACGGTCGGACAGCTCTATCTCGTAGTCGCCCTGGTGGTCCACCTCGCGGGCGAAAGTGCGCAGCACGGTCTGCGAGAACGAGTCGATGGTGCTGACGTGGAAGTTGCGGTAGTCGGTGAGCAGGTCGTGGAGCGCGGCGGCGGCTTCTGTGGCGAGCTGGTCGGCAGTGCAGCCGAAGAGGCCGCAGAGCGTGGCGGAGTAGGGCGAGGCGCCGCAGTCGCGGGCGAGTGTGTTGAGCTCGCGCACTATGCGCGTCTTCATCTCCTCGGTGGCCTTGTTGGTGAAGGTGATTGCGAGTATGGCGCGGTGGCGCGCAGCGCGTCGGCGCCGGTCTCCGGCGCCGTTCAGGCTGTAGGTGCCTGTCTCGCCGTCCTTGATGCCGAGCAGCGCCTTTATGTACTCGAAGGCGAGAGTGTATGTCTTGCCCGAGCCTGCCGATGCCTTGTAGATAGTCAGCATCTGTATCCCATGTGGCGGAGTGCGTCGGCCGCCTGCTGGCGCCTGTCGCCCTGAAGGAGTACCTCGCATCCGCGGGCCGAGCCTCCGGTGGCGAGGCTGCGCTTTAGTGCGGCGGCGGCTTCGGCCGCCTGCTCCGGAGTGCTGAAGCCGCTTATGATGGTGGCCGTCTTGCCGGCGCGTCCTTTGCGCTCCATCGCCACGGTGAGGCGCGGCATGGCGCCGCGCGGCGCCTCCGGCTCGGCTTCGGGCTCGCTTCCGGCGGGAAGGTCGGGGTTGGCGGCGAGGAATGCCGCCAGTGCTTCAAGGCGGTTGTCACTCATGGCTGTCGGGTGTGATGTCGGGGATGCTGTCAGGCTCTTCGTAGTCGTGCAGGATTTTGGTGTCGCTTCCGGACGACAGCTGTATGGCCATGGAGAGCATGGCGCGCTGTTCCACGGGCAGCGTCTGCATGAAGGAGTCCACTGCCGACGGGTCGCGCTGCATAGCGCGGCGCACGCAGCGTGCGGCCATGGCGGCGTCGGCCTCGCTGCCGGCGCGTGCGTCTTCGGAGATGGCGGTGTAGAGCAGTGCGGCGCGGCACAGCTCGGCGGCGCTCATGGAGGCCGTGTCGGTGCTGTTCATCAGTAGCTCCACGCCGCGGCGCGCGTCGTCGGTGTCGCCCGTGCCGAGGCTGTGCTCCGCTGCGCCGAGGCGTTCGTCGGCCGTGGAGCCGCCGCATGCCGCGGCGGCTGCCGCCAGGCTGAGGAAGAGTAGGGGGCGCAGTCTCATAAATCGTTCACTTTTTCAACAAAGGCCATCATCTTTACGGCGGCTTCGGCGGCTTCCGTGCCCTTGTTGCCGAGGGCGCCTCCGGCACGGTCGAGAGCCTGCTGCTCGTTGTCGACGGTGAGCACTCCGAAGATGACCGGCGTGTCGTAGTTGACGTTGAGGTTGGTTACGCCCTGCGTGACGCTCTGGCACACGTAGTCGAAGTGCGGAGTGCCGCCGCGGATCACGCAGCCGAAAACGATGATGCAGTCGTAACGGCCCGACTCTATGAGAGTGGATGCCGCGAAGTTCAGCTCTACGGCGCCGGGCACGTCGAAGAGCTCGTAGTCCACGCCATGGCTGCCGAGCAGTGCGGTGGCGCCGTCGCGCAGGGCAGCGGTGATGTGGCGGTTCCATTCGGCCGTGACTATTGCCACGCGTTTGCCGTGTACTGCGGGCAGTTCGCTTTTGGGGGCTGATGCGGGTGTGCTCATGTATATTGATTTTTTGTTATTGTCTTTGTTTTTAGCCGTGTTTCCGCTGCCAGGAGTCGGGCAGTGCGGCCACGGCGGTGTCGGCGCAGGCCACGGCCTCGCGCAGCACGGCGTCGCGCAGCATTTTGGGCGATTCGTCAAGCAGGGTGGTCGTTGCGCCGTTCTCGGCCAGAGCCTTGACAGCTCCGGCTGCCACTCCGGCGTTCCATACGAGCGAGCCGCACTCCGAGAGAGGCACGTCCAGCGTATCGGTACCCTGTGCGCTGAAGTACGTCACGCTGCCTGCCGATGCGTCCACGTTGAGCATCGCCGGACAGTAGAACGATATGTGGTTGCGCCAGCATGCGGCGGCGTCGGCGGTGGAGAAGATGAGCTGCAGGTCGCGCGAGCGCGTGCACACCATCTGCGCCAGCTCCAGGTTCTCGAGTATGGCGGGCATGACGCGTGTGATGCGCGGCTCCTGCTGCGGCAGATAGCCCGGCAGGTAAATGAGAATCGCCTTGCGCTCGGATGCGTTCTGCAGCAGCGGCAGGAGGCGCCGGCGCATGCGCCGGTCTATGGCGTAGTAGCCGCCGAAGACCACGATGTCGCCCTCGCTGATTTCGGGCCATATTATGTCGAAGCAGTCGTCGGCGTAGCTTTCGTAGCGCGTGGGCTGCATGCGTCCTTCGGCGTCGGGCATGAAGATGGTGACGGGCGTACGGCCCTCGGTGAAGCGGTCGATGCTGCGTGTGAGCACGCCGGCTTCGGCGAGGTAGCTCACCACGGTGTCGCCTACGGCGTCGGCCGCCGCCTCGGATGCCATTGCCACAGGCAGTCCCATGCGGGCGAGCAGGGCGGCGGTATTGGCAAGGCGTCCGCCCGTCATGGCGCCTAAGGGCATCCCGTCGGAGCCGAACACGATGTCGAGCGCGCACTCGCCTATGCAGATGATATGTTTCATAAAAATAAGCCCTAAACCTTAAACTCTAAACTTTTAAGCCGGTTCAGCCTTCGTAGATGGTGGGGTCCTGAATGCCTGCCTCGGCCATGGCCTCGCGTCGCTCGCGGCATGTGCCGCAGCGTCCGCAGTGGCGCTCGCCGCCTTTGTAGCAGCTGTAGGTGTGGGCGTAGTCTATGCCGAGCGCTTTGCCGCGGGCGGCTATCTGTCCCTTGGTGATGTCGGTGTAGGGGGCGAAGATGGTGATGTGCTCGTAGGTTCCTTCGCTGATGGCGCGGCTCATGGCCTCGACGAAGCCCGGGCGGCAGTCGGGATATATGGCGTGGTCGCCTCCGTGGTTGGCGAGCATGAGCGTGTGCAGCCCGCGGCTTTCGGCCAGTCCGGCGGCTGCGGCGAGCATGATGCCGTTGCGGAAAGGCACTACGGTGGAGCGCATGTTCTCGTCGTCGTAGTTGCCCTCGGGGATGGCTCCGGCGCCTTGCAGCAGCGAGCTTTGGAACAGACGGCCGATGAAGTCGAGCTTGATTTTCACCAGCTCTATGCCCAGTTGCGCGCAGTTGTATTCCGCGCAGGCTATCTCGCGGGCGTTGTGGTTGGAGCCGTAATCGAAGGTGACGGCCAGCGCTATGCGGTCGGCGTACTCGTAGAGCATGGTCGTTGAGTCCATGCCTCCGCTGAGCACGAGCAGCGAGTCTTTCTGTTTCATTGTTTGATAGTATTGAATGCGGCGAGCATGCGGCTGCGGCGCAGCTCCTGATGCTCCTCGTCGGCGTAGCTGGCGAAGGGGTAGATGCTGATGCCGCCGCGCGGCGTGAACAGGCCGGTGACCTCGAGATAGCGCGGCTGCATCAGCCGCACGAGGTCTTTCATGATTATGTTGACGCAGTCTTCGTGGAAGTCGCCGTGGTTGCGGAAGCTGAAGAGATACAGCTTGAGGCTCTTGCTCTCCACCATTCGCTCGTCAGGGATGTAGCGGATGATGATGTGTCCGAAGTCGGGCTGTCCGGTCTTGGGGCAGAGCGTCGTGAATTCAGGACAGTTGAATGTGACCACGTAGTCATGCTCCGGATGCTTGTTGGGGAAAGTCTCCAGCATCTCCGGCGCGTAGTCGGTGGGATATTTCGTGCCCTGGTTGCCCAGCAGGGTGCATCCTGCAAGCTCGTCGGTATTTCTGCTCATAGTCGAGAATTTTATGGCAAAAATACTACTTTTTCCCGTGACGTCCAAATCGGATTGCAGGCAGCTTTGTCGAAAAAAATTTGTAAATTTGCACTTGCTATGAGTCAGGACAGAGGCAGAATAATACTTTTCCCTGTGCCGATGGGCGATGTGTCCCCCGCGCAGGTGTTGCCGGCCAGCAATATCCGCATGCTGGCCGGAGTGCGGCATTTTGTGGTCGAGAACATCCGTTCGGCACGCCGTTTCCTGCGCGCCGCCATCAGCGATTTCGACATCGACGGCAGCAGCTTCACCGAACTGAGCGAACACACGCCCGAGGCCGACGTGGTGGCGATGCTTGCTCCGGCCCTGGAGGGCAGCGACATAGGCGTCATCAGCGAGGCCGGATGCCCCGCCGTGGCCGACCCCGGCGCCGACCTTGTGGCCGCCGCCCAGCGCGTGGGGCTGGAGGTGGTGCCGCTTGTCGGGCCGTCCAGCATAATCATGAGCCTGATGGGCAGCGGCTTCAACGGCCAGCAGTTTAGCTTCGACGGCTATCTGCCCATCGACGCCGAGGCGCGCCGCACGGCCCTGCGCCGCATCGAGGCTGATGTGCGCAAGACCGTACGCACCCATATCTTCATTGAGACGCCCTACCGCAACAACCGCCTCATAGCCGAAATGACGCGCACACTCTCGCCCCACATCCAGCTGTGCGTGGCCTCCGACATCAGCGGCCCCCGCCAGAGCATACGCACCATGGCTATAAGCGCGTGGGCGAAGGCCTCCTACGACTACGACAAGATTCCCACAATATTCCTCCTCGGCAATTCATGATGAAACGCTCTCGCCGCACATCCCGCAATATGGAGCTTCAGCCCGGACTCTTCGACAGCATCGGGGAGTTCGCGCCGCAGCCTGCATCGGACGCCGGCGAGATGATGGCCGGATTCGTGGCCGACGCGGTGCGCCACTTGCGCGAGAAAGCCGCCAAAGAGGCTGAGGAGGATTCGCTGGCCATGGACAACGGCGCCCGCGCTGGAACCGACCGCCTGATGTTTGTCAGCCTCGGCAGCGGCAGCAGCGGCAATTGTGCCTATCTCGGCACACGCAGTTCGGGCGTGCTCATCGACGCCGGAGTGGACCGCGATTTCGTCATCGCCGAGCTGAAACGCAACGGCGTGGACTATGTCTCGGCCGTGTGCGGCATACTGCTGACCCACGACCACGGCGACCACGTGCGCTTCGCCTACCCGCTGCTGCGCCGCTATCCCGATAAATTCCTCTGGACGACGCCCAAGACAATGACGGGCATACTGCGCCGCCACAACATCTCGCGCCGCATAAAGGACTATCACAAGGCCATCTACAAGGAATTTGAGTTCACCGCCGGCCCGCTGTCGGTGACGCCGTTCGACACCAGCCACGACGGCACCGACAACGTAGGCTTTGCCATACGCTATGGCAGCGAAGTGTTCGTGGTGGCTACTGACATGGGATGCGTCACCGACCGCGCCATGCACTACATGCGGCAGGCCACGGCGCTGATGGTGGAATCCAACTACGATGCCCGGATGCTCGCCGAGGGCCGCTACCCGCAGTATCTTCAGGCGCGCATACGCGGCGAGCGCGGCCACATGGACAACGAGGAGACCTCCCGCCGCCTGGCCGAAGTGTGGACGCCGGCCATGCACCATGTGTTCCTGTGCCATCTGAGCCACGACAACAATACGCCCGAGCTGGCGCTTGCCGCGGCGCGCCGCGGGCTGGAACAGGCGGGTGCTACCGTGGTGACGGAAGCATCGGCCGGCTACGAGGCTCTGCGCCACAGCGTACACCTCACCGCCCTCCCCCGTTTCGAGGCCTCCCGCCTCGTCATCTTCTGAAAGGTTCCCTCTTACCTATCCCCTATAAACTCTAAACTAAATCCAGAATTCCGGCCGGCTCGTTCACGATCCATGTGGCGAAGTGCGAGCGCAGCTCCGCGGCCGACCGGAAGCCCCACGTTACGCCCACGCTGTCCACGCAGGCGCGCCGCGCCGTCTCCATGTCTACGCCGCTGTCGCCCACGTAGAGCGTCTCCTCCTTGGGTGTTGGGCAGGCCGTGAGCACACGGAACACAATCGACGGGTCCGGCTTGACGGGCACGCCCTCCACGTTGCCGCACACTGCTCCCCACTCTATCGCGGGGAAGAAGTGAGCTATGATGCGGCGCACGGCGCTCTCGTACTTGTTGGAGGCCACGGCCACGCGTATGTCGCGTGCCGTGAGTTCGTCGAGCAGCTCGGGGATGCCGGGGTAGGGGCGCGTGGCGTCGGCGAGATGCTCGTCGTAGTAGGCACGGAATATCTTCAGCGCGCGTGCCAGCGTCTCGGGCGTGCGTGCGCTGTCCGGCAGCGCGCGTTCCAGCAGTTTTGCCACGCCGTTGCCCACCATCGTGGGGTACGACAGCGGCGAGTGTTGAGGATAGCCCATCTCGGCCATCGTGTGGTTGGCGGCGTTGCCCAGGTCCTCTATGGTGTTGAGCAGAGTGCCGTCCAGATCGAATATTACGAGTTTGCGCATAGTGTCAGAAGGGATAGCCCACGGAGAAGTGGAAATTGGCGTCGCGGCTCCAGCGCGGATGGAGCAGGGGCCACGGCTCCTGTCCGGACGCGGGGTTGTGGGCCTTCATGCCCAGGTCGAGACGCAGCAGGAAGTAGGTGAAGTCCATGCGCAGTCCCACGCCGTAGGCCGCGGCTATCTGTTTGTAGAATTTGTTGAAGCGGAAGACGCCGCCGGGCTGCGTCTCGTAGTCGCGTATGGTCCAGATGTTGCCGGCGTCGATGAACAGCGCGCCCTCGAAGACCCAGAACAATTTGGCACGGTATTCCAGACTCAGGTCAAGGCGTATGTCGCCGCACTGGTTGATGAAGTCGCGCACGGAGTTGTGCGAGTCGTAGGCGCCGGGGCCGAGCGTGCGCACCCCCCAGCCGCGCACGCCGTTGGCGCCGCCGGCGTAGAAGCGTTTTTCGAAGGGCACCATCGACGAGTTGCCATAGGGCACGGCCACGCCTGCGCCCACGTGGAAGCTCAGGGCATTGCGCGAGTTGAAGTTGCGCGTGTAGGTGTAGTCTACCTCGGCCTTGGCGTACTGCGCGTACTGTATGCCGAAGAGCTTGTAGGCGCCGTCGCTGCGTTTCTGGCCGTCGATGCTCGAGATGGCGTAGAGCAGGTTGCCGGCAGTCTCGGCCTGCACGCGCAGGGTGCTGACGTAGGGCTGGATGGCGAAAGCGTTGACGGTGGCCGTGGGTATGCGGCGGTTGGTGCGGTAGAACGTGTAGCCCAGGCGCATGATGAAGTGGTCCTCGTAGCTGTAGCGCAGCAGGGGATTGTCCGGGGCTATCTCGTCCAGGAAGCCGAGGGTGGAGCGCGGCAGGCGCACCACGTTCACGTCGATGAGGTCGACGGTGTGGCGCTGCTGGAAGTCGCGCACACGGTGCTGCCACTTGTACTTCCATCCCGCGCCGAATATCAGGCGGGTGTACTCGGGACGCTCCTGGTAGTTGAACGACACGGCGAACTCCGTCGAGGCCCTGACTTTTCTCTTGAAGTTGCGGCTCAGCAGCGGGAACTCGAACTTCGGGAAGGTGATGCCCACCTCGGATGCCACCTCCGTGTAGTGGTTGTTGATAAGGCCGTCGAGGTCGCCGCTGATGCTCTCGTAGGCGGCGCGCAGCTTGGCTGTGAGCTGTTCCGAGCCGTGGCCGAGATTGCGGTGCTGGTAGGTGAAGCCTACGCCCATGCCCAGGTCGCCTTCGCTGTTGGTGCCGTCAAGCTCGATGCTGACGCCCTGCTTGCGGTTGCGCCCTAGGCTGATGACGGCGTCGAGCCACTGCTCGCCGTCCACTGTGGGGCCGGGTTTCATGTCGATGTTGATGCTGCGCAGTATTCCTAACTGCGCCAGGGCCTCGTAGGTGCGGTCCACGGCCCGCGCGCTGTAGGGCTGTCCGGGCACGATGTAGCACTTTTCTTCCAGCACCGACGGGCGCAGGTAGCGGTCAGGCCCGTAGACTATGCTGACGTCGCGGCAGCGCACGGTGTCGAGGGGCGTGCCGGGCGCGGCGTTGGGAGCCGTCAGGAAGGTGACTGACGCTATGCGGTAGCGTCGCGTGCGGTCGGCCGCCGCCGGTGTCGGCGCGCCTGCCGGGCCGTGAGGCTGGCTCACGCGCAGCGTCAGCCCCACGTTGTAGTCGCCTGCCACGGTGTCGGCCAGAAAGCTGACGCACTCCTTCGTGAAAGAGTAGTATCCGTGGTTGCGCATTACCTCGGTGATGCGCGTGCGCTCCTCGTCGAGTATGTTGCGGTCGAGGGGCGCGCCGGTGGCAATCTTGCAGGCGGCGGTGTCAGCCATGACGATGGCGCGCAGCGCCGAATCCTCTATCTCGTAGGCGAGCGAGGCGATGTTGTGCGGCGTGCCGGTGCGTATGCGGTATATGACGTCGATTTTGCGGCGTCCGGGGCGCACGATGGTGTCGGCCTCGACGCTGACGTCCATGTAGCCGCGGTTGAGCAGCGCCGTGCGCAGCTGGCGCACGGAAGCGTCGGTGAGCTCACGGTCAAAGATGACGGGCGGCTGGCCTATGCGGCGCACCCAGCGGTTGAACCAGTTGGTGCTGTCGCGTCCGGAGAGGTTGTAGGTGGCAAGCTGCAGCTTGGCGAAGCCCAGCACCTTGTGGTTGGGCGTCTGCCGCAGGAAGTAGTACAGCTCCTCGTCGTCCACGTTGTCGCGGTCGCCCTGCACGTCTATGCGCACGTCGCGCAGCAGCATCTGCCCCTCGGGCACATGCTTTGTGGTGCTGCACGCCGTGGCGAACACGGCCAGCGCGGCAACCGCGAGCCTGATGAGCAGCCGGCGTGTCACTCCATCAGCTTGCGATAGCGTCGGCGGGGCAGTTCCTTGCCGCCGTTGCGTGCGCGTTTGTACTCCTCGTAGTCGCTGTACGAGCCCTCGTACCATACCACTTCGCCGTCGCCCTCGAAGCTGAGGATGTGTGTGCAGATGCGGTCGAGGAACCAACGGTCGTGGCTGACGACGACGGCGCATCCGGCGAAGTCCTCAAGGCCTTCCTCCAGGGCGCGCAGCGTGTTGACGTCGATGTCGTTGGTGGGCTCGTCGAGCAGCAGCACGTTGCCTTCCTCTTTCAGGGCCATGGCAAGGTGCAGGCGGTTGCGCTCACCGCCGGAGAGTACGCCGATTTTCTTTTCCTGGTCGGCGCCAGTGAAGTTGAATTTCGACAGGTAGGCGCGGGCGTTGACGTCGCGGCCGCCCATGCGGAAGCTCTCCACGCCCTGCGAGATTACCTCGTAGACACTTGACTCCGGGTGCAGGTCGCGGTGGGTCTGGTCCACGTAGGCCACCTTTACGGTCTCGCCCACCTCGAAGGTGCCGGCGTCGGGCTTCTCCAGCCCCATGATGAGCTTGAACAGCGTGGTCTTGCCTGCGCCGTTGGGGCCTATGACGCCCACGATGCCGGCCGGGGGCAGTGTGAAGCTGAGGTCGCGGAAGAGCTGCTTGTGGCCGAAAGCCTTCGACAGGCCGTGCACCTCTATCACCTTGTTGCCCAGGCGCGGGCCGTTGGGAATGAAGATTTCGAGGCGTTCCTCGCGCTGCTTCTGGTCCTCGTTGAGCATGCGGTCGTAGTTGTTGAGGCGGGCCTTGCCCTTGGCCTGGCGTGCCTTGGGAGCCATGCGCACCCACTCCAGCTCGCGCTCCAGGGTCTTGCGGCGCTTGCTGGCCTGCTTTTCCTCCTGCGCCAGGCGTTTGGTCTTCTGGTCGAGCCACGACGAGTAGTTGCCCTTCCAGGGTATGCCCTCGCCGCGGTCCAGCTCGAGTATCCAGCCGGCCACGTTGTCGAGGAAATAGCGGTCGTGGGTGATGGCGATCACCGTGCCGGCATACTGGCGCAGGTGCTGCTCCAGCCAGTCGATGCTCTCGGCGTCGAGGTGGTTGGTGGGCTCGTCGAGCAGCAGCACGTCGGGCTGTTGCAGCAGCAGGCGGCACAGTGCCACGCGGCGGCGCTCGCCGCCGCTGAGGGTGCTCACGGGCTGGTCGTCGGGCGGGCACTGCAGGGCATCCATGGCGCGCTCGAGCTTGCTGTCGATGTTCCATGCGTCGGCGGCGTCGAGCTTGTCCTGAAGCTCGGCCTGGCGTGCCAGCAGAGCGTCGAAGTCGGCGTCAGGGTCGGCGAAGGCCTCGTTCACCTTGTCGAACTCGGCCAGCATGTCCATGATGGGCTGCACGCCCTCGCGCACGATGTCGATGACGGTCTTCGAGGGGTCGAGCTTGGGGTCCTGTTCCAGATAGCCCACGCTGTAGCCGGGCGCGAACACCACCTCGCCCTGATAGTCCTTGTCGATGCCGGCGATGATCTTCAGCAGCGACGATTTGCCCGAGCCGTTGAGACCGATGATGCCGATTTTGGCGCCGTAGAAGAACGACAGGTATATGTTCTTGAGTACTTGCTTCTGTGGGGGGTAGGTCTTGCTTACGCCTACCATCGAGAAAATGATTTTTTTGTCGTCAGCCATAGTGGGGGAGTTAGTTGCGGGCTACGCCCGCAGTGAGTTGCCGCTTCGCGGCAGTTAGTTGTCGGCTATGCCGACAGTGAGTCGCGGGCTGCGCCCGCAGATGGTTGTCGCTCCGCGACAGTTCTTATTGTATTGTCTTGTTATGGTTGGTTTTTCTTGCTTTTGTTTGTGGCGTTGAGGCGGGTGCGGGTGGTGCGGGCAATTGCCGTCAGCATTCTGAATAGTTCGCAGCAGTCGTAGTGCATGGAGTTATATTGTGTTGTCGTTATGAGTCCTGTTTTTGCAAGTATATCAAGCCAATAAAGGGTTTCGCGGCATTCTTTCAGAGAAATGTACATTTTGGAAAGATATTCCTTATAGCTTATCGAGTTGAGGGCTTCCGAGATGTTGGCACCGATGCTTGTCCCGCTGCGGCCTATTTGGTTTGAAATGATGTATTCCTTTTTATTGTCATGCAGATAGTTGCACATTCTCATAATTCTTGTGGCGAATGCGACACTCTTATCATAGACAATACTTTTGCTCATAAAATAACAATTAAACAGAAATAACTTCAAACTGCCGGCCGTGCCGGTACTCACTGCGCCATTGGCGCACGAACTGTCAGCTTTGCTGACAACTAACTGCCGGCTTTGCCGGCACTCACTTTTTGCGCCTTGGCGCAAACTTAACGGGATAGTCAACGCGGATGCGGCCCTCTGCTATGTTCTTGAGCTTGCTGCGTATCAGCTGCTTGCGGATGGCCGAGATATGGTCGATGTACATCTTGCCCTCCAGATGGTCGCACTCGTGCTGCACTATGCGGGCCAGGAAGCCGGAGATTTCCTCCTCGTGGGGCTCGAAATTCTCGTCGAGCCAGTGCAGCCGTATGTGCTCCGTGCGCGGCACGTTCTCGCTGAGTCCCGGGAGGCTGAGGCAACCTTCGGCCCTCGTGCACTTCTCGCCGTCGAGCACCGTGACCTCCGGGTTGATGAGCGTGAACTTGCGTCCGGCGCACTCCGGGCAGTTCTCAGCCAGGGGCGATGCGTCTATTACCACTATGCGCTCGCTCAGGCCCACCTGCGGGCCTGCCAGCCCCACGCCCTCCGAGGCGTACATGGTGGCGAACATGTTCTCGACGAGTTCGGCGAGGCCTTCGCGGCCGGGCGTCACGGGCTCGGCCGTCTTGCGTAGCACGGGATGGCCGTAGAGATAAACCGGTAGTTTCATATGCTGTTGTGCTGTTTGCTTTGAAGATAATCGTTCAGGATGATTGTGGCCGAAATCTCGTCGACGAGAGCCTTGTCGCGCCGCGCCATGCGCCGCAGTCCGCCGTCGAGCATCGCCTTGTGGGCCAGCGCCGACGTGAAGCGCTCGTCGAAGAAGTCGACGGGCACGGGCGCCACCTCGCGCGCCAGGCGTCCGATGGCCGGTCGCAGCCAGCGCTGGCTCTCGCTGGGTTCGCCGCGCAGCGTCACGGGCAGACCGACGATGATGCGGTCCACCGGCTCGCGGGCCACGTAGGCCTTCACCCACGCACACAGTTCGGCAGTCGCCACGGTGCAGAGCCCGTTGGCTACAATCTGCAACGTGTCGGTGGCGGCGATGCCGCATCGCTTGCGCCCGAAGTCGATACCGAGAAGTCTTCCCATAGTCCTGCAAAATTACTGAAAATCTCGCATTTCAGCAAAAAATCCGGATTATAGCATGGAATTGTAGAGCATGGAGTTTCCTTAGAGGCTGTTTAATTCATTGAAATTAACCAAATAAAATGAAAAATACATTTATTTTATTGATTATTAATGACATTTAGCGTGCTGAAGTATTGCTGATTGTGTAATTTTGTCAACTAACCAATCAGTATTACAGCTTATGAAACAAAAACTATTGCTGCTGCTTGCCGCCGTTGCGGGGCTTTGTGCGTGGCCCCGGAGCTTCGAGGGTGTTGTGGCCGACCGTAACAACGAGCCGCTGCCTTATCCCGTGGTCAGAGTCAAGGGTAAGATGATAGGCGTGTTGGGTGACAGCACCGGCTATTTCTTGCTAGAGGACGAGAGAATAAGAAGCTCCGACACACTGCTGGTGTCCTATCTCGGACATAAGACGGGCAAAATAGCCTTGGCCGGACTGTCGCCGGATGAAAAGCTTGACATACGGCTCGATTCGGCAGTCACTGTTCTGCAGGAGCTGAAAATCGTACCTAAGAAGAAACTGAAAAGAGTTGTCAAAGGCCGTAATCACAACCGGGGGATGATGGCCTTAGCCATCAATGGAGAAACCGCAGGGGACACCTATGGCTACGAGTTTCACGCTAAAAAGGGCAAACGGCTCCTGCTGAACAAGGTAGGCTTTTTCTTCAGCGAGGGTGAGCAGCAGATGACGAGTATGAAATTTCGAGTGAACGTCTACGATATGAGCCGCGTCAGGAAGTCGCCTTCGGCGCGTTTCAAAGGTGTTATGACGAAGCCGATATTCTTTGAATACATCCTTGGAGGGGAGCGCAGCGGACGTTTCGAATATGAACTGCCGGAGCACATCGCGCTTCCCGAGCACGCCATGGTGGAGATAGAATTTCTTGAAAATCTTGGCGAGAAAAATCTGATCTTCCGCGGCAATCTGCTTGGCAAGAACAACTGGTCGAAGTCGCTGGCCGACAGGGTATGGGTCAAATGCCCGTTCTCGGCGCCGTTCTTTGTGGAGTGCGTCGAGGTGGCGCGATAGGACGGTTTTCCGCTTTGGTTGAATATTTGCGCATTTGAGATGAGGTGATGCCGTAAAAAATGTCTATATTTACGGCATGAAAACCATGACGAACATCATAGCTCTGCCTCCGCGCTCGGGCTCGCAGCCGCCGAGGCTCGACCCGCAGGCCCGGCGTCTGCTGATAGTGGGCGCCAACGGCGCGGGCAAGACGCGCTTCGCCGCCCGCCTGGCCGCCGACCTCGGCGAACGTGCTTTCTGCCTCTCGGCGCTGCGCGCGCTCTACGACCGCACTGACTCCTCCGTGCCACCTACGGGCATCGACGCCATGTATGCCGCAAGCTGCGTGGCGGGCGGCCTGTTCCGTTCCGACATCACCGGCGGCTTTGAGCGCCTGATGGCGCTGCTGATGCACGAGGAGATGCTCAACTTGATTCAGAGCAAGTTCGCCGCTGCCACCGGCTCGGCCCCTCGCGGCCCCAGGGCCACGCGCCTCGACCGCACAATAGCCGTGTGGCAGGAGATTTTCCCCGACAACCGTATCCTCGTAGAGGGCGAGCGCATGCTCATCGAGAGGCGCGACACGCCGGGCGCCTACGCCGCCTCGCGTCTCTCGGCCGGCGAGCGCGCCGTGCTTTACTATATCGGCGCCTTGCTGTTCGCACCGCGTGGCGCCGTGGTGATGGTCGACTCGCCCGAAATGTTCATGCACCCGGCGTCCATGGCAGCCCTCTGGAACCGCCTGGAGCAGCTGCGCCCCGACTGCACGATGGTCTACACCACCCACGACCTCGACTTCGCCGCCTCGCGCGGCGACGCCTCCGTGGTGTGGGTGCGCGGCTACGACCCCGCCCGCGAGGAGTGGGACTACGAGCTGCTGCCGCCCGACAGCGGCTTCGGCCCCGAGATTTATTCGGCCCTGATAGGCGCCCGCAAGCCCGTGATGTTCATCGAGGGCGACGGCGTCCACAGCATCGACTCGCGGCTATATCCGCTGGTGTTCCGCGACTACACGGTGCGCTCGCTGGGCAGCTGCAACAGGGTGATAGAGTCGGTGCGCAGTTTCAACAGTCTCGCCGACTTCCACCATCTCGCGGCCTGCGGCATCGTGGACCGCGACCGGCGCGACTCCGCCGAGGTGGAGTACCTGCGCTCGCGCCGCATCATGGTGCCGGAGGTGGCCGAGGTCGAAAACCTCATGATGCTGGAGGATGTGGTGCGCACCCTGGCCGAGAGCCGTGGCCGCGACGGCGCAAGGGCTTTCGCCGCCGTGCGCAAGGCGTTGCTCCACCTCTTCGCCGCCTCGCTCGAGCGTCAGGCCCTGGAGCATACCCGCCACCGCGTGAAGGTGACCGTGGAGCACCGCGTCGACTGCCGCTGCAACAGCATCGCCGAGCTGGAGCAGCACATCGGGCGGCTGCGCTCCATCGCCTCGGCCCGCGAGGTATACGAGGAGCTGTGCGGCCGCTTCGGCGAGTACGTCAGCCATGGCGATTACGATGCCATCCTGCGCGTATTCAACCACAAGAGCATGCTCCAGGAGTGTCGCGTGGCCGAGAGCTGCGGCCTGCGCCGCGCCGACCGCCGTGCCGTGCCCGACGCTGTCCTCGCCCTCCTTGCCTCAGGCGGCGAGCCGGCCGAGCGCATCCGCCGCGCCATCCGTTCCGCCTTCATCTTCCCGGAAGCGGGGTGACCCTAAGAGGCTGTTTAAACTCTAAAGCAGACCCATGTCCGATGCGTATTCCTTTATTGCGGACAGGGCAATGTTCTCATAATCTGATTTATCGTAAATGTACATGAGATAGAGACATCCGTTTCTTTCCACCAGGTCGAGGGTGATTACCCTGCATCCTCCCGACTTGCCTTTGCCCTTGGATGTTATCGCCATTCTTACCTTGCGGAATCCATTCCCGAGGTCGACTCCGGCTGCCGGATTATTCTCCAGCTCACCGACAAGGTTCTGGAAATCGGAATTGAAGCTCCGGTATTTTTTCGCAATGGCCTTGGCACTTTTTATGAACGTCTTAGTAGCCAGGACTTTCATCAGAACACCAAGCCTTTAGCATCGGTCAGTTGCGTTTTCCCCTCTATGTGCGCCTTAACTTCGGCGCATGCCGCATGCAGATCGCGTCTTACAATTTCGTCCTCGTCGCTGACGGGTGTTATCTTGAAATTGCCGTAACGCGACGTCAGGACAACCGATTTCCCGGCTTTGGCGTAATTCAGGAATTTTCCCTGGTTGCTGCGGAATTCTCTTGCGCTTACAATCTCCATAATCAAATAATTTTGCTGCAAAAATAACAAATGGCTACCAAAATGGATGCACAATTAATTATTATTAACAATTAAATGAGCTGAGAGTGAAAAATGTACGGCTGACAAGGTACATCTCCGTCAACAAAAAATCAACTCTTTTATTTCTGTATCGATAACACCCTCTAAGGACTTCTGTCGCTTCTGACCTTTTGTCGTTATGTTCCTATTCTTCTATAAAATATTTGTTTCAGATAGAATATCTTCAAGCAAAAACGGTATAACACCTATATACATTACGCCGTCTTCGTCAGTCCAAGGCTTGCTATTACCGTCGAGGACAACTATTTTTCGGAAGAAATCGCCTGTGTTCTTTAAAGAGAATAATTCCTGGGCTTTCTTTTCCGGTGTATCTATATTTAATGCGGACTGGATATAAATCTTGTCATTCCCAATATTGACAACAAAATCTATTTCATATTGAGAAACTTTTCGTTTGCCTTCAATCACACGATCCAATTCAACAATACCCACATCCACTGAGTATCCTCGACGAACCAGTTCATTGTATATCATATTTTCCATTAGATGTGAACGCTCCTGCTGCCGGAAATTCAGACGGGCATTCCTGAGACCAAGATCCATAGCATAATATTTCTGTATCGTGTCGAAGTATTTGCGTCCTTTCACATTCCATCGTTGTGCGCTTTGGAAAAGATATGCATCTTCCACATATTCAAGATATTTCTTGATAGTGTTATGCGAGGGGGCTTTCCCAATGGCAGAACCGGCTGTATTTGCAAGCTTATTGGAATTGGTAAGAGACCCGACGGCGGAACAAAGCGCATCGACAAGCGGACTCAGTATGCTGTCATCTTTGAGTTTATATCGCTCAACAATATCCTTGATATAGACATTGGAGAACAATCCCTGAAGATATTTGCGTTTCTCCTTTTCATCCGGTTCGAGAACAGCCAACGGCATTCCGCCATACATCAGATATTCCTCAAAAGCATCGGCTTTTTCCATTTCTGAAACTGTCAGGAACTCTGAGAAAGACAATGGATATACCTTTATTTCCGAGCCTCGGTCTCTGAAATTGGTAACAATGTCTTTCGATAGCATTTTTGAGTTTGAACCGGTTACATATACATCCAGATTCGGACTCGCTATAAGGTCATTCAGGATATCGTAGAACGTAGTATAGAGCATATCGCGGTCTTCTGCCGGAACCAAAGATTCGTCTATATCGTCATTCTTTACTCTATACGAGAGCTGAATTTCATCTATGAGCACATAAAATTTTCTGCTTTGATCCTTCGCGTGTTCAATGACATAGTCGTATAGGATATTCGGATTGCGGTATTTTATATCTGCTTTGCGGTCAAGATCAAGCTCTATGAAATCATCTTCACCAGCACCTTCCTCAATCAGTCTGTTTTTGAAAAGCGTTGACAACAGGAATGATTTGCCGGAACGTCGGATTCCGGTAATAATCTTAACCTTGCCGTTCCATCTCTTTGCAAGGAGCTGATTTACATAGGTATTTCTTTCTATTATCATGCACTAAATTATATTAATGACAAAAGATATGTGAATCACACCTATTTTGTCAGTGCAAAGATAACACATATATCTGTTTCAACCAAATTTACACTCAAATTTCATTTGCACTATCAACCGGACTTCAGGTTATTACTTTAATAAAGACTTTTGTCGCTTCTGACCTTTTGTCGTTATGTATCTCGTTATGCGAGGTATCTTCTCCTCCTGGAAAAGCCAAGTGTGATTGACCCTCTGCGGCAAAGCGCGATTGACCCCTGAAAACAATTGATTTTTGACCCCATG